>CAXTPQ010000055.1:0-20423 GCA_964246215.1 uncultured Terriglobus sp. | reverse complement strand
CAGACCCATTCAGGCCGGACTACTTCCGTGAACGCGACGTATGAGGACCAGCAAAGTGCGGAGGCGACCGCTCTTGAGACCGGCTTCGACGGTTGACCTTATACCCAGAAGCCTATATAAAGATGTCTGGGTATGGCAAAGACCGACTCACTGCTTGGTTCCCTCGATTTGCTGGTGCTGAAGCTCCTGTCGCGGCGGCCGGGACTGCACGGCTACTCGATCATGGCCGCCATCGCCAGCACTTCTGGAGACGTCCTGCGCGCTGAGGAGGGATCCCTTTACCCTGCGCTGTACCGGATGGAAGAAGCGGGCTGGATTCGCGCGGAGTGGATCAAGAAAGACACCGGCCGGCGCGCCCGCGTGTATGAACTGACAGCCGCGGGTAAAAAGCAGCTGGGCTTGGAGATATCGCGCTGGCAGTCCGCCAGCCTGGCAATCAATCGAGTGTTGCGGGAGGCTTGACATGTCCGTATGGTCGCGTATCTCTCATGCCGTGCGCGGGGAGCGGTTGAATCGCGAGATTGATGAAGAGTTGCAGGGACACCTTCACGACGCGATTGCCGCCGGCCGCAATCCCGACGAGGCACGCCGTCTGCTGGGCTCCGTCTTGCGTGCCCGCGAGGCAAGCCACGGCATCCGGGTGATGGGGTGGCTTGAGTCTCTTCTTGCCGATACGCGTTTCGGTTGGCGTCAGCTGTGCCGCAACAAGGTGGTGTCTCTGGCCGCCGTGCTTTCCCTCGCTCTCGGCATCGGCTCCTGCATCGCGGCGTTTCGTCTCATGGATGCCCTGCTCTGGCGTCCACTGCCCATCTCCCACGCCGGCGGTCTTTATGTTCTCTCCCGCAAGATGATTGATCTCTCCGGCAAGCCCGCGGAAGACGGCCACTGGGCAACGCCGGAGTTCGAGGTGATGCGCGATGCCGTCAAAGAACAAGCCGACCTGATCGCCGTCAGCGACGCCGACCGCGTAGACGTGACGTGGTCTGCCGACGAGAACATGGAGAAGGCCCATGCCGCTTATGTTTCCGGCAACATGTTTCCCATCTTCGGCCTGCAGCCCAGGCTTGGCCGCCTGCTTACCCCGGCCGATGACCAGGGGCCTGATCGCAATGCTTATGTGGTGCTTTCGTGGGACTACTGGAACTCCCGGTTTGGCGGCGATCCGCATGTCCTGGGCAGCCTGGTCCACGTCGGCAGTCAAACGTTCGAGGTTATCGGAGTCGGACCTCGCGGCTTTACCGGTACAGAGAAGGGAACGGCCACTGACATCTTCCTGCCCCTGAACACGAACCGCTTCGCCGCCCAGAGCAATACCATCTGGCACCGCACATTTCTCATGTTGAGACCCGGCGTGGCCCCGGCGACCGTGCTTCAACCGCTTCGCGAGCATCTTTCGGTTGTGAGCCGTGCCTTTGAGGCTGATTGCAAGGAGTGTTTCCACTCTCTCGATCAAAGCCTGGTCCTCTCGCCCGCGAGTGCCGGCATTTCTGACCTTCAGAAAGAGTACCGGCGCTCCCTGGGTATTCTGGGTCTGCTGGCCGCATCCGTCCTGCTCATTGCCTGTGTCAACGTGGCCAACATGATGACGGCCCAGGCTGCCGCCCGCTCTCAGGAGATGGCTCTCCGCATGTCGATCGGTGCCGGGCGGCGCCGCCTGATTCAGTTGATCCTTTGTCAAAGCGCGCTGCTCACAGGGTTGGCGTTCATCCTTGGTGCCGTGTTTGCGGCGTGGTCGGCACCGGTGGTGCTGAGCCTCGTCAATCCGCCCGGCGATCCCGCGCGTCTCGCTCTGGACGCCGACGGCCGTGTGCTCCTTTTCGGCTTCGGTGTGATGGCTCTCATGGTGATCCTGCTTGGCCTGTTGCCGGCGCTGCGTGCCTCCGCGGCCCGGCCCATTGCCGTTCTGAAAGGTGGTGAGAATCCGCAGGCACCACGCCGGCTGATGCGTGGTGGCATTGCCCTCCAGGTGGCTTTCTGCTGCCTCGTGCTGTTCCTGTCTTCGCTGTTTCTGGCGTCGTTCCTGCGCCTCCAGAATCGTCCTCTCGGTTTCTCGACGGACCAGCTGCTTCTGCTGGAAACCGTTGCTGGCAAAGGGGAGCTGCCCATTGTGTGGGATCAAACGGCTGAGGCGATGCGTGCCGTTCCCGGGGTCCGTTCGGTCGCTCTCTCGGGCTGGCCTCTGCTGGGGCGCATCGCCATCAACAGCGATATTTTCGTCGGCGCCGCGACATCCAGTTCCACAAGCTCCTGGTATCTGAACGTGTCTCCAGGCTGGTTTGCCACCATGAAGATTCCTCTGCTTGCCGGCCGCGACTTTGGCCCAGGCGATACTTCTCCGGGCTCTGCCATTGTCAACGAGAGCTTTGCCAGAACCTACTTTCCAGGCCAGGACGCGATCGGGCGTTCCTTTCGACGCGAAGCAAATCAGCCGGCCTCTACGATTGTCGCGGTGACGCCTGACGTTCCGTATCGCGACTTGAAAGAACCGAGCGGTGCCGTCTTTTACGTGCCCTTTCACGGGCTCGATGACAAGTCCGCGATGCAGTTGACCGACTCTGCTGTATTTACCATTCACACGGACGGCTCAAACCCGCTGGTGCTCGCCAACACGCTTCGCAAGCTCATCGCGCAGCGGCACAATGGACTTCGCGTATCTAATATCACTACGCAACTCGAGTTGTTCCACGACGCGACCATTCGCGAACGGCTGATCGCGATGCTGGCCGCCTTTTTCGCAATGGCTGCGCTGCTGCTGGCCGGCATCGGGCTTTACGCCGTGCTGAACTATTCCGTGGTGCAGCGACGCCGTGAAATCGGTATTCGCATGGCGGTCGGTTCGACGCGCGCCGGCATCGTGCGCCTTATGACCCTGGACGTGTTTTGGATGATCGCGCTGGGAAGCTGCGCTGGACTGCTGCTCGGCTTCGGCGCTGCCCGGTTTGTCGAGTCACTCATCTATCAGGTAAAGGCGACGGACGCCGGTATGTTCGCGCTACCCGCATGCGCCATGCTTCTAACGGCTGCCGTCGCCACGATTCCCGCCGTGCTGCACGCCTTGCGGACCGACCCTTCCGAAGTTCTGCGCGCGCAATAAGCGGCCGGGACATTGGCTGAGATCTGGAGTGGGATCAGCGCACATCTTCGTGGTACGGGAACTTGTCATCACCGAGCCGTAGGCAATGCTTCCAAGGGGTGTCTGAGCTGAGGAGAGATTGTTTCGTCCGGGCGGTATCCTGAAAGCAGCACTATGCGTCTGCGCCATGACAAGCCGGAAGTGGGAAACCAGCCTGCAGCAGAGCTGATCTTTGGCGAGTGGTACCCGGCGTTGCGGGCGGGCGATCTGCGTGCCGGGGAGATGGAGACGGCGCTGCTGCTGGGCGTGCCGTTGGTGCTCGGCCGCAAGCGCGATGGCTCAGTGTTTGCCCTGCGCGATCTTTGCCCGCACCGCGGCATTCCGCTGTCCGCCGGCTGGTTTGATGGCGAGACGGTCCAGTGCCGGTATCATGGATGGAAGTTTGAGCCGTGCGGCGGGCAGTGCGTGGAGATTCCGTCGCTGACACAGCATGACCCGTTGCAGGCGACAAAGATTTATGCGGGCGCGTATCCCTGCCGTGAGGGCGACGGCTATGCCTGGGTTTTTCTGCCGGAGGCGGGCATGGGCCGCATCACGCCGGAAACCATGCTGCCGGAACTGCCCGCAGTCCCCAAGTTCGGCGAGCGCTACCGCAGCGCGCACCTGAGCGCGGAGCTGCCGTGCAACGTGGATCACGGCATCATCGGCCTGATGGACCCGGCGCATGGGCCGTTTGTGCACCAGGCCTGGTGGTGGCGCTCCGGCGCGAGCATCCATGAGAAGACGAAGCGATTTGAGCCGCTGCCGGAGGGCTTTCGCATGAGCTCGCACGCGCCCTCGGCCAACTCCGCGCCCTACAAGCTGCTGGGTGTTTATGGCGAAAAAGTTGAGACGACCATCGATTTCACGCTGCCGAATCGTCGGTATGAGACGATCCGCGCGGGTTCGAAGTGGTTCAGCTCGCTCACGACGGTGACACCGGTGACGCCGTCCACCTGCCGCATTGACGTCGCCGCCTGTTGGAATATCTTCTACAGCGTTCCGTTGGTTCCGCAGATCGCGAAGTACTTTGGCGCAAAGTTCGTGCGGCAGGATCAGGAGACGATGGTACAGCAGGCGGAAGGTCTGCGCTATCGCCCGGCGATGATGCTGATCGACGATGCCGACAAGCCGGCCAAGTGGTACTTCGCGCTCAAGCAGCGGCGGCTGACGGGCAAGGGTGAGCATCCTTTGGCTGAGCCGGTGGAACTGCACTGGCGTAGTTAGAGCGTTTCTCGTATAGGTAAAGCTCTGTCATTTCGACCGAAGCGAAGTGGAGAAACCTGCTTTTCCCTAAACCCAATCGTGCTCACGGCAGATCAGCGCAACTACACTCAAGCGAGAAACGCTCCAGACAGCAGCAATCTTCTGGTAAGCCCAGGACGCGGGTACCCCACCTTTGCGAAGCTAAGGTGGGTTACCTCGCTGCTCTTCGGAAGCTTGCAGCTTCCACGCACCTTCACGACAATGGAGCTGTCATGAATGTGGGGCACCCACTTCTTCGTCACGCTTAAAAGCGAAAGTAGGTGCGCAGCGTGACAGTGCGGTTGGCTGCCGTGTTGCCGCCGAAGGCGCTTGAGAGACTGATGGACCTGCCGAAAAATGGCGATGTGAGCACACCGATGGGCGGTGACGCGTTCGTGTGGTTGAAGACGTTGCCCGACTCGACCGAGAGGCCGAAGGTGTACGGCGGATCGGGCTTGCCCGCGTTGGGTCCGCCGGCGGGTGTGGGGCCTGCGGCGCTGCCCGGCGTGGCGGCCGCAGCGGAGGCAGGAGGCGCGCTGGACCGCGGGCCGAATTTGAAGCTCTTATCCAGCGAGATTTGCAGCGACGCAAAGGCCGGCCCACGCTGATAGTTTGCCGGGATAAGCGGCTGACCGGCCGACGGGTTCAGGTCGAAGTTGCCGTACTTCGTACGCATCACTGAGGGCCGGGAGAGGTCCGTCGCAAAGGCGGGGCGATCGTTGTAGATGGTGTCCCCGTTGTTGTCGCTGCCCGTGGTGATGTCGAAGGGCCGTCCGCTGAAAGAGGCAAGAAAAGGCGAGAGCTCAAAGCCGCGCGGGAAGTTGATGGATGCGCCGGTGAAGAGACGGTTCGGCCGGCTCCAGAAAGCCGATGAGTAATCCGCGTGCACGTTGTAGGAATTTGAGGCGAAGCTGGTGGATCCGATTGCGTCGGACTTGAAGCCCTGCCACACATACGTTCCCCAGAAACTGACCCACTTGGCCGGGTGCATGTTGGCGTTGATGAAGATGATATTGCCGCGCTGCAAACCATCTGAGGCGAACTGATAGATGTTTTGCGAGTTACCCAGAGGACGGAGCCCGCTGCCCGGCACCGCCGGATTGTAAGTGCCGGGCAGCGGTGCGTTGGCATTTTCCGACAGGTACTGGTGCACACCGCGGAAGTTCAGGTAATTGGCGCTAATACTCCCGATTTTCCCGAGCGAACGCTCGATGTTCAGGCCGGAGATGATGACGTACTGCGAACGCAACCGGGGCGCGAGCCGGTAAATGGTGGGCTGCACGCCGACAAGTGTCGACCGCGCGGGGATCGCCGGGTAAAAATCCGGATTCTGGACGAAATAGGCCTGCTGCGTAATGCCATTCTGGCGATAGGTTTGCAGGATGTCGCCAGACTCGAAGCGGTCGTAGAAGAGGCCGCCACCGCCGCGCAGGGTGAACCAGGCCGGGTGCTTGTCGCCCTGGCGCACTGCCCAGGCAAAGCCGACGCGGGGCGCGGGATCCACATGGTCCGGCACAGCGGATTGCGACTCGAAACGCAGGCCGTAGTTGAGCGTTACGTTGCTCTTCAGCTTCCACTCGTCCTCGGCATAAACGCCCAGATCGCCCGTGAGCACGGCGGCGCTGGGATTGCCGGCGGTCAGGTTGAACTGCGTGGCGCCGCCGCCGCTGGCACGGATCTGTGCAGGAGAGAGGCCGGCCGCCTGCCCCTGCAGCGTGCGCTGATAGGTGGCAATGTCGGGAAAGGTGAACTGGCCGTTGTAGTTCGTTGTGGCCAGATTTGCGTCGCGGAAAAGGCGGTAGCGCGCGCCGACGTGGAGGAAGTGTTTGCCGCGGTCGATCGCCAGGTAATCCTGGAACTCATAGCGGTCCCCATTGTCGCTGAATGTCTGCGCCGGGCTGCCGCCGCCGCTGAAGGAGCCTTGAACCTGCAGCGCGGGTGCGTTGCTGTTGCTGGTCTGACGGGTGCGCGTACGCAGGTATTGAAAGCGTGTTTCATTCACCAGGTGCGGACCGATGATCTCCGTGTTGCCGAGCTGCAGCGTTTGCGTGCTGTTTGCCGTGTTGTAGCCCTGCGAGGGAAGCACCAGAAGGCCGACACCGGCGTTTTGTTGGGAACTGCGGTTGTACTCATACCTTGACGTAAACGTGTTGTTTTTGCTGAGCTGGCGGTCCAGGCGCACGTAGTAGGTTTGCGTGGTGTTGGGGTTCGGCACGGCCTGGGAGATCTGCGTTTGTTGGAGATTGCTGTCCAGCGTGACCGCGTTCACCACGGCATTGCTCTGCGCGTCGTTGTAGTTGGCTCCGGCAAACCACGAGGTGACCTTGCCAATGGGGCCGCCAACGCTGCCGTCGAAGAACAGCGTGTGGTAATCCGGCTGCACGCCCGTGAAAGGGTTACGCGCGTTCAGGCCTTTGGTGTTGCCCTGCACCTGCAGGTTGCCGTGGAGCTTGTCACTGCCGGGCTTGGTGAAGATCTCGATGCGACCGAAGCCCAGGCTGTCGTACTGCGTGCTGTACGGGTTTTGATTGATGCGGACTTCCCGGATGGAGTCCTTCGGCGGAAAGCGGCCGCCGCTGAAGCCGTCGATCAGCAGTTGCGGCGGGTGCTGGCCGTCGCCGCCCGCAATGGCCAGCAGCTCTTGCTGCAGCGTACCTTCATCGTTGGACAGAGTGCTGAGCTGTTCTTTCTTGAAGACGAGCGCGCTTCCGTTGTCGGCGGCGCCGGTGCTGGTGGTGGCGTTCGCGTCAATGTTCAGGACTTCATCCGTGCTGGCAATGGTAAGACGTGCGGCAATGGGCGTGAGCGGCTTACCGTCCACCTGCAGGGCCGAGCGGTCCAGCGGACGGAAGCCGCTTGCCTCAATATGCAGCGTGTAGCTGCCCGCCGGCACATCGAAGCTGAAACGGCCATCCTTGTCCGTCGTCAGGTCGAGATGAACCGTATCTGGTGCTGTCTCGCTTTCCAGATGGACGGCGGCACCGAAAACCTTAGCACCGGAGGGATCCGTCACAACGCCGGAGATGCCATTCGGCAGTACAGGCGACTGCGCCGGTGACATGGCACAAAACAGGGCGGCTGAGGCAGAAAGCGAAACTCTCAAACGAGGCATGCAGCACAGCCATCCATCGGTGCAGATTGGTAACGGTGCACGTTGGACCACTGTGCGCATGGAAATGTTATCCGCTTTGATCGGTTCTCAGGATGACTGATCGGATGCCGTTTCGAAGCAGGCAAGGCTCCAGCACTGCCAGAGCATCCGGCTTCAGCCCTGAGGCAAACCTTCAGCGGTCAACGAGCCCGGCGAGCCTCCGGCATGGGTGCCACCGCCTGGCTGCAGTGCCCGGCGGCATCGCAGGCGCGAACGCCGAAGAAGACGTTGTCCTTGGAAACAGGCAGGGTCGCGCTGAATTGGCTGGCCTGGCCGTCCTGCGCTCCTGTTGCAGGGAACTTCGCGGCGTCGGCGCTATATTGCCAGTCGTTCATGGTGGTCTCGCGCCACACGATCCGGTAATTTACCGGGCCTGCGCCCGCGGCGGAGGGCGCGTCCCACTTCACCGTCGTGTTGTTGTCCAGGTTGCTGGTGACGAGCGTGACATGCTGCGGCATGCCCGGTGATTTGGCCAGGGTAGCGAGTGCCGCCATGTTCAGGCGGGCCGTGTTAGCGATGTAGTTAAAGTCGTCGAACTTCAGCAGATCGCCGTACTCCTTGCCGTTCTCTACGCGCACATGCTGGTGCTGGTGGTCAAAGTTCTCTCGCCACTCTGTAAAGCGCACGGCGGGAAAGCCCTCATCGCTGAAGGATTTATGGTCGCCGCCACGCAGATAGCGGTCGAGACGAAGCTCCATGACGGGTGTGAAAGCGGTTGCGTTCTGCGCTCGTTGGCCCGGCCGGGAGAAGTAGGTCCGGCTTACCTCCAGCACATCGCGCGCCAGCATGCGGGAGGGCGATTCGTTCTCCCCGCCAATACTGAGCGCTGCACGAATTTGTTCGACTGGAGCCGTAGGAAGAATGCCCTGCGAGAAGACGCGGATCAGCGACTTGCTCTGCAGCGTTTCGCCCGGCGTGGTGTCGCCGCCCACAATGTCGTTGTTCAGCACGCCTTCCAACTGCCAGCCCTCCTTTTTTGCCAGCTGGGCGAGTTCGCGGCTGCCGTTTAGCCCCTGCTCCTCGCCGGCAACGGCCACAAAGACCAGAGTTGCGGGGAACTTGTACTGGCTTAGCACGCGCGCGGCTTCCATGCTGACGGCGGTGCCGCTGGAGTCGTCGTTGGCACCGGGCGCGGGGTCATGCGTGTTCATCACGTCGGTCTCGCGCGTGTCGTAGTGGCCCGTCACCAGGTACATCCGTTTGCTTGCGGCGGGGTCGGTGCCGCGCAAAATGGCGACGACATCACGCAGCGGCGTGAGCTTGGCAAAGCGCGAGCGGCCTCCCGGTTCAGGCTTCTCGATAAACTCGGGCTCGGTCACTTCCAGGCAGCCGCCGCAGGCTTTGCTGTACCCGTCGAACTGCTCTTTGATCCAATCGGCCGCGGCCAACACCCCGGTGCCGGGCTTCAGGTCCGTTTCCGTGCTGGAAACCGTCACGCGGTTGTTGAACTCCACCATGCGCGTGATGTTGGCCTTGATCCGTTCCACGGAAACCTGCTTGAGCGCGGCGGTGATTTGCGGATCAAAGGGTGCGGGCGCGATGGGCGCGCCGACAGCTTTGTAGTCGACGGTCGCCTTTGCACTCTGAATCTGTTGCGCGCAGAGTGATGTGCACAAGGCGGTGACGGTCAGTAAAGATGAGGCGACGGAACGGAGATTCATATGTGCTCAAACTCCACAAAATTTCAGTCGTGATCTGTATTCAACGCAGTTGTTTGACTTACTGAACTATCTCCGCCAGATTGACTCCTAAGACTTATGAACTGTCATTTCGACCGGAGCGACCCTTATAACGCCGCGGCTTATGTAGACGTTCAAGTCGCGCAGTGGAGAAACCTGTTGTCTGTTCCCTGCTACACGACTGCCCCGGGCAGAAGCAGGCCTCTCCACTACGGCCGCGCTGAAAAACTCCCCATTCTGAACAGTGTCTGCGGCCTTCGGTCGAAATGACGATCCTGCGGAGCATACGAACTCAAAAGATGATTTTGCCCACGATCTGCAACTGGCGCGATGAGCCCAGGTCGCCGACCGCAAAGCGTGTGGACGAGATGAGCCCGAAGTTGGGGTTGGCACTCACGGTCGGGTTCGGGTTAGCGGCCGTGGGGGCTGTTGTGGTTACGCCGATGCTTGTGTTGGGATTGCCGAAGCTGGCGTGGTTGAAGATGTCGAAAGCATCCACGCGGAACTGAAATCTCAGGTTCTCAAAGACGGCTGTGTTTTTCTCGATGGAGAAGTCCGTGTCGGAGAAGCGTGGCCCGACCAGCGCGTTACGGCTCAGGTTGCCGAAGCCGGTGGAGAGCGCCTGAAAGGTGCAGCCGTTCAGTGTCGTTGTGCTGTTGGTACAAAGATTCGGTGCGATCCAACGGACGCGTGTGGCGCTCGCCTTGCTCCTGGTGTAGACGACCGGGCCCACCAAGTTCGGGTGCAGTACGCCGGAGGTGCCTGTGAACGTTGACGTTGTGGTCACGTTGAGCGGGTTGCCGGTCTGGAACTGCGTGATGCCAGAAATTTGCCAGCCCTCCACCAGGCGGTTGCCGTTGAACGGCAGACGGTAAACCGCATTGAAGGCAATGCGGTGACGTGTGTCGAAGTCCGACGGGCCGTAGTTGAGCGCGGGCCGTGTCGCGTCCTGAAAAACCGTTCCAGAGAGCGAGCCAAGGTCGAGCGACTTGCTGTAGTTGTAATTGAAGCTAAAATTCAGCCCGTTGCGGAAGCTCTTCTGAGCCGTCGTCCAAAGGGCGTTGTAGTTGGACTGGCCGGCGTAGGCCGTCTGGTTGATGTTCACGCCGATCGCCGCGCCCGGAAGGATTGGGCTGGTCAGGGAGAGGTTGTTGTATGGCCGCACTCCCGCAGCGTTGGGCTGATTGATATTGGTAGGCTGGCGCAGATGCCGGCCCAACGAGCCGTAATAGCCGACCGACGTCACGATGCCCAGCGGCAATTCCTGCTGCAGGTTCGCATTGAAGGTCTGCGTGTAGGCGTTCTTGTAATTCCGGTTCACGGCGGAGAGCGACAGGCCCGCCGCGCCGGCTGAGTTGTACAGGTTCTCCACCGGGATGAACGGCGTGCGCGCGGAGTTGGTGAAAGTCACGCTGTTCTTGTAAGGCGGATTGCTGTTCAGGCCGCTCACCAGGTTGGTCTCCGGCTGGTCAGCCATGTAGCCATAGGCGGCGCGCAACACGGTCTTGCCCTTGCCGCTCACGTCGTAGGCAAAGCCCAGCCGTGGTTCAAA
This sequence comes from uncultured Terriglobus sp., assembly GCA_964246215.1. Lineage (GTDB taxonomy): Bacteria > Acidobacteriota > Terriglobia > Terriglobales > Acidobacteriaceae > Terriglobus. Next base: position 9,684 of record CAXTPQ010000055.1, on the reverse strand, counting down.
ATTGTTGTTCTGGCTATAAGGGCTGTTGCCGTAGCCGTTCGTGCCCACTTGAAAAAGGCTGAGCGAGGCCACATCGAACACTGTGAAGCGGTTCTTGCCTTCCACCGGCGAACCGTTCCACTCATAGCGGAAGCCAAGCTCCGCGGTGAACCGGGGAGTGATCTTCCACGCATCCTGCACAAAGCCGCCCGCGGCATTGGAGTAGATGCGATTGCTGAGCGTGCCCGGCGTGATGCTGAAGTTGGTGGCGCGGCCGGCCTGGAAATTGGCCACGGAGTTGAAGCCGAGCGTGCCGGTGTCGCCGTTGAAGTTGGCATTCAGAAAACGGCGGAACTCGCCGCCGAACTTGAGCGAGTGCCGGCCAACGGTGTAAGTCGCCGTATCAGAAAAGATGCCGAACGTATCCTCACGCCCCTGCGGAAAGCCGGCCGGCCCGCCGAAGTTAATGCCGGGACCACTGATGCTGATCTGCGGAATGCCGGCCGGACCGCTGTTGCCATCGCCCAGGCCGAGGGAGGTTGGGTCCGTCGTCACATTTGGCAGGAAGGAGATGGCAATGCGGTTGAAGCCGAGCCGCGCCTCATTCACCAGCCTGGAGGAGAAGACGTGCGTCTCATTCAGCGTGAGAATCTGCCGGGTAGCGGCCCGGTGGTCGCCAAAGCCGGAAACGTTGTTGCCCTGCAGCGTTGGCTCGGTGCGCACATCTTTCTGGATCGCGTAAAAGCCGTGCAAGGTGTCCGCTGGTGTAAAGGTGTGGGAGATGTCGAGCGTGCCCTGGTCGGTCTGCACCGGCCCGCTGGCAATGCCGACAAAACTATCGGGCGCGGTGCCTGTCGTGGAGGTCGCATTCGGCAGCGGTATGAACGCGAGCAGCTTTTGCGCGACAGCATCCGTGACACCCGCGCGTTGTGCCAACGTCAGCACGCCGCTGTTCACCGTCAGCCCCTGCTGCTGCCGCAGGCCCTCATAGCTGCCAAAGAAGAAGGTATGGTCTTTCCAGAGGGGCCCGCCCACCGCGCCACCAAAGTTATGCCGCTTGAACGGCGCAATGCGCGTGCCCCTGGGATTGAAGTAATTGCGCGCGTCCAGCGCCTCATTGCGGACGTACTCAAAGCCCTCACCGTGAAACGCATTCGTGCCGGAGCGCGTGCTCACGTTCACGATGGATCCGGACGAACGGCCGTACTCCGCCGAGTAGGTCTGGTTATTGATCTTGAACTCGGCCGTGGTGTTGATGGAGGGCTGAAAAGTGATCTGATTCTGCGTCAGGTCGTTCAGGTTCACGCCGTTGATCTGAAAGTTGACCGAATCATCGCGATTGCCGGCGGTGATGAAGCTGTTTGCGCCCAAGCCGCGGCTTGGCGCGGTCAGGTTGCCATTGGCGGGAGCGGTCACGCTGCCTGGTGTCAGCACCGTCAGATCCAGAAAGTGGCGGCCGTTCAGCGGCACCTCCTGCACGGTCACACTGTCGATAACCTGGCCGACGGTGATGCTCTCGGAATTGATGAGCGGGGCGGCGGCATCCACCTGCACGGTTTCACCGGTGGCGGCCAGCGCCATGGGGATGTTCAGGTTCGTCTTCGCATCCACCTGGAGCGTGAGCCGCTGTACGGTGTAATTGCCGAAGCCGCTGCTGGTGACGATGATTGAGTAGTCGCCCGGTGCGAGCGAAGGCACCACATACTGTCCGGCACCGTCGGAAACCACGTCACGGTCGATGTTGGTGCCCAGGTTATGAACCCGCACCTGCGCACCGGGGAGCGCCGCGCCCGAAGGGTCCGTCACCGTGCCGGAGAGCGTGGCCGTGGACTGCGCTGCCATCACGGCTGGAAGAGTCACTGCTGCAAGTGCAAGAAGACGGAGTTGCCGGTGAAACACGTAGAACCTCCAGAGAAAAACAGATGCAGGGACGCTTCAGGTTCGGGCAAATGCACGTGGCAGTTCCCCGCATGTCTTTGCTTACAGGACGGCGTGCCTTCCCGCGTAGAGAGGTTTGCCTGTGTGAATGTACGGTGACTGAGCCGTACTATAGCAGAGCCCGGCAGGCAGAGAGGGGTTCATCGCGATGCTGTCGGCTGTAGCATGAACGCTGTGAGTGCTGCTCCTGAGCAGTTGGCCGTGGTGCTGGTGCGTGCGCGCAATCCGCTCAACATTGGCGCGGCCGCGCGTGCCATGACCGACTTCGGATGCACCGACCTCCGTGTGGTTTCGGAGTACGCGGTGCCATTTCAGAACGCGGTCAGCGCGGTCGACGCCGCGCCCGTGCTGCAGGCCGCTCAGCCCTTCACCGCGCTTGCGGACGCGGTCGCGGATTGCACCCTGGTTTACGGAACAACGGCTCTGGGCGCGCGTAAGCTCGAACATCCCGTGGACCTGTTGCCCGATGCAGCGCAGCGGATTGCGGCAAACAGCAATGGCAAGATCGCACTGCTCTTTGGCTCGGAGAAGACCGGCCTCTCCAACGAGGAGCTGAGTTTCTGCCACCGCCTGCTGACCATTCCCATGCACCGGCAGCAAATCTCCATGAACCTGGGCCAGGCGGTGGCGGTGTGTCTTTACGAAGTTGCCGGCCGGGGTTCCGCCGCGCCACGAGAGCTGCCAATGGAACCGGTGGCGGCGAGCGCGGAAGAACTGGAACGCATGGAGACGCTGCTGCGGGAAGTGCTGCGGATGGCGGAGTACGACCGGCGTTTCCCCGGCAATCTGGGCAGCGAAAGCATGCGGCGGCTGCTGCGCCGGTTGAGTGTGCCGGGTGCTGATGTGGGTGTTTGGTTGGGCATGCTGCGGCGTATCCGCTGGAAGCTGCAGCAGAACTCACTTCATCACGACGAAGAGAGTGGCCCCGCCGGCATCGGAACGTCTTGATACCATCGTGCTTTAATCATCGCGTCTGCACTCAGAGAGGAACCACTCTTCCCCATGCCCCTTGGCCGTGTGTCTCGCCAACTTTGCCGCGTTCTGCACGCGCCCACGCTTCTGATCGCAGCTGCTTTCTCCTCGCTAAGCGGCCATGCGCAAACTGGCCGTGTTTACACGGCTGAGGACTACGGCCGCGCCGCGTCTCTGCTGCCGGAGGCGGCCTCTCCGCTGGTGGACCATGCCGTGCGCGGCGCGCAGTTTTTGGACGCAAACCGCTTCTGGTATGCGGATGCCGACCATGGCCTGGCAACGATCATGCTGGGCGATGCGGCGCGCGGCACAAAGGTAGCCGCTTATGATCCGGTGCGAATGACTGCATCGCTGCATGCCGCGGGGCTCAAAGCGTCCGACCCGAAGCAGATTAGAGTAGAAGGTTTTGCCCTGGAGGAGCATGACACCGTGGCCCTCATCACCACGGAGGGACGGCGCTTCCGGTGCACACTTGGCGAAACCTACAGCTGCGCGGAAATCCTGGTGGATGCCGGAACTGGTGGACGCAAAGGCCGCCGCAACGTTACGGAGGCGGTGCTCTCGCCGGATGGCAAGCGTGCCGTCTTCATCCGCGACTGGAATCTGTGGGTGCGCGACATGGGCACACGTGAAGAGAAACAGCTCACCATCAACGGCGTGAAGGATTACGGTTATGCGACCGACAATGCGGGCTGGACACACTCTGACCGCGCCATTGCCGTCTGGTCCCCCGATTCAAAGATGGTCGCCACCTTCCAGCAAGACCAGCGCCTGACCGGTGAAGCTTACCTGCAGACCACCAACGTCGGTCACGCCCGGCTGGACGCGTGGAAGTATCCGCTGGTGGGCGATGAGCACGTGACGATGATCGAGCGCGTCATCATCGACGTAGACGCGGCGAAGGTGACCCGGCTGGACATGAAGCCCGATCAGCACCGTTCCACTCTCTGCGATGACATAAGCTGCCGCGGCGGCTGGGACGATGTGCAGTGGGCTGACGATGCGAAGACGCTCGCCTTTGTCTCTACCTCGCGCGATCACAAGGTTGAGAATGTGCGCATGGCCGACGTGGCCACGGGCAAGGTGCGCGACATCTTTAAAGAGCGCGTGCCCACGTTTTTTGAGAGCGGCTATGAGAGCGTGAACTGGCGCTACCTCTCCAGGCGCAATGAGATTCTCTGGTTTTCCCAGCGCAGGAATTGGGGCAATCTGTACCTGTATGACGCAACCACGGGCAAGCTGAAGCACACGGTGACGCAGGGCGACTGGAATGTCGGCGAGATCCTGCACATCGACCAGGCGACGGGTGACATGCTGCTGACCGGCATGGGCCGCGAGCGGGGCGAGGACCCCTACTATCGCAAGGTGTACAGCGCCAACCTTGATGGCAAGGGCCTGAAGCTGCTGACGCCCGAGGACGCCGATCATGAGGCTGCCGTCTCGAAGGATGGACACTACTTTGTGGACGTATACAGTACTCCGCAAAAGCCGCAGATCGCCGTCCTGCGTGACCGCACGGGCAAGGTCATTCTGCCGGTAGCGCAGCCGGACATCTCACGGCTCACGGCTGCCGGCTGGAAGGCGCCCGAGACCTTCCATGCCAAGGGGCATGACGGCTCGACCGATGTCTATGGCCTGCTCTTTAAACCGGCGAGCTTTGATCCTTCGCAAAAGTATCCGGTCATCAATTACATCTACCCCGGGCCACAAGGCGGCTCTTTCGGTTCGCATGGCTTTGCCGCCGCGCGTGGCGACCTGAACGCGCTTACGGAACTCGGCTTTGCCGTGGTGGCGATCGAAGGCATGGGCAATCCGAAACGCTCCAAATCGTTTCACGATGCCTACCTGAACGACATCGGCATCAATGCGATCCCCGACCAGATCAGCGCAATGAAAGAGCTGGCCGCGCGCAACACATGGATCGACATGGAGCGCACCGGCATGTACGGCCACTCCGGCGGCGGCAACGCCACGGCGGCCACCATGCTGCGCTATCCCGGCTTCATCAAGGTCGGCATTGCGGAAAGCGGCAACCACGAAAATCGCAATTACGAAGACGATTGGGACGAGAAGTGGGTAGGCTCCGTGACGAAAAACGCCGACGGCACTACCAATTACGACAGTCAGGCCAACGCGCAATACGCGAAGAACCTGCAGGGCAAGCTCATGCTCGCCCACGGCCTGATGGATGACAACGTGCCCCCATCCAACACGCTGCTGCTGGTGGACGCGCTGGAGAAGGCCAACAAGGACTACGACCTGGTGATCTTTCCCAACGCGCAGCATGGTTATGGCGAGATGGCCCCCTACATGACCAGGCGGCGATGGGATTACTTTGTGACCAACCTAATGAAGGCCACGCCGCCAAATCAGTTCAAGATGCCGTCATTCCGGTAAGTGGTAGTGGTAATGGTAAGTAGTAAGTAGCAAGCAATGAAGTAAAGCTATCACTTACAGCTCACCTGCCTACAACTTCCTGCTTACACCCTCAGACCGCTCTACTCCACAATGCCCGCATCGCCGCTTGCACCCCTGGCCGCGGCACCCTGCACTTGCCAGCCATTGCCTGTCAGCACCAGGGTGTTGTGCCCATTGCTGGAGGCGGCCAGCTTATCGCGCACGGCAGGATAGGCCGTTTGCACAGCCGTCGCGCGCGCCCAATCGGCAACGTTGGCCACCGTGTAGGTGTAGTTCACCACGGTCGTCGCGCCCGGCTGCGTGCTGCCCGCGGGTGTGCTGCTGCCGATGGCGTTCACCGACCGGTGGCCATAGCAGAAATTGCCATAGCCGGGCTGCTGAGGATCGGCCTTCCACACACCGCGGCCCTTGTCGCTCAGGTCGTACATATTGACCTGTTTGTTCAAAACCAGCAGTTTCGTCTTCTCCGCGGTGGTGCGTACCAGCAGGCCCTGGTTCACAAGTGCGTCGTAGCCCGCGGTATCGCGGTCGTTGCCGGTATCGGCCTGCGTGGGCAACTTCTTTTCCGCGGCAAACAGGCACTCCGGATGCGCCTCATAATAGCTGTTGATTGCCGACTTCAGATTGCCCGTATCATCCTTCTTTTTGTCGCAGCCGGCGAGCAGTGCCGCTCCCAATGCAATCGAGACAACAGCGAATTTCATCTGTGTACGCATCAGAGTCACGTGACCTTTCTTTACGCAGAGACGTGGTTGCGGCGATTTCAAAACGTCCTATGAATAGGATGCATGGCACGGCAAAGTAGGCATGGGGCGACGCTGCATTGCCCCTTGCACGACTCTGTTCCAGAACCGGGGTGTACACCAGTGACACCATCGCCGCGTCTCCACTCCTGTACGGAATCAATCTGCATCACCATGCCTACACCCATCCTCATCCCGCACGGACAGCGCATCACCCGCGCAGAAACAGGCGCGCCAAATCTGGCCGAAGCCGTTGAGCTTGCCATCATCCTGCCCACCTTTGAGGAGCGTGAGAATGTGGCGGAGGTGATTGCGCGGCTGCGGCTGGCGTTGGTGGGCATCCGTTGGGAAGCCATCTTTGTGGATGACGATTCGCCGGACGGCACGGCAGAGGAGGTGCTGGCGCACGCGCGGCAGGATGCGCGCATCCGGCTGGTCCATCGCATCGGCCGGCGCGGCCTTTCCTCGGCGTGCGTGGAGGGCGCGCTGGCCAGCTCCGCTCCGTGGGTCGCCGTCATGGACGCGGACCTGCAGCATGACGAGCGAGTGCTGCCTCGCATGTTGCAAGAAGCAAAGAGCGGCTCACTCGACATAGCCGTGGGGACGCGCCATGCTCAGGGTGGCAGCATGGGTTGCTTTCAACGGCGGCGCGTTTTGCTGAGCAGGCTCGGCCAAGCCGTAAGCCAGGTGGTATGCCGTGCCGCCCTCAGCGACCCCATGAGCGGCTTCTTTCTAACGCGGCGGTCGTTCCTCTTGGACTGCGCACCACGGCTGCAGCGCAGCGGTTTTAAAATTCTTTTGGATCTCTTTGCTTCCAGCGATCGGCCGGTGCGTTTTGCTGAGGTGGGATACCGCTTTGGGGAACGCCGGCATGGGGTCAGCAAGCTGGATGTGACAACGGCGGTGGAGTACCTGACGCTCATTGTGAGCAAGCTGACTGGCGGTCTATTACCCCCTCAGCTTGTCGTTTTTGCAATGGTCGGCCTTGTCGGCATGATCGTCCACCTGCTTGCGCTGGCAGTGCTGAAGAACTGGGAGCACGAGCCATTTTTCCGCTCGGAAATCATTGCAACGTATCTGGCGATGACCGTGAATTTCATGCTCAACAATCGCATCACGTTTCACGACCGCAGCCTGCATGGCATGCGGCTCGCGCGCGGCTTCGCTTCCTTCACGCTGGTGTGTTCGTTCGGTGCGTGGGCCAGTGTCATCTTCGCGCAATCGCTGCTGCGCGGCGGCATGGTTTGGTACGTTGCGGGATTGTCCGGACTGGTGCTTAGCCTGGGATGGAATTACTCCATGAGCAACCTGTTCACATGGCGGGAGCCGCGGCAAGGCTCTTCGGCTGCTGCTGCCAACATCCGGGCGCAGGTCACCGCTGCTTCTGAAAGATTGCAGCCTCTGCATGCCGAGCGGCCGACTTGAGGGGATGGTCCTTCGGCGGCAGTCCCGATCCGCAAGAGCCGGTAACGCGCCGGTGGGTGTGGCTCTGTCTTCTTGCCGCCGCACTCACAGCCGTGTACCCGTGTGTGCGCGCCTGCCTTCACGCGGAGGTTGGCTACAACGAGGGCTGGAATGTCTACGCGGCCATGCGCCTGCTGCCCGGTGCCAAAAGCAATGCACAACTGCCTGGCAATCTGGCGGTTTCGCCACTCGCCGGCACCTGCTGTGAAGCCAGGCTGTACCCGCCGGGCTACGGCTGGACGACGGTAAACTACCCGGCGGCCTCGTTCCTGCTGCTGGCAAAGCTGCATGCCGTGACCCACGATCTGCTGTTCACAGGCCGCATGCTGTCGCTCTTCTCGCTGCTGCTTTCCTGCGTTCTTGTTGCCGGGATTGCCCGCCAACTCGGTGCCACCGGCCGTGCCGCCGTGCTAAGCGGGACATTGCTGCTAAGCATCTTTTGCCTGTGCGCCACGGAATACGTGGGCATGGACGATCCGCAGATGCTGGGGCAGGCCATTTCGCTGGCGGGCGTGCTGGTGTATTTGCGAATCCGTTCTGTAGCTTCAACTTCGCCAATACGAGGCAGCAGGCACGAATTTATCGGAATCCTGGTAGCGGCGCTGCTCTTGGTTCTGGCGGGCTGCGTGAAGCAGAACCTGATTGCCTTTCCGCTTGCCGTGCTCCTGGACCTCCTGTTGCGGAGCCGCGCCCGTGCCCTCTGGTTTGCAGTTAGCGGCATTGTGTTTGCAACAGTCGCCCTGCGTTGGAATCTTTGGATCGGCGGTCCAGGCTTCGTTCAGGAGATGCTGCTGCCACGATCGTATTCCGGCGCGAAAGCGTTGCTGATGCTGCGGGACGTCTTCGGCCCACTGCTTCTGCCACTGGTGCTTGCATGCGTGGCGGCCTGGCGCAACCGGTCCAATCCTTCGCGGCGCTTTGCCGGCCTTACGCTCGTCTCGTCGCTGCTAATTGGCGGCTATTTTGCGGGCGGCGCGGGTGTCGCGCGGAATGCGCTGTTCGATGCACTCTGCGCCATGGCCATCCTGCTTGGCATTGTTCTATCCGGCACACAGACCGGCACTGCGCGGACCACAGCGGCGGGCACCTTATGGACGGAGTTGCCGCTTTCCCGCTTCGGTCTTGTGCCTCTCCTGTTCGCGTGGATGACGATCCCTGCCCTGGTCGAAGGCACCTGGCGTCCTTGGAGCAAAGTTCATGAATCCCTGGCCGCGCAACGCCGCTTCACGGAAGAGGTGAACATGCTGCGCGCGCAGCCGGGACCGGCGCTCTGCGAAAGCATGTTGCTCTGTGCCATGAGCGGCAAGCCGTTCGTTTACGATCCATTCAATGCGACGCGGCTCATCCAACTTGGCAGGCTGAACGGCACCGCCCTTGTGCGCGAGTTGGAGCAGCATCGTTACGTTACCGTGCAGATGCGTCTGCCGCCGCCGGGTGATGAACTCACGCTGCAACGCTTCTCTCCGGACATTCTGCAAGCGATCCGCGCGAACTACACCATCGTCTGGCAGGGCAGCGATGCCACCATCCTGGTCCCGAAGCGATGAGCCGCAACGATCTTCCAACACGCGTCGTCACATGCAGGCCGGCGGTGATGCTTAGGCAAGAACAGCCTCGGCCCCGAAACGGGACAGGTGTCCACCTTGGACATCAAATCAGGACATCAGGTGGCCAATGTCCATTTTTGCTGGACACCCGATGCCTACTAGATATACGCTTGTCTTAGGCACATCCGCAGTCCAGCACCGCGCGGCTACATGTAGTCCACACCGTAGCGCACAGGAATTTGCGTAAATGCGATGCGCGTGGGAGCGCTCTCCCGGGCGGGCAGCATGCCGGCAAAGTGCAGCGTGGTGTGACCGTATTTCAGGTTCAGCTTGTCCAGCGTGCGTGACAGTTCCACGCGGTTGTCGGGGTCGCCAAAGAGCGTTGGCTGCTGTTCGCCCTCCGGCAGCAACCGGCTCAGGGCGATGCCGACAAAAAAGGGCCGCTCATACCCCGCTCCGGTGGGCTGCCGCGCCCACAACTTGCGCAATGTTTCCAGCAGGCTGAGCGTGTCCTGGCACTCGGGAAAGCGCGCTTCCATGCCCCATCCGTCGTGACGGATGCCGCTGGTGTGCCGCTTGATCCTGGGCCGCTGGACATGGGGCCGCTGGACATCGGGCCGCTG
>CAXTPQ010000054.1:16073-21157 GCA_964246215.1 uncultured Terriglobus sp. | reverse complement strand
GAGGCCGCACCGTTCAGAAAGCGGCGGCGTGCCATACCCAGCATGCCTGTCGCTCCGGTGAGCAACATGATGAGTGAGGAAGGCTCCGGCGTAACGGCGGTGCCGATGAACTCCTGCGGAATGCCGTTCGTCCAGCCGGTCTGGTTGCTTGTTGGGACGTACAGCGTAAAGCCCTTGAAGAAGCCCGAGTTGATCAGGGAGGCGTTGACGGCGGCGCTCATGCCGGCATTCGCAAGCGTGGCGGCCGTGCTGTCCCAGGCGGAGCTTGCTTTTGCGTCTGTAGGGTCAAAGATGCTCCATGCGGCATACTGCACGTCGGCGTTGGAGTACTTGCCGCCGAGTTGCGAGTAAATCCAGGCATCCGCGCGGTAATTGACTGACGTGGTGGAATTGTCGGTCGGCACGGAAAGCTTGTTGACGGCCCAGGTTTCGCCTTGCGTGATGGTGCGGTTCAAGTCCAGGCACATCAGGCCGATAAGGTTGGCGGAGCCATTCACGCTGAACAGGTAGGGGTAAACATTTTCGCCGCCGGCACTCTGGCCGCCGGTGTTCACAAAGGTAATGTTATCGGCACGGCTGATGGCCGGGCTGGCGACGAGGAAGGCAGCGCACAGAGCGAGGAAGAAGGATTTCATTGTCATGGGAACTCTCCTTGACCCACCGCTTCACCGGGTGGGCGTAGGTTTGGCATTCTTGCGTGGGCTGCGGGCAGCATGCTGGGAAGGCCGGTGACCGATAAGCGATTCAGGGAAGCTTTTCGGCATTCCCTTGAACCAAGGGCAGCAAACGAGGAAGACAGTGTTCGAGCAAAAACTGCAAGGTGTTAGTACGACTTCCCCAGAATAGTCAGCCGCCGACGCTTTGTGTGTAGCCACCTACATCTTTGCTGCACAGGTGTTACCCAATTCAGGTCACTGGTAACCAGGCGGGGTCATTGACTTTCCAGAAAGCATCTGAAAGGAGTCAAACTCAAGTAATCAGGAAGCCTGCAGCGAGGAAAGAATTAGTTCGGCAGAAGGTGCCGGGAACGCCGGTTCCAGTACAGGAAGAGCACGGCCGCATTAACAATCAACGCCGCGGTCAGCCCCGTCCAGATACCCGTGACACCCTTCAGTGCAGGCAGATGGAGATAAAAGGCGAGCAGAATGCCGAGCGGCAGACCCGCGACCCAGTAGCTGATCAAGCTCGCAATCATGGGAACCCGTGTAAGCCCCATGCCTCGCAGTGCCCCGGCCAGAATGATCTGCACCGCATCGAAAACCGCAAAAAGCGCGGCAAGCGCCAGCAGCGGGCGCGTGAGCGCGTTCACGCGCGAGTCTGCCGTGTACAGCGCGGTCAATGCGTGTGGCAATGTGACAAACGCTGTTGCCGAGCACAACATAAAGCCGACGCCCAGCGCCAGCGCGAGCCATGCCGACTGCCGCGCCCGGCCCGGATTGGCCGCGCCCAGCGCATGCCCCACGGAAACGGCGGCGGCGGACGAGATACCCAGCGGCACCATGTAGGCGAGACCGGCATAATTCAGGGCAATTTGGTGGGCGGCAAGGGCATCTGCCGAAATGCGGCCGGCCAGGACCGTCGCCAGGCCAAACGCGCCGACCTCCAGCACAATGGACCCGGCCGAGGGCAGCCCCAACTGCAGCAACTGGCGCAACTGGCGCACACGCGGCCGGGCCCAATGCGCGAAGAGCGGGTGGCCGCGCCGGCGCTCATGCCGCCACGCAAAACCGAACAGCGCACCGGCCATCAGCGCACGGGAGATTACGGTGGAGAGCGCCGAGCCACGCACGCCCATGGCAGGCAGACCGAGACGTCCGTAGATGAGAGCTTCGTTCGCTCCCCAATTCACCAGATTTGCAAGAACAAAGGTCCATGTGATGACTGTGACTTGGCCCACGGCCTGCAGATAGCGCCGAGCCGCGGCATACAGCAGCAGCGGCAACGTGCCCCACAGCAGAACGCGCAGGTATCCGGTGGAAGGCACGACCAGCTCCGGCTTCACGCCGAAGTGTGCCGTCCCCAGGCTCATGGCAAAGAGCAGAAGCATGATGGCGGGCGCGGCCAATAAGGCGAGGTAGACACCCTGGGCCAGCCAGCGATGGCATGCATCGTAGTCGCCCTCCCCGTAGCTTTGCGCGATCACAGTGTCCAGCCCGAGCAGGACACCCAACCCAAAGAGTGACGGCGCGTAATACAGTGCATTTGCCAGAGCGACTGCGCCGATCGCTACCGGTCCGAGCCGCCCCACCATCACCACATCGACCACACCTTGCAGCATCCAGCCGAGTTCCGCCAGCACCACGGGCAGCGCCAGCCGCACCATCGCCCGCAGACTGCCGGACAGGCTGTCGTCGCGGCTCTGGGAGAGAATTGCGGACATCTATTCATCCTATCGGGCGGCCTTTCCCAGCTTTGCCGGTACACTTGGGCCGAAGGCGGGGTCGCCTTGACCTGCTATACGCTTCGTTCTCACACATGCTTCGTTCTGACACCTTGAATCATGCCGTGGCGTCCCGCTCCACAGGCCTGTCGCTCCTGCTCATGGCCGGTACGCTGGTTGCCGGGCTGCTGCTCCGGTTTGCCCCGCTGGGCCTTCCGGCGGTGGCCGTCAAGTACGGTGGTTCCATGATGTGGGCGTTGCTGATCTACTGGCTGCTTTCCACAGTCCTCGGTTCCCGGCGTCCGGCGACCCTTTTGCTGCTGACGGGCAGCGTTGCCACCGCTGTAGAACTGCTGAAGCTCTACCGGTCTCCCGGGCTGGATGCCTTCCGGCTCACCTTGCCGGGTATTCTGCTGCTGGGGCGGTACTTTTCCGTGTGGGACATCGTTGCGTACTGGCTGGCCATTTCGGCCGGGGCTTTGCTGGACGCGCGGTTTCTGCGGGCGGCTCAGGGGCACCATGAGCGGCCATTGCCGGGCGGGTGAATCGCCAGGTGCTCTGGATGCGATAGCATCCGGAGAGTCGCGCCTGCGTAAAGACGGCGACGCCTGCACGACATGTCCCTGCTTGCCCAGTTTCGCGCCACACCCAACCTGCTCACGCTCTTTCGCCTCTTCACGATTCCATTTCTGGTGACGAACCTGCTGGATCACCGGAACCGGCTGGCGTTGCTGTTGTTCCTGATGGCCGGCGCTTCGGATGCGCTGGATGGTCAAATTGCGCGCCGCTTCGGGCAAAGCACCCGTGTCGGCCAGTATCTTGATCCCATCGCCGACAAACTAATGTTGAGCACGCTCTTCCTGACAGTCACGCACATTCATCTAGTGCCGCGGTATGTGACGGTGCTGGTTTTTGCCCGTGATTTGGGAATCCTGGTCATCTGCGGCCTGCTGTACTTTACCGGTACGTTGCGGGATTTCCAGCCCAGCATCATGGGCAAGCTGAACACCTTTGTGCAGGTAACGGCCGTGCTGCTGGTGCTGGTGGAGGCGGCAGGCGCGGCGCAACCGCTGTGGGGTGTGAACCATGCTCTGCTGGTGGCGACGGCGTGGCTGGCACCCCTTTCGGCGGCGCAGTATGCGGTCATTGTCATTCGGCGGGTGGGCCGCAAGCCGGCAGCCCGGGTATTGGCTGCCGTGCCCGTGTAACCTGGTTGATGACTGGTTCAATAATGTTTATCAAAGAACATTGCAACCCGCATCACTCCGGCCTACACTGAAGAAAGATGAAACGCAAAGCAAGCCGGCGTTTCCGCTGAATCCTATGCTGCGGCTGACCAAAAAGGCGGATTACGGGCTCATGGCGCTCAAGTACCTGGCCGAGCAGGCGCTCGTAACGGGGTGTGCCTCCGCCCAATCGGCAAAGGAGATTGCCGATGCGTACCACATCCCGCCGCAGTTGCTCGCGAAAATACTGCAGACACTCACGCGGGAAGGTATTCTTGTCTCGTCTGCGGGCACAAATGGCGGCTACATGCTGGCCCGGGCCGCCGCGGAGATCACAGCATTTGAAGTGATCCGCGCCATTGATGGGCCGTTATTCATCACCAGTTGCATCACAATCCACGGTACCTGCGACTTGGCCGGTCATTGCACCATCAAAGAACCATTGCGCAAGGTGAACGACAGCATCAAGGACCTGCTTTCCGGCATACGCATCGGCGATCTGGCCGAACCGCCAGAGGTGGCTGCGCCATCGGCGGCGCTGGGTAATTTGGTATCCATTGCGGTTTAGAGAACCGCTGGGCAGGTTAGGTTTTAACACGCACTCTGCAGCACTTTACGCTCAAGCAAGTTTGGCCGGGCCGGCATGGAATTGCAGCCCGCATTCGCAGGACAGAGCAGCACCGAAACAGGGAGAACATGAGTATGAGCACCGCCATCGCAGAACTTCTGGAGTCCACGCCCGTGCACAAGGGCGTTCAGTTGCCCATCTACATGGACAATCACGCCACCACGCCGCTCGACCCGCGCGTTCTGGAGGCGATGATGCCTTACATGACGAAGATTTTCGGCAACTCGGCCAGCCGCAATCACGCCTTCGGCTGGGAAGCCGAGCAGGGCGTCGACAAGGCTCGCGAGCAGATCGCAAAGCTGATTGGTGCGACCGCCAAGGAGATCATCTTCACCTCTGGCTCCACAGAGTCGAACAACCTTGCCCTGAAGGGCATCGCGGAGATGTACCGCGAAAAGGGCAACCACATCATCACGCAGGTGACCGAGCACAAGGCCGTGCTGGACGCCTGCAAGCGGCTGGAGAAGAGCGGCTATCAGGTCACGTATCTGCCCGTTCAGGCGGACGGCCTGGTGTCCGTGGACGATGTTGCGAAGGCGATCACGGACAAGACGATCCTTGTCAGCATCATGTACGCCAACAATGAGATCGGCACCATCAATCCGATCCCCGCGATTGGCAAGCTCTGCCATGAAAAGGGCGTTCTCTTCCACACGGATGCCGTGCAGGCGGTCGGCAAGATCCCGGTGAATGTGATCAGCGACAACATCGACCTGCTTTCGCTGACCGGCCACAAGCTCTATGGTCCGAAGGGTGTGGGAGCGCTGTACGTTCGCCGGCGCAATCCGCGGGTGCAGCTGAATGCGCAGATCGACGGCGGCGGCCATGAGCGCGGCATGCGTTCCGGCAC
>CAXTPQ010000054.1:5386-15973 GCA_964246215.1 uncultured Terriglobus sp. | reverse complement strand
AACGACATTGCGGTTTCCTCCGGCTCGGCCTGCACCTCGGCTACGCTGGAACCCAGCTACGTGCTAAAGGCGTTGGGGTTGGGCGACGATGTGGCGCACAGCTCCATCCGCTTCGGCTTGGGCCGCTTCAACACCAAGGAAGAAGTGGACTACGTGACCGACAAGCTGATCGACACCGTCCTGAAACTGCGCGAGCTTTCACCGCTGTACGAGATGGTGAAGGAAGGCATCGACCTGGAGAAGGTGGAGTGGACGGCCCACTAAGTCTCTATTCCTCATCAGAGTCCGCTAGAGACTCAGGGCGTTTCAGGAAAGAGTATGCAGCAATTCATCACAGACCACTTGCCGGAGATCGAGGAGCTTTGCCGCAGGCACCACGTGATGCGGATGTCGATCTTCGGCTCTGCTGTCCGTGACGATTTCAATCCCGAGACGAGCGATGTGGACGTGCGGGTTATCTTCGATAGTCCTCGCATCGAGCGATATGCACGTAACGCATTCGCTTTTCAGGACGCGCTTGTGGCTCTTTTCGGGCGCAAGGTCGACGTGATCAGTAGTAAAGTTCTGAGGAACGAGCGCTTGGCAGCCCGCATCGCTCAGACCGAGGTTCTGTTGTATGCAGCCTAAGGTTGCGGATGCGATCGCTGACGTGCAAAAGTTCACCGCACAACTAGAAAGGTTGATGCGGCGTAAGCACATCGAAGATTACTTGAGCGACGAAGTACTAGAACTAGCTGTGAAGATGGACATTGTCCTTATTGCCGAAGCTTTGCGCCGTCTGGACAAGGCAACTCCGGAAACAAAGCTACGGATTCCGGAACTGCCTCAGATCATTAGTTTTCGTAACATTGTTGTCCACTCGTACGACATCGTGGACGAAGAATCAGCATGGGACGTGTTCGTTCGCGAGGTACCCCTGCTGAAGCAGCAGATTGACGCCTGGGCAGCCGAACTGGACATGGAGGCACCACCAGAAACAGCCGCATGATTCGCGCGGGCCACAGCAGCATCTACAATAGAAGACGGACAGGAGTAATAACATGGCATACAGCGACAAAGTAGTGGATCACTATGAGAATCCGCGCAACGTCGGCACACTCGACAAGAGCTCGTCGGAAGTCGGCACGGGTCTGGTAGGCGCGCCGGAGTGCGGCGACGTGATGCGCTTGCAGATCAAGGTCAATCCCGAGACGCAAGTGATTGAGGACGCGAAGTTCAAGACCTTCGGCTGCGGCTCCGCCATCGCCAGCTCGTCGCTCGCGACGGAGTGGGTAAAGGGCAAGACGGTCGCCGAGGCTCTCTCGATCTCCAACACGGAAATCGTGAAGGAACTCGCGCTTCCGCCGGTCAAGATTCACTGCTCAGTGCTGGCGGAAGACGCCATCCGCGCGGCAATTGGTGATTGGAAGAAGAAGAATCACGTCGCCGAGACTGCGGCCCAACCGGAATTTGCCGGCGCGGCAAACTAATCGGGATCGCGTAGCGGCCGTTGCCGTCTACCTCTGCCTGTATTGAGGTCGTTGAGGGATTCCAACTCGCGCCGCAGCGCTTGATCGCTGCGGCGGCGAAGTTGCCGCTCGTGATGGAAAATACGAACAGCAAAGGTTGCGATAAAGCCGCCAATGCCGAAGAGAAAGCCATCTACGACGCCAATCACGATTGCAGCTGAAAGCAGTTCGAGGTGTCCGGGATAGGTGTGCTCCAGGTAGTGCCGGGCCAATCTCCAGCTAACTGCTCCAAAGATCAGTGCCGCAATCAGTCCTGCCGTTGCAGAAACGACGAAGTCGATGGGGAAGCGATCCGCGGAGTAGGGTGGAGCCCTCATACAGGCGATCTTAGGCTAAGCACCAGGACGAACCTAGCGTTCTCAGAAACACGCTACGAGGAGACGAGAAATGGCGATGGTTGGCATCAGCACGAGCACAAGTCAGGAAATGAGTGCTTCCGCGCCCTCAGCCGGCGCGGCCAAATACTCCAGTCCAATCGCCGAACCCGTCTCGCAGCCGGAAGCCAACGCGAAGGCGCAAAACATTCAGGTGACGGAAAAAGCGCTGCGCCGCATTCGTGCTGCCATGCACAAGGAAAATGTCTCGGCGGAGCAGGGCGGTCTGCGTCTGGGCATTACTGGCGGAGGCTGCTCCGGATTGAGCTACAACATCCGCTTCGACTCGCAGCCGCGCGAGCGTGACCGTGTCTACAGGTATGAGCAGGAAGGCGACCCGGTTCAGATCTTTGTCGACCCGAAGAGCTTTCTCTATCTGAGCGGCATGACGCTGGATTTTGAAGAAACGCTGATGCGGCAAGGTTTTAACTTCATCAACCCCCACTCGACCAAGAGCTGTGGATGCGGATCAAGCTTCACGGCGTAAGTGCCACCAGACCGCAAGGGTAATCTGGTGCCAGCCGAAGCTTGACTGCTCAAAGCTGTCTCTTCTGTGATTGCTGACGTTCCGTCTGCAGGATACTGAAGAGAGAGGTTTCCGGCTGGGATCTTTGCTCTGCGGGAAAGGCTTTCCGGAGCTTCCGCCAACTTTTTCCAAACCGGTCAGATGCCCGGAAAAGGTGGCCAGCAGTCAGGCCACTCACTATTTTGTAATGGCCGACCGCTGCAAGTCCCATGGACGCAATGCATCCGCACTGCGAACAGTCGGGGTCGCCGCCGAACTGGCATGGCGTGATGCGGGTGCGCAAATCGGCCGAAATCGTTTCAGTGGTTTGAGCGAAAATGCAGGCTTCCGGGCTGGCAGGCGGATTTGCGATCTCGTCAATGACGATGTCGTGCATGTCCAGCTTGGGAAAGAGTTTGCGAAGCCGGCGCAAATCCTGGATTACGGCGGCTCGCTGCGAGGGCGAGAGAATTTCCGGGTCACAGGCACCACGCTGAGGAGTGAACAGGCTGAACCAGATCTTAGCGATCGCCGGATTCGCACTCCAGAAGCTCAGAAATTCTTCCAGGTACCCTGGCCGATCGGCAATCTGGGCAGTGATTGTGGAGTGAATCGTGACTTTGGCCCCAACGATATTTTTCAAAATACGTTCATAGGTGGCCGGTTTGCGACGTTCGTCGTGTTCCCGCGGCAGCCCGTCAATCGAGACCACAACATTCAGATTTTTGAATTGTTGCCACTCTGCCGGAATCACGCGAAACGCGCTGGTCACAATTTGTGTGTGAATCCCACGTGACTCGATTTGTGGAATCAACTGTTCGAGTTCGCGATAGCGCACAAGCGGGTCCCCACCCACCAGTGAAACATGAAGGGGCTTGTACTCATCAAGAAGCGCAAGCACTCGCGTCACCAGTTCATTGCCTTTGTAATCGGAGAGCTGGCGCAGCAGGGTGCCGTCGCTCAAATGCGCGGCGTCAAATGCATAGCAGCCGGGGCAGCGCAGCGGGCATTCCTTGGTAATTTCAATGGACAAGCAGGGAGGGCGACCTGACAGGATCGTCCCCCAGGCGTGAAGCACTTCAGATGTACGCATCGCTGCTCCAGGAACACCGCGCTTGGCAGTATTCCGGTGATTGGGCTATCGAATGACTCGAGAAGTCACTACTGATCGCTTGCAAGCGAACGCATCAGGTGCGCAGAGGCGGACAGCTTTCGCACAAAGGTGTGGGATCGCCAAGCAGACCATTGCGTTCTGCAAACCCAAGCAAGAGACACGCAGCGCTGGTGAGGCGGATGCGGGACAAGCTTGTTGGCCAGCCTAAAAATGAGAGGATCGACGCGACGAAATTGATACCGTGTTGCATCAGCACCAACACGAGGCAGAGCACGGCCAGACAGGCGAGCAGGCCAAGCTCCAAATCCTGACCACCCCGTAAAAACCTGTCGAAATTACAGAAATGCTCCGTCCATGGCATCACCAGCAGCAAAATGGCGGTAAGTCCGAGAAGGATGCGGCTACCCCACGCGCATACGCGAGAGGCGAACGCGCTTACTGACCGAGTTGGAAGACTCTGCTGCAGGTCTGCCTCGCTAAGTCATTATAAGGTTCCCGAGGCAATCTTTGCCTCGGGAACCGCAGTCTCAGTGGCTCAGTGCTTCCAGCGTGACAAAGCCGTGCGAGGCTTCGACAAATCCCGCCGGATGCAGGAAACGGCGGACTTGGTATTCGGCAGCCTCGGCGCGTGCAAGCAAAGCTTCATCAGTGGCGGGTTCGCCCTCAGTGAGCGCGTGCGTTTCCGGATCGAACTCAAGCCAGGGCAGCAGCTCGGCAAAGAGTTCGCGCCTGAAATACGAGATCTCTGCATTCTCGTGCACGCCCACAAGCCAGCGCACATCCGGATCATGCCAGAAGGCTTCCGTGTTTACCGATCCGATGTTGTGTGCGAGCAGGATGCGGGTGAGCGCTGCAGCTCGCCAGGCACCCTCGCCCTCAATGCCCAGGGAAGCGAAGCTTTCCGCAAGGCACGCGCGCAGCAACAGGCGGTCGAACAGTGCAGCGTGTGCCTTGGGGTCGGTGGATTCGTCCGCAGGCAGGGCTCGTATGAGAGCAACCGCCAGCGCGGGAGCCTGCGCCTGCACGGCAGAGACTTGAGCCAGGCCCGGAATGGCGCGCGCATCGTTGCGCAGGGCGCTTGCGGGCCGGCGCTGTATCGCAATTTCGGCGAGTTGGGCTCGCAGATTCCCGATGAAATGCTCTTCCAGTGTGGGCTGGTGCACGTGAATGTTTGCGGGGGCCGGCCGGTCTTCCGTCCCGGCTTCTTCTGTGTCGGGCTCCTCCGGAGTGTCAGAGAAGGCGGCGGGGATCGTAGGATTTAGAGGAACCTTTGAGCGCATCGGAACGCTGTCTAGCGGAACCGCTACACCCGGCGGAAGCGCGTCGAGTTTGAGCAAGCGAGTCCCGTTGACGGGAGATGAGGGTGCGGAGAGCAGCGTTGAGAGCTTTCCAGGGGAGAGCTCCGGTTGTTCGATCAACACTGACGCGGGTGCCGTAAAGCTTTCCGGCAAGGCCTGCACCACCGGCAAGCCCGGCATCTTCAGTGGTATTTCGAGAGGTGTTCCCTCTTCGGTGAGGTAGGCCTGCACCTGGCTGAAGAACAGGGTGGCCGGTGCCACAAGGTGGTCCGCACAGGTTCCTGGGTTCTCCGCGAAGTGCTGCAACCGTCCATTGCGGAAGGTCTGCCGCAAAGCCTCATGCACGGGCCGCAGCCGCAGACGTGAGAGTGCTTCTTCCAGCGAGTACACACCGCTGCCGTTCAGCATGTCGTGCAGACGGTCCCATGGTTTTTCCGCGCTGGCCCGCAGCTCCCGCCATTGCAGCAGGACCACATATTGGAAGCCGCGCAAATCCAGCGTCACGCCGTTGTGATGAATGTCAGTGGCGCGGCGAAGGTATTCCAGATTGCTCGTCACATCGCGGTAAGCCACAAACAGGCCGCCGTCATAGGGCAAACCCAGGCCTTCCGCAATGGAACGTTGGCGCATCTCGCCCGATCCCTTGTCCATGAAGGCAGCGGAGTGGTGCAGCGTGCCGCGGGTGGATGGATAGGCGTTGTTGTAGGCAATCAGGGAGCGTTCGCCGTGAAAATTGTTGGAATACGCGAAGACATTCTCGTCAACGCCGCCATCCTGGGCCCACAGGTCGTACAGGACAAAATTGGCGCTTTCCGCAAAGATGCGTCGGTTGCGCAGCAGCGGCGCGATCTCGTGCTCGAAGCGGGCAATCAGCCCTTCATTCGGCCACTCCTGCATTTTGGCCTGCTTGAATTCCATGCCGTACTGCTCGGTAAAGCCTTCGATCTGGCCATGCGCAAACATGGGCAGGCCGGGCAGCGTGGCCAGCAGCGTGGCGACGCCAAAGAACTTGTCGCCCGTGCCGAACTGCGCGATGGCGGTCTTCTCATCCGGGTTGGACATAAAGTTCACATAGCGCTTCAGGATGTCCGGATCGAACTCGAGCGTCTTTTTCAGGTACGAGCGGTATTTGGCATTTTCCTCATCGCGCAGCATGACCATGAACGCGGAATTGTAGACGCGGTGCATACCGAGCGTGCGGACGAAGTAGCCTTCCAGCAGCCAGAATGCCTCGGCCAGCAGCAGCGTTCCAGGCACTTCCACGGCGACGCGGTCCACCACCTCGCGCCAGAACTCAGCCGGCATGAGCTGATTAAACTCTTCGTCGGAGATGGCGTTTTCCGCACGGGATGGAATGGATCCGCCGGCACCGGGCAGGGGAAACCACAGCCGCTGCACGTGCCGCTTGGCCAGGACCATGGCTGCGTCAAAGCGAATGATGGGGAAGAGCCGCGCCACATGCAGGATGACCTGCATGACGTGCTCGCGAACGGCGGCCTTGGAGTAGTCGAGTTGCGCGGTGTCGTTCCAGGCAAAGGTGGTGCCGTCGTTGCCGTGGTACATGTAGCGCGTTGCGCCGTCGGCGTGGTGGCGTAGACGGAAGACCACGGCGGCATCGGTCTGGTCGAAGTAGTGGTCCTCGATTTTGATCTCGACGCGCGGATCGGTGGAAAGATCGGGGCCGTTGAACTCATAGACGGGGAAGGGCGACTCCCAGCGATAGATGAACCAGTCCGGATTTTCGACAACCCATGGCGAGTCGATGCCCATGTGGTTCGGCACCATGTCGGAAGCCAGGCGCAGGCCGAAGCGCGCGGCGCGGTCGCGCAGGTTTTCGTACGCGCCGTTGCCGCCCAGGTCCTCGGCGATCTGGTAATCCTTCAACGAGTAGGCGGAGGCCACGGCATCCGTGTTGCCGCGCAGGTGCTTGATCGTCCGGCTGGCCACCGAGCGCTCCCACAGGCCGATGAGCCAAAGGCCGGTGATGCCGCGGCCGGCCATGGTGCGCAGTTCTTCGTCGGGCACCTGATCGAGCCGGTGAATGTGTGTTTTGTACTTCTGCGAAAGCTGTTCCAGCCACACGTAAGTGCTCTTGGCAAGCAGAACAACATTGGGCATCCAGGCCTGGTCGGTGGAGAATGCCTCGTACTCGTTGAGCGGTGCCTGGTAGTCGGTCGCATATCTGCGGCGCTGCACACGGCGGCCCTCGGCGTCGGTGTACCACTCGTCGGTGTACTCGCCGAAACCCACGTACTCGTCGCCTTCAAAGCCCTCCTTCGCCGTGCCAAAGGCCCCATGGCGATGGTGGTCCGGGCCAGGCGGGTGGAAGCGCATCCAGATGGCCAGATCTTCTTCACGCAGCACATCCATGGCCAGCAGCGTCCGTTTGAGCTGCGGGCCCAGTTGCTCGCCCCAGTGGGTGCGGATGTATTCAAGTTGGCCAGTGAGGGAGTCGGGTGAGGCCGTGATGGGAGCGCGCAAAGCATCCAGCAGGCTGCCGATCTCCGGTGAGAGCTTTGGCCGCGTGTCAAAGTAAGTGGGAAAAGCCTTCACGACGGAGACGTAGGCCGGCACTTCCGTTTCGAGCACGTTGTCCGCGAAAAGGTCCAGGAAGGGTGCAAAGGCCGGATTGCCGTTGGCCAGCCAAAGCAGGAGCAGTTCTTCCAGGGCTGCTTCGCGATTCGGAAAGCCGCCGCTCGACTGCGAAAGATACTTGGCGGCCGTGATGTCGCCGCGGTAGACGGCGACATTCGAAAATTGCTCCACAAAGGTCAGCAGAAGTGTATCGAGTTGCGCGGGAGTGACTTGCGCCGCAAACCAGTCCAGCGCCGCCGTCATCACCGCCGGATCGATCTGCTTGCGATAGATGTCCACCAGCGCATGTTGCAGTTCGTCGATCAGGCCCATGGCGAAGAGGGCACCGGCGTTGATCGCCCGCTTGGGATCGGTCTCCGTGCCGCGCGCCTGATTGAGTTGCTGCGCGAGCTTGCGGCTTGCGGCAACATTGGCAAAAACAACATTGCCGGTGTAGCTGAACAGCAGGTCGTCAACCTTGAGCAGGTCGCGAACGGTGCGCGAAATATGGAACTCCATGGAGTGGCGCAAGGGGGCGCAATACTTTCTCGCTTCGCCGGGAAGCGGGTCGAACCGGTTTGCGTCGCGACGGCGGCTTCACCGTCCAAATGAGCAAAGCGAGGCACAGAATGCGGCACTCGTGCGTATAGAGATGCTTGCAGGAACCCATGGGTTCCCCGTTTGATCGTGGACCCTTTGCGTTTGGCCTTTGGAAAGTTTGTAGGTAAGTAACGTTATGACGCGAGCCGCCGATGGTAAGTTGCCGGATTTTGACCTCGTCCTGGTCTCCCTTCGGGCGGCGGCTTGCGCGCGGAGCGGCGAGCCAGTCCGCAAGGCAGGCTCGTTGCCTCAGATGATATGCTGCTGCCCCTGATGAAAAACGCGTTTCTGCCGTTGGCTTTTGTCTTCTCCTCATGTGTGTGGCAGGCCCCGGCCGCCATGGCCCAGGCGCAGCCCTCGGCGGATGTCGCCGGCCAGACCGCCCGCACCGTGCCCGCCTGGGTGCGCTCCGGCGTGGTCTACCAGGTGTGGCCGCGGGCCTTCTCAGCGGAAGGCACGCTGAATGGCGTGACCGCGCGGCTGGATGAGTTGCAAAAGCTGGACGTGAACATCCTGTGGCTCATGCCCATTCACCCGGTGGGCCGTCTCAAGAGCAAGGGCAGCCTGGGTAGCCCGTATGCCGTGCGGGACTATTACGCCGTGGACCCCGCGCTAGGAACGAAGGAAGACCTGAAGCGGCTGGTGACCGAGGCTCACCGGCGAGGCATGAAGGTCATCCTGGACATAGTCGCCAATCACACCGCGTGGGACAGCGTGATGATGGCGCATCCGGAGTTCTACCGCAAAGGCCCGGACGGCAAGCCCACCTATCCGTATGACTGGACCGATGTGGCCGCCCTGGACTACACCAATCCCGCGCTGCGGCAATACATGAGCGACATGCTGCTCTATTGGATCAAGGATTTTGACGTGGACGGCTATCGCTGCGATGCGGCGGGTGAGGTGCCCACCACTTTCTGGAAGGACGCCGCCGCACGCCTGCGCAACGCTAAGCCGGAGATTGTGATGCTGGCCGAGGCGGAAAAGCCCGACCTGATGGTGAGCGCCTTTGACATCGATTACGCCTGGGCCGGCATGCACAGCCTGAACGATGTGCTCATGAACGGCGCGCCAGCCCAGGCCACCACGCAGGGCACGCTGGAATCGCAGCGCAAGCGCTTCCCGAAGGGCACGCTGCACATGCGCATGACCGACGACCACGACGAATTGCGCGCCATTGCCCGTTACGGCTACCCCGGTGCCATCGCCGCGTGGACGGTGGCCGCCACGCTTGAAGGTGTGCCGCTGATCTGGAACGGCATGGAGGTCGGCGACACCACTTCCTCCGCCGCGCCCGCGCTCTTTGAGCCGCAGAAGATCAACTGGCAGGCGGTGAACTGGCACAGGGAGTATCCCGCTTACTTCACCACGCTGGACCATCTGCGCCGTGAACACACCGCATTCCAAACAGGTGATGCGCAGTGGGTGCACAACTCCGACGAGCAGCATGTGGTGAGCTACACACGAACTGATGGTAAGGAGAGCTTCCTCGTCGAGGTCAACCTTTCCAACGCGCCCTTTCGCGGCACCGTGGATGGCGAGAAAAACGGCTGGACGGAGGTCAAGCTGCCCGGCTTCAGCGGCGGCAGCGGCTCGCTGACGGCCAATGCGACGGATGCGGAGAAGGCACCCTCCACGGCGGCCCTGGCGGCACCGGCGTTGCCGGCATTCGGAGTGCGCATCTTCAGCAAGGCGGGCGGAGCAAGCGCGGGCACTAGCCCGACGGCGGGAGCCCGTTAATGGCGACCACGGCGCCCACCTTCCGCAAGCCGCAGAAGACCGGCCCGCAGATCTTCAACATGAGCTTTGGTTTCCTTGGCATCCAGTTTGGCTGGGGTTTGCAGCAGGCCAACATGAGCGCCATCTATGAGCACCTGGGTGCGCATGCCGACCAGATCCCAATCCTGTGGCTGGCCGCGCCGCTCACCGGCCTGCTGGTGCAGCCGCTCATTGGGCACATGAGTGACCGCACGTGGGGACCGCTGGGCCGCCGCCGCCCATATTTCCTTACTGGTGCCATCCTGAGCACCATCGCCCTGCTGTTGATGCCGGGCGCACAGACGCTGCTCTTTGCGGCGGCGATGCTGTGGATTCTGGATGCCTCCATCAACATCAGCATGGAGCCGTTTCGCGCATTTGTCGCGGACCTGCTGCCGGAAGGACAGCGCACCAGCGGCTTCGCCATGCAAAGCCTGCTGATTGGGCTGGGTGCGGTCGTCGCGTCGGCACTGCCCTGGTTGCTGACCAACGTCTTCCACGTGGCGGAGCGCGGCGGTGATACCCACGCGATTCCGTTCACCGTGCGCGCGTCGTTCTATCTGGGAGCAGCGGCGTTTCTCGGGGCCGTGTTGTGGACGGTGTTCACAACGCAGGAGTACCCGCCGGAAGACCTGGAGAGCTTCCGCGCGCACAAGCGGCAGTCGGCCGGGCCGGGCGCGGCGGCACGCGAAATCCTGAGTGCTGTCCGCGAGATGCCCGTCACCATGCGGCGGCTGGGCGGTGTGCAACTGCTCACCTGGCTGGGTCTGTTCTGCATGTGGCTGTACTTTCCCGTGGCGGTGGCGCACAACGTTTTCGGTGCCGACGACCCCGCGTCAGCCCTCTACCGGGCCGG
>CAXTPQ010000054.1:0-5286 GCA_964246215.1 uncultured Terriglobus sp. | reverse complement strand
GGCGTTTACATGGGCATCTTTAACTTCTTTGTCGTCGTTCCGGAGATCCTTGCGTCATTGTTTTTCGGCCTGATTATGAGTCATCTGCTGCACAACAACCGCATTTACGCCATTGCGGCGGGCGGCATCTGCATGCTGCTGGCGGCCCTGCTGATGCAGCGTGTCACCGATCCGCAAACGCTCAGCGTTGCCGACGCTTGACGAGAGTCGCAACGGTTCAGCCATGGCAGATGAGGTGTTACCGGGAAGGGATATCGATCACCTCAATGGTGTTGGCCTCAATCGTATGAGACCACCCACGGCCGGAAATGGAGAAGGTGGACGCAGTGGGCAGGATGTGCGTGGGATCGGCGATGGAGTTGGTGTCGTTCCAGGTGGCGGCGTGGAGACGGAAGGCCTGGGCTTTGCGCGGTCCATCGAATCCTGCGATGGTGAGCGTCTCCGGGGTGCTGTGAGCGTTCACCAGCTTGAGGTGGACCGTACCGGCCTTTGTATCTCTTGTCGCGGAGTAGAAGAAGCGGTCATCCTGGCGCGAAAGGCTTGCCGGTATCGTGGTGTCGCCCAGATGCGCGGCAAAGAGAGACTGCGCGTAGTAGCTGGGTGAGCCGTAGGCATGGGTTGCGTCGTAACCGATGAGATCCGTCGGCCAGATCATGGCTCCAGGGTTGACGTTGGTGAACAGTGGCGCGTACGCAGCCATGACGATCAGGTCGCTGTTCCGTTCGAGCGAGGTCATCCAGGCAGCGTCACCCAGCGCATCGCCGAAATTGGGTGTCGGTGTGCCGGAACGCGTGGCCCACTCGCCAACGAAGATCTTCGGCCCGGTGCGGGGCGCGCTGTCGTAGTGGTGGACCAGGTCCATCATGTCGGACGGCGACTTGTAATAGTGCTCGTCGGAGATTTCTGGATTGGCGACGCGGGTGGTGTAGTCCGTGTTGCCATCGGTGGCGATCAGTTTGTATTGCGGATACCGCCGGTGAAGCGCCGCGGCAAACTGCGCGTACCGTGCCGGGTAGCTCCCGGACTTGTCCAGATAATCCTCGTTTCCCACTTCAATGTAGTGAAGGACAAAGGGCGCGGGATGGCCGTCTCTGGAACGGATCCCTCCCCAGTGCGTGGATGCATTACCGGTGACATATTCCACTTCGTCGAGCGCCGACTGCACGAGCGGTTCAAGATCCTTGCCGGGGTTGAGGTGCGTCCCATTCAGGGCATATCCAGCATTGACGGCAAGCACCGGCTCCATGTGGAGGTCCTCGCACCAGGTGAGATAGTCAAGCAGGCCAAGGCCATCGCTCGACCAGTAAAACCACGGCCCATTGTGACCCGGGCGGTCGAGGACAGGCCCGATGGTCTTCTTCCAGTCGTAGGCGTCCTGCAGCGTGTTGCCCTCCAAAAAGTTGCCGCCCGGCATGCGAAGAAAAGACGGGTGCATCTCCGCCATCATCGTCATCAGGTCAGGGCGAAGCCCGTTCGGGCGGTCGTGAAAGGTGGGGCCGAAAAGACTGACCATTTGGAGCCAAATGGTGCCTGGATGCGCGACGGTAAGCTCAAGGTGGTTGTTGGCTGAAGGAGCAATCGCCTTGGTCTTCAATGTGTAGGTGTACTGCGTCCAACTGCCAGCCTTTGGCGTTACGGTGGCGCTCGCCTGAATGCCGCCTGTCCGGTCGTTGATCAGCCGGACGGTGACAGGGCCGGGGCTACCACCGGCAACACGGGCGTAGAGTGAGCCTTTGTAGGTGGTATTGGCCTGCAGGCCAAAGCCCCAGTAGCCGGGGTTGGTAAGCCCAGCCTCATTTGCGGTGGAAGCGGCGGCTACTGACAATTTCATGCTGCTGGATAAAACCTGAGAAGGTCCCGATGAGGTGTCCAGGGTAGCCGTGGCTTGTGAAGAACCCTTTCGGATCAGATCCCACGGAGTTGTGCCGGACCAGTCACTATGGAAAGCCCGATTCTGAACGAGCTCGGCATATAGCCCGCCGTCGATCGAGTGATTGATCTCCTCGATCATGAGGCCGTACAGGGTAGGGCTTACCGGAGTGCCAGCCTTTTGAAGATCGAGGTCGAGACGGAGCTCCTGGGCGAAAAGAGTCGCCGTAAAAAGAACCTGAGCGACGGAAATAACCCTTACAAACACATTGATATTCAAAGCGCCCCCGTGTTCAGTTGGTGTGCTGCTCGATGGTACTTCCACGATCGCCCTTGAACATATATATGTTTCTAGGCCGGGATACGAACAACACTCGCTGAAATCGGTACGTTATGGAACGCTGGTGCCGCCGGAGACAGGCGTGTCGGAAATTGCCGACGGCAGATCCCGCCGGCCTGCTCGGTTCAGTTGATTGCAACGCCCGATCAGGTGCATCCAATATGCTGTTCACAGGTGATGCATGGGCTGGGTAGGATGGATCGCGTCGCACGGGTATGCGACTGTAGCCGGACTTCTGCTGCTGTCCTCATTGGGATTGCCGTTGCCCACCGTGGTGGCGCTGATTCTGGCAGGCTCCGCGGCACACAACGGTTCACTGCGCCTGGTCCCGCTGGTGGTGGTGGCTGTTGCCGCTGAAAACCTCGGTGCCACCCTGCTGTATGCCGGTGGCCGCTTGACGGGTTGGTGGCTGTTGGGCCGCCTCTGCCGCGTGACCATGGACCCGGAAACCTGCATCTTCCGCTCGGCGGATTTCTTTTATCGCCGGGGCGCGCGTGCGCTGCTGTTTGCCCGGTTTCTACCCGGCCTGGGTAACATGGCCGCGCCGCTGGCCGGCAGCCTGAACATGCGGCCTTGGCGCTATTGGCGCTACGAACTCGCCGGCGACGTGATTCACGTTGGTGCATGGTTATCGATGGGTTACCTGCTCAGCCCGTTTATCCGGGCCGTTACGGACGCGCTTGCGGTCGTTGGCCATGTGGTGTTTGGCACTGCGTTGCTGGTGGGGCTTGGCTACCTGCTCACCTGGCTGGTGATCCGGGTGCGCGACCGCAAGTACCGCGACGTACAGAAGGTGCTGCCGGAAGAACTGCTGGAGCGCATGGCGAATCCGGATCCGGAGCGGCCCATCGTCATTGCGGATGTGCGCTCGCATGGCTATTACGACCCCGGCATGCAGCGGATCAAGAACTCCATCCGCGTGGAGCCGAATCGCCTGTTGATCGAGATGGAAGCCTTACGCGAGACGCTGGCCATCGAGTGCGACGTGTATCTGTACTGCTCGTGCATCCGTGACGCCACCAGCGTGCGTGTGGCGCACACGCTTACCCAGCGCGGGCACAAGGTCCGCGTGGTGGAAGGCGGCCTGCGCAACTGGCTGAAATCGGGCGCACCCACCGAGCCGGTACCGGACAACGAGATGCATCATCTGCCCCGGTTTGACTAGTGTCTTTGGACCGGCGGCAAGCGTAACATTCATGTATGACGATCCACATGCAGGAAGCCGAAGCCGCCCGCGATTTCAGCAAGGTCATGGACCTCGTGCGCGCGGGGAACGAAGTTGTCCTGGAGCATGACGGAAAGAGGATCGCTTACGTTTCCGACCCAAGCTCCCGGCGCCCCCGGCCCAGCCACATTGATGATATCGAGCGCGGTCTGGCAGCAAGTGAGCTGGAGAACGGCCCTGCAGTCGTCGATCCGGAATGGGAGACGGATATGCAGGAGATCAGGGCCATCTTCAACACGCCCAAGGAAGTACCATGGGACTAATTATCGATACGACTCTGTTTGTGAACCTGGAGCGTACGGATGGCGCGATCAGCGGCTTACGAAAGAGTGGGGCGCTTCGCCGGACAGGTGAGAAAGAATTTGGTGTGTGCGCCATCACTCTGATGGAGCTCACCTACGGACATTGGCGATCTGCTTACCGTATGGATGAGGAGAAGCGCCTCAGAATCCTTAACGACCTACGCGACAACTTCGCGATCTACTCCATCGATGAGCGAACAGCAATCCGTGCCGGCAAACTCAATTTTGTGCTGGGCCACAAAGGCGTAACTATCGGGTTGGGCGACTTGCTGATTGCTGCCACAGCTCTGGATCTTGGTTTTGCTGTGCTTACCCACAATGTCAAGCACTTCGAATATGTGCCCAATCTCCGAGTCGTCAATGCCGCCGATGAGTAACTACGACATCCTGATCGTGGGTGCGGGCCACGCCGGCTGTGAGGCCGCAGCGGCGGCCGCGCGCATGGGTTTGCGCACCGCTCTTTTTACACTCTCGCTCGACAAAATCGCGCAGATGAGCTGCAATCCGGCCATCGGCGGCGTTGCCAAGGGCCATCTCGTGCGCGAGGTTGACGCACTCGGCGGCGTCATGAGCGAGGTCGCCGATGCGTGCGGCATCCAGTTCCGGCTGCTGAATACTTCACGTGGCCCTGCCGTTTGGTCGCCGCGTGCGCAGTGCGACAAGGCTCTCTACCGCAGCACGATGAGAACTCTGCTGGAAGGCATTCCGAACCTGACGATCCTTGAGGCCGAGGTCGCGGATGTCCTGCTCGAAAGCGGCGCAACCACGGATCTGCCGCCGACCGCGTCTTCGTCCGCTCCAGCACAGCTGGCCGCAGCAGTATCCGCGCGGCGCTGCGTTGGCCTTCGAATGGCCGGCGGCGCTGAGGTCCACGCGAAAGCCGTTGTCATCACCACCGGCACCTTCCTGAATGGCCTCATCCATTGCGGCGAGCAGCAAGTCTCCGCCGGCCGCACGCCCGGGGAGGCCGCAAGTGTGATGCTCGGCGAGTCACTCAAGCGGTTGGGTCTGCGGGAGTGCCGTCTGAAGACCGGAACGCCGCCACGGCTGGATGGCCGCACCATCGACTGGACGCGCTTTCAGGAGCAGCCCGGCGACGCCGACCCGACCTCCTTCTCCTTCCGCTCCGGCCTTGGCCGTGGCGAAGCACCCGCGCTCAAGCAGGTGTGCTGCCACATCGCCTACACCACGCCGCAACTGCTGCAGCTCATCCGCGACAACGTGCACCGCTCGCCCATGTACACCGGTCAGATCGAAGCGATCGGCCCACGCTACTGCCCCTCCATCGAGGACAAGATCGTCCGCTTTCCGGACAAGGAGCAGCACCAGTTCTTTCTGGAACCGGAAGGCCTGAACACCGACGAAATCTACATCAACGGCATGAGCACCAGTCTGCCGGCCGACGTGCAGCTCGCCATGGTGCACAGCATTCCCGGCCTGGAAAACGCGGTGATGCTGCGGCCCGGCTACGCCATCGAGTACGACGCCATCGACCCAACAGAGCTCGACCGCACGCTGCAGGTCAAGTCCATCGCAGGACTCTTTCTGGC
>CAXTPQ010000053.1:17577-21480 GCA_964246215.1 uncultured Terriglobus sp. | reverse complement strand
GGTTGCGACATGAAGATTTTCTCAGCAAACATAAAGAGCCTGACTGAGCTGTACAACAATGAACTCCGCAAGGCACTCGACCTGGAAGAGCAAGGTTTGAAGGCGATACCGGTCAATATCGCGAAAGCAAACGATACGCAGTTAAAGCAGGTGTTTCAGTCCCACCTGCAGGAAAGCGAACTGCATGTGAGCAAAGTTCGTCAGCTCTTGCAACATCTGCCGGAACACAGCAGCCAAACCTGCAAGATTGCCTCAGCCCTGAGCAGCGAAGCACAAGACACCATCAAGGACGTCAACGATCCGGATGTACTGGATGTGGCGCTGATCGCCATCGCGCAGCAGGCAGAGCATCACGAGATCGCGGTCTATGGCACGCTGAAGAACTGGGCGCGCCTGCTGGGACGCACACAGGACTATGCCGTGCTCGAGAGCATCGAGAATGAGGAGAAGCACATGGACAAACTGCTGTCGACCGTGGCAGAGCACGTGAACAGCGAAGCAGCGGCCGTCGCGGCTTAGCTTGGGTTTCTTTCGTAAAGAAAGGGCTGGTGCGAAGTGGCACCAGCCCTCTTGATTGGACGTGAACTGGTTCAACGCTTGAAGGTTTTGACTACATTGGTCACGCAACCCTATTCTGGGTGCATGACATGGCGAGCGGCACAGGCAAAAGCGCAGTTCAGTGAGGTGCTCGACCGCGCGGAGACCGAAGGGCCGCAGGTGGTCACGCGGCGCAAGCACAGCTTTGTAGTTCTTTCTGATATGGAGTACCGGAGGTTACGAGGCGCGGAACCTGAAGTGAAGCACCGAAGCTTAGAAGGTGCCGAGTTGGGAACTAAGCCTGAAAAGTCTCTCTGGGATGTGCTTCGACCTCCTCCGGAACTTTGGGGTGACGAGGAGTTTCCAAGAGCAAAGGGAAAGGCACGTCCGGTTTCGTTTTGATATACCTGCTCGACACTGATGTCGTCTCCCAAGCGCGGAAACATCAGCCGAATGAATCGGTGGACAAATGGATGCGCATGTCCATACCGACGGAAAGTGCAATCAGTGTAATGACTGTCCACGAGCTTCGTGCAGGTGCGGAACTTCTTCCCGTTGGCCAACGCCGATTCAGCCTCGAGAAGTGGATCGCTACATTCGTGATGAAACGGTTTGAAGGACAGATCCTGCCAGTTACGGTGGAAATCGCGGACCTTGCAGCCGTAAGAACCATCGCTGCAAAAAGCCGCGGTCATAACATCGAGCTGGCCGACGCGCTGATCGCCGCAACGGCAGAAGTGCACAACCTTCAAGTTGTGACGCTGAACCGCCGTCACTTCGAGCACCTGGGCGTGCGCCTGGTGAATTTGTAAGACGTTCGCAGCGAAGAACCGGCGAAGCCCGCGCTAAAATGTCCGCATGGCTTCCCTCGCCTGCCCTCCCGGTCTTGCTTTACCGAACAGCGCTCATGGCGACGCGCTGGCGTGGGCGCATCCTGTGGTGCGGGAGTGGTTTCTTGGCCGGTTTGGCTCACCCACTGAGCCACAAATTGAGGGTTGGCCCGCGATCGTCCGGGGTGAACCGACGCTGATCTCGGCTCCCACCGGATCCGGCAAGACACTCACGGCATTTTTGGTTGCCATCAACCGCCTGATCATCGAAGCGATCGAGGGCAGGCTCTCGCCCTTCACGCAGGTGGTGTATGTATCGCCGCTGAAAGCACTGAGCAACGACGTGCAGAAAAACCTGGACGAGCCGTTGCGCGAGATCCTGCAACTGGCGTTGGAGCGCGGCTACCTGTTGCCGCACATCCGCACCGGCCTGCGTACCGGAGACACGCTGCCCAAGGATCGCGTGGCCATGCTGAAAATGCCGCCGCACATCCTGGTCACCACGCCGGAGTCGCTGTATCTGCTGCTCACCAGTGCGAAGGCACGCGAAAACCTGCGCCATGTGCAGACGGTGATCGTGGACGAGATCCATGCCATGGCGGATGACAAGCGCGGCGCACACCTGGCGCTCACGCTGGAGCGGCTGGATGCCCTGGTGACTGGCGAGAACCGCCTGACACCCGGCGCGATGCTCACCGGCCTGTCACGCGCGCCGCAGCGCATCGGACTTTCCGCGACGCAGAATCCGATTGAACTCGTGGCGAGTTTTTTGACGGGAGTGCGACGATTCGACACCCATCAAAATGAGCGCATGTCTCTCGAACTACCTGATGGCCGGGTGGCTCATACTTTCGCGGCTCCCTCGCGAAAGTATGGGGCAAATCCTTCCCCTGCCGGCAGATCATTGAAGCAGCCAGAAGCCCACGCCACCATCATCCAGGTGGGCCAGCGCCGCACACTTGATCTCGGCATTGAGATACCGTCCAGCGAATTGAGTTCCGTCTGCGATTCCAGAATGTGGGTTGAGATTTTCGACCGCATCGCCGAACTCTGCCGCGAGCACCGGTCCACACTTGTGTTCGTCAACACGCGCCGCATGGTGGAGCGGCTATGCGGTGCGCTGGGGGAACGGCTAGGCGGCGAAAACGTCGCCGCGCACCACGGTTCACTTTCGCGCGCGCTGCGGCTGGATGCGGAACAGCGGCTCAAGGCCGGCGAGATTCAATGCCTGGTCGCGACGGCGTCGCTGGAACTCGGCATCGACATTGGCGCGGTGGACCTGGTCATCCAGCTGAACAGCACGCGCGCCGTGGCCACGGCCATGCAGCGCGTGGGCCGTGCGGGCCACTGGCGCGGAGCCATTCCCAAGGGCCGCTTCTTCGCCACCACGCGCGATGACCTGCTGGAGATGGCCGCGCTGGTGCAGGCCATGCGCTCCGGCTCACTTGACCGGCTTGAGATTCCGCCAAAGCCGCTCGACATCCTGATGCAGCAGATGGTCGCCATGTGCGGCGCGGAGCCATGGCGCGAGGACGATCTCTATTGCCTGGTGACGCGTGCGTATCCCTACCGGGATCTCACCCGCGCGGAGTTCGATGAGCTCGTCAGCGTACTGCATCAGGGCATCGAAAACTCGCGCGGCCGCTACGGCGCGTACCTCTTGCGCGATGGCGTAGCGGGCGAGTTGCACCCCCGCAGAGGCGCGCGGATGACGGCGATCGGCAACGGCGGAGCGATTCCGGACACGGCGATCTTCTCCGTCATCCTGCAGCCCGAAGGCACACAGATCGCCACGCTCGATGAGCATTACGCCATCGATAGCGGGCCCGGCGATGTGATCCAGCTGGGCAATGCGAGCTGGCGCGTCCTGATGGTGGAGAAGGAAGGCCGCGTGCTGGTGGAGGATGCCCACGGTGCACCGCCCAACGTGCCGTTCTGGGCCGGTGAAGCACCGCAGCGCACCGACGTGCTGAGCGACTTTGTGGGTGCCCTGCGTGAGGAGATTTGCCGCCGCATGACGGGCGTGCACCACGAACATGTCACGCTTGACGATCCGCATATTGCCGGAGCCGCGGCGTGGCTGATGGACGAGTGCTGCCTCTGCGAGTCCGCGGCGCGCCAGCTGCTGCAGTACATCGTGAGCGGATGTGCCGTGCTGGGCGCGGTGCCGACCAGGACGCGCATCATCGCCGAGCGTTTTTTTGACGAGGGCGGCGGCATGCAGCTCATCCTGCACGCACCCTTTGGCGGCCGTGTGAATCGTGCGTGGGGGCTGGCGCTGCGCAAGCGTTTCTGCCGTGGCTTTAACTATGAGCTGCAGGCCGCGGCAACCGACAACGGCATTAATATCTGCCTAGCCGAGCAGCACAGCTTTCCGCTTGCTGACGTCTTCCACTACCTGACCGACGGCACCGCAAAGGAGCTGCTGGAGCAGGCAGCGATTGCCTCGCCCATTTTCAAGACACGCTGGCGCTGGGCAGCCAACCGATCGCTGCAATTGCTGCGTTTCCAAAAAGGCAAGAAGGTCCCGCCGCAA
>CAXTPQ010000053.1:13322-17477 GCA_964246215.1 uncultured Terriglobus sp. | reverse complement strand
ATGAGCACGAGCTGCACGACTTGCTGTTCAGTTGTGTGGCTCTGCCTGTGGCGTTGTTTGATGGAAGGCAACAGGGAACAGGTGACAGGGAACAGCGAGCAGGGAACAGCGAGGAGCAGGCCCGCGATTCAGAGCTTGCCGCACATCGCTCACAGACGAGCCGGCACTGGCCGTTGTTTTTTGAGCGGCTGCAATCGCGCGGGCGTGCCTGTGTGGTGCAGCTTGGGAACGCACAGTGCTGGGTTGCCACGGAACGGCTTGGTTTTGTGCACGCTCTCCAGCAAGTGGTTGTGGCAAAGCAAGGTGTGGACCCCACCCTTGCCGGTGAATCCAAAAAAAATGGGGCATACGAAGCCGTGGCGGTTGAGGACGCACTACGGATGCTCACGCAGGGCTTTTTGCAACTGCTCGGCCCCACCACTGCAAACGGGATTGCCTCACTCGCCGGGCTGGCATCGCGCGCCATCTTTCAGCAACTCGTCGCCGTGGAGATGCAAGGCCTTGCGCTTCGTGGAGTGTTTGAAGGCTCCGGCCCTGCAGCCGACGACAGCAGCATCGAATGGTGCGAACGCCGCATTCTGCAGCGAGTCCACCGGCTCACGCTGGGCACGCTGCGCAAGCAGATTGAGGCTGTCTCGCCCGCTGTCTTCATGCGATGGCTGCTGCGCTGGCAGCACCTCGCAACGCAAACCCAGCTCAGCGGAGAGGAAGGTGTGCTGGAAGCGCTGCTGCAACTGGAAGGCTTTGAGGCGCCCGCCGTCGAGTGGGAACGCACACTGCTGCCGCAACGCGTGAAGGACTATGACGGCAAGTGGCTCGACGCGCTCTGCCTGAGCGGGGCCATCGGCTGGGGCCGCATCTCGCCGCACCCGGCATGGGCATCGGGCGATGGCGCGGCACCGCGGCGCGTGATCCCCACCAACATGGCGCCTATCACCTTTTACGTGCGCGAGTCCGCCGAGTGGCTCGCCACCGCGCTGGACAGCAAGAGCGTGGACGAATCCAAGCTGCAGGCAGCGCTTTCTCCAGAAGCGTTGTCCGTGCGTGCCACGCTGCGCGATCGCGGTGCCTGCTTTTCCAGCGATCTGCAGCGTATGTGCGTGCTGAGCAAGCAGCAGACGCAGACCGCGCTTTGGGAACTGGCCACCGCGGGCCTCGCGTCTGCCGACGGTTTCGACCAGCTGCGCGCCATGATGGATTCCAAACGCAAGCCGCTGATCGCAGAGCCGGTGGCAAACGGTGCAAAACGAGGCACACGTTCCACCGCGGGCCGGTGGTCGCTTTTTCTGGAAAACCACTCGCCGGAGCTGACCGTGCCGCAGCGCGCCCGCGTAGAAGAAGCCTCGCTCGAGGCCGCGACCCGCATGCTGCTGCAGCGCTATGGCGTGCTCTTCCGCGACCTGCTGCAGCGTGAGGCCAATGCGCCACGCTGGCGCGATCTGCTCCGCATGCTACGCCGGCTGGAAGCACGCGGGGAGGTACGCGGCGGCCGGTTTGTGACCGGCTTCAGCGGCGAGCAGTTTGCCTTGCCGGAGGCCGTGGAAAGCCTGCGCGCCACACGCGACCTCAAATCCGATGAAGTGATCAGCATCGCGGCAAGCGATCCCGCCAACCTGATCGGTGTCATTGTTCCCGGTGAGCGCACCGCGGCGGTTGCCGGACGGCGCGTGTGGCTGCGTGGTGGAGCGGCCTGTGACGAGCAAGGCGAACCGCTGGATGCGGTCGCCACTCCAGAAGGCATCCGTCAGAGCCGCAAGCCGCGGGCCGCACTTCCGGAGATGGCGGCCCTTCCGGCCGTGCACTCCCCTTCGCGTGAAGAAGGGCAGGGCGGCCTGTTTGCCTGATCCAACGCAAGCCGCTACCGCAAGCGAAAACGCCCAGGCGGATTCTTATTACGACGGCCCATTTCTCGTCTTTACGGCCGCCTTTCATCGCAAGCGCGGCTACTGCTGCGGCAATGCATGCCGGCACTGTCCATACGACGCAAATGGAAACCCGGTGCCGGGCAAAGGCTAGTCAGTCGGGCAACACGGCTAGTCTGCAACGGCACGAAGAAGCGCACGCTCCATTCGAAAACACAAAGCATTGAAGCGCGGCAACTCCGCACATGAGGGGTGATCGACAGGAAGACCGCACTCACGAGAGGGCGGCATCAAACACCGTTGATCTGGTACACCGTGCAGAGCGCGGGCGCGGCGATCAGAAGCACCGTCGCAAGCAGCAGCAGGATGACCCGGATCTGATGCACCCGGTCCCAGCTTGCGGCATCGTTTTTCCAGCCATGATAGGCACCCGTCATGGCGGCAAGCCGATTGTTCCTCGGCACCAGAAAGCCGAGTGTGACGACCGTAATGACAGCTTGCAGCGAAGCCGCGACGGCAATCCACACATGCGCAGGAAGCCCGCGATGCAGCCACCAGTCCCACGCCGCCAGCAGCAGCGACGCAGCGTACCAGAACGGCATGACGCGGCCCAGCCGTGAAGCCACGCGTGGAGCCAGCAGCACCTGCGTCGACTCACTCTCTCCCCGGAGAATCGGCTGCACAAAAGCCGCCACGCACAGCTCATTTCCGGTCATGGTGGCGAGCATCAGCTCAGCGGCGCGGTGGACGATTTCGGGCAAAGGAATGGGCATGCCAGTTTCGATGAGCGGACAGGCTGCGCGGCGCGCAAATCTATAATCAAAGATGCAGATCGATGGGGAGCACGGCAAACCAATGGCACATATGGTGTTTTGCGCAAAGTACAAGCAGGAACTGGAAGGCCTGGACGAGCCGCCGTTTGACAGCGAACTGGGCCAAAAGGTCTACAAGACCATCTCGAAGAAAGCCTGGAATGAGTGGGTCGAGCGGCAGAAGATGCTGCTGAATGAGTACCGGCTGCAGCCCTGGACACCGCAGGCGCAGGAGTTCCTTGTCGAGCAGATGAACGACTTTTTCTACGGTTCGGGAGGCGAGTTGCCGAAGGAATTCGTCGCTCCCACGGCGTAAACCGGCCCTTTGCTCCGCTAATCCTCGACCGGCAAAGCAGTGGGTACCCCACCTTTACGAAAGCTCCCTCGTCATCAAGGTGGTTCAGGGCCTACGGAGATCCATGAATTCTTCGACCACTATCGAACCGGCCATGCAGGGACAAGCTGTGGCAAACGGCAGCCGCTTTGTACGTGCCTGCTTCCGCCAGCCTGTCGACCGCACCCCTGTCTGGTTCCTGCGGCAGGCCGGCCGGTACATGCCGGAGTACATGGCCGTGCGCAAGCACCACTCGCTGCTGGAGATTTGCCGTACGCCGGAGATTGCGGCGGAGGTGACGATCACCGCGGCCGAGCGGCTGGGCGTGGATGCGGCCATCATCTTCGCCGACCTCTTGCTGCCCTTCACGCCCATGGGACTCGATTTCGAGTTCATCAATGGCGAAGGCCCGGTGGTGCACCGGCCGGTACGCACGCGGGAGCATGTGCAGGCGTTGCGCACCGACCAGACAGAAGATTTACGGTATGTCGCCCGGGCAATCGAAAAGGTCGCCAAGCACTTTGCGCCGCCGCGCGCCGATGGCGACCAGCTTGGCATCATCGGCTTCTGCGGCGCGCCGTTCACGCTCGCCAGCTACATGATTGAGGGCGGCAGCTCCCGCAACTACATCGAGACGAAAAAGATCATGTACGGCGACCGCGGCACGTGGGATCTGCTGATGGACAAGCTCGTCACCGTGCTGGTGGAGTATGCCGGCCAGCAGGTCGATGCCGGTGCCGACGTGATTCAGATCTTCGACAGCTGGGCCGGCGCCCTGGCCGTCAATGATTACCGCGAGTATGTTCTACCGCGCACCACAGAGCTTGTGCAGCGAGTGCAGGCATTGGGTGTTCCAGTGATCTACTTCGGCGTCGACACCGCTTCATTGCTGAGCACCATGCGCGAAACAGGCGCGGATGTGCTCGGCCTGGACTGGCGCGTGCCGTTGGATGAGGGCTGGCGTCTGGCAGGCAGGCATGTGGCCGTGCAGGGCAATCTGGATCCGATCGCGCTCTTTGCTCCGCAGGAGGTTCTGCATGCGCGGGTCAAGGCTGTGCTGGATGCCGCGGGAGATCGTGATGGACACATCTTCAACCTTGGCCATGGCATTGTGCCGGGCACGCCGGTGGACAACGTGATCGCCGTA
>CAXTPQ010000053.1:0-13222 GCA_964246215.1 uncultured Terriglobus sp. | reverse complement strand
ATGGATGCGTACCTGAAGCTGGTGACGGGCGGCCGAGGCGTTCCGCCGCATGTGGTTCACGAGTTGCAGGAGCGCTACGCCGAGATCGGCCTGCGCGAGGAGCCGACGGACGAAGGCCCACACCTGACGCGCTGGACGCTGCTGCAGGGCCGCTTGCTTGCCGCGAAGATGGGCGTGCCTGTCTACGTGGGCATGCGCAACTGGAAGCCGTTCATTGCGGACGTCGTCGCGCAGATGAAGGCCGATGGGATTCGTTCCGCACGCACACTTTGCCTGGCTCCGCAGAACAGCCGCACCAGCGTCGGTCTGTATCGCCGTGCGGTCGAGACGGCGGCAGGCGATGACCTGAAGATCGACTTCCTGGCGGGATGGGCGGAGCATCCGTTGCTTGCCCGTGCCTTTGCGGAAACCATGCGCGTCGCTCTGGACGACGCACGCTCCACCGGCGCACGCACGGCCGTACTCTTCACCGCGCACTCGGTTCCTTGCCGCACCGTGCAGGCTTCTGTGAAACCTGTGGAACACCATGGCATGGTGCTTGCGACCGAGCCGGATACCTACAACTCCGAATGCAAGCGCACGGCAAAGCGCATTGCCGCCGAGTTGGGGGAGACCGGATCGCTCAGTGGAACGGACAACGATGGTGCACCTTTGCACGAAGACGACTGGTACTTCTGCTTCCAGAGCCAGGGGCTGAGCGGCGGTCCGTGGATCGGCCCCAGCGTCGAGGACACGCTCGCCGCGCTGAAGCAGCAGGGCTACGAGCATGTGGTCATGCAGCCGGTCGGCTTCCTGTGCGACCACGTTGAAATCCTATACGACATCGATATCGCCTTTCAGCAGACCGCGCGAGAGATCGGCATCACCATTTCGCGTGCGGATAACCTAAACGATTCACCGACGCTGATCGCGGCCCTGGAAGACCTGGTGCTGCATGGAGTCACTCCTTCGAACATTGCCGCACCGACTGGTGAAGCAGAAATCGTTCGAGTTCTTACACCGCTGCCCGAGCCCGCCGCCGCAGAAGCTCTGGTGGCCTAGGATGCCGCGTTCCATTGTGATCGTTGGAGGCGGTGTGGCGGGTCTCGCCGCCGCATATGAGTTGACAAAGCTGCAGCGCGATGGTGTGGAGATCACTTTTACACTTGTCGAAGCATCGAACCGGCTCGGCGGCATCCTGGAGACGCAGCGCCATGCCTCTCCGGACGGCACAGGCGAATTTGTCGTCGAATGCGGCCCCGATGGCTGGGTGAGCGAAAAGCCGTGGGCTCGCGAAGCAGCGATAGAACTCGGTCTTGAAGGCGAACTGCTGCCCTCCAACGATGCCGAGCGCGTGACCTATGTGCTGCACGGCGGCCGGTTGGAGCCGATGCCAGATGGCATGCGCATGATGGTTCCCTCGTCCACGGCGGCGATCGGGGCGACACCACTCTTCAATGAGGAGGCGCGTGCGGCATATGCGGCGGAACCGGGCCGCGCCGAAGAATTGAAGCGCAGCGCGCCCGATCACGATGAGTCGGTCGCAAGCTTTGTACAGCGGCACTTCGGCGCGGAGGTGCTGCACACCGTGGGCGCACCGCTGCTGGGCGGCATCTTTGGTGGTGACGTCCGCGAACTGAGCGTCCGCTCCGTGATGAAGCCGTTTGTCGAGATGGAACGGGAGTTCGGCTCGCTGATCCTTGCCGCGGAAGCCCGCTCCAAGCAGCAAGCCGGCAAGCCAAAGCCCAGTATCTTTACATCGCTGCGCAGCGGCACCGGCACACTCGCGGAGCGCATGGCTATGAGACTGCCAACTTCCGGCAACGGCACAGCAAGCTCCTCGACAAAAGAGCCGGGGAGCAGCGTGCACCTCCGCCGGCGCGCTACAGGCCTTGCCCGGCAGGGCAGCCGATGGCTCATCGCCACAGAGGCTGCTTCCAACGCGCAAAGCTCCGGTCTGCTCATGCTAGAGGCAGATGCCGTTCTGCTGGCCTTGCCGGTGCTCGCCGCGCGCCAGTTGCTGCAGGCCGTCGATCCGCGTGCCGCAGAACTCATGGCAATGCGCACCAGCAGTGCCGCCATTGTTGCTTTCGGATTTTCCGCCGAGCAAAACGTACAGTGGCCCAAAGGCTTTGGATTTTTGGTGCCGGAGGGCGAGGGTTCGGCAATGCTGGCCGGCACCTTCAGCGACCAGAAGTACCCGCATCGCGTGCCGGAGGGCGGCCGCCT
Source organism: uncultured Terriglobus sp. (assembly GCA_964246215.1). Classification (GTDB taxonomy): domain Bacteria; phylum Acidobacteriota; class Terriglobia; order Terriglobales; family Acidobacteriaceae; genus Terriglobus. The sequence continues at coordinate 11,014 of CAXTPQ010000053.1, read as the reverse complement.
GGTGCGCGCCTACTACGGCGGAATTGACACCGCTCGGGACGGTGGCGATCTCCCGGTTGCGAACTCACGTTCGCTCCCCTACCAGAACGCAAAAGCCGACCTGGAGCGCATTCTTGGCCCGCTGCCGGAGCCGGTGCTGACCGTTACACGCGTCTGGCCGCGTGCGCTGCCGCAGTATGCAGTTGGCCATGGGGACCGCATGGCGGAGTTGAGCGGCCGCATGGAAGCGATGAGCGGTTTGGAACTGCTGGGAAACGGCTATCGTGGAGTGGGCCTGCCGGAGTTGATCCGCGATGGACGTGAAGCGGCAAGACGTGTTGCCTCGGCTTAGAGCGTTTCTCGCCTGAGTGTAATTGCGCTGATCTGCCGTGAGAACGATTGAGTTGGGAAAAAGCAGGTCTCTCCACTTAGCTTCGCTTCGGTCGAAATGACAGAGCTTTACCTATGCGAGAGATGCTCTAGCTTTCCTTGTCTTCGCCAGCAAACGGAAAACGCTGAAGGTGCAGCCATGGGCCGCCCAGGTAACGCCACAAGTCCATGCCGATGGCACGGCATTGCCATGGCTGAAAGCCTGCCTGCAGCAGGGCCAGCGTTTCCCGCGCCTGCTGCGATGCGACTTTGTTCTGTACCACCACGTGCGGGCGAAAACCCTGCCGGTCCTGCGCGCTCAGGCTTTCCGCGAAGGCATCACTGAGCGAACGGTGCAGCGATTTCGCGTGGCTGGAAGTCAGAAACATCGCCACACCGCGGCCCAGCGACTTCAACTCGGCAACCTGCATGGGAAACGACCGTTGCTGCCGCGCGATCAGAGCCAGGGCTGCCCGCACTTCGTCAGTGTCCGGCAGCGTGTGAAAGAGTGTCAGGTGGGCTGGAATGCGGTTGAGCTCCGGCGGAAAGTGCCGCTGCCGGAGTTCCTCAAACCGCTGCTGCGCCTCACCGTTCAGCGCCAATGTCAACACGCACGACATGGTTACTTCTTCGGCGCGGTGCCTGGCGTGCTGTCAGGAATCGCCGGCCCGAGCGTGGGTGCCTTGCTTGCCGGCGCCGGGCTGCCATCGCCGGGCGTGGTCTGCTGCATGTTCGTCTGGAAAGCCTTCGTAGCGGCTTGGAACTGTGGCTCGAGACCGCTTAGTGAACCCTGCAAGATCTGCACGGTCTTGCCCGAGATTTCGGGGGTCTTGGCCACCAAGGCCTGACCGGCGGGTGTTTTGTAGAAAGCAAGTATGCCGTCCAGCTCAGGCTCGGTAAAAGTGGCCATGTAGAGATCGACAATCTTTGGATGAACAAGATCCCACTTGGCGCCGTCTTTGGCAATGGTCTGCAACTGATCCAGGTAATCGGAGACTATTTTCTTCTGCTCTGGGGAAGAGGCGGCCTGCACCATGACTTGACGGGATGCCATGGTGCGCACCTGCGCGGGCACGTTGGAAAGCATCTGCTGCGAAATCGTGTCGATCTTGGTGACCGTCAGCATCTGCTCGACCTTGGCATGCTTGGAGGCATCGTCCGCATGGGCAAGGACCGGCAAGCAGATCAGGCCCAGGCTCAAGGTGAGTGGGAAAGTGCGGCGCATGAACAACTCCACGAAATGATTAATGTGATGGCCGTGCAAGGGGCACACAACACGGCTTATATTGTGACGGCTCAGGCCACATGACGTTACCAGCTATCAGCTCTCAGCGGCAAGTGGTGCGGCATGGCTCGTTCCGGAAACCGGGCCGGGCTATTTCGGCGCTGCCGCACTACCGCCCACGCCGTTGGGGTATTTGGCCTGCATGTCCTTTGCAAATTGCATTACAGCGTCCCGCAGCCTGGGTTGCAGGTCGACCATCATGGACTGCGTGACGCCCTGTGACTTGGTCAGCAGTTCCGGCTGCTTGGCGACCATCTCCTGGCCGACCGGCGATTTGTAAAAGGCAATTAGGCCATCAATTTCCTGCTCGGAATATGTGGAAGCGTAGATGGTGGTGAATTGCGGCTCCAGTTTGGTCCAGTTTGCCTCTGTCTGAACGATGCCCATGATCTTCTGCATGAATGTGTCCATGTCCTTCTGCTGCTCCGGCGTGATCTTTGCGCCGGGAAACATGGCCTGCATCATGCGCGGCAACTGTTGGACCTGCTGCTGAAATGCCTGGTTCATCGTCTGGTCGATGTGGGCCAGACGGAACATCTCATGCAGTTTTTCGCGCTTGGAGGTGTCGTCCGCGTGAAGGGGCGCCGCGGCAAGCAGAGACATAGCGGCGAGTAGAACGGCGCGTGAAGTTGGTAAGTGCATAGAATCCCTTTCGTGCTGCAGAACAGGTGCTCTGCCGCGACTCGGCATGAACCACCTGCAACGGGCCGTGGCGCTGCCGCCGCCTCTGTCCATCCACTATAGTCGCGGAGCGGCCGGACTCGATTGCGCAGCCCGCCATGTGAACGGAAGGTGAAGAGCTGGGAGATGCCTTTGAATGCCGCGTTGCGCTCATCAGCCGCTTGTGTCTCCCAAAAGCGCAAGGATGTTTCCGTTCATCCGCCACAGGTGACGAATGTGGCGCAAGCCCCCTCACACCGTGAAAGGCATCACATTCGGCGGACAGGAACAGCAGTGTTCCTCTCAATACGTTCACTTACGGAGACAAAGCATGGCAACGAAGAATTTTGAAGCAACGATCAAAGCACTTGGCGATATCAGCTCGCTCAAGCCGGAAGCAGCCATCAAGAACATTGACGGCTGGGAGAAGTTTCTGGAAGCACATGAGGTAGAGGGCGCGAAGAAGCTCGTTACCGACCTGAACCAGCTCAAGAAGCTGCTGGGTGAAGAGCCGCTGGATGACAAGAAGATCAAGCCGCTGGTTCACAAGCTGGGCAAGGAAACCGCCGCACTCGCGGGCCATGCCAAGGCTGGTGAAGGGGACGAGATCAAGAAGCTCGGCGAAGCTCTGCAGAAGGCCCTGTAAGCAATATCCGCGAAACGGGCAAGAAACCCGCGAATGGCTCGGGGGCGTCAGCCTCGGAATCGTTCGCGGGTTTCCTGTTTGAGTTTTGGCCTGAAGCGACGACTCTCCGCGAACGTTGACCAGTTCAGGCTCCCCGGCCGAAACTGCATGCCGCCACACCCACACGGCGGCAGCGGAGCCGTTTACCATAGGGGATGGGTCGCTGTGCGCCTCTGGCGCGCCCGGCAGGCCGTCGGGCGTGCGTTGCGCCGCTCCAGAAGAGGAAGCACTTGGCAGAGATTCGCAATCCCAACCAGGGTGGCGGCGGTGAGAACCGTTCGCTGCTCTACATGATGCTGGCCATGGTCGTCATCTTCGCCGGCCTGCAGGTTTATCGCAGCCGCAAGACAGAGCCGCTGCAAAAGCCCACCGCGCAAGCGCCATCACAGAAGGCTCCAGCAAATGGGCAGGCTGGCTCGGCCGCGCAGACCGCAACGCCTACAGGATCGACCTCCACATTCAATGCTCAGGCTGCGCAGCAGTCTGCGGTGCCGGCCGTTGTGGCCACGGCTGAGAACTCCACCACTGTCGAAAATGAGTTGTACCGCATTCAGTTCTCCAATCGTGGCGGCGAAGTTCGCTCATGGGTGCTCAAAGGGCAGAAGGATCGTTACGGCGCACCGCTCGACCTGGTGCATGGTCAGGCGGCCAAGCAGTTCGGCTACCCGATGGCGATCTATACCTATGATGCTGGCCTGAACAAAAGCATCAGCGACTCCCTCTTTGTGCCTTCCGCCACGGGCAAGCTCACCGCGCCGCAAACACTCACTTTCCATTACGCGCAAAACGGTTTTGAGATCACCAAGAGCTTTCGCTTCGACGAGACTTACACCGTGCATGCGGAAGCCGAAGTGAAGCACAACGGCGTGCCCGTGCGTGCGCTGATCAGTTGGCCCGGCGGCTTTGGCGACCAGGAACAGCCGCAGGATTACAACAGCGCCAAGCTGGAAACCATGCGCGGCGGCAAGGAAGAGCACACCGACTTTAAGAAGATCAGCGGCGGCGACACGCTGAATGCGCCGCTGGACTTTGCCGGCCTCACCGATCAGTACTTTGCGGCGGTGCTGCTGCCGGACGATTCACAGACGGCCAGCGCCGTGACACTGTCGCACACCATCGACGTGCAGAAGCTGCGGCGCGATGGTACGCCGGCCGGCAAGAGCGTCGACGTTCCCCTGCCCGGCGTTGCCGTGGGCAGCGCGGAAGGCCCAGCGAAACTGCGCGTCTTTGCGGGACCGAAATCTGTACCCGTGCTGCGCGCCGTGAAGGTGTCAGGCTCCGACGCAACGCTGGAACAGCTGATGGATTTCGGCTTCTTCGGCCCCATCGCCAAGGCACTTTTCTGGGCGCTGTACTGGGTGCACAATCACTTTGCCAGCAACTGGGGTTGGGCCATTGTGCTGCTCACGCTGCTCATCAACGCCGTGCTCATCCCGCTGCGCATCCAGACCATGAAGTCCGCCCTGAAGATGCAGCGCATTCAGCCGCAGATGGACGCGATCAAGGCGAAGTATGCCAAATACAAGGTGACTGACCCAAAGAAGGCCGACATGAACGGCGAAATCATGCAGTTGCAGAAAGACAACGGCGTGAACATGTTTGGCGGCTGCATCCCGACACTCATCCAGATGCCGCTGCTGTTCGCCATGCTCTCCACCATTCCCAAGGTGTTTGAACTGCGGGGAGCGCACTGGTTCTGGCTGCACGATCTTACGGCTGCCGACCCGTACCATGTCCTTCCCATCACCCTGGTGGTTTCGCAGTTCCTGGTCTCGTTCTACATGCCGAGCCCCGGCGTTGACCCGGCGCAGCAGCGCATGATGGCTTTCATGATGCCGGCCTTCTCGCTGTTCATCACGTGGAACTACGCCTCCGGCCTCGGCATTTATTGGGTCGTCGGCAACATTCTCATGGTGTTCACACAGCTCATCATGAACCAGACGGCCCTGGGCAAGGAGATGCGGTCCCTGGCCGCAAAGCGGGCACGCAAGCGGGTGGGCGCGCCACAGGGCAAGGTGATTCAAGGCCGGCGCTAGATTTGGCTCGAGCGATTCTGGCGCAATGTAGCCATATTTGCCCACGGCATGGCTATCTTCGCCGTGCGGCTGTTTTCGATAAAATCGAAAGAGCCCAGCAACAGGCAACGGCAGAAAGATTTCATGCAAGACCTCCCAACAGCGGCGCGGCAGACCGCCGAAGTGATGAAGCTCCTGACTACCACCGGCGGCCTACGGCTCAAGTACAAGATCGTGGCCGGTCCTGGTGCCGTCGACCCGGACGGCCTGGAAGACCGCCTGCTTTACGTCGACATCGATGGCCCGGATGCCGAACTACTGCTGGACCGCGAGGGCGAGGCCCTGCGTGCGCTGGAGCACCTGGCCGCGAAGATCATCGGCCTGGAGCCGGAAGAGCACGACCGCATCAGCTTTGACGCACTCGGCTTCAAAGCCGGCCGCGCCGCGGACCTGCGTGAGATGGCCGAGCGCGGCGTCCGCTACGTACGCGAGCGTGAGCGGCCTTTCAGCTATGACCCGATGAGCAGCCGCGAGCGCCGCCTGCTGCACCTGCTCTTGAAAGAGCATGAGGATCTGCGCACCGAATCCAGCGGTGAAGGCAGCCGCCGCTTTGTGGTGCTCTACCCGAAAAACATGCCGGCGCGTACCAATGACAGCAGCCGCGCACAGGAGATCGCCAAGAGGTTCCGGCGGCGATAGGTTGAAGAAGCCCGGTCTCGCCAGAGATGAGGTGCGAAGCCACTTCACGGCGATACTGAAGAGGTGTCCGCCGCGCCAGATTTCGCAGATCCTACCAGCGACACCATCGTCGCCATAGCCACGCCGCCAGGCCGCGGCGGCATCGGCGTCGTACGGCTTTCCGGCCCGCGGGCGCTAGTCATTGCGCGGCAGCTCACCGCGCTGAGGCAAGCGCCCCTCTCTCACCGTGCGCTGTACACCCATGTGCTGGATGCAAATGGCGGCCGCATGGATGACGCGCTGCTGACCTGGTTCCAAGGCCCGCACAGCTACACGGGTGAAGATGTCGTGGAGATTTGCACGCATGGCGCTCCCGTGATCCTGCAAGCCGTGGTGGAACGCGCCCTGCACGATGGTGCCCGGCTCGCCCGAGCCGGCGAGTTTACCGAGCGCGCCTTCTTGAACCACCGTCTGGACCTGACACAGGCCGAAGCTGTGCGCGATCTGATCGACGCACAAACACTCACACAGGCGCGCCTGGCCGCGGAGCAGCTGGGCGGTTCACTCGCGCGGAGCATCCGGCCCGTCAAGCAGATCTTGATCGAGCTCATCGCCACGCTCGAAGCGGGCATCGATTTCGCGGAAGACGATCTGGAGATGCTGCCCGCCGCCGGGATCGCCAAGCGTATTGCCGCGCTGCTTCCACCGCTGGAAGCGTTGTTCGCAAGCTACGCGCATGGCCGCCTGCTGCGTGAAGGTCTTCGCATCGCACTGATCGGCAAACCAAACGCGGGCAAGAGTTCCCTGTTCAACCGGCTGCTTGAGCGTGAACGGGCCATCGTGACTCCAGTACCCGGCACCACGCGCGATGTGGTGAGTGAACGCACAGCCATTCAAGGCATTCCTGTTGAACTGCTCGACACGGCAGGCTTGCGTGACACACAGGACGAAATCGAGCGTCTAGGCGTCGCCCGCTCGCACGAGGCAGCAGCGGAGGCCGACCTGGTCCTGCATATTCTCGACGCACAGAAAGGCACGTCGCCTGCGCCGCCACAAGCACCCCCAGAGGGTCTGCAATGGTTGGATCCGAAGCACGCGCTGCTGCCGGAAACCGCAAACTCCGCCGATGTTGCAGCCGGCAGCACACCGGCACTGTTGGTCCACAACAAAGCCGACCTGCTCTCACCCGAAGACCGGCAATGGCACATCGGGGCCGGTCACCAGCTCACCTCGGCCGTCACCGGTGAAGGCATGGATCGGCTGCGTCAAGCCATCCTGGACCACGCCGGTGCCGCGCCGGAAGCAAGCGGTGCCGCAACCCTCAGCAACCTTCGCCAGCGCGACACCATCGCACGCAGCCTGGCAGCGCTGCGCAAGGCACAGGAAGCCCTCGCCATCTCCGTCCCGCACGAGATGCTGCTGCTGGACCTCTACGAAGCCCTACAGGCCCTGGACGAACTTACCGGCGAAACCACACCAGACAGCATCCTGAACCTGATCTTCTCCACTTTCTGCATCGGCAAGTGATGCAGATTCCATCCATGGAGCGTGCCTTCATTAAATCCTTTGGGCGAATGGACGGATAGGCCCGGTCCAGATTGGCGGGCGAGCGTCGTCGGGCGATCAGGTCAATACAATCAGTTCGTCTCGCCTTACTAGCATTGATTGCAGCTCTAGCCGGCTGAGTGTTTGGCAGATCACTTCCCGGAGCTGGGCACTGGTGCTTGCGTAACCGAACCTTCGAGAGACACCGCGCACGATCTCGTCTTGGGTTGCGCCGAAGCTTTGAGTCACGAGTTCGAGTACGGCCGACTGAATTTCTTGCGGAGGCAAGAGTTCCGGCTTCCGTAGACCCGGAGAGGAGACCTGGCTGCGATCACGTACCGTCGCTGTCCGGCCTGGAATGGAGAGGATGTGCTCTTCCAGCAGCACCTTCCCTGACTTGACCGACGCAGCTATGGCACGTTCCGCCGCGAGTTGAATCCGTTGTCCGCTTCGTTGAAGACCCCAGATACTCCTGAGCCTCACAACGACCTCATCTGAATGGACTGGACTTTCAATTTGCACGATGCGGTACACCAGATCCGCCAGCAGTCCCGTCGGTGTCTCGTGGAGCTCTGCCTGAGACGGACGAGGTAATGCGGCTTCAATGTAAGGCGCATTGGCGGGCTGAGAATGAGCCGCCGCCTTGAGCCCCATTTCCACCTGCCCGTTCCGCTCGACGCTGAACATTTGCAACTTGGCTCTGGAACGTTGTTGCGCTTCCGCTTGTTCCGTTGCAAGCTGCGTCTTTGCAGCCTCAATTCTTTGTACGAGGCGATCCAATTGTTCTTGCGGCCGGTGAAGCCAATCGATACTCCAGATGCGATGCAGCAACCAGCCATGGTCTTCGAGAACGGCTCTCCGGAGCCGGTCGCGATCGCGGGCAGAACGCGCGCCTTCGTAGGACGGACCATCGCACTCGATCCCCAGCACATAGCGGCCCGGCGTTTCCGTATCGACGATGGCGAGATCAATGAAGCAGCCGGCGATGCCGACACTGGGATGAACCTGGTACCCCCGTTGCTGAAGCGCCGCTCCAACCTGAGAAGCGAAGGTGTTTCTCGACGGCTCCGTCCTGGGACTGCGAGTCATGTCGAGGCGGCCTGTTCGGGCGAAATGAAGGAATAGCTTGAGGGCGAAGATGCCTTTTCCCTTTGCCCGTTCGGTGTCGATGTCCTCATCGGTGATCGAGGCGAAGACTTTACAGCGTTGCTTCGCGCGGCTGATGAGCACGTTCAGGCGCCGCTCGCCACCCTCCATACCGAGCGGACCGAAGCGCATCGCGAAGTTGCCCTGGGCGTCGCGTCCGTACCCAACGGAGATGAGGATGACATCGCGTTCATCACCCTGAACATTTTCAAGGTTCTTGATGAAGAAAGGTTCGGCGTGGTGACCGTGAAAGAAGGATTCGGTATCCGGATTCGACCGGCGTAGCACTTCAAGTTGATCCTGAATGGCGCGGCGCTGTTTCATGGAGAAAGTGGCGACACCGAGAGTGAGGCCGGGATGCTCTATCGCATGCCGTATGACTGCTTCAGCCACGGCCCGTGCCTCTACGGGGTTGGCAAATTGCGCCTCAGTTGATCTGCTCTCCGAGTAGAAGACACCACGCTCGATGAAGTGGAAGCGAAGCCCCATGCCAGCCTCGGCCGTGAACGGGCTTGGGATGATGAAGAGGCGATTCTCATAGAACTCGCTATTGGAAACGGCAATTAGGGACTGATGCCGGCTGCGGTAGTGCCAGCGGAGCATCCGCTGCGGGAGGCCGCGTGCGATGAAGAGGCCGAGGATACTCTCGATGTCTCCAACTCGGGTGGGATCTTCCTCTTCTTCGTCCGCGTCACCGACATCGGAGGTCATTTTGGCGAAGAATCGTGTCGGCGGAAGCTGACGTTCATCGCCGACGACGATCACCTGACGGCAACGCGCGATGGCACCAAGGGCGTCCACCGGTTGTATCTGACTGGCCTCATCCATCACGAGCAAATCAAAGGTAAGCTTGCCGGGCGGCAGGAACTGGGCGACGGAAAGCGGACTCATCATCAAGACAGGTTTCAACGCTTGAATGGCAGGTGCCGCCTTCAGCATGAGTTGACGAATGGGAAGGTGACGAGTCTTCTTGGCAATTTCTCCACGGAGTATGCCAACTGGACCGACGCCGCCCCCGGGTGGAATGCGGCGATGATGGGAATGAACGACTTCCAATGCGGAAGCCGCAATGCGTTCGCGGTCAAGAGCGGAGAACCGCTGAACAATTTTGCTGTGAATTTGACCTTCGAAGCGGGCAAGCTCAGGATTGGCCTTGAATTGCTGCCGCAGTAACGCTTCGTAGTAAGCCATTGCGAAGACTGGAAGCGCATCCGACGGCAGCAACCGGCCATCTGCCAGGCGCTGCGTCATCTCACCCAATCCGCTTTTGTTGGCCCGGTCTCCGCAATCACGATAACCGACCCACTTGGACAGCTCCTCCGGATGTCCGAGCCAGAGATCCATTCGTTCCAGCAAGGCGCGAGTAGAAATCCGCGCGAGTTGCGGCGTCTCGACTGTGAGCAGATTGGAAGAAAGGAGTTTCGGGTCGAACTGAAGGTCATGGAACAAAGCTTCACATGCGGCGATTACGGACTTTTGTTCCTGTTCGATCGCCTCCGCGCTGTTCTTCGGACTTTTGCGGTCAGACAGTCCAGCAACAAGTGAAAGAATCTCGAGATTTGCTTTGACCCAGGTAGTCGCAGCCTGAAGGTGAGCCCAATCGGAGTGAGTTCCACTCCAGGCGTGATCGTAAACGCGCTGTCCGAGTTCGGATTTCGCTTGGATCCGAGCCCGAAGCTTTTGCAGGATGGTCAGGTTTCTCAGGAGCGTGAGCCGATCCGGAATGGAGGTGGAGGGATCGGACGGTATGCTCCGCGTCCGTTCCTCAGCCTCCACGAGAGGAACGAGGGAGCTATGAATCAAGGACAGCGGGACGTCGTCGCCTGACGGAGCGTCGCTGCTGGTGATCCGCAGAGATGGAAGCAGGCCGCTGAGCAGTGGTTCCAACTCTGCGAGGAGCCGCCGCATGCTCCTGGCCTGGGCTCCAAGGTTCTGACGATCTGGCAAACGGGCAGCAATCCGCCGCGTTTCATCTCCGAGGCCGCCGAGGCTGCGCATCCAGGCGACCAAGGCAGATAGCGATGCGGACGAGGAACGGTCTCCACGCCAGAAGGCTCCAAACGCTTGGCGTCCAACCGCGTCGCCGGACTGCAGAACCGCTTTCGCCCTTTTCCCGGCTGCGAGGCAATCGAGCAGGGAAAGCAACTCGGGCAGCGGGACCTTGGGATTCGCCAGAAACGATCGCACCAAACGATCAGCAGTCCGCCACTCGCCAGAAAGCAGACGGAGCAGACTGCTGCCATGGCTTGCGAGCACCTGACGCGCCTGTGCCAGGTCTGCGTCCCAGGCTCCTTCGGCAAGCTGGCTTCCGATCTCCGCCCGGCTCTTTTCCAGGGATGCGGCCGCATCGGCAAGGTCGGCAGCCTGCTCGATGCCATGGTTCCAGATGGAGGCTGTGAATGCTTCAGGGCTGGCATCGGGAGCCCGTTCGAGAGACTCTGCGATTTGGACAAGCCTGGTGATCAAACGGAGTGTTTCAGCCGGAGTCGCCATTCCCAGCTTCTGCTGTAGCCTGCCTGCCTGCCCTGAAAGCTCGGAGAGAAGAGACACGATGCGCGGCAGGATGCTGTGCGCATCCGGCCGCGCCGTAAAGACCGGCAGAAAGGCCGTCATGAGCTGCTCATCCTGCTCGACTGGAGCATTCCACGCATC
>CAXTPQ010000052.1:14441-21857 GCA_964246215.1 uncultured Terriglobus sp. | reverse complement strand
TCCCTGCTCCCTGCTCCCTGCTCCCTGTTCCCTGAAAGCCTACGACGACATTACCCTTTCCAGAACCTGCTCAAACTCGACCGCGCGGCGCGCGGAGGTGTACGCGGCGAGTGTCCGCGCCTGCGCCGCCTCACCCATCCGGCGGGCTTCGGCCTCACTCATGCCGGTGAGGACGCCGCGGATCTGCTCCGCGGTGGAGGCAATGACGATCTCGTCACCGGGCGTGAAGAAGCCTTCGATGCCGGGCCATGCGTCGCTCACGATTGGCGCGGCGCAGGCGGAGGCTTCAAACAGCCGGACAGACGGAGAGTAGCCAGCGGCCACCATGTCCGCGCGTGTCAGGTTCAGCACAAAGCGCGACGAAGAGTAGAGCGCCGGGTGATCCGCCGGCGGCAGGTGCGGATGCGTGACGACGTTCGAGCTCCAGGGCGTATCGGCCGGATACGTGGGCCCGGCAACGAGGAAGCGTTCGTGCGGCAGTGCTGTTGCCGGAGCGTTCAGCAGCTCCATCAGCTTAGGCTGCCTGTCCGCGGCGTAGGTGCCCAGGTAGCTGAGCGCGCAGGCGAAGACATCGCGCACCGGGGTGCGGTGATAGAGATCCGGATCGACGGAACAGTAGAACGGCACGGCCAAGGGCGAGCCGAAGCGCGTCTCGATCTCCTGCAGCACCGGACCGCCGGTGAACGAGAGGTAAGCCGCATACAGAGGAATGTCCTGCGCTCGCAGGTACTCGCATTGACCGTGGAGCCGCAAGGCCGCCAGTGTAATCGGTGTGTCGATGTCGTAGAAGAGCAGCGGCGCCTTGCACTCCTGCTTCAGCAAGCCCGTGGCGGCGATCGCATCCGGAAAGTACGAGCCGATCACGACCGCATCGGCGTCCTGCGTCACACGGCGGACAACAGCCTCGCCGCTGCCGGCCCAGTCCGTGTACAAGTGCAAATCGACATAGTGCGGCTCTGGCAGATCGCGATTCGAGCGGTACCACTCGACATCTTTTTCCACAAAAAAGATGCGGTGCCCGCGCCGGTAGAGCTCACGGCAGAGCGCACGAAAGGTGGTAGCGTGGCCATTGCCCCAGGAGGAGGTGATGGACAGCCCAAGAATGACAATTTTCATGTGAGCTTCATTGTAGAAGCTCAATGAAGTTGCTTGACCCATGGTGGACAACGTTGCCCGGCGGCGGAGTACACTTCCGGTGGAGGCAACACCGATGCGCTCCGGTCTTCTCCGCTTAATTGTTCTCTCAATGCTTTTGCTTTCTGTCGTGCCTGCGCGCGCACAGGCCCGCTCAGAAGAAGCGCTGACGGACGGTGGCGGCACGCCGGATGTGCTGGAGAGTATCTTCATCCCGGCACTTGCCAATGCTCCCTTCAGTCTGCAGCTCAATACGGAGTGGACGCGGCCGATGAATGGTGGCGGCACCTACACCGTGGTCAATACGCGGCCCATTAAGCGGGATAGCGCCGGCCGTATTTACCAGGAGCGCTGGACGTTGATCCCGAAGGGCAATAACGAGATCAAGTCCGTTATGACCACAATCCAGATCGGCGATCCCCCAAATGGCATATGGCTGCAGTGCAATGTCTTCCGGCGCGTTTGCGAGCTGCAGACGTGGCGTGTGCCCGCGCTTATCCGCTACCAGGAGCCAGGTACAGGCACCACTCCGTTAAGCAATGGAAGAGGGGCGCACTCGCATGAGGATCTGGGTGCGGCGGAGGTGCTGGGCCTGCCCGCGCACCTGTACCGCGACGTTGTCACCTATAACCCCGGCGTGCTGGGCAATGACCAGCTTATGAGCATTACTCGTGAGTTCAGCTACTCCGCCGCGCTCGGCATCAATCTGCGCTCCATCGTGGACGCGCCGATGATCGGCCGGCAGCAATTCAATGCGGCGGAGATCACCACCACTGAACCCGAAGCGAAGTGGTTCAAAGCGCCGGACGGTTATCAGGTGATAGATCGCCGCAAGCCGCAGCCGCCCGGCCAGCAATGACGAAGTGAGGAGCGAAGGCTGCGGATGGCCACGTCGGGCAATGTATTACTTGCAGGCAAACGAGAACTTGTCTTGTAACGAGCCAAGTAGTGACCCATTCTCTGCCTCAGCTGCGCTGCGTTACTCGCGAACAAGTGTGGCCAGTTCGCAGCCGTGCCGCTTTGCCTGGTCCAGGTAAGCAGCGTCGCAGGTGGTTAAGACGCATCGGAAAAAGCAAGCAAAGGTGGCGTTCCATGCTTCGATTACGGTGTTCTCATCTGCACTTAACTCAAATCTGCCCAAACTACGAAGCATTTGATCTACGAACGTTTGGCCGTGCCTCTTTCGTCTGACATTCAGCGCGAGTACATCTGCTACTTTCAGATGCCACAATCGCGGCACACAGCATGGCTCCGCGCCCAGTCTGGTGAAGATATGCCGAACAGCGGTTGTTTGTTCGCAAAGGTAAACCCAAGCAAACAGTAACGGATGCATCCAAGGTCATGCTTCGTCACTGGCGATGGACACGGGAAGAACCCGAGCCACAAGTCTGCCCTGGAGCGTGATGGCAAACTCTTTGCCTGCAAGCACACGATTGAACCCGAGCCGACCTGATCCTTCATCTCAGCCTTGCCATCTCGACCATCGCTTACCGTCCTGGTCAGAGGATATTGCGCTGAAGGCAGCCGGGCAGAACTATACTTGCGAACTGACCCAAGACTCGTCGCCACAGGAGTCTCCGATCAAATGCGGGAGCGCTGGCCTGCTTTGGTGGCGTGAGGAGACCGGCGACTCACCATCTCAGCCAACGGTGTAGCTTGCTCAAGCACTTTTATCCCCTGTGCCGTTTTGCCGTGAGCTCTTGTATGGCTGCGTCCGCCTGCGCGGCGCGCTGCGCATAGGTGTGATCGCGGAGAGCGCGGCGGTGGAAAGCATGGCCGATGCGCTTCGTTGCGGCAGCGTCATGCGTGCGCAGGTGGCGAACGACATCTTCCGCGTTGCGCACGACGAGGATTTCTTCATTGGGCTCGAAGCAATCGTCGATGCCGGCCCAGTCATCGCAGAGCAGGCAGGCAGCGGCACCGGCGGCTTCAAAGACGCGTGTCGGCGGTGAGAAGCCGCTGCTCGCCATGCTGGCGCGATTGATATTCAGCACGGTGCGCGCGCTCGAGTTCAGCACGTTGTGTTGCGCGGTGGGGACATGGCCGATGTAGCGCACGTTGGCAGGCATGAGCTTGCCGCCCCAGCCTTCGCCGCCAAGCAGAAACTGCTGCTCGGGGGCAAGTTCGGCGGCGCGGAGAAAGAGCTCTTCCACGCGGGCTTCCCGGTCGGGCAGGCGATTGCCCAGGAAGGCAAGGTCGCAGTTGTATGCGGGGTCTGGCGCGACGGGAAAGTGAGTTTCGGGATCCAGGCCGTTGTAGGCCTGCAGGTAGTGACGGACGCCGTAGCGTTCAAAGCCCCTGCGACAGACAGGGCCGCCGCCGTAGCTGAAGACCGCGTCCAGTTGCGGCACGACCGCGCGAAAGCTGTCGGCCGGGTCGGCGTCCATGCGCGCCAGGGTCGCGGGCGAGTCGACATCCCAGTAGATGGCCAGAGCATGCGGCTGCGCCTCAAGGATGAGCGACTCGGTCAGCGCGTCGTCGACGCCGATGCCGGAGTGCTTCACGACGACATCTGCCTTGCGCGCCTCTTCAAAGACCTCGGCCAGCGTGGGCAGTTGATCGTATTCAGGACCGTGGCCGAAGTCGCCTTCCGGGCCGACGGGCTTGTAGGTGACAAGCTTGGCGAAGGAGAGGTCGACGTCATCCTTGTGGGTTTGCCGGCCGTAGGCGTCGGGTTCGGCGAAGGTGATGTGGTAGCCGAGGCGGGCGAGATACTTGTAGCAGCCGCGGTAGTACGTGGCGGCCCCATTCCAGTAGCTGGAGACGAGGGAGGAGCCGAATGCGTAGATTTCCATGTTGTGGTTCCCCCTTCCTTTTCTTAATTACCTGTTTGAATATTTTGGCGCGGTGACGCCGAAATCAGCAATCCTGGAGCGGTAACGAAAGGCCGGGACGCAGTAGAAACAAACCTCAGCGGCTAACGCCGTCTTCCTATCAAGGGACTGATGGCACGGCTGAAGCCGTGCCCCTCCGAAGGCAAAACTTTTTCCGCAGATTGTGAAGCCGCACCTCAAAGCAAGACCCTACACCGACCTCTCAGCCCTAAAGCCTGCTTGCTGGAGGTATCTATAGCTACTTTTATTGTAAGAAGCCGGGCCGGGGGAAGCAAAGCAAGAGCGAACGCGGAGTTCGCGGCGGATGCGCGGCGGTCGCGATGTTGAATCTTAGAGCTGCTCCAATATCCGCGCCAACTGCGCTGCACGATGCGCACAGGTATGCCGCGCCAGCACCGTCGTCAATCCCTGTTCCACCTGGGCCTGCGTGTAATCCGGTTCGTCCAGCAGAAGCGCGATCTCTTCTTCGGCCTCTTGACCGTTGCTGATGAAGGTGAAGTCGCCTTCGCGGAAGAGTTCTTCGGTGTCTTCCCATGGTGCGGAGAGCAGCGGTATGCCGCTGGCCAGAGCTTCAAAAACGCGGATGGTGGGGATGCCTTTCATGGCACCGGCATATTGCTGGCGCGGCACGTGCATGGTCACGCGGCTGTGCGCGTAGACCTCCGGCGCGGCCAGGTTTGGCAGGTACCCGCCGTAGCGGATACCCGCTTTTTGTAGAGCGTCAAGCCCCTCCTGCGGGTAGCGGACGCCGTAGATGGTGGCGCGGAAGTTCTCGGTATCCTGCGACTGGCGTAGGCGCGCCACCGGATCGATGAGGAACTCCCGCAACTCGGCCGAACGCTCGCCGTCGCCCCAGTTCCCCACCCACACCAGATCCTGCTCGACAGATGCCTCGCGCGGAAAGAAGACCGTGGTATCGGCGGCCTCGTGCAGGGTCCAGCACTGCTGAATCCCGAAGCGCTCTTTGTAGATCGCCGTCAGCGCATCGCCAAAGGCAAGCACGCCATCGAACTCGTCCACCCGCAGAGCGCGAATCGACTCCGGCGACGATGATGCCCGATGGTGCGTGTCGTGAAAGAGCACTTGGTAGCCCGACTCAGCCCGCAAGCCAAGCACGAGATCGATCAGCGCGCGCTCATTCCACTCATGCACGATGACGGCGTTCATGCCGTGCAGCGCGCGGCGGAACTCGTCCGCGAGCGCGGGATCGGCGGGGTCGTAGAGTTGCAGGTTGATGTCCGGATACACTGCCGCGAACTGATCGAGCGAAGCTTGCCCGCGCTCTTCCATGAGCAGGTTTTCGACGCTCCAATTCATCACCGGCTCAAACACCGTGACGTCATGGCCCAGCGCACCAAGCTCGCGCACCAGGCCGCGCAGAAAGTGCGCGTTGCCGTTGTTCCAGTCGGAGCGGAGGGTGTGGAGAAAGAAGGCTATCCTCATCGGCATGTCAGGCGCTCACCAGCCCGCGATAGAGCTTGAGGTAGCCCGCTGTCATGTGTTCGCGGAGATAGCGCGACCGCACCCGCAGCAGCGCACGGCCCTGCGCCTCATGCAGGCGTTCCTCGTTCTTGCTAAGCCGCTCGAGCGTGCGGCAGAGACTCTCTGCGCCGGTGAAGTAGGCCGCGTCGTCGCCCCACACTTCGCGCTGCGATGGGATGTCGCGCGCCACCACCGCACAGCCGCACTGCGCCGCTTCAACGGCGGCCAGACCGAATGGCTCATAGAGCGACGTGACCAGATAGATGGCGGACTGCGCAAAGAGCTCCAGCATGTGCGTTTCAGAAAGAATCCCGAGCAGCACGCGCCGGCGCAGGCGTGAGGCGTCATAGCTGCCCTCCGGGCTGGAGAGTTCGCCGGCGATCATCACCGGCATGGGCGTGAGGCAGTCCTCTAGCACGGCCATGCCCTTGGCCTCGTCCCACACGCGCCCGGCGGTTACGGCCTGCAGCGATCGAGCTGCATGCGGCACGTGCACGCTGCGGCCATTTGGAATGACATGGGAACGAGGCTGCTCACCGAAGCCGGCCGCCAGATCGTGGAGCGTGGCGTATGTGGGCGCGACGACGGCGTGCGCGGCGGCCAGGCCGTCCTGCACCAAGCGGCTGTACTGGTCGATCCAGGGGGAAGGCTGCAGTGCGTCGGCACCGCGCACCACCACGTACCAGCTCAGCACGTCGGAGTGGGCCATGACCACCTTTGGGCAGCTCAACGGCAGCGCTCCAAAGCAGAATTGATTGCTGTGGAAGAGATCGGGCGCAAAGCTCTTTGCCAGGCGACGGAGCAGCGGCTCGGCGTAGATGTAGGCTTTCGCGTTGTCTTGCTGCCACTCCAGCGGGAGTGTCGTGGTTTCAAAGGTGAAGCGTTTCCGGTATTGGCTGGCGGTGCCGCGCAGCCATGCGGTCTGCTCTGCGTTCGCCGTGCTGCCCAGGGTGACAAGAAAGATGAAAGCGGACTCATCGGCATCCAGCAAGCCGAGCACGAGTTCGCGTGTGTAGGTCCACACGCCGCCCACGGTGTCGGTTGTCATCAGGATGCGCATACGGTGGGTTCCTCCATAAAGAACGCGGAGTACGCGGAGTTTGCGCGGAGTACGCGCGGTTTGCGTGTGTCGCTGCGGACTCCGCGATGACTCCGCGCACCCCGCGTTCCTGCTACTTTTTATGGCCCTGCTTTACCGGTAGGCCAGTTCCAGCTCCGGCAAAGGCACGGGCTGCTGGTCCTGGATATCGGAAAAACCCTTGTCGCGGAAGAGGTCGAGGTAGAAGGCGTGCGCTCGCTCCCAGGCCCGGTCGTCGGGCTGCGCGCCAAAGGTCGTCACGTACTCGGGGGAGCCGGGGAAGGGGAACATGGGCACAGGCTCGCTCACCCAAACGCCGTTGGCCTTCAGGTGCTCCTGGAAGGCTCGCACTGCATCGGCGTCGTCATGCTCGGTCTTGATCAGGTTCGCCTGCACCCACGGGATACGTGTCTTCGCATAGATCAGCAACTCGCTGATGCGCTCGGTGGAGTATTTGCAGTTCTTGTTCATCTCATCGCGGCCCTGCTCGGTGATGCTTTCCACACCACACTCCATGCTGATGCAGTGCGCGCGGCCCAGCAGGTCGAGCGAATCTTCGTTCCACAGGTCGATGCGCGATTGAAAGCCGATGGAGAGCGGACGCTTCGCGATCTCCTCCAACAGGGTGCGCACGTTTTTGCCGACGCCGAAGATCTCGTCGATGAAGTAGATATACGTCACGCCGCGGGCAATCAGGGCGTCGATCTCCGCGACGACCTCGGTGACATCACGTTCGCGATACTTGTTGCGGAACTGTGTCTTGTTGCAGAAGGTGCAGCTGTAGGGGCAGCCGCGGGCAAACTCCAGCTCCGCGCCCAGGCCGTCGACTGGGGTGAAGATGTGGTGTTTGTGCGTGTGCAGTTCGATGGGGTAGTCGCTGAAATCGAG
>CAXTPQ010000052.1:5651-14341 GCA_964246215.1 uncultured Terriglobus sp. | reverse complement strand
TGAAGATGTGGTGTTTGTGCGTGTGCAGTTCGATGGGGTAGTCGCTGAAATCGAGGCGTGTGACGGCTTTCATGTCCACCACGCCCAGCGGATCAGCGGCCTGCATCACCCGCCCGTTCTCGCGCCAGACGCAGCCGGGAATGGCGAACTTCGGCGTATTTGCGAGCAGCGGCAATGTCTGATCCGGCTCGCCGCGTAGCACGATGTCGGCACCCGTTTTGTGCAAGGTGGCGACAGGCGTAGAGGAGCCGTGTGGGCCGATGATGACGGTTGTTCCATGCCGTGCGCGGTCTTCGGTCAGCGCGCGCAGCCACTGCTGGGGCACGCGCAGCTCCGGCTGCGGGCATCGCCAGAACAGGTAGGAGTTTGCCGTTGGCATTACGAGGAAGTCTTCCTGGAAGACTTGGAGCTGTGAGCGCACTTCCGCCTGCGTGAGCTCCAGGAGGAAAGCGTCGACCAAAAGCACGTCATGCCCGGCGCGGCGCAGGAACTCGCGCGCGCCAAGCAGTTCCAGCGGGACGACCGGTGCCTGCGACCCGAAGTAGGTCGAGCCTTCCCAGCTCCAATGCGGGTTCACGAGCGCGAACTTCATGCCGCGCCTCCAGCCATGGCGGCACCTGCCAGGGCCGGCTGGTGAGCTTTCTTCACCGGACCCTGCGCCTCGCGTTCGCTGCCTTTTGCGGAGACCGGTCCGCGTGCAATCAGGTGTTGGTTGTTTGCGTGAAAGCCTTCAATGCTGTCAAGAATTTGGTCGAGAGAACGCTTGGGCTGCCAGCCCGTGTCCCCGTGAAACTTCGCCGTGGACGAGATATACAGCGGCTGGTCTCCGGGCCGCGTCGCACTGAAGGAGAGCCGCGCCTCTTTGCCGAAGCGAAGCTCGATCTTTTCAATCAACTCGGCGATGGAGATCGCGCGGTCCATGCCGCCACCGATGTTGTAGACCTGGGCTGCCGTTGTGCTCAACGATGTCCGTGCCATGGCGAACGCATCCATCAGGTCGTCCACATGCAGGATGTCCCGGACCTGAAGACCGTCGCCGTAGACCGTGATGGGCCGCGCGTTCAGGACGCTGTAGAGAAAGTGCGCGACCCAGCCCTGATCTTCGTTGCCAAACTGCCGCTGGCCGGCGATGCAGCTCATCCGGAAAACCACCGTCGGCAGGTCATAGATGCGCGCATAATCCCGCGCATACTGGTCGGCTGCGCCCTTGCTGCAGCCATAGGGCGAGTGGAAGTCGAGCGGTGTGTCTTCTGCCGCTCCGCGGAACGTTTCGTTCTGCGCCACATAACGCGATCCGGAGGTGCGGACCGGCACGGAATCGAGTGAACCGTAGACCTTGTTGGTCGACGTGAAGAAGACGGCAGGCTGGCGGCCGTTGCGCCGGGCCGCCTCCAATACGTGGAACGTGCCCATCGCATTGGTGTCGAAGTCGCACTGGGGATCGGCGATGGACGTGGTCACGGCCACCTGCGCCGCGAGGTGATAAATTTCATCCGCGTGCCGCGCGGCGTCCTGCACCTGCTTTGGATTACGGACATCGCCGTGAATGTAGCGGAGTGCCTTGGCACCGGGCAGGGTGCGCAGCCAGCTCAGATTGTGCTCAGTGCCGCGGCGGGAAAGATTGTCGAAAACCGTGACGTGGACATTGGGCTCCTGCAACAAGCGTGCCGCCAGATTCGCACCTACAAAGCCCGCGCCACCGGTGATCAGAATCTCGCGCGTCGTTCCCATTCGCCTCGTTTGTTTCCCTTCCAATGCGAAGACCGGCGATCCAGGATCACGTGCGGCCGTTTCGATTGTTTGTACCTTCCGCGTATAGATGCTGATTGTACAAGGCGGGCTGTTCGGCGATGGCCGAAGTTGCTTGCTGAAAACAATCTATCGGTGATGAAAGATTCGGCAGTCCGTCGTGAATCGACGTTTTGCAACTCATTGGCATGCAGGTCAATCCTGCTTTACAAGACCTGTCGTCGCGAACTCACTTCGCTTACGGCTGTAAAGGAAATAGACAAAGAGCCCGATGATGAGCCAAATGAAGAAGCGCTCCCACGTGCGGATCGGCAGCCCGGTCATGAGCAGCACACAAAACATGATGCTCAGTGAGGGGATGACGGGGCCGAACGGAACACGAAAGCCGCGGTGCCGCTCCGGCTGGTGACGGCGCAGCAGGATCACGCCGACCGACACCAGCACAAAGGCAAACAGCGTGCCGATGTTGGACAGTTCCGCCAGCGTTCCCACGTCAAACAGACCCGCGGGAATGGCAACAAGTACCCCCGCGACCCAAGTGGCAAAAGCCGGAGTGCGATAGCGAGGGTGTACGCGGGAGAAGACGTCCGGCAGCAGACGGTCTCGCGACATGGCGTACCACACGCGCGCTTGCCCCAACTGAAAGACCAGGATGGACGAGATCATGCCGAGCAGGGCGCCGATCAGCACAACCAGCCGCACGTAATGCAGCTTGGCCGAATGCGTGTCGGTGGACAGCCGCTTGAGCGCGTTGACCACCGGTGCCGCGTCGCCCGCAACGGACTGCCACGGCACCAGCCCGGTGAGCACCAGCGCCACGCCGATGTACAGAATCGTGCAGATAATCAGCGTGGCAATGATGGCAACCGGCACATTTTTCTGGGCGTCACGGCACTCCTCGCTGGCAGTGGAGACCGAGTCGAAACCGATATAGGTAAAGAAGATAATCGATCCGCCGGCCAGCACACCCGGCCATCCGTTGGGCGAGAACGGGTGGTAGTTGGCGGGGTGGATGAATGAAATCCCCGCAAAGATGAAGATCAGGATGGCCGCGACCTTGACCAGCACCATGATGTTGTTGGTGCGGGCCGACTCACGTATGCCCCGGACCAGCACCACGGTGAGAAGAATCACAATCAGGAAGGCCGGGATGTTGAAACCGAAATGCCATCCCTGTTTGTAGATATCATGCCCCGCCAGGTCCTGCAGGCCAAGTGGAAGGTATGCCGGCGAAAGCCATTTTGGGTTGAAGCGCAGACCCAGCCAGTCCAGCAGGTCGACCAGGTGCGCCGCAAAGCCGACGCTAACGCTCATGTTGCTGAAGGCATACTCCAGGATCAGATCCCAGCCGATGATCCAGGCCACCAGTTCGCCCAGCGTTGCGTAAGTATAGGTGTAGGCCGACCCGGCAATGGGGATCATGCTGCTGAGTTCCGCGTAGCACAAGCCGGTGAAGCAACAAACAATCGCCACCAGCACCATGGACAAAGCAAGCGCCGGGCCGGCACCGGGCCGCCCCGCCACCGCGCCATGGTGCAGCACAAAATCGATGACGGGGGAATCCCAGAAAGTGGCCATGCTCGCGGGATTGCCGGCGATGGCCGTCCCAATCACGGTAAAGATGCCGCTGCCGATGACCGCGCCTACGCCCAGCGCGGTAAGTGATAGAGGGCCCAGCGTTTTCTTCAGCGCCGTTTCCGGCTGCTCCGATTCAGCAATGAGCTTGTCAATGGACTTGGTCTGAAAGATCTGACGGGGCAGCGGCGTGTCCTCGGCGAAAAATATCGTTTGCGAGTGAAGTCCCGAGTAGTTTAGCGTGTTGCGGTTGCGGAAGGAGACACGCGGTGCGCAGTGAAGTTTTGCAGAGCCAGAGCATCCGCTGGAACGAGCACCGGCTCGCCGCGCAACGCAGCCGTCTTTGGCTCGGCTTCTGCTTCGCCCTGGGGTGGGCTTTGCTGCTCATTGCGCTGGGCGGAATTGCCGCGTCGGCGGAGAGCGCGCCTGTAATTTTCTCAGGAAAAACAAAAAAAGCTTCCAATGGAATGCCACAGAAGTTGCAGACGGCGGACCAGCCGCAAAGGGCGGCTTCCTCGGGTGAACCGTGGCTGGGCCCCTGGACACGCGCGAGCACGGAACCGGTGATCGCTCCCTTGCCCGCTTCCGTCTTTGCCGATCCAGTGAGCGGCGCTCCGGTGCACTGGGAGGCATTGCACACCTTCAACCCGGCCGCTATTGTGCGGGATGGAAAAATCTATGTCGTTTATCGCGCTGAGGATAACAGCGGTGATCAGGCCATTGGCGGCCACGTCTCGCGCCTGGGTCTGGCCGTCAGCGGAGACGGCATTCACTTCCAGCGCATGCCGGAACCGGTGCTGTACCCGGCCAGGGACGCGCAGCAAAACCGAGAGGTGCCGGGCGGCGTGGAAGACCCCCGTGTGGTCGAGTCGACGGACGGCACCTATGTGCTGACGTACACGCAGTGGTCGCGCCAACGGCAGTCTTATTCGGTCGGCATCGCCACGTCCGCTGACCTGGTGCACTGGCAAAAGCAGGGTCCTGCCTTTCAGGGTGCCCTGAACGGCCGGTACAACGAGTTGAAGTATAAGTCCGCCGGCATCGTCACGGAAGTTCACGATGGTCGGTTGATCGCCGCTAGGATCCACGGCAAGTTCTGGATGTACTGGGGTGAGATTGAGGTCGGCCTGTCCACCTCAAACGACCTGATCCACTGGACGCCGGTGGAGGACGCTCCCGGCAAAACTCATGTACTGTTGCGCGCCCGTCCAGGCAAGGCCGACAGTGCTTTTCCAGAAACAGGACCGCCGCCGGTGCTTACCTCGCGCGGCATTGTGATGCTCTACAACGCAAAGAACGCCGAAGGGGCGGGCGGTGACACGCACCTGAAGCCAGGCACATACACCGTGGAAGAGGCGCTGTGGTCGGCGGACGATCCGGCGAAGATGCTGTCACGCACGGACAATCCGGTGTTCCAGCCCGCTCTGCCGTTTGAGCAAAGCGGCCAGTATGCCGCCGGGACGACCTTTGCGGAAGGCCTGGTGCTCTTCCAGGGCAAGTGGTGGGTGTACTACGGCTGTGCCGACTCGTTTGTCGGCGTGGCGACCGCACCGGCTTAACACGCAGATTAGCTTCAAGCAGGAACAAGGCCCACTCCGATCGAGCGGGCCTTGTTCCTTCAGCCTTCAGTACAGGTACGTTACCGCTTGCTTGCGCCGCGTACCGCTGTCTTCATCTTCTTTTTGTTGGAGCCGCGTGGCGTGGTGCGCTCCGCCTTAGGTGGGGCTGCCTTGCGCGCCTTGCGCTTGGCGGTTTTACGTTCGTCGTGCTCGAGTGCTTTGGTATTTGCCATGGGATCTCTCTTCTATAGCGGACTGTGCCGCGGAATCTGTGACGGCGGCGCTTGCCCGCGTCTTCACCCGGATGCGTTGCAATCAGGTGGACGCTAGAGCCGCTCAAGCTGGGCGAACTTTTCCACCAGCTTTTTCACGCCGTGCCCTTGAAATTGTATCGTGAGCTTTGCGTCCGGGCCGTCGCCTTCTCGCATCATCACCATGCCTTCGCCATATTTCGGGTGACGCACCCGTGTGCCGCGCTTCAGCGAGGTTTCGCCGACGGGTGCGGTTACCTCCATCTTGGGCCGGGAAAACTTCCCGCCACCCGCACCAAAGAAGCTGGCGATGTTGTCGATGGAGTCTGGTGATTTGACCCCGGCAGACTTCTTCGCGCCACTGCCGGTGAACTGCAGGCCGTAGTTCGACCGCGGCTTGCCAGGTGCCTCCGCCGGTGCATTCCCGCTCTGGTCTTCGTCCTCGTAGCTGTAGTGGCGTTCACCGGCGTCATCGCCATCCCGCTTGCCCCAGCGATTGCCGCCGGCAAAGCGTGAGCCGCCGTAGCCGCCGCCCGAGCCGTAGTCGTTGCGGAAAGCGGGCCGCTCCGCCGGTGAGCCAAGGTCCTCGACCAGCCGCGACGGCACCTCCTCCAGGAAGCGCGAAGCGACGCTTGCCTCCGGCATGTCTGAGCCGTAGCGGCGGCGGTAGCGCGCGCGCGTGAGCACCAGCGTGTCCATGGCCCGGGTCATGCCCACGTAGCAAAGCCGCCGTTCCTCCTCCAGGCCGGTGGGATCCTGCAGCGTGCGGGAGTGCGGAAAAAGGCCCTCTTCCATGCCGCACAGAAAAACCAGCGGGAACTCCAGGCCCTTGGCGGCGTGCAGCGTCATCAGCGTCACGCGCGCGTCCTGGTTGATCTGGTCGGTGTCGCTCACCAGCGCGGCATGGTCGAGGAAGTCGGCGAGGGTTTCGCCACGTTCCTGGGCGTCCTGCGCGGCGTTGGCAAGTTCCTTCAGATTTTCAATGCGGCTGAAGGCCTCGGGCGTGCCTTCCGTTTCCAGTGCCTTGATGTAGCCGCTGCGATCGTTCAGGAACTTGATCAGCTCGGGCAGGGTAGCGGGATCGCCCGGCGCACGGAAGCCGTCCACGCGTGTGGACGTTTCGACCGGCGTCGAATCGTTCGATGTGTCTTTGCTCTCTTCCAGGATCGGCGCTGCCTTTGCTCGCAACTCGTCGAACTGCTGGGAAAGGGTCGTTACCTTCGGCCGGCCGTTGCGCTTCTCTGCCCGGCTGTTCGCTTCGAAAGGGTTGAAGCTGATCGGCTCCGGTTCAGCCTCGGAAGCCACCCGAAGCGACGATGAAGCTGCCGGTAAGGCTGGGGCACCCGTCTCATCGGCGGTACTGAAGGTGAAGTCGAAGCTTGTGCCGGGTTCTTCCGCAGAATCGCCCTTATCGGCTTCATCTCTCCCGGCATGCGCAAGCACCGAGTTCTCCGGGGCGATCGTGCTGCGCTCCTCGCTCCATGCGTCATCTTCCCCGCCGAAGTCGAAACCGAAGTTGAAACTGGTATCGAAGCTGCTGTCCTGCTGCACGTTTTCGGCGGACGCATTCTCTTCCGTGCCCGTGAACTCATAGGACTCAACTGGATCGGGGCTCGCTTGGGTGCCATTTGCATCAGCGGCCAAAGCCTCGCCAAACTCCGCGCCCAGCATCGCGCGCGCGTCCAGGATCAGCCGGCGAAAGCCGGAGAGCGCTGTCAATGCACGCGCGGGCAAAAGCTGCTCCGCGACGGCGCGCTCGATCGCATCCCACGTGCTAAGACCCGTGGTCAGCGCCATGCGTTCCAGCGTCTCCATCGTGGTCTTGCCGATGCCGCGCGTGGGCGAGTTCACCACGCGGTTCAGCGCGATGGAATCATGCGGGTTCTGCACCAGCTTGAGGTAACTCAGCAGATCTTTCACCTCAGCCCGCTCGTAGAAGCTGAAGCCGCCCACCATGTGGTACTGGATGGCGTAACGCCGCAACGCCTCTTCCACCAGGCGTGATTGCGAGTTCGTCCGGTACAGCACGGCGCACTTGGGCGTGTCGCCGCTCTGGCCGGCTTCGCGCAGGTACTTCTGCACGCGGTCGCCAATGAAGAGCGCCTCGTTCTCGCCGTCGGGGGCCTCATAGTAGCCCACCATGCTGCCGCCCTCGCGCGTGGTGAAGAGCTCCTTGCCCTTGCGCTGCGTGTTGTTGCGGACAACGGCACCGGCGGCCTCGAGAATCGTCTGGGTCGAGCGGTAGTTCTGCTCTAGACGGATGATCTTGGTGTCCTCAAAGTCCTTTTCAAAGTCAAGGATGTTCTTGATGTCCGCGCCGCGCCAGGAGTAGATGGACTGGTCCTCATCGCCCACCACGCAGACATTGCCATGCGCGCCGCCCAGCAGCTTCATCAGCTCGTACTGGGGCCGGTTGGTGTCCTGGTACTCGTCGATGAGCAGGTAGCGGTATCGCCGGTTGTAGCGCTCGCGCGTTTCGGTGGAAACCTTCAGCAGCCGGACGGTCTCCAGCAGCAGATCGTCGAAGTCCATCGCATTGTTCTTCGCAAGTTCCTTTTTGTAGATCTCAAAGATGTGCGCGATGCGCTCTTCCAGAGGGTTGGTCGACGCCAGAAAGTACTCCTGCGGATCGATCATGTGGTTCTTCGCCCAGCTAATGCGGCCCAATGCCACGCGCGGCTTGAGCTGCTTGTCGTCCACGCCCAGCCGCTTGAGCGCCTGCTTCACGATGGCTTGCTGGTCGGCCTCGTCATAGATGGCAAAAGTGCGCGTCAGGCCCTCGCCATTCACGCGCAACGCTTCAATATCGCGCCGCAGAATGCGCACACACATGGAGTGGAAGGTGGCAATGGTGGGCCGCGCCAGTGACGAGTGGCCGATCAGTTTCTCGACCCGCTCGGCCATCTCCTTCGACGCCTTGTTGGTGAAGGTGACGGCCAGGATCGCATCCGGCGAGACGCCCTTCTCTTCGATTAAATAGGCGATGCGGTGCGTGATGACGCGCGTCTTGCCCGAGCCCGCGCCGGCCAGGATCAGCACCGAGCCGTCGGTGTGCTCCACGCCTTCGCGCTGCTGCGGGTTCATCTGCTGAAGCAGGCGCGATGTGGGTGCGGTGCTGGAAACGTCAACAGGCAAGGAAGCTCTCCACCTCCAGTTTATCGCCGTTCCTTCGCCTCCGGTTTTCCACGGAGGCGAGGTATCAGCATGTGCCTCTCAACGCGGCTGGGTGCGGCTTCTCCGTGCGGCTCTCTACACGAAGGGCGGGCTCAGGCGGCCGAACAACCCTCCTAATTCACCGCTCCCGGCCTCTCCGGAGCAATCTTCACCACATTCGCCCGGCAACTCCGAAGGTTCTGGCAGGCAATCGGCTTGAGAGTGTTCCTGTCCAGGCAGACCTCAATCGCCGTCAGGTAATTGCGCCCGCAGGACAGCACAAGACTACCCTGCGGGTAGCTCGGATTGCTCGCGTAGAAGCGGCCAAGGATGTCGTCCGGCGTCATCGTAATCTGCCGGTCGTTGTGCTCGATCGCCGGCGGAATCTTGATGGACTCGTACG
>CAXTPQ010000052.1:0-5551 GCA_964246215.1 uncultured Terriglobus sp. | reverse complement strand
GTAATCTGCCGGTCGTTGTGCTCGATCGCCGGCGGAATCTTGATGGACTCGTACGCCCGCCGCGCCGTCGCGAAGAAGCCGTCCGGCGACAGGGTGGTGCAGGTGCCGTGCTTGCGCCACTCATGCGCCAGCAAGGTGAGGCTGGGCGTCACCTGCAGGTAAGGCCGGTAGTCGGCGAGGCCGGGTCGATCGCCGCAGCTGACGGGGTACGTGCCGTCATAGTTCTGCGGCCACAGCCCATGCAACACAAAGCCATGCGGCGTGCCGCACTCCCCTGCCGCATCGGCCCGCCGGTCCGCCGTATGCTCGTTCGCCGGCAAGACCTCCACGTTATGACAAAACTCCGGTGCCCAGCTGAGGTTCAGCAGGTAGTAGTCATACTTGCCGGGCGGGGTGTGGACTTCCTGCGCGTGCAGGAGCGGAGGAAAAGCCACGCTCAGGAGCAAGGCCAGCCATCGTCGAGAAAGTCTCATACGGAGAAGTTTAGAGAAGGGACTTACCTGTACGTCCACGACTGTCTTTCCATACGGCTTATTGTTGATCTTGGGCGAGGTACGCAAGATACTCCGTTGGTGAGAGCACCGTCACACCGCCTCTGAAGGTCTCTGGGAAATGCTTTAAGTTCCCGGTCACGAGCCAGGCTCCTGCCACCTTGGCCAGAGCGAGAAAAGGCAGATCGTTCGGATCGGGCCCTTGCTCCTCCCATGCTGTTGAATCGGGGAGTTGTAAGCTCTCGTCAATCACGAATTCCAGCCACTGTGGAGGGAACCCGTAACGTTGGAACTTCGGCCGGCGGACGACCTCCCTATACTCGCGGATGATCCATGGGCTTGTTACTACCTGTAACTGCCCGTCGAGCACCCAATCCATCACAAGTGTGGCAGGCGCGCTTCCCGGTTTAATACCGGCCGAAACGATGACGTTTGTGTCGAGCACGGCCAGTCTCATTCGCCGTTCAGGCTTTGTCGAGAGGCTCGCACCTCGTGGATCTCTCTTTCGATCTCCTCGTCGCTCGGAGCCTCCTCGGCATTCTCGACCAGGCTCCAGTTTTTACGCAGACTCGCCTTGCTCATGGCCCGTCGCAGTTCACGGTCTTCAAGAACGACATCTCCAAAAACGGGAACGAGGAAGTACGCTGGCCCTTTTTGCCCTGCCAGCAGCACGGTTTCTCCATCCGGCACGGCTTCCAGCGCCTTGGCTCCCCGGATTCTGAACTCACGCAGTGGAACCTGACGCATAGGTCCTCCTTTCTTGGCGCATAGAGACTTTCACCCTAGTGTAGCCACATTGGCTACGCGCAACAACACGCATGGAGAGGTGCCGCAAGCTGCTTCATACCGCCCCTGTGATGCCGTTTTCGCACGCAATGCGTGTGCGCCTCCGTATCCTGACCTCATGACCCTTCGCACCCTTTGCGTCTTCTGCGCCTCCGCCGAGGGCGCACGCTCTGAGTATCGCGCTGCCGCTGAAGAGCTGGGCACGACGCTGGCACAACGCGGTATTGGCCTGGTCTATGGCGGTGCCACCGTGGGCCTGATGGGCGTGGTCTCCGCGGCGGCGTTGCGGGCGGGCGGCCAGGTCGTCGGCGTGGTGCCGCATGTGCTGGTCGATAAAGAAATCGCCGGGCACGGCTGCACCGAGCTGCACGTGGTGGACACGATGCACACGCGCAAGGCGCTCATGGCGGAGAAGTCTGACGCCTTTCTGATCCTGCCTGGAGGCTTCGGCACGCTGGAGGAGATGTTTGAAGTGCTCACCTGGCAAGCGATCGGCGTGCACCGCAAGCCCGTGTGCCTGTTGAACACGGCAGGCTTTTATGACGGCCTGCTCGGCTTCCTGGATCACTGCGTGATCGAGGGCGTGCTGCGCCCCGCAACACGTGAAAGCCTGCTCGTTGCCGAGGGCGTGGCAAGCGCTTTGCAAGCCATTGAATCTGCGCTGTGACACAAGCAGATGACACGGGCGGACAAGACGAGGGCCAACACCACCGGCTGACTTGAGCGCGTGACACAAGCCTTTGAAGCCTTGCGTTCTCTCGAACTGCCCCGCTGAGTCAGCCGCCTTTGTGCCTGCATCCAAAGCGCGGAACCCTGCAAGGAGCACAGCACGCGTGCCTGACATCTTTGATCCCATCCGCGTCGGTGACCTTCACCTGCCTAACCGCATCTTTATGGCCCCGCTCACCCGTCTGCGCGGGACCACCGATCATCTGCCCCGCCCGGAACTCATGGTCGAGTACTACCGGCAGCGTGCCACGGCGGGGCTCGTCCTGACGGAAGGTACGCCGATCGATCCCATGGGCGTCGGCTATCCACAGGTGCCGGGGCTCTGGTCTGCGCCACAGGTGGAACTCTGGAAGCCCATCACGGACGCGGTGCATCAGGCGGGTGGGCGCATCTTTGCCCAGATCTGGCACGTGGGCCGCATCTCGCATTCGTCGTATCTTGGGGGCAGGCTGCCGGTCGCTCCCAGCGCCATTGCCGCATCCGGTCACGTCAGCCTGGTTCGCCCGATGACCGGCTTTGAAATACCTCGTCCTCTGGCGCTTGCCGAAGTGCGCGAGGTCGTTGAGCAGTTTCGCCGAGGCGCGCAGAATGCCCAGGCCGCCGGCTTTGACGGTGTGGAACTGCACGGAGCCAACGGGTATCTGCTGGATCAGTTCCTGCAAAGCGGCTCCAATCAAAGGACGGATGAGTACGGCGGCTCCATCGAGAACCGTGCACGCCTCATGCTCGAGTGCGCCGACGCCGCGATCGGCGTCTTTGGCGCAGGCCGTGTGGGCATGCACCTGGCTCCGCGGAGTGACCTTCATGACATCTCCGACGCGAACCGGAAGGAGACATTTGCCTACATCGCGCGTGAACTCGGCAAGCGCAAGCTGGCCTTCCTGATGGCGCGGGAAAAGCTGAGCCCGGACAGCCTGGGCCCGCTGCTCAAGCGCGAGTTCCGCGGTGTCTACGTAATGAATGAAGACTTTAGCCTGCCAAGCGCGAACCGCGTACTGGCGGACGGCGATGCGGACGCCATTGGCTTTGGCAAACTCTTTATCGCCAACCCCGACCTGCCGCGCCGCCTGCGTGAAGGCGCACCGCTGAACCCCGCCCGGCCGGAACTCTTCTACACACACGAACGCGAAGGCTACATCGACTATCCCGCGATGGCCGCCTGATCTGGAAGGCCGGTGTGGTTCCCAAGAGCCTCGCGTTGCGAGATGAAGCAGCGAGTTTCGACGCCTTGCGCATCCTGCGTAGCGAGGGGCTGAAACGGGGACCGGAACCCAACTGGGCACCTGCTTCCGCCAGTCGTTGCGATACAAAAATGGAGTGAGCAGCACACGCACCATGCCCGGCGGCTGGGTGCCGCGCACCAGTTTGCCGCGCGGACCCAACGGCCGTGGCCTGTGCCGCTGGTGCAGCCTGGAAGTGCCGCCCCGCCGCTTCACCTTCTGCTCGGCGTACTGCGTGCATGAGTGGAAGCTGCGCTCGCAGCCGCGGTACTTGCGGGAGCAGGTCTTTCTGCGCGACCGGGGCGTTTGCGGCAGTTGCGGCGTCGATACGCAGTTTCAGCTCCGCCGGCTGCGCCGCTCCCGTGGCGACCGGCGCGCCGAGCAGATGGCGCACTGGGGCCTGAAGTCCCGCCTGCGCAAAAGCCTGTGGGATGCCGACCATATCGTGCCGGTGATCGAGGGCGGCGGCGAGTGCGATCTGAGCAACATTCGCACCCTGTGCCTGCGCTGTCACCGCGCAGCAACGGCAGCGCTGCGCGAGCGCATCCGCCGCGCCAAGGTCGCGGCCATGCTCCAGGCCGAAGCCGCCTAGTCGGCCCCGTGTCGGATCTTCTGACATGGGTCAAGAGTTCCGCGTTCTACCCGGGTGCCCTACCTTTACGACTGCTCCATCGTCGTTAAGGTGGGAGAACTGGCAACAAATTCGAGAGACGACAATGCCTAGCCTAACCCGTCTCAAGTGGCTATACGGCTTGGCACGCCCAACACCAGCGCAGTATCGTCAAATGAGCCGATGCTCCGCCTCCTGCTGCTCACGCTAGCCCTTCTCAGCACAACGGCCTCGCTCATCTCCCAGAGCACGCCTTATCCCGCGACGGCCGAGCACCCTTCGCCCGCATGGTTCGTCGATGTCGCGGCAAAGGCCGGCATCACCGTCCGCAACGTGAATGGCAGCGCTGCTAACAAGAAGTACATCGTGGAGGCCACGGGATCCGGCGTTGCCATTCTGGACTATGACCGCGACGGCTGGCAGGATATTTTTCTGGTGAACGGCATGGAGTTGAACACCGCCGGAGCCGCAGCGAAAGACAAGCCGACAAACCACCTCTTCCATAACAACCACGACGGCAGCTTTACCGACGTGACCGGCAAGCTCGGCATGACGAGCAGCGGATGGGGCCAGGGTGCCTGTGTGGGCGACTATGACAACGACGGTTACGACGACATCTTCGTGACCGGCTACGGCAAAAATCGCCTTTTCCACAACGAAGGCGGCACCCACTTCACCGAAGTCGCGGAGGTCGCAGGCGCGGCGGGCACGGGCAAGGAGTGGGGCACGGGTTGCGCCTTTGTCGATTACGATCGCGACGGCCGGCTCGACATCGCCATCGCGAACTACGTGCACTTTGACCTGGCCAAGACGCCTAGGCCGGGCGAAGAGGCGGGCTGCACCTGGAAGGGCACGCCGGTGATGTGCGGGCCGCGTGGCCTGCCGTATGCGCCCAACACGCTGCTGCACAACGAAGGCAAAGGCGCGGATGGCCGCACACACTTTAAGGACGTGAGCGAGAGCAGCGGCATCACCAAAACCGATGGCCACTATTGCTTCAGCGTGACCACGCTGGACTACGACGAAGACGGTTGGCCCGATATTTACATGGCCTGTGATTCCACGCCGGCAATTCTCTACCGCAATCACCACGACGGTACATTCACCGATGAAGCTGCCAATGTGGGTGCAGCGTTCAACGAGGACGGCCGCGAGCAGGCCGGCATGGGTGCCACCGCCGCCGATTTCGATGGCGATGGCCACATCGACCTTTTCAAAACCAACTTCTCCGACGACACCTCAACGCTCTATCACGCCAACGGCGACGGCACCTTCTCCGATGTGACCTTTGCCGCAGGCCTGGGCATCAATGCCGACGCGCTAGGCTGGGGCGCGAGCTTTGCCGACGTGGACAACGATGGACGGCCAGACCTGCTCGTCGCCAACGGCCATGTTTATCCGGAGGTCGATTCGGCCAAGCTGGGCGCGAGCTTCCGCGAGCCACGCTTCCTCTACTGGAACGCGGGTGGAGGTAAGTTCAGGGACCTGTCGAAGAGCTCAGGGCCGGGACTGACGGAGCCGCTGAGCGGCCGAGGCCTGGCCGTTGCCGATCTATGGAACGATGGCCGCCTGAGCGCCGTGGTGAACAATCTGAGTGACCGGCCGATGCTGCTTGTGAATACTGCAAAGAACAGCAATCACTGGCTCGGATTGAAGCTCGTTGGCACACAATCCAACCGCGACGCCATCGGTGCGCGCGTGACCGTGCACTCTGC
>CAXTPQ010000051.1:0-22007 GCA_964246215.1 uncultured Terriglobus sp. | reverse complement strand
CCAGGTTTGCCTGCGCATCTACATTGCCCGGCTCCGCCGCCAAGGCGGCCCGCAGTTCAGGGATGGCTTCCTGCGGCTTGTGCTGTGCGAGCAGGGTTTGCGCTCGCTGCAGATGCTGCTGCGCACTGGCAACGGCGCCCGCCTGCGTAGCACCGCCTTGGGCTGCACTGCTCTGAGATGCGGCAACCGCCAGCCCTAGAACGATGCCCATACTCGAAGCTACTCTGAAGAAAACCACCCTACCCACATTAATTAAAACGATCCGAATCGCAAAAAGAAAGCGGAAGAGCGTCAAACCGCACGCTCCTCCGCTTGTCTGTATTACGTGTTGTTAGAAGAAGAACCGGCCGCTTAACTGCATATTGCGGGCCTGGTTGCTTGTGCTGGTGATCTGACCACCGCCGTTAGTGGTGTCCGTGTTGGGCACGCCGAAGGTGGGGTGATTCAGAATATTCTGCACGTCGGCGCGGATGGAAAGGCCGATGGTCTCGTTATAGTGGAAGGTCTTGCCGAGAGAGACGTTGAAGCTCTCATAGCCAGGACCGTAGACGCTGTTGCGGCGAACATTACCGAAGCTGTTGGCCGCCGGTGTTGCATACGCAGCAGTGTTAAAGTATGCCTGCAATGTACGATGAACCGGGATCGGGTTTCCAATCAAGTTCGGACGAAGGCGGAAGTTGCCACCGCCCCCAAGGGCATTACTGTTGTCAATCTGCCCGTTAATGGTCGGAGTGAACGGGTTTCCATCCTGTACTTGGAAGGTTGCCGAAGCGCGCCACCCACCAATTGCTGCGTCAAGGAAGTGATTGCTATTGAGGAATTGCTGCCCGACGCCGAGCGGCAGTTGGTAGATTACATCACCCTTCCAGGCATTCCGAATGTCGAAGTTCGACGGCCCGTAGTTTGCCCCGAAATTGTAAGCGTCCTGGTACTGTAGCGTACCCGCACGGCTACCCCAGCCAGAAGAATCAATGTCGTCCAGGAATTTTGACCACACGTAGTTCGTGTCAAAGCTGAAGCCGTGTGTAAAGCGCTTGGTCACGCTTACCTGAGCAGAGTTGTAATTTGAGATGGCACCCGTTTGGTAGCCGCCTAGGTTGTGAAACTGCGGGAAAGGTCTTGCTGCTTGCTGCTTGCCCAGATTAGCTATCGTAAGTTGGTTAATGCTGGATGGAAACACCAGGTTATAACCATGACTGCCGACGTATGCCAGTTGTACGGCAAAGTCGTTGCTGAACTGCTTTTCCATGCTGAAGTTGTACTGCAGGATTCGCGCCACCGGTGTGTCATATGGCACATAGTTGAAGTCCTGATTGTTCCTGCTTGCAGGGTCCGTGCTGACCAAGGAAAACGGCAAGTTTGCACCAGTACCTGCAAGCGTTGTGACGTAAGCCAAACCATTGCTGCTGTCTGAGGCGTTGCCGGTTGTATTGATCGCCTGACCTTGACCCTGACCGTACTGGTCTAGGCTCCAATCGTAGGAGTAGATACCGAATCCACCCCGAAAAACCGTGTCAGGACGGACTGTATACGCAAATCCGACGCGCGGCAGCACGATGTTGTACTTGTTCTGCTGCAAGGCCGTTCTGCCGTTCGTTTTGTTTGCGGCAAACCAGATTGCACCGGGAGTGTTGGTTGCAGAGTTCAAAATTGTGGGATCGAAAGTCGCTTGATCGTTCTTGGCGTCTTTCCACCCAAGCTGGACCTGATAACGCACGCCTAAGTTGAGGGTCAGATTCGGACGAATCTTGTAATCGTCCTGCAAGAAAACCTGTGGCGTCTTCTGGCGACCGGCGTATTCGGGCTGTACCTGAGCACTCCAATCGTGCGTCGTCCCGAGCAGGAAGTCCGCATACTGGAAGCCAGAGTTCTTATCGCCAAGGCTGCCTTTGGTGTAGTCACCCGTGAAGCCAAAGGAGCCGGGATTGAGATTGCCCCAGGCGGTCGAGTTGTCTTCATTGATCAAGAATTCGCCGCCGAAGTGGAGCACATGACGACCGCGGATAAGAGTAACAACATCCGACGGATCGAAAACGTGTTCCTTGTAGATGGCGTTGATGCCAGGTCCAAGTCCTAACGTACCGTTACCGAAGTTAATGCTTGGGAAGCCATCAACCTTCGCATACTGAAGACCTATTTTCTGAGGGTAGCCACCGCCAAAACTCTGCCCCACAAAGAAATTGAGCTGGTTGGTATAGCCAAAACGAACCTCATTCACGAAGTTGCTGCTGAAACTATGAACGTCGGTGATCTGTGCGTTATAGCTATCCACGTCCCCGGCGTAGCAGTTGACCGGGCAGATATTCTGGCCGATGAAGAAAGCCGGATTGTCGCGCTTCTGAACTGTCGTCGTGAGGCGGTTCTTTGCGCTCAGGTTAAAGTCGAGCCGACCAAAGTACTTCTTGTACGGATTAGACTGTGTTCCTTGGAAGAAATAGTTGTTTGTTGTAAAGCCAGGTGAGTAAGTGCCGTTGACAAACGACGCCGCAACTACATTTCCGGGCCGGTTCGGTGTTGGATAGAAAGCCTGGATGTTCTTGGCTACCGCGTCGAAGCGATTCTGAGGAATAATGTTGCCCGCAAACGGTGTACGTCCCAACTGACCATTCGTTGTAACGGTAGTCGCTGGATCGTAAATGCAACCCGGGCTGCTTGCCCCGCCGGGTGCGGTGGCGGCACAGGTGACACCGGGCACAAGCTGCTGCGAGAAGTCGCCATTGCGTTGCGCCAGCGTCGGCACGGTAGAGAAGCCGTTGACGTCGGAGTTGTTATTTATCTGGTCGTAGTTGAAGTAGAAGAACGCCTTATCTTTCAGAACAGGGCCGCCGATGGAGCCGCCAAAGTTGTTGAAGCGGACGCGGCTTTTGCGGTTCGAAAAATAGGATATGGCGTTGTAAGCGTCGTTTTGGTTGTACTCATAGGCTGCGCCGTGAAATCGATTGGTGCCGCCCTTGCTAATTTGATTGAAAAGAATACCGCCGACGCCGTACTGCGCGGAGAAGGCCGACGTGCTGACTTTTACTTCCTGAACAACTTCGAAGACGTAGGTGTCCGCATTTGCGGAGCTGGGCAGCGTCGACTCAGCACCGTCGGACAATATTGAGCTGTAAGGCAGGTTGCCGTTGACCGACACGGATTGACCAGGAGTGTTGCCGAGCGGAGCGGAGGGCGTGGCCGCCGCTCCGGCAATGAGGGTAGTGAAGTTTTCCCAGGTGGGGCCGGTTCCGCTGCCGCCGGTGTTGGGTAGTTCATTCAGGGTCTGGAAGTTAAGCGTCGCGGATTGCTCGCCCGTCTCGGTCTCGATCAGGGCTACGTCGGTGTTGACGGTGACGGTGTCGTTCACGCCGCCGATTTTCATGTTGCCGTCGACGGTGACCGTGGCCACGTCGAGGTTCAGGCCTTCGCGCTTGAAGGTGCTGAAGCCGTCTTTGGTGAAGGTGACGCTGTAATTGCCGGTGACGATGGGGCCGGAGTCGTAGAGGCCGTCTGTGTTGGTGGTGAGCGTTTTGGCGACGCCGGTTTGGGTGTTGGTGATGGTGACCGTGACATCTGGCAGTAGAGCGCCGCTGGCGTCTTTCGCGGTACCGCGGATATCACCGGCATTGGCGCTTTGTGCGCTGGACGTCATGGCGACGGACAGGCAGGTGGCGGCCAGCACGATGGGAACAATGTTGCGCCTCATGGGCGAATCCTCCGAAGGTTGAAACAAGAGCCACACTTGACGGTTCTGACTCCATGCGCGCAGAACACATATTTGTCTTTGCCGAGTGCAACACGCATCCTCTTCCTCCGAAGGAACGACTGTCAAGAGGGACAAACCTTAATCTTGATCAAAAGTAACCGTTGGCGACGCGGTTGACCTCGCGGTTCCAGCCACGTCTAACTGTCTATTTTCTTCAGGAAGCCCGGCGGCCGCTCCCTGTGGGCGGTTACACTCAGAACGCCGCGCGCCAAGGCGTTCGTGATGTGTTCACGCACTCGCAATCCGGCTTGCTGTGTTGAAGAGAAGGTGGCCATTTGTTGCAGATTTCCCGCAATTCCGTACGGCACGCCGCCGTTGCACTGCTCTTGATGGGTTCGGCTGCTGCCCCGGTGCTGCATGCGTCCAGCTCCGTTCTGCCGCTGCGGCCCACCGACACCGCGGCCGTTTACGTGGAGGCCGGCAAGGGCGAGGCGAAGGGCGACGGTGTGGCTGACGACACGGCCGCGCTGCAGGCCGCGCTTGACCGCGTGCAGCAGAGCACCGGCCAGGGTATTGTTTACCTCGGTTCCGGGCGTTACCGTGTGACGCACACGCTGCTGATCTGGCCGGGGGTGCGGCTGATCGGCTTTGGGCCGCAGCGGCCGGTGCTGACGCTGGCGGACGGCACGCCGGGCTATGGCGGCGGCATGGCGTACATGGTGATGTTTACCGGTGGACGCGCGGACGGGCCGAAGGCCGACACCCGGCGCCGGCGTGGCAGTGCCGAGCCGTTTCCGGGCGTGGTGCCATCGCGGAGCGGGATCATCGACGCGAATCCGGGCACGTTCTACTCGGCGATGAGCAACGTGGATTTTGAGCTGGGCACCGGAAACCCCGGCGCGGTGGCCATCCGCTCGCACTATGCGCAGCATTGCTTTCTGGCGCACATGGATTTCCAGCTCGGCTCGGGCATGGCGGGCATTCACGATGCGGGCAACGAGGCCGAGGACCTGCACTTTACCGGCGGCGAATATGGCATCATCACGAGCAAGCCCTCGCCGGGCTGGCAGTTCACGCTGCTGGACAGCAGCTTTGACGGGCAGCGCAAAGCCGCCATCCAGGAGCATGAGGCGGGCCTGACGCTGGTGAATGCGACGATCCGCAACACTTCGAAGGCCATCGAAATCGACCCGGGCTATGCGGAGGAGCTGTGGGTGCAGAACTCGCGCTTCGAGAATGTCTCCGGGCCAGCGCTCACCATCAGCAATGAGAAGAATGCGCGCACACAGATCAATGTGCGCAACGTTTCCTGCACCGGCGTTCCGGTGTTTGCGCACATGCGTGAGAGCGGCAAGGACGTGCGTACCTCCGCGGCGAGCTACCGCGTGGCGAATTTTAGCCACGGGCTAATGCTGAAAGGCGTGCTGGATCCGGGTGAGATGCGGACGGTTTTTGAGGCCTCGCCGGAGGTGAAAGCGCTTGCGCCGGCAAAGGTGATCCGTGCGTTGCCGGCGCAATTGACGTGGGTGGATGTCCATACCCTCGGGGTGAAGGGAGATGGCACGACGGACGACACTGAAGCCCTGCTGCGGGCGATTCAGACGCACGATCACCTGTACCTGCCAACCGGCCGCTACCGCATTTCGAAGAGCATCGAAATGAGGCCGCAGACGGTGCTGATCGGCATGCATCCGAGCACGACGCAGCTCTTTTTGGACGAGAAGTCGCCGGCATTTCAAGGCACGGGCGGGCCTGTGCCCATGCTGCTGGCGCCCGCCGGTGGGCACAATATCGTGCAGGGCATCGGCCTGTACGCCGGTGGCAGCAACAATCGCGCAGCTGGGGCCATGTGGATGGCCGGAGCCGACTCCCTGATGGACGATGTCCGATTCCTGGGCGGGCACGGCACCAACAATGCCGATGGAACACGTGCGAATCCATACAATTCGAATCACACCGGCGACCCCGATCCCATGAAACCGTGGGATGCGCAGTTTCCAAGCCTGTGGGTGCTGAACGGGGGCGGGGGCACCTTTGCCGACATCTGGACGCCGGACAGCTATGCGCAGGCCGGCATGGTGGTTTCCAACACCACGACGCCGGGCCATGTGTACGAGCTTTCCAGCGAGCATCATGTCCGCAACGAAGTGCGGATGGACCACGCCGCGAACTGGGAGATGCTTGCGCTGCAGACGGAGGAGGAATGGGGCGAAGGCGGTGCGTGCCTGCCGCTGGACATTGAAAGCTCGCAGCACATTCTGGTGGCCAACTTCCATTCGTACCGCGTGGTGGGCAGCAAGCAGACTTTTCCGTATGCAGTACGCGTGAACCATTCGACGGAGATCGAATTCAGCAATCTGCACATCGACAGCGATAGTAAGGTCGCCTTTGACAACGGCGTGTATGACGAGGCGGTCGGCGCGAGCGAGCGCGAGAATGAACTTGCCGTGCTCACCATTGGTCGCGACGATGCCAAGTCTGCGGCACAAGGCTCGCCGGTGCGCCGGGTTGCGGACGGCTTCGACAACGCCAGCGGTGCCACGATCGATTCACAGGGCCGCGTGCTGTTTGTGGACGCGCGCACGCACAGGATCTTGCGCTGGAGCCCGGCATCGGATGGCACAGCGGCCCATCTGGAATTGCTGCGCAATGCATCGGTCAGTCCTGTGAACCTGTTTACCGATCGCACGGGCAATGTGTACGTGGTCAGCTACAGCGGCGATGGAACCATGTACCGGTTCAACCCAGATGCACCGGGTGCCGAGTGGACGGTTGTCACGCCGCAAGCTGCCGGCCCGGCGCAGGCAGGCGCGGAGATCTATCTGCCGGACGATCTTTGGGGTGCGCACGGCATACTGCAATCTGCCGGCATTGCCGCAAAGCCCTATCAGTACCGTTCCGCCGACGGCTTGACCGTGCTGCCCGCGGGGCAGGACTTCGTGAAAGGTGAGCTGTACTACGGTACGAAGATGGCGGATGTGCTGCGCAGCTTCAGCCTGGCGAAGACCGCGGCGGGACGGCGCTTCTACTTTACGGACGAGCAGGAGCACAGGACGTACAGCGGCATGGTGGCGGCGGATGGCTCTCTGCATGATGTGAAGCTGTTTGCAGAGCGCGGCGGTGAGGGCGTGGCGGCGGCTCCCAATGGGGATGTTTACATCGCCGCGGGCAATCTTTTTGAGTACAAGGCGGATGGAAGCTTTGTGCGCGAGATCGCCGTGCCGGAGAGGCCGACGGATGTGATCTTCGGTGGACGCGATGGCCGCACGTTGTACATCCTGGCGCGGACCGGGCTGTATCAACTTGAGGCGGCGCGGTAGGGCTTCGAAGTTTCAAGAGCAGACTTCATCGATCGGCGAAGCCCATGGACTGCGCGTCGATGGCAATCGTTTTGGGATGTTGCGGATCGAAGAACAGCGGCAGGACCGCACCGATGCGCGTGACTGCATCGGCCCTTTCCTGCGTGCTGAAGGTCGTCACGATGTCAGAGGTAAAGGGAAAGCCGCGTTCCGGCGCCACCTCCAGCGTGACGCGCCAGCTGCCTGCACTGGGCATGCCGCCCGCCAGGATCTGCAGGTGTTCCGCTGCTTTTACGGTGCCGGTCGCGCGCTCGCCTTCCGTACGCAACGCAGGCCCGATGACCAGGGGATCGGCCCGGTTGTCATTTCCCGTGGACAGGATACGAAAGCCGGCCGGCAGGTTTGCCGCGAGTGTAACGAAACGGCCGTCGTTTGGATCCACGTTGACATACACGCGCTCACCCGGTTGCAGTGCGACGCCCGGCACGGCCGGCGCGGTCACCCGTTCCAGCGGCCTGCCCACGCGCTCACGATCCATTGACCAGCTGGCGCTGCCGTCCACTGCGCGCGTCACGCTCACAAACTGTGCCACGCCCAGCGTTCCCATGCGCTGTGCGGCGCTCAAGGCCGCGCCAGTTCCCCCGGCCATGCCCGCATCTCCCGGAGCGGCGTAGCTTTGCGCTGCTGGCGTGGATGGCGGCACAGATGCGGACTGCCCGCCAAAAGCGTTTCCCGCGGCAAACGGGTCCGTTGCGGGTGAGGCGAATGGATCGTTTCCGTTACTGGAGCCGAAGGGGCTGGAGCCATTCAGACCGGCCGCCATGGAGCCGTTGGCAAACGCCGGCGGAGGCTCCGGCTCATGCCGGCCGATGTGCGACGTGTCCGCGGCATTGGACGTGCCCACGGAAACGGTGACACCGCCATTGCCCATGTTCTGCATCTGCTGCGCGACCATCTCGCCGAGTTTGCCGAAACCCTGCGCATCCAGTTGGGCCCGCACTTTTCCGGCGAGCGCAGGGTCAATTGCGCCCGAGCTCTTTGTGAACTGGGCCGCGCCCGCGTTGCCGTTCATCGCAGTGAAGCCAGCATCGGCCAGTCCCTGGAAGGCCTGCAGTTCCTCGGGTGACATGGGCGTGCCGTCCGCGTGTACATCGGTCAGGCTGCTGCGGATGCCGGCATCAGGACCTGCACGCCCGGAGCTTTGGATTGCCTGCATCGCCTGCGACATGAGTCCCTGCTGCCGCTTTTTTGCAGACCGGATGGCGAAGACCACCAACCCAACTGCCCCAACGACAATGACAAGCAACAGTACCATGCAGACTCTCCGTGGTGCCGGGTTCCTTACTTCACCTTCTACAGTGCCCTACTTCACCTTTTCCAGAACAATTGCCGTGCTGTCGTAGTCCCCGCCCATGCGCAGTTCTACCCCGGCACCCATCAGCACGGAGCCGGAGACGACTTCATCGCCCGTGTACTTCTTCGCGTCCAGTGCGCGCACACGGTACCGCGCCGCCGGATCCAGTCCCTGCAATCGTACCGGGGCATAGGCGATTTGGTAGCGCATGCTGTGCAGATACGCCAGCAGCACCGCCTGCGATCCGTCACGCGCCACATACTCCACTTGCGAGGCGTCGTGATTCAGCGGCGGTTCCAGCCGGTAGAGGTCGCCGTGCTGGACCGTATTGCGAATCGTTTTGTAAAAAGCGGTCAGCCGCGTGCCGAGCGCGAAGTCTTCCTCGCTCCACTTGTTCAGGTTGTTGCCGATGCCAAGCGATCCCTGCATCGCGACCAGAAAGCGGTACTGCAGCGGTGTGGAGCGTCCGTCCAGGTTCGGCACATCCGTGACCCAGGCCACCATGGTGAGCGGCGCGTAGGCGTGGGTGTAGCCGTACTGAATGTCCTGCCGGTCCAGCGCGTCGGTATTGTCGCTCGGCCATACCTCATCGGTGCGCTGCAGAATGCCCAGGTCCACGCGGCCACCGCCGCCGGAGCACGACTCGATTTCGAGCTTGGGGTGCTTGGCGCGCAGGCGGTCCAGCACCTCATACAGATTGTGCATGTAGCGCAGATAGATGGCCTTCTCGGCATCGGGATTGGGATGAGCGGCGCTGGAGCCCGGCGCGGTGTTCCAGCCGGGCTCGCTCCAGTTGCGGTTGTAATCCCACTTTAAGAAGGCGATGTCGTTGTCGCTGACAAGCTTGTCGAGCCACTGAAACATCCACTCCTTCACGTCATCGCGCGCCAGGTTGAGCAGCAGTTGCTGCCGCTCTTCGGTGTGCTGCCGGTCAGGGAATTGCATCGCCCATTCGGGATGCTTGCGGTAGAGGTCGCTGTCCGGGTTCACCATCTCTGGCTCTACCCAGATGCCGAAGTCCATGCCAAGCGCATGCACGCGGTCGATGACGGGCTTCAGGCCGTTGGAGAACTTCTGCGGGTTCAGGTACCAGTCACCCAGGCCGCGGTGATCGTCGTTGCGCTTACCAAACCAGCCATCGTCGATGACGAAGCGCTCCACGCCAAGCTTGGCTGCCTTTTCCGCCAGCGCGATCTGCGTCTGGTCGGTGAAGGTCATCTCGGTGGCCTCCCAGGAGTTGAAGATAATGGGGCGGGGCTTGGGTAGAGTTGCGTTTGCGTCTGTCTGTTCTTTGTTGCCTGTTGCCTGGTTGCCTGTACCCTGTTGCCTGCTTCCCGGCAGCACCTCGTGCAGTTGAAAGCGATGCAACACACGCGAAGCCTCGCCATTGCCGCCGCCGGTGTAGCCCGCCACAAAACGCGGTGTTTCCAGTGACGCACCGGGCTTGAGTTCCTCATGAAAATCATAGGGGTTGTAGCCGGCGGTCACGCGGACCTGATGCAGGCTGGTGTCTTCCACAGACAGGCGCCAGCTGCCGCTCCAGGCCAATTCACCGAACCACACCGGACCTGCGTTCTCTGTCGTTTCGGTCTCGCGGCCGATGCTGAACCACGGGTTTGCCTGGTGCGATGTGCTGCCGCGCCGGCTCTCGATCATTGCGGTGCCGGTCTGCAACGGCTCCGTGTGCAGCTGCCACTCCGCGCCCCACATGCCGGTGAGCCAGCTGTGGGTGTAGCCGGTGCCGGTGCCACCCGGGGCGGGCAGGTTCCATGTCGCGGAGGCCAGTTGCTCGATGCCGAAGGGCTGCTTGCCCACGTTCTCCACACGCGACCAGCGGGCCAACACGCCTTCAGAGTAGGGCTGGTAATAAAGATGTACCCGCAGCGGCTGCGCCACATCCTTCAGCACAATGTCCAGCACACCGTTGGTGGTTTTCGCGGAGTCATACTGCAGGATCAACGTGCGGTCACCGTTGGGTGAGTCGGCCTTCAGCGCCGGCTCCGTAAACAGGCCCGCGCCCCAGGCCGGGTACTCCAGCGGCGTCGTTGCAATGGGCGGATCGAAGGACGCGCGCTCCGCATGCTGCTTCGCCGCGGGCAACAGCGCATCCGCCGCCAGCTTGGGGCCCCAATAAAGCGATTGCAGCATGCCCTTGTCATTCACGCCCACGGCGTAGGTCATCATGCCGGCATCGACATACCACTGGTGCCGCTCGGCGTTCTCACGAATGGCCGTCTGCGCCAAAAGGCTTGTAAGCGGATACAGAGATGCAAAGAGAACACCACATGCCAGGGCTGTCTTCATAGGGCTACCAGCGTAACAGCGGCTCGCCTGAGTGGGTAGATGAGCTTTGCCGGCTAGATGTCCGGAAGGCCTATTTCTCCGGACCGGCATACCTTCCCAGGCTGAAGACATCCGGTCATGCATTCTGTGATTGCGTCGGGGACGCACTCCGCATTATTCTATTGGGGCACCCTCGCCCTGGCAGACGAAGGTGCTGTTGTAGTGACACGATCACCTCAGAAGTGCAAGTGATTGAGTATGCGTAGCAGCAGGTACATCAGAAGTTCGGTTGGAACTTCTACCCGGTGCCCTTTCCATAGAACCCGCAAGGGCCTCATGGGCAGCACATGTTTCACCACCCTTCAACGGAAACGCTCCGAGCCTGGTACTCGGAGCGTTTTCGTTTTCGCGTTGAGCGCGAAACTTGGAAACCCCGGGGATAAGCTCAAACGCGGCCAGAACCGCTGAAGTTCCTGCAGTGTAGAGGATCATTTCTGCCGGCCGGAAGTGCACAAAAGAGGCATTGCCTGGGGTGCGGGCGCTACAGCAGACTCATGCTGAAAGGACCGCACAGCAAGAGATCTCCGCAAAGATCTACCGCGCGGCGGGAACCAGCTTGCGGCGCTCTGTTTCAGTGAAGGTGTAGCGGATGCGGTGAATCACCGTGACCGTGCTGAGCGCGGCCAGCACCCACAGCGCCGGCGCCATCACGCCCCAGCGGTCGCAAAGAGCGCCCAGGATGACTAGAACGATGCGCTCCGGGCGCTCCATGAAGCCGACCTTGCAGGAGCCGATCAGCGCCTCAGCGCGCGCCCGCGTGTAGCTCACCATGAGCGATGCCGTCATGACGAAGGCGACCAGAACCACATAAACAAAGCGGTTGCCACGCGCGTAGTAGACAAGCAGACCAAAGAAGATGGCCACATCGGAGTAGCGGTCAATCACGGAGTCAAAGAACGCGCCGAAGACTGAAACCTGGTTGGTCTGCCGCGCCACCCGGCCGTCCACCATGTCGAACAGGCCCGCGCCGATCAGGATGAGTCCCGCATACAAAAACATGCGGTGCGCGTTGACGGTTCGCGCATAG
Source organism: uncultured Terriglobus sp. (assembly GCA_964246215.1). GTDB lineage: Bacteria > Acidobacteriota > Terriglobia > Terriglobales > Acidobacteriaceae > Terriglobus. The sequence goes on along the minus strand of CAXTPQ010000051.1, from coordinate 10,302 downwards.
CCGAAGAAGAATGCGGCAACGATGTTAATGATCAGTCCGACAAAGGTGAGCGTATTGGGCGAAATCCGCGACAGCGCCAGGCCGTTCACGATCTTCTGCAGCAGCCAGCCGCTGCCTTTGCCAAATGCGCTTGTCCAGGTCATCCGTCGGTCGTTGCCAGTGCCGCGCCCATCACGCGCTCAGGCCGGGATTCAGTGTATCGCGAGTGGTGACACAGACCCAGCTACCGCCGCTCTCTGACACGCTGCGTGAAGTAGCTCATGTGGCGCAGCTCGGCCAGCAGCAGGTCTGTGAAGCGGACGTACTCCGTGACGCTGTTGCCCTCGTTGGCTTTGCTCGACTCGGTGTAGAAGAACACCGGCGGATCGTCAGAGACAACGGGCATGTCCATCCAGCCGTGGATGTAGCCCTGGTGCGACATAAAGGTGAGCGTGTCGGTCACCGGCGTGTAGTCCACCTCCATGTAGGCCAGCTCACGGGCAATCGCATTCAGATGGGCGTCTGCGATGAACCAGTCGCTGCCGACAAAAATGCCTTTCTGATCGTTTCCCATAAAGCGCAGATATTGCTTGTAGGCCAGAGGCAGACGCCAGCCCAGGCGATCTTCCAGCGCCTGCACCTCGGCCTCCGTGCAGCCGGCCGGCGGGCCGGTCCAGGGCTCTACCTCTTTCGCGTGAAAAGCGCGGATTTCTACAAGGTGATCCACGGTGCCGGTCAGCATTGCCAGGTCAGGGAAGCCGTCCCATCCTGCATTTTCCAGCAACTCGGGGAAGGCGTCACCCGCCCGCCGGAGCAGCGCGAGCACCAGCCGCTCCAGGCTGCCGTAGGTAAACAGAGTTTCGTCCACCATGGCCGCACCCTCGGCGCGGTGAAAGCTTGGGCTGACGCCCTGCCAGGCTTCCGCGCGCCATGTGGCTTCAAATCGCGGCGGCTCCGCCTTGGCGGGTGCGGCGGACATTTGAACCCGCGCAATGACGGCCATCCGGTAGCCCTCATGCTCCGCGGATCGCGTCCATTCGAACGCCAGCCAAGGGCCAAAATCACGATCTGACCGATTCGAATGATCCTGCATCATGAGGCCGCTGGCCTCCAGCCTTTGCTTCGCAGATTTCAGAACATAGGCCAGGGACGCGGCCCGTGTCTCCCAGGCCGGGTTGAATCTCGTGTTCATCGCGTTTCTCCTGCCATGCGTGGCCGCAGCTTACTTGGCAAGAGGCTGCCCGCGAAAGGCCGCATCGATGAAGGCGACAATCCGCCGCCGCGCATCGAAGCCATGCCACGGCTCCGGGCTGGGTGCGCCGTAGATGCCGATCGCGAGTGGGCCGTGATCTTCACGCGGATAGGTGACGAGTGACACGGGGACACCTGCCTGCCGCAGAGCGCGGTACATTTCCTGCGACTGGCCCAGCGGGTCGGTGGTGTCGCTTTCGCCCTGCAGCAGCAGGAATGGTGTTTTTGCGTGGGAAACGCCGGCAAGCGGGCTCTGACGCCAGGCGTCCTCATGGTGCTCCCACGGCAGGCCGTAAAACCAGCGGTCGTACCAGGATCCTTTTTCCGTTCCGTACTCGCTGAACTGATCGATGACGGGCGCGGCGCTGACGATGGCTTTGAAGCGGTCCGTCTTGCCCTCGACAAAGCCGGCCATCTCACCACCATAGCTGTAGCCGATCAGCGCCAGGCGGGTGGCGTCTACCGGCTCGGTCTTGAGCACGAAGTCGACGCCGGCCATGATGTCCCGGTAGTCGCCGCCGCCCAGATCGTTTTTGTTGGCGGCGGCAAATGCGGTGCCGTAGCCGGTGCTGCCGCGCGGATTAGGCCGCAGCACCGCCCAGCCCTCCCCCACGAGAAATTGTGCGAACGGATCGAAGCGGTCGCTGAAGACGCCCGTCGGCCCGCCATGCACTTCGACGACGAGCGGAACTTTCTGTGCGGAGGTTGCCGTCTCCGGCAGATAGAGCAGGGCTTCAATGCTGAGATGGCCGCTCTTCCAATGCACGCGGCGCGGCGCTACCTGCTTCAGATTGTCCGGCGCAAGCGGCGGCAGCTTCAGTGGGCGGGGTGCTTCCCCAAGCGACTCCGCAAAGTAAAGCGCGGTGGCATGCGCGCCATCGCTGCCGGTGAAAATCCATCCGCTCTCCTTTGCGTTTGTACCCGCGCTCTGCATGGCCGCTACGGGCAGTCGCAGCATCCGCGGCTGCGGCTGTCCGGACTGGTAGCGCGCCAGCATGACCTCAACGCCCATGGCGGCGAGCTGATCCACCTCGCGATCCGCACGCGCGATCGGGCCCTCCGCCTCCAGCGTTCCCTGGAAGCCCTCGCTCATGTCGGCGCTGATCTTTTGTGCCAGCGAGTAGCTGTAAAGGTCGGAAACACCGGGCGGAGCGTCCTGCCGCGCCTGCGCCAGATACAGCAGGCGCTCTCCATCACGCGACCACTGGATCTCCTGAACGGTCGGGGGAAGATCGCGCAACTGTTGCGGGTGGTCCAGATCGGAAGCCGGCAATAGCCAGGCGCTCATCGCGGGATGCAGCTCGCCCAGCCCATTCGGCGCATCCGCCAGGGCCACCAGCCGTGAGCTGTCCGCACTCCAGGAGCAGCTGCGCACGTCAATGGGCACAGCCGTCAAGGTCAGCTTCTCCGTCACAAGATCGAGCAGGTAGAGCCGCGATCCATGCGCATCGTGGTCCACCCACTCGGCATCCGCCTTGGCATCTTTCTGGCGCTTTTCGCCGGGTGTCTGCGGATCCTGAATCAGCACGGCAATGTGCTTGCCGTCCGGCGCGATGCTGTAACCGGAAACGTCGACGGCAATCGGCTCCGGCTTGCCTGCGTCGATGTCTTTGGCCTTGCTGCCGGCAGGTGAACCGGCTTCCGTCGCGGCCGCGCCCTCAGGCGGCTTTGGAGGCAGCGCATCCGACGCCTTCGAGGTATCGACGGCGGGCAGCACTTTCAGGTCGAATGGCTTGGCCTCGCCACCGCCCATCGGCAGCCGGTAGAGTGATGTGTGCTCGCCGCGCTGCGCCAGAAACAGGATGCTCTGCCCATCGGGCATCCACTCCGCCGCGCGCTCGCCGCCCTTGGCGCTTTCCGGGGAGAAGGTGAGTTGGCGCGGCTCGCCGCCGCCCACGTCGATGAGCCATACGTGGCTCTTGCCGCCATCAGCCGTGCTGTCCGAGATGGCCACGAGCACGCTGCGCCCGTCCGGTGAGAGGCGTGGCGCGCCTACTCTCCGGAAATGCCTCAACTGCTCATTGGTTGGGAACGCCGCAACCGGTGCCGCCCCGGCAACTTGCCCGGAGCAGCAGGCACTCGTGCCTGGCCGTCCCGCAATGAAGAGAGTCACCGCGACTGCTGCGCTGTTGAGCCTGTGCCGCCACTTTCCGTACCACATTGCCAACCTCGTCACCCTTGTAAAATCGACTACTTCCGCAGCGGCTCCACGACTTTGCCCGCCTGCATGACCCAGGCCACATGCTCCATTGCCGTGATGTCCTTCAGCGGGTCGCCCTGTACAGCGACCAGATCGGCCTGCTTGCCGGCTTCGATGGTGCCTAGATCGCGGTCAAGCCCGAGCAGTTGTGCGCCGTTGAGGGTGGCGGCCTGCAGCGCCTGCAGCGGCGAGAGGCCGCCGCGCACCAGCGCGCCGAATTCCTTTGAGACGGACTCGTCCACGTCGTCGTCATCCACGCCATAGGCGATCTTCAAGTGGTGTTGCACGGCGCGGGTGAAGGCCGGCCCCTGCTCCTTGACGATCGCAATACCCTTGGCCATGCTGGCCGGTTCGCGGCCCTTCGACAGGCCTGTTTCCAGGTCGTGCTGAAAGCAGTAAAGCGTGGGCACGAGCCAGGTGCCGCGCTGCTCCATGAGCGCGGCGCCCTCGTCGTCCAGCAGGGTGCCGTGTTCAATGGAGTCCACGCCGGCGCGCACCGCGGCCTTGATGCCGATGGCCCCCTCGGCATGCGCCATCACCTTGCGTCCGGCACGGTGCGCCATGACGACGGCGGCGGCCATCTGCTCTTCGCTGAGTTCCTGCACGCGGTAGTCGCTGATGGGATCCATCACGCCACCGGTGGCCATGAGCTTGATCCAATCCGCGCCGAACTTGATATCGCGCCGCACCACGCGCTGGATGCCCTCCACCGTATCGGCTTGATTGGATTGGTCCGGGTTCGCCTGGTACAGGCTTGGCTTGTCGGGCGAGAGGCGGTCGCTGTCGCCGTGGCCGCCCGTCACCGAGACGCAGCTGCCCGCCGACACGATGCGCGGGCCGCTGATCAGGCCGCGCTGCACGCCCTCGCGCAGGGCGAACTGCGGGTAGGCCGGGTAGGGCTCGCAGGCGTCACGCACCACGGTGAAGCCATGCCGGAGCCAGAGCTGCAGGTTATTCACGCCGCGGATGGTGGCCTGTGGAGCGGAGGTCATGAGATACGCACCGGACGATTGCGTGGTTGGGTCGGAGAGAATGTGCGCGTGGCTGTCGATCAGGCCGGGCACCACCGTGTACGCGCTCAGGTCCATCACGCTTGCGCCCGGCGGCGGCGCAGCCGTTGAGATGGAAACGATGCGCTCCGCCTCGACCGTAATGAAGGCGTTGGGCAGCACCGTGCCGGTGCGGACGTCGATCAGCCGGCCGGCGCGGATCACCTGCGTGCGGTTGCCGTTGCCGGCGGTTGCAGCCGCTTGCGCGTAGGCTGCTTGCGTGTGCGCCGCCGGGCTGCCCATTGAGAGCCAGACCGCCGCGGCAGCACAAAGCAGCAAGGGCAGGCGATGGGCAGGGCGCATGAGTTTCCGCAAGGCACGCTCCAGAAAGCTGTGGGATGGCGTCATGCTAACAGGCGGTCTTTCTTCATCGCGTGGCAGCCGTTCAGGCTGCGGGCGACTTCCCTGCCGCACGACTTGCATTCCGGTTGACCTTGCTGTAACAACTAAAGACTCAACCGCTTTCCCAAATGCACCGCAACTGAGACGGGTATGCCTGCCCACCGGCATGCGTCCGCCACTTTCCCGCATTCTCTTTGGAGATCTGCTCGATGAGACGTATTTGCGCCGTTGCTCCCGCCGTTGTTCCGATGGTTCTTTCGCTCGCCCTGGCCGCCACCGGCCTGGCCCAGAACGCCACCACCAGCCTGCGCGGCGTGGTGCGCGACCCCAGCGGCGCGGTGGTGCCCAACGCCACCATTGAGCTGAACAACGCGGCCGCCGGGCAGAAGCTGAACGCCAGCAGCAAGGCAAGCGGCGACTACCAGCTGCAACAGATTCCGCCGGCGACTTATGACATCACGGTGAGCGCGCCCGGCTTTGGCAGCCAGACCAAGCGCGCCGAACTGCTGGTGAACCAGCCGGCCACGGTAGACTTCACGCTCTCACTGCAGAGCAGCAGTGAAGTCGTGAATGTGAGTGTGGAAGCACAGACGCTGAACACGACGGATGCTTCCATCGGCAGCTCAACCAACAACGCAACCATCCAGGCGCTGCCCAGCGAAACGCGCAATATCCCGGATCTGCTCTCGCTGAATGCGGGTGTCTTCTTTGTGCCCATTCCGGCGGGCAGCGACCCCGCGCTGCAGGACAGCCGCAGCGGCTCAGTGAACGGCGGTCGCAGCGACCAGAGCAACGTCACGCTCGACGGTGTGGATGACAACGACCAGCTCCGTGGCCTGGCCTTTACCGGCGTCTTGCGCGCCACACAGGACTCCACCGAAGAGTTCCGTGTAACCACCAGCAATGCCAATGCCGACGCGGGCCGCTCCTCCGGCGCACAGGTCAGCCTGGTGACCAAGTCTGGCACGAACAGCTTGCATGGCGCAGCGTATGAGTATCACCGGCCCACGTTTACCGTGGCCAACGATCATTTTTTGAAGAATGCGCAGATCGCCGCCGGCCAGCCAAACCGCCCACCCAAGCTGATCCGCAACATTTTTGGTGGCGACCTGGGCGGTCCGATCAAGCGGGATAAGCTCTTCTTTTTTGCAAATTATGAGGGCACGCGTCAGGCGGAAAGCAGCATCATCCAGCGGACCGTTCCTACCGCGTCTTACCAGCAAGGCAACTTAACATACCAAGCGGCAGACGGCAGCGTGGTGACGCTCACACCGGCACAGGTGACCGCACTGGATGCGGCGAACGGCTGCTCTGCCTGCAACACAGCTGCCTATGCCCCAGGGCCAGGACCGAACCCGAATGCGCTGGCTTATTTTCAGAGCTTTCCCGCTGCAAACGGCACGGCTCTGGGTGACGGGTACAACACAGGCTCCTATACCTTTTCCTCTCCCCGCCCGGTCACGCTAAATACCACCATCGTCAAGTTCGACTACGTACCTTCCGACAAGCACCGCCTGTTTGGCCGGGGCAATTTGCAGAAAGACACCACCGGCGGCGAGTTGCAGTTCCCCGGCCAGGGTCCGTCTTACACCATCATCGATAACTCAAAAGGCATGACCTTCGGCGATACCTGGACAATCAGTCCCACACTGGTGAACGATCTGCGCTACGGATATGTCCGGCAGGGCTATGGACGCAGCGGCGTCGGTTCCGGCGACTATGTGACCTTCCGCTATCTCGATTCACCGACCGCGCAAACCCGCTCCACCGTCGTCAGTGAGCCCGTCAACAACATCGTGGACAACCTGAACTGGACCAAGGGCAACCACAACCTGTCGTTCGGCGGCAACTGGCGCCTGATCCATCAGAATCGCTCCTCTGACGCCACGTCCTACAACAGCGCAACCACGAATCCGTCATGGCTAACCGGGGCACCGCCGGATCCCGCTTCACTGCTTCTCTCCACCTACAGTTCCGGGTTCAGTAACTCTTACCAGGAGGCTTTTGCCAATCTTGTCGGCACCGTTCCGCAAGTCAACAATCAATACAACTACAGCGTCAGCAATGCGACAACAGGGACACTGCTCGCCGACGGAACACCGATCAGCCGCCATTTCAAAACAAATGAATTTGAGTACTACCTGCAGGACTCCTGGCGCATCAAGCCGAATCTGACGTTGACCTTCGGCATCCGCCAAAGCATCCTGGGCACACCTTATGAGACAAGCGGGCAGCAAGTTCAGCCGACGATCGACACGCACGCCTGGTACCAGCAGCGGAATGCCGCCGCACAACAAGGGATCATTTACGAGCCGAATCTTGTGTTTGCACCGAGTGGTGCGTATTACGGTAAGCCCGGTTTCTGGCCAAAGTCGAAGAACAACATCGCACCACGCTTTGCCCTTGTCTATTCGCCAAGCCCCCGTACCTCGATCCGGTTGGGCGCGGGCGAGTACTTCGACCATTTTGGAGAGGGGCTGGTGAACACCTTCGATCAGAATGGCTCATTCGGTCTTTCCAGCAACGTGGCCAGCCCAGCGGGTGTGCTCAGCATTGCCACCTCTCCACGATTTACGGGAAGACGGAATATTCCGTTCAGCAACGGTGCGGGTGCGCCTACGGTAAGCTTTCCCTCTGCCGCGCCTTTGGGGAATTTCGCCATCACTTGGGGCCTCGACAGCAAGATCAAGACGCCCTACACAGAGGCGTTTGACTTTTCCGTGCAACAGGAACTGGGTCACGGCTTTACGCTGGAGACCGCTTACGTGGGGCGTTTGGGACGGCATTTGCTGCAGAGCCTTGACCTGGCGCAGCCGGTTGACTACAACGACCCGCAAGGAGCAGGCGACTATTACGCAGCTGCCGCGCAGCTCTCAGCACTTACCGACCAGAACGGCGGTAATGGCAAAGCGACCGTGCCCACGATTCCATACTTCGAGCACGTGTTTCCGTTTCTGGCCGGCTACGATTATGCCGGTGAGAGTGCCACGCAGGCGATCTACAGCAATGAATGGGCAGCGTACCGATCCAGGTTTGGAGCAACAACGGCGCTGCAGGATATCGACTTCAACGGAGGCGCGGGTCTGGGTTGTTACTACAACTGCCCCGCCGGTTACGTTTCGAAGTTCTGGCAGAACCAGTTCTCGTCGTTGTATGCGCTGTCCAGCATTGGCATGAGTTATTACAACGCCGGCCAGGTCACGCTGCGGCATCCCATGAGCCACGGACTGCAGTTCGACCTGAACTACACCTTTTCAAAGTCGATCGATATGGGTTCCGATGCTGAACGCACTTCGGAGTTCAACGTGTCCAGCAACGTAGCCCCGGCAAGCAGCGAAATCATCAATACCTGGAAACCCGCTCTGAACCGGGCCGTCTCCGACTTCGACACGCGGCACATCGTCACGTTCAATTACCTGTACAACCTGCCGGTCGGCCGCGGCCAGGCGGCGCTGGGCAACAGCGGTGGCCTGGTGAATGCCTTCATCGGCGGATGGCAATCCACCGGCATCCTGCGGGCGACGAGCGGCCTTCCCTTCTCCCTGACGGACCCTGGCTGGACGACGGATTATCAAATTGCCTCATTCGGAGTGGTGGTGAATAAGGCTGCGGCCAAGATTCGCAAACATTTAGATTCTTCAGGCAATCCGCAATTTTTTGATAGCCCGGCTGCTATCGCATCTGGAGTGTCGACCGGCTCGGTCGTTCGTTTGTCTTACCCCGGCGAAGCTGGGGAGCGCAACAACTTTCGCGGCGACGGCTATTTTTCACTCGACAGCGGCCTGAACAAATCCTGGAAGATCGAGCATGGCAATCTGCAGTTTGGATGGCAGGTGTACAACGTAACAAATACCTTCCGCTATGACCCAGCCAGCATCAACAACACGCTGAGCCGCGGCAGTCTTGGTATTGCCAACGCTCAGCTGGGTGCGCCGCGCCGCATGCAGTTCTCGTTGCGATACGACTTCTAACATTCACTTCTGCTCAGGACGGAACATTTGAACGGCTTCTTTTCACGCTGGCTGCGCGCTCGCTTGCCAATCACGGTCGCTGTGCCACTTTGCTTTTCCGCCATTGCCGTTGCCCAGGCCAAGCCGATTACGCTGGACGAGTATCTGAACACGACGGAGATTACTGGCGCGCAGATTTCGCCGGATGGGGCGGCGGCGGTGGTGACGACGTCTGTGCCGGATTGGGAGCGGGAGCGGTACCGGCACAATTTATGGCTTTGGCGGCGCGGTGCGGGGCCGATTGCCCCGGTGACCACGACGGGGGACAATGCGAATCCGCTGTGGTCGCCCGATGGCCGGTATGTGGCTTTTTTGAGTGACCGGGCACTGGCCGGCATGGGCGAGAATGAGTCCGGCAAGGACGACAGCAAGACCGAGCGGGTGTGGATTCTGCCGGTGGCCGCGGGTGGTGAGGCGTTTCCGCTGTATCGCGAGCCGCTGGATGTGCATGCGTTTGCGTGGGCACCGAAGGGTAATGAGGTGCTGTTCAGCATGATGGAGCCGCGCTCAAAGAACGCGGAAGAGGCCCACAAGAAAGAGTGGAAAGACACAGTGGAGTGGCGTGACAAGGATCGCGGCGACACGCTGCTGGCCCTTTCCGTGGATGCAGCCGTGCGCGCGCAGCAGAAGGTGCCGCTGGCGCACGAGGAGAACAAGCCCGCGGCGGACAAAGTTGCGGCGGACAAGCCCGCATATCCGGCGGATGCCCGTGTGGTGACGCACAGTTCGATGGCCATCGAAGACATTGTGGCGTCACCCGCGGGCGACCAGATTGCCTTTGAAACGGGGTCGGTGGCGCACCGGCTCGAAAACCCGGCCGACACGGAGCTGTTTGTGGTGGCGGCACAGGGCCCGGCGGAGGGCAGCACGCCGCACCAAGTGACGCACAATCAGGGCGCGGAGGGCCGGCTTGCCTGGGATCCCGCGGGCAAGACGATCTACGTTCTGGTGCGCGCGGCCGGCGGGTCAATCGAGGGACCGTACCAGGATGTGCAGGGCCGGTTGTACGCGATTGATGCCGCTACGGGCACGCCCACACGCCTAGGCGGCAAGTTTCCGGGATCGTGGGAAGACCTGACCGTGGCGCACACGGGTGAGGTGTATGCCGAAGGGCTGCAGGGGATGAACCGGCGGCTCTACCGCGTGGAGGGCGAAAAGTTCGAAGCCATCTCTGGCACCGCGGGCACGTTTCAGCGGCTGAGCGTGGCGGACCGGGGCGGTGCCATGCTCTTCACGCACTCCGGCATTTCTGAGCCGACGCAGGTCTATTTCGCCTCGGACGCGGAGAAGCTGAAAACTGGAGAGCCGGTTACCGCGTTTAACCTGATCTTTAACCAGCACGCCAAACCGGAGTGGCAGCCCTACCAGTGGACTTCAGACGACGGCACCAAGGTGGAAGGCGTGCTGATCTATCCTCCGGGCAAGAAAGGCGCGCAGCATCTGCGGATGTTGACGCTGATCCACGGCGGCC
>CAXTPQ010000050.1:12074-22123 GCA_964246215.1 uncultured Terriglobus sp. | reverse complement strand
ATTGGAGCGAACAGCACCATCGACCGGGGCGCGCTCGGCGAGACACGCATCGGTGCAGGGACAAAGATCGATAACCTGGTGCACATCGGCCACAACTGCCACATCGGCCGCAATGTCATACTGGCTGCGCAAACCGGCATCAGCGGCTCTACCGTCGTGGAGGACGGAGCGATCCTGGGTGGACAGGTCGGCATCGGCGAGCATGCGGTGGTCGGGCCGGGTGTCATCCTGGGCGGCGGTGCCGGCGTGCTGAGCGGCAAGAAGCTGCGCGGCCCGGGACAGGTCTTCTGGGGCCGTCCGGCGCAACCACTGAAGCAATACCTGCGCGACCTGGCGCGATTGCGCAAAGGAAAATGAGCAGTTGAGGGGAGAGGGCTAAACCTCAATAAACAACAAGGCGGAGCTGAGTAGCTCCGCCTTGTCACATCTGCCGGAAAAAACCTAATTGGCTGGAGTCTCCTTCGCAGGTGGCGCGGTGCCTGCCGGAGGTATCGTCCTTGCCTTGGTGATGTCGTCCAGGTAGGCAGGCATGCCTTCTTTGCGGACGAGCACGGGGTAGCGTTCCCCCTCGTGGTAATCCACATCCACGGTCATCACGTTGTCCTGCTGTTGGATAACCATCCGGATCGGCGCGGTGTTGCCCTTTGCCGCGCCCAGCGCAGCCTTCAGGCTGTCGGCGGAGTAGACTTTGCCGTTCACAGCCAGAATTTTTTCGCCGGGAGCAAGCTTCGCCTTGTCAGACGGTCCGCCCCAGCGCACATCGCCGATGGTGCCGTCCGCACTCAGGCGTATGCCCAGCGAGTACCACACATTCGGACCACCACCCCCGCGGCGGCCGCCCAGCATGGTGAAGGTGCGCTCCGTGGCACTCGGCTTGTCCTTGTAGACCAGTTCATAGCCGCCCTGGGTGATGCCGGCCAGATCGGCGCGCGGCTGCACATCGTTGATGCGCGTCCGCAGAAAGCCGTCCCAGTCGTACTTGACGACCTGGTTCAGGTCCGCGACAATCTCCGGAAACTCATAACCCACGATCAGCGGACCGGTATTGCCGCCCTTGCCCAGAAAGATCTTGACAAAGTCATCCAGCGATTTCTGGTTGTTGGTGAGCTTGCGGATTGTTGTGTCCGTATCCAGCCAGACAAGCTCGCCTTCCTGGTAGTAGTCCTGGCTGCGGCGCCAGTTCGCCCACTGCTGATTGCCGCCGCGGATCAGGCTGCCGGCGGTCGCGGTGTCCTCGGTAGGCCGCCACTCCCGGCCGGATTTGTAATCCAGCTGCGCGGCGGAGAGCGCCAGCATCTCGCGATACTGTTCCTGATTTTTCAGGCCGGAGCGCGCAGCCAGCACATTGCCCCAGTACTGCGTCATGCCTTCATAAACCCACATCAGGTTGCCCTGCTGCGGCGTTGCAAAATCCGGCTGATACAGCCGCGCGGGCCGCCGGTACTTGCCGTCCCAGGAATGGGTGAACTCGTGCGAGAGCAAATCCGCGACAGTGAGTTGGTGGTTGTCGTCGCCGAAATCCTTCTCGCCCACACCGTTGTCAGAGGATTGGCCATGCTCCAGGCCCTCGCCTCCTGCTACGTCAGAAAGCGTGAGCAGAAAGTGGTACTCGTTGTAATGGTGCGAAGCGTAGTTGGCGTCTGCTTCACGGACAAGATTGGCGATCTCCGCCAGTGTTTTCGCACGCATTTGTGCGTCTTCCGGATCGTCGGCAACAACATCCAGAAAGTGCTTTGGCGTGATCTCCGGAGCGAGCGGGTACTCGTGGAAGTAGCGGCCCGTGATCACGGGCGAGTCCTCCAGCTGCTCCACCGTGGTCACGGCATACTGCGTGGTGACCGCATCGCTGGGCGGCATGTGCGCGCTCTCATCCACGCCGGTGGTAGGCGGCGTCGGCACCTTTCCAATTGGCTTCAGCGCCGTACCGGTACCCCAACCCGCGGGAACCGTCACGGAAGGCTGAATCGCGATGTCCTTGACCGGCACGCGCGCGGGATACATCATGAGCCGCTCCCACTCCAGCACGCTCATGTTCGTCGTGACCCGGTTACTTGTGATGGAGTCCAGGTGAACATGAAGTGTGCTCACGCCAGCGGGTACGGTGACGTGAAACTCGGCCAGCTCAACATCATCCCGCCGCCAGGGAATGACTTTGCCATTTGCGGTGAAAACCACACCGGTGATGTCGGCAAGCGGACCGCCGGGAGCATGCGTGCCGGGTATCCATCTCGGCGTGATGAACGCAGCCGGCCCTGGCTTCACGGGAAAGTCGATCTCCGCGTGGTACAGGTGGCGCGCGCCTTCCGTCAAATCCGCCGTGATTTGTATGGGTGCTTTCTGCGTGAGCACAATGGACGGGACAAGGGCAGTGCATAGCAACGCGACGGCAAGTCGGTGGGGCCGGAAAGACAACATCAGTGAGGAAGCCTCATGTAATGGGAGTTGTTTGTGCAGAATACGTGAAAACGTGCCGAGAGGTCTGCCGGAATGTTCACGGATTCAGCGAAAAGTGTGGAGCCGCTTCGCATTCACAGAAAACTCGCTACTAGAAACTGAGAAGCTGCAGGCCAACCGGCAGCAATGCAAGACTCTATCTGTCGCCCACCTATTGTCGTGCGTACGTTGCAAGATCTGCATCGTTCCGGGTTTTCAGTCCGTGAGAAGGGCAGGTGTTTTCCGCATCCGCGATGAAAGCGCGCTGCCGATGGCTCCCCGGCGCAACCGATGCAGAAACAGCGGTGCGCTGAATGTTGCATCTCATGCAATGGCCCCATTGCCATGCGAAGCGGATGCACGTCACGAGAGGTGAATGACCTCCCTCGCAACACATGCACTGGAGTTGAGGTTGGCACACATCGCCTGGAGTGAGCAGAAATGCCTGAATTAGCTACAACCAATGGCCGCGCCGTTGCCGGGCGGATGCAACAGCTTCCAGCCGTGACCGATGGTGTCGACATGGAGCGCCTTGTGGGGACGCCCCATCTTTTTGGAAAAGTAAAGTCGTTGCGCAACGGCCTGATGATCCAGCCGCTCGGTCTCCTGACGTTACAGCCGGGCGGGAAGATCGGCGGCTACGCACATCCAAACGAGGGAAGCTGGATTCCGTACGCTCACGCGGAGGTCAGCGAAGACCGGGCTTTTGCCTTCATCACTTCCAACAACGACTGGATCCCCAGCTCCACCTGGACGCAATCCATGGGTGACATTCCGTTTGGATTTTTCTGCGATGAACCCGAAATGACCCATGCCATGGATCGGCTGTGCCTGCTTCCGCACCACACCAACACGGATCCATCCGCCGTCGTCTACCTGGTCGCCTCCTGCCTCAAGTTCTATGAGCGCACCCTGCCGGAAATACTCAGTCAGCTCTTCGCCGAAGGCATCGAGCCCAGCCGGATCAAGGTCGTTGTCAATGGCTGTGAGTCCAACAGCGATCGCACCATCGATGGCGTCGATTATGCATTCACCACCCACAACGGATGGGAGTGGAGCGCACTGTATGAAGCGCCGCTGCGCTGGAATTTCCAGTATGCCTTCCTCATCCACGACACCAGTGTGATCTTCCCCGGCTTTCGGCGAAGCGTGGAAGCTTTTAACAATCACATCGCCTGGGACCAGCTGCCTGCGTCACCCTTGGCGCGCTGCCTGCTTGGCTTGTACTCGCACGGCTTCCTCATGCGCTGCAATGCCTGGCTGAAGACGACAGATCACATCACAAAAAAAGAGGGGGTCATTGCCGAGGCTGCGGCGGAGCTGCTGCTGCGCGCGCGTTCGGTACTGGTCATGAGCGATCCACAGCGCAGCGGCGCCGCCAACGGCGCACAGTGGAGGGAGATCGTGGACTACTTCAATACAGGCTCGCCTCGGGTGCGCCGGGTTTTTCCCGCCATCAACGTGCACAAATTCATTCACACCGGCTCTGCGAGCGCGACGAGCCTGTAAGGGGAACTATGCCGCAATTTGTGCGGCGGCGGCCAGCACCTCAGCCACGGCGGTTAGCAGCTTCCGCGGCAAAATCGGTTTTGTCAGCAGTCGGTGCACCTGCATCACTTCCAATTCCGTCCAGTCTTCGGCATCCATGCCATTCGTAAACAGCAGTGTCGGCACACAACGTCCCTCGTCGCGCAGGCTGCGCAAAAATGTCAGCCCATCCATCACCGGCATCTGCCTGTCGCAAAGGATCAGGTCAACCTGCTCCTGCCGCATCAGCCGCAATGCCTCGGCACCATTGGCCGCCTGCAGCACACTCGCGCCAGCCTGCCGCAGCAGCAGGGCGAAAGTCAGCAGCAGCACCGGTTCGTCATCTACCACCAGCAGCTTCGTCCCTGTGAGCGTCATCGCGTAGCCCTCTTCAAATCTTTCCGGAAGCCTTCAAGCGGCATAGGACCGCACCCACTCTGTGATCGTGCGCACCGCCATGCCGGTCGGTCCTTTGGCGATGTATGGCCGCGCATCGTCCATCCATGACGTCCCCGCAATGTCCAGGTGGATCCAAGGCGTGTCACCCACAAACTCTTTCAGAAACATCGCCGCCGTGATCGCGCCGCCATAGCGGTCCACGCCGGTGTTCTGTGTATCGGCAATCCCGCTCTTGATCAACTCCGCATAATCGTCGGTGCAGGGAAGCCGCCAGAAACTCTCCCCCGCCGTCCGCATTGCCTGCAGAAACCGGTCGGCTGTAGCCTCATCGTTGCAGAACATGCCCGCGTTCAGCCGCCCAAGCGCCACCGCGCACGCCCCGGTCAGCGTTGCCGCATCGATCAGGTGCGTCGCACCCAGAGTTTTGGCATAGTGCAGTCCATCGGCCAGCACAAGCCGGCCCTCGGCATCCGTGTTCATGACCTCGATGGTTTTGCCGCTCATCGCGGTGACCACATCGCCCGGCCGGTAAGCCGCGCCATCGGGCATGTTTTCCGCCGAGCAGATCACCGCCAGCACACGCACCCGCGGCTTCAGTGCCGCCACCGCCTGCATGGCCCCAATCATCGCCGCGGCACCGGCCATGTCGTACTTCATCTTCTCCATGCCGTCCGCCGGCTTGATGGAGATACCGCCCGTGTCGAACGTAATTCCTTTGCCCACCAACGCGATCACCGGCCCATCGGCAGTCACAGGCTCGTCCGGCCCATAGCGCATCACAATCAGCGCGGGCGGCTGTGCCGATCCCTGCGCCACCGCCAGAAAGGCACCCATCTTCAGCTCGCGCAGCGTCTCCGTGCTGTGTACCTCGCACTGCAGGCCCGCATGGGTGCACATCTCCGCCGCCCGCCTGCCCAGCTCCGTCGGCGTCAGTACATTGCCCGGCTCCAGCACCAGCGAGCGCGCAAAGTTCTGCGCCTCGGCAAAGACCAGCCCGTCCGCAAAGCTGCGCTGTATCGACTCGTTCTCCGCAGCGTTGCTAACAGAACTCACCAGCACCGTCGCAGACATCATGCTGCGATTTTTGCGATCCGACTTGTAAATGTCGGTTTCCATTTCCGCCAGCACAACGCCTTCTGCAACTGCCCGCGTCAGCCCGGCGGACCCCATCGCCGCAGCGGTCTCTTCATGGACCGCCGGCAGCATGCACAGGACATCCCGGATCGCACGAGCCTTCGCAAACCGGATCGCCGTACCCGCACCCTGCCGCACTTTTGACGTGGTAAGCCCGGAGAGCTTACCCAAACCGACCACCAACAGCCGCTCCGCCTTCAAGCCGGCCGGGGCATGCAGCAACAGCGTTTCGTGCAGCCCCGCCTTGAACTCACCCGTGGCAAACACGCGTGACACAGCGTTGAGAACGGCCTCGGCACTAGCCAGCAAGATGGGTTCAGCTTCAGCAGCGGGGGCCTGCGCCGTCGAGCTGCCTGATGACGAACCATCCGCCGCAAAAACAACCATCAACGGCGTCGCTTGATCTGCAACCTCGCCTAAAAAGTGCAGTTCCACCTTCATAAGTTCCGATGTGCTCCCAACTGCTTCACCGGCGCTGCCCGCGCGCAATGGCGGATCGTGCCTCTTTGTCGGCCTCGCGCCGCCGCTCCGTCTCACGCTTGTCCCAGTCCTGCTTGCCCTTGGCCAGTGCCAGCTCCACCTTTACCTTGCCATGGCGGAAGTACATCCGTGTCGGCACCAGGGTGAAGCCCTTCTGGTTTGCCTTCACCTCCAGCTTGCGCAACTCTTCCTTGTGCAACAGCAGCTTGCGCGTGCGGGTCGCGTCGTGGTTCATGTCGTTACCGTGGGAGAACGCCCCGATGTGCACATTCAATAAAAAGCATTCGCCATCTTTCAGCAGGCCATAGCTGTCCTTCAGGTTGGCCTTGCCCTCGCGGATGCTTTTCACTTCCGTGCCGCGCAGTTGCACACCCGCTTCAAACCGATCCAGTAAAAAGTAGTTGTGCGCGGCCGCACGGTTCACCGCGGCATCGCGCTCCCCCATCGCAACAGGATCGCGCGGCACGGGTTTCTTTGAAGGGGCTTGCTGCGTGAGTATGGTGCTGTGGCTCATTCCTCTTTTCATGCTACCAGCGCAAAACTTCCCAGGCGGCCCCGTTCCTCCTTCACTTCTTACCCAAAGTGTGTAGTGCGACATCCAACGGCATTAACCGTCCAACAAGCGTCAAATGATATTCTTCAAGGCAACGCCAACACCTCTGCTTTCACAGCTTCGCCTTTCTTTAAGGACGCGTGGACAGATGTATACAGGGCAGACAGACACGCCCGCCTCCTGGCGGTCAGGAGAGGCCATCGCAGTGCTACCGGGTAAGTTGCGCCGTGCAAGTTGGGGAGCTGGACTCGCGGCCGGCCGCACCGCCCTTGCATTCGCCGTTCTTGCAGTCACCGCGCTTCCGCTCGCCGCGCCGGCTCTCTCCCAGTCCGCGGCAAGCTGGGCAAAACGCGGCAACGACGCCGAGTTTCGCGAAGACTACGATGCCGCCTTTGAGGCCTATCGTCAGGCTCACCTGCTCAAGCCGAAAGACATCCGTTACCAGACCAAGTTCGAGCGCCTGCGCTTTGCCGCCGCCGCCGCGCACGTCGACCGTGGCCGTGTCCTTCGCCAGAGCGGCGACCTGAATGGCGCCATCACCGAGTTTGAGCGCGCCCTCTCCATCGACGGCGGCAACCAGACCGCGCAGCAGGAGATCACCGCCACGGAGCGTGAACTTTCCACTGCTCCGGGCGCGGTTCTGCAGCAGCAGGCACCCATCGGCCCCTCAGCCGCCGTCGTCTCCGTGGCGTCACCCATCGAACTCAAGCCGCTCTCCGCCGACCCCATCACGCTGCACATGGTGGAGGACACAAAGGTCATCTACCAAGCTATCGGCAAGGCCACCGGCCTCAACGTCATCTTCGATCCCGACTACACCTCGCGCCGCATCCCGGTCGACCTGACAACCGTCTCCTGGACAGACGCCCTGCGCATTGTTGGCACCATCTCCGGCACCTTCTGGAAGCCGGTCACGGCAAATACTATCTTTGTTGCCGCAAATAACCGCGCCAAGCGCACCGATCTGGATGCCATGGCGGTGCAGACCTTCTATCTCTCCAACGCCGCCACCCAGGCCGACCAGAACGAACTCCTGACCGCGCTGCGCAACGTTCTCGATCCATCCACCAAGATCTTCCTCGTTCCCAGCCAGAACGCCCTCTTGCTGCGCGCCACGCCGGACCAGCTGCTGCTCACGGAAGCTCTGCTGAACAACCTGGACCGCGCCCGCAGTGAAGTCGTCGTGGACGTCGCCGTTCTGGAAGTGAACCGCGACCGCGCGCGCAATCTCGGCATCTCTCTGCCGCAGTCTTTCAGCGTCACGCCACAGGCCAGCACCGCCGCCACCACAACCGGCACTAGTACGACCACTGGCACCACCACCACCACCGGAACCACGACCACCACTGGCACCACAACCCTCAACCAGCTCTATAACTTCAACGCCAGTAATATCGGCTTGACCCTGGGCACGGCCACCCTGAACGCCCTTTTAAACGACACAGACACCCGCGTTCTGCAGAACCCGCGTATCCGCGCCACGGACGGCCAGCGTGCCCAACTCAAGATCGGTTCGCGCATTCCAGTCGCGACAGGCTCGTTCTCCTCCGGTGTTGCCGCCTCCGCTGTCAGCGGGCTGGTGAACACGCAGTTCAGCTACATTGATGTCGGCGTCAATATTGACATCACGCCCACCGTCCACCAGGACCGCGAAATCACGCTCAAGATGAAGCTCGAAATCTCGAGCCAGCTCGCTCCGGTCAACATCTCCGGCGTCAATGAGCCGGTTATTGCGCAGCGCGTTGTGGAACAGGTCATCCAACTCAAAGAGGGTGAGCCGAGTATCCTCGCCGGCATCCTCTCGCGCTCTGAAACCAGGACGCTCACCGGCACCCCCGGCCTTTCCGACATCCCCATCCTGAAGAAATTTTTCAGCGCAAACAATACCGACCGCGCCCAGGATGAGGTCGTCTTCCTGCTCATCCCGCACATTGTGCGCGAGCCGCTGGTGACCAAGCTGCAGACCCGCGCCATCGACACCGGTACCGGTGCCTCCATTGAACTGCGCCGCGATCCGAACGCCGTCCCCGAACCCGTAGATAACTCCGCGCTGGTCACCACCGGTGCCTTCCAGCGCGCCTATAACAACGGCAACCTCACCGCAGCCAAGGCAGCCGGTGCACTCATCGGCCAGATTGGCAACGAGTCGGCCAACGCAGCCCGAGCCGCCGCCAACGCCCAGGCCGGCCAGCCCAATCCGAACATGGGCACCGCCCAGGCCACCGCCGATGGCACCCAGCCCGGCACTCAGCCAAACACTCAACCCGGCGGACAGCCACTCAACTTCAGCATCGTCCCGGCCAACTCCACTCAGGCGGTCGGCAGCACCTTCCAGGTCTCGGTCAACGTCAGCGGTGCCCGCGACCTGTACGCCGCGCCGCTGCAGGTCCAGTTCGACCCCAAACTCCTCACCCTCGTCAACGTGGACGCGGGTGAGATGCTCGGCCGCGACGGCCAGTCCGTCGCCATCGTCCACCGTGATGAGGGCAATGGCCTGGTCACCATCTCCGTCTCGCGCCCGCCCGCTGTCAAAGGCATCGACGGACAAGGTGGGGTGGCGGTACTCACCTTCCGCGCCGCAGCCGCGGGCGACGCCAAAGTCTCACTTGCCCGCGTCGGTGCCAAGAGCAGCACGCAAGCCACGCTGCCCGCCGTCAGCACACCCGCGACAGTTCACCTGAAATAACGTCCAAACTGTGGCCACTGATGAAGCCCACCCTCCAACCCGCCACACAGCTTTGGGTGCCAAGAAGCTGGGCACCGAAAGCCTGGGTGCCCCATTCCTTCGCGGCTCCATCGCGGAAGGGTGGGTTCCAAGGGCCAGCAAAACAAGCCAGGCTGGCCCGCCAATCCCAACTCGGCATGACCCTCGTCGAGCTCATCGTCGTCATCTCCATCATTGCCCTCATCGCCACCGCCGCCGTCCCGGTCGCCCGCTTTCAGATCAAGCGCAACAAGGAACGCGAACTCCGGGCCGACCTTTGGATGATGCGCGACGCCATCGACCACTACAAAGACGCCGCCGAGCGCAAAGCCTTCCAGACCAAAGTCGACTCCTTCAACTACCCGCCCGACCTTGACACCCTGGTCGACGGGGTCGACGTGAAGGACAAGAAAGTTCGCTTCCTGCGCCAGATTCCCATCGATCCCATGACAAAGTCCAACGAGTGGAATCTGCGCTCCATGCAGGACGACGCGGACTCGACCTCCTGGGGCGGTGAAAACGTCTTCGACGTGCACTCCAAAAGCACCGACACAGCCCTAGACGGCACCAAATACTCGGAATGGTGACACCGATGACAGGCAAGCAACACAGGCACGAAACACACACGCAAGACAATGGGTATCCCATCTTCACGACGGCACCACCGTCGTCGAGGTGGGTTCTTCCTGGCCAACGGACCCGGCCGGCCGGCTCGGACACGCAACAAGACGGCTTCACTCTCATCGAACTTATTGTCGTGATGATCATCATCGCCACGCTCGCCGCCATGGCCGTGCCCGCCTACGCACACCACCTGCG
>CAXTPQ010000050.1:0-11974 GCA_964246215.1 uncultured Terriglobus sp. | reverse complement strand
AGATAGCAAAACGGCGTTTCGAGCAAAGCATGGAGGGCCTTGTCTCGAGAAGGCACAGATTCACACCCTTGTCTCGAGCAGAGCGGATGCTGCATACCGTCATCTCGACCGAAGCACAGGTCTACATACCGCCACCTCGACCGAAGCACAGGTTTACATACCGCCACCTCGACCGAAGCACAATTTCTACACTGTCATCTCGACCGAAGCGAAGCGCAGTGGAGAGACCTGCTTTTTTGCGACTTTGAAGAGACGAATCGTGCCTTCTCGAAGCACCTTGCCACCGCTACATCCGGGCTGAAGGCCCGAGTTGTCTTGGCCCAGGTAATCGTTCCATAGCTGAAGGCCCGCGCTAAAGAGCTAACCCGGCCAATGTAGCAGGTGCTCCCGGAACAGCCCCTATCGAGTCAACAGCGCCACACCCACACAAACAAACAACGCCGCCAGCCACCTTCGCCGATCCACATTCTCCTTGAGAAAAAACCTGGCCGCCACCGCCGTGGTCACAAAGGTCAGGGAGTTGGTCGCGGGTGCCACCAGGCTCAAATCCGCCCCGGAAAGCGCAAACAGCAGCGCAAAAAAACTGACCGCCATACAGGCAATGCCGCCAATCAGCCACGGCGAACTCACCACCGCGCGCACCGCTCCCAGCAACCCGCTGCGCGCCCGGATCTCATCCAGATCGCCCACCCGCGTCATGGCCGCGGAAATCAATGTCTCGCCAATCGTCGCGCCCAGCACCATCACGACGATCGTAACTACCGTCGACGTAGACAGGTGTGCATGCATCACGGCTGCTTACCCCGCATCTCCGCAACCGCCAGGTGCTCTGTCCGGGATGGCCCGTTCGCCACAAAGCCCACGCCGATCACAATACATGCGATACCGACCCACCGCGTCACCGAGATGCTCTCATGCAGCCACAACCGCCCAATCAGCGCGGTGACCACATTGCCAAATGCCGTCGCCGGCTGCACAAACGTCAGGTCCGCCCAACTCAGCGCCGTCATGTAGGCCCCCATGAAACCGATCAGCACGGCGATCCCCGCCAGCACCCACGCATTGAGCAAAGCATGAAGCAGCAGCTGCAAATGTTGCGCCGACACAGGCCCAACCTCGCGCATGCCGCGGCTCAGCAGAGCATCTCCCACAGACGCACCCAGCATGACGGCGATCAGCACAAGATAACGCGAAAAGGGAAGCCGGTGCGACAAACATACTCCTGAGCGGCGGTCCGAAATTGTCAACGCCTGCACACGGCAGAGCCGCCGAAAAGACCGGCGGCTCTGCTGCTCACTACAAAGATAAAGTCCTAGGCGTTCAGGCTCACCGACTCCTGCTGCTTCAGCGCGCTCTCCTCACGCTTGGCACGCGACGCCTTGTTGCGCTGCGACCGCAGCTTCATAAAAGACTTCGCCTCCACATACAGCCGGGGCACGTCGCGGTTCACGATCGCCTTCCACACCACGCGCGCCGCCGCCTTCGGGCGGAAGTAGTACTCGTCGTAGAAGCGGTGCACCATCTCCATGACATACTCGGTCGGCAGCCCGGGGTACTCGATGTGGGCCATCTGGTGGCCGCCCGAGTCGTTCATATGCTCGTTGGTGATGAAGCCGCCCTTCTTCGCGAAGTCGTAAAACTCCGTACCCGGGTAGGCATGCGCGATCGACACTTGAATCGTCTCGCAATCCAAAGTCTTGGCGAAATTGATCGTGTTGCGGATCGACTCCTTCGTCTCGCCTGGCAGGCCAAGGATAAAGTCGGCGTGGATGACCAGACCCAGGTCGTGGCAATCTTTCACAAAGTCACGAGCACGCTCGACCGTCGCGCCCTTTTTGATGTTTTTCAGGATCTGCGGATCGCCCGACTCAAAGCCGACGATCAAGAGCCGGCAACCGGCTTCCTTCATGGCCTTCAGCGTCTCGCGGTCAGTTGTCACACGGCTCGTGCAGCTCCACGTGATGCCCAGCGGCTTCAGCTTGCTGCAGAGTTCCACCGTGCGCGCCTTCTGAATGTTGAAGGTATCGTCGTCGAAGAAGAACTCCTTCACCTCAGGAAAGTTCTCCTTTGCCCACTTCATCTCGGCGGCAACGTCATCGCTAGAGCGCTTTCGCCAGGCATGGCCGCTCAGCGTCTGCGGCCACAGGCAGAAGGTGCACTGTGCCGGGCAGCCGCGCGTGGAGTACAGCGCAATGTAGGGGTGCAGCAGGAACGGCACGTTGTAGCGCGTCACATCCATGTCGCGCTTATAAATCTTCGTCGCCCATGGCATCGCGTCCAGGTCTTCCACCTGCGCACGGTCCATGTTGTGCTGGTGCGTGCCGTCCGCGTTGCGATAGCTGATGCCAAGAATCTCTTCCAGCGGCTTGCCTTCGGCAAACTCCACCACGGAAAAATCGAACTCGCGGCGGCAGACAAAGTCGATCGCCGAGCACTCATCCAGCGCGCGGTCCGGATCCGTCGTCACCGGCGGCCCGACAAACGTGATCTTGATCCCCGGATTCACCTGCTTGATCGCATGCGCCAACGCATGGTCGCCGGCCCAGCCCACCGTCGAGGTGAACAGCACCAGGAACTCATAATCCTTCGCAATCTGGATGGTCTCGTCCGCGCTCACGTGGTGGGGCGGCGCATCTAGCAGGCGCGAACCCTCCAGCATGCCGGCCGGATAGGCCAACCACACCGGGTACCAGTACGATTCAATCTCGCGGGTCGCGGGCCAGCGGCTGCTGGCGCCACCGTCAAAATTCTCAAACGAGGGCGGGTTCAAAAGCAGTGTTTTTAGTGGCATAAACCTTTCCATTCTATCGCATTGGCATGCCGGCATCGCCGTACACACCGCGTGGGCGCACATACTGGTTCGCTACTGCCGTGGAGTCACCGTTGGCGTAACCGGGACAACCGGTGTACTGCCAGGCACCGGAACCGTGCCCGAGGGCGGAGTTCCCGGCACACCCGGTGTATTCGTCCGGGGTGTGAGCGTCTGGCTGCCCGGCGCAAATGGCAGGCTTCCCGCCGCTGCCGCGGTCCCAATCACCCAAGTGCTCAGCCCACCATTTTGACGCAGCAGGCTCACCTGCGTTTGCCGCAGCTGCAACTCGGCATTCAGCACATCCATGTATTTCTGCCGTTCCTGCAGTTGCGCATTCAACTCATCCCGTGGCGTGAGTTGCGGCCCATTCGGGCTGATGGAGATCGCCTGCAGCTGCAGCCGCAGCGTCTCCAACTGATCCTGTGCAATCTCCTGGTCGTCCCTCGCCAGTTGCGCCCGCAGGTCAAGTTCCATGGCGGAGTTGCGCAAACGTGCCTGCCCTTCGCGAAAGACGCCTCGCTGCATCTCCGCCTCGGCAAACGCCCGTGCCGCATCCGCCTCCGACTCCTTCGCCTTGGACCGGTGCGCCAGATCCAGCAGCGGGATCGTCACCTGCAGCCCAAAGCCCAGCGAGTTGGAGCTGTTGGGATTGCCCGGCGTTCCATTGAAGCGGGGGTAGTACGACGCGTAAGAGGAAAGTCCCGCATCCACGCGGCTGTAATTCGCGGCCAGCGCCACCTGCGGACGCAAGAGGTAACGCCGGTCGCCAAAGGCCGCATACTGCTTCGCCTTTGCCGCGCTAAAGGCTGAGGCGACACCTTCATCATCGGCCACCGGATCGGTCTCGGCCCGCACGGCGGCAGGCCGTTCCAGCTTCGGAATGGAACTGCCATCGGTGCGCAGGCTTTCGGCCGGCAGGCCCGTCAAGACCGCCAAATGCTGCGCATTGCCGGCAATCTCATCGTTTAACTGCAGATCCGCCAGTTTGATCTGGGTGGCCGTCCGGCGCGACCTCGGCAGCTCCACCTTCGCATCTACCCCGGCACTGACGCGCTCGCCGGTCACCAGCACCAGGCGATCGGTGATGTCGATCTCCCGCCGGATGACCTTTTGCCGTTCCACGGCATTGTCCAGCGCGATATACGTGTTGGTGACGTCTTCCACAACCTCGATCTGCTGCCGGACCAGAGAGTGCTCCGCGGCATGAATCGACTCTTCCGCCGACCGGATATAGTCCCGTTGTGAGAACGAAAACACCAGGCTCTGCGCGGAGATGCTGAAAATCACCGGAACACCCAGTGGCGCTCCAGTCGACTGGCCGTAGCCGCCTTCGGTCGCGATCACCGGCACATACGTCTGCTTGGTCATGCTGTGCGCTGCCCGCGTTTTTTCCAGATCGGCCTGTGCCGCCCTGATCTTGGGGCTGTTCTTTAGAGACAGGTCCACCGCCGTTCGCAGCGAAATTTGTGCGGTGGCATTGCGGCCGGCCGTTACCACACACGCCACAGCCAGCAGGGAACAGCCGTGCCGCCGCAAACAGCTACGCTTCGACTCTTTCATTTGTGCAGAGCCTTGCGCGCCGGTTCAAACTCCGGTGCCAGCGCCAGTGCCTGCGCAAACTGCTCCTGCGCTCCGGCCGTGTCGCCACGGTCCTGCAGCAGCTGGCCCAGCGTTACGTGCACCCGTGCGAAGGGCGTTGCCGCCGACTGCTGCTCATGCGCCAGGTATTCCTTCAGCGCGCCCTCTGCTTGCGGCAGGTTCCGCTTGATTTCAATCAGCACGCGTGCGGCATCCACACTGTCCGGCCCATGCGCGGTGTCCTTCTGGATCGCGAGCACGGCGTTGGACGCGGCCCCCTCGTAATCCTTGCGCTTGCGGGCGTAGTTGGCCACGTCCACATACGCTTCGGGCGAGTGCGCCACGGCCAACTCCTGCGCATACTCCGCATCCGCCGTCGCGGAGTCGCCGGTCTTCACGGCAATCGAGGCTGCCAGACGGTGTGCCCGGGCGGGCGACAACGCTGCCAACCGTGGTACCAACGCCCGCGCCTTGTCCACGCCGCCGCCCACCATGCCGGGAGCTTCTACATAAAACTCACCAAGATCGCTCAGTGCTTCCACACTCTTTGGATCCAGCTGCACTGCTCGCTCAAAGTTCTCCCGGATCCGTCCCACCATGCGCATGCCGGTCAGCGCTCCGGCATGCTCGGCCTTTGCACCATAGGCCAGCGCCAAATCCAACGCGGCGCTGCTGCTGCCAGGCTCGGCATCGCGCGCGGCTTCACACGCATGAATGGCCTCATCGAGCTTTTCAACACTGCCGTACAGCTTGCAGAGCAGAGCATGGGCCTCCGCGTTTTTCGCATTGGCGGCCACAATCTTCTGCGCCTCCGCGATGGCCGCACCCGCTTTCCCCTGCCGCGCCTCGGCCCGTGCAGTGGCAAGGCTTTGGCTCAGTGCCGGCGCGCACGCGGCAAAGGCGAGGCAACCTCCAAACAGTAATTTACGCATCATCAGTGGGCCTCCTGCACCTGCATGCCGTCTGCCAGATCCACACTGCTCGTCGCATTCAGAGCCACCACATCGCCATTGTTCAAACCGCCGGTGACCTGGACTGCCTGCAGGTTCAGCGCACCTACCTGCACTGGAGTTTTGTGCAGCATGCCTTTCCGCAGCACAAAGACAAAGTTGCTCGTGCCCAGTGTGCGCAGCGCCTCACGGGGAATCACGGGCACGCCGCGAATTTGCTGCGTGGTCACAATCGCCGTCACGTTGGTATTCGGCAGGAGATCACCCGCGGCATCGTCCACCGCCACCAGGCTCTCCCCGACATTGCGCGAACCGTATGATTCCACCGTGGTGGGTACGCGGACAATGTGGCCGTGCCACACCCGCCCCGGTTTTGCGTCCCAGGTAATGCGTACCGCATCGTTGACATGCAGCTTGCCGATCTCGGGTTCGTCGAAGTACGCCTTGATCTGCATCCGGCTCAGGTCCGCCAACTCCACCAGCTCTTTGCCGCTCTCCACAAAGTCATAGGTCCGCACCGGCAGGGAAAAGACCGTACCGGCAAATGGTGCACGAATCACATCTTTTGAAAGCTGCTGCTGTGCCGCGGCCAGGGTTGCGCGGCTGTCTGCCACCTGTGCCTGCACACGCTGCTGATCAGTAGCATCGTAGCGGCTGGTCATTCTCTGCTGTGCTGTCGCCAGCGCACCCTGAGTGGACAAGACACGCCCACGTGCCGCCGCCACCTCGCCGTCTGATGCCGCACCTCTTGCCTGCAGCTGTTGCAGTGCAGTCAGAGTCTGCTGTGCTTGCGTCGCCTGCAGTTGGGCACGGTCCAGATCGCTCTTCATGCTAATCCGCTCATCCCGTGTTCCACCCTGCCGCAGGTCGGCCGCGGTGGCGTTCGTTGAAGCGACCGTAGCAAGGGCGGTTTGCACTTTTGCGGCGGCATCGCTGGATTCCAGCCTCAACAACAATGTGCCCGCAGCCACCCGTTGGCCTGCTTGCACCGCCACCGCTGTCACCTGGCCCGGACCTTCCGCATGCGCCTGAAACATCTCCACGGGCTCGACTTTGCCGTTGGTGGAAACGGAGCTGATCACGTCGCCCGTCTGCACGGTCGCCGTGCGGACCAGCACCGTGTCGCGGGTCAAACGCCGTATGCCGATCACCGCCGCTACTCCCAGCGCGATCAGGACAAGCCCCAACATCGAGCGTCGAAATATCAGCCTTGTTCGTTCAGAAGCCATGCAGGAGTCGAGTCAGTATATAAGACGCACTTTCGTCCAACTGGCTGCAAATGTTTTGTTTGCATGACTTACTTGTCATTCGACAGAAGCACAGACATCGCACAACTGCAGCTCGGGCCCGCCGAACTCGGGATGCAGATTTTCACGTAGCTGGAAAGCCATATCGACCACACTTCCAACCCCGATGCCCAGTAAGGAGAAACATTCCGGCCACATCGTCCCGCGGCTCCAGCAAAGGCAGCTCACCGCATCCGTATTCCCTTGGCTTAAGCGCAGCTTCAGGTGCTGGTCTTTGAGCACACGCATCTCCGCGATGCGCACACCCTTCGCCACAAACACGGGTTCTGGATTGCCATGGCCGAACGGTTCGAGCCATCGCAGCGCTTGCAATGTGTCACGCCGGATGTCATGGAGACGCAGTTCCGCGTCGATCTGCAATGTGCGCAGAAGCGTCTCCGGCTGCAGCCGCTCCCGCGCATAGCGCGACAGGCTTTGCCTCAGCACCGGCACACTTCCAGAGGGCAGGGAAAAGCCCACTGCATGCGCATGGCCGCCGAACCGCTCAAACAGCGCCGACCCAT
The DNA here is from genome assembly GCA_964246215.1 of uncultured Terriglobus sp. GTDB lineage: Bacteria > Acidobacteriota > Terriglobia > Terriglobales > Acidobacteriaceae > Terriglobus. The sequence goes on along the minus strand of CAXTPQ010000050.1, from coordinate 4,824 downwards.
GCTCCATGTGTGCGGCCGTGATCGCCTCCAGCAGATGAAAACCCGCAATCGACCGCCCGGAACCGTGTGCCTTGCCACCCTCATGCGTGATCACGAGCGCCGGCCGGTTCACCCGCTCCACCACACGGCTTGCCAGGATGCCGACAACGCCACGGTGCCAGCCCTCGCCATCCAGCACCAGGCAATCACCCTCTCCGTCCGCCGTCAGCACGCGCGTTGCAAGCTCCGCCTCAATCTGTTCAAGGACACGCTTTTCCACGTTGCGCCGTTCGTCGTTCAAGCGGTGCAGCTTTTCCGCCAATGCCTGCGCCTCGGCCGGATCGCGCGTCAGCAGGAGTTGAACCACGTCGCTGGCAATGTCCATCCGCCCGGCCGCGTTGATGCGTGGCCCCAAACGGAATCCGACCTCCGTCGCTGTCGGCGCGACCCCATCCTCGCCCGCGCCGGCCAGCCGCATCAGCGCGCGCAGGCCAGGCTGCCGGGGGGCCTTCAACTCGCGCAGGCCCAGCGCCGCCAGCACCCGGTTTTCTCCTGTCAACGGAACGGCATCGGCCACCGTTGCGATGCTCACCAGCTTCAACAGCGACGGCAGCAACTGCTCCCGCAGCTTCACCGCATCCACGGCTGCCAGTTCGTCCGCACCCCAATCCGCCACCGCCTCCAGCAGCGCCTGAGCGAGCTTGAACGCCACCGCCGCGCCGCACAGTTCCTTGAAGGGGTAACCGCAATCCCGCTGATTGGGATTCACCACCGCGACTGCCTTCGGCACACCGCACTCGTCCGGCAAATGGTGGTCGGTCACAATCAGGTCGATGCCCAGCAGCTCCGCTTCCGCCGCCGCCGCAAACGCACGTATGCCGGTGTCCACACTCACCACCAGCCGCACGCCTTCCGCCGCAGCATCCCCCAGCACCGCCGTCTGTACGCCATATCCCTCGCGGATGCGATGCGGGATGTGGTACCGGACCAGCGAAGGCACATCCTTCGGCGTAATGCGGTCGATCGCCGTCTTCAGCAGCACCGTCGCCAGCGTTCCGTCCACGTCGTAATCGCCGTAGATCAGGATCGGTTCGCGTGCCCGCACCGCCGCCAGAATACGCTCGGCTGCCGCATGCATCCCCGCCATCTGGAGCGGATCATGCAACTGCGCAAACGCAGGCAGCAGGTATGCTCGCGCGGCAGCCTCACTCGCCAAACCATGGCTAGTCAGGATCGCAGCTAACCAGACTGGCACGCCTAAGTGATCAGCTAGCCCCTGCACGGCCTCGGCAGGCATCGCCGGCAGCACCCAGCGTGCGCCGGTCGCCGTTGTCGCCTTCACTTGCAACAACGGCAAAACAGCGGTCTCTGCTGCTTCCACCTCAAGCGAAATTGAAGCCCGATCCATCACCAAAGGCTCTGAGCCCTGGTTCATTCCGGTTCGTCCGCCCCGTCCAGTTGAATCGTGCCCAGTTCCGCCATGGCTTCCATCCACTGCTGGTAGCGGTCATACCAGTCGGTCGCCGTTTCATACAGAAACATGACACCCTGGTGAGCAAATCCAAGCTGCAAGTAGCCCACCTTGCCCACATACTTGAGCAGGTACTGCGCGTCGTCCATCTCCGGGCCGTCCTCATCGGGAAAGTTCTGTGCCCGCATCTGTTCCAGCAGCAGCTCAATGTCTTCCTTCTCCAGCACTACTTCACTCATCGTCACAAACTGCGTGCCCGATGCCTTGGCGTGTTCGACGAAGTCCTTCCAGCCGTCCGGGCCCTCCTCCTCGAAGACCACCGAGGGCACATCCTCTGACACATACGCGTTAAACCGGCGAAGCCCGTTACCCGCCACAAAGGCGATCATGTCGTCCTTCACCACGTGGAGATTATCCGTTTGCATCCAATGATTGTCTCACCGCGGAACCCGCCGTTTCATCTGCTTTCGCCGCGCTTGGAAAGCGGCCAGTGACGGAGTCATGAGCCAGGGCAGCCGGGCCGCCGCAGCGTGGTATTCTTGCCACGCCCATGCTCTTTTCCAAGGACTACATCGGCTACCTGTCCAAGCAGGTCGTCCGCCGTCTCGCCGAGGCGAAAATGATCCACACCGACCATCCCGCTAAACTGCAGGAGCGCGTCTACCAGGGCCTGCTCGAAGAACTCTCCCTGGAAGACCGCATCAACGATGAAGCCCGCGTCATCCTGGAAAGCATTCAGGACGACATGAGCCGCGCCGGCGCCAGCTACCCGGAAATGTTCAAGAAAATCAAGCTCCGCCTCGTGCAGCAATACAAGGCGGTGCTATGAGAGTCTCCCGCGACAAGGTCAACAAACTCGCCCACGTCATCGCCGACACCCTCGCCGAGACCGATCAGGCCGAGTTCCTGGAAGACCGCAACACTCTCCGCCAGGAAGCCCGCCGCATCCTTGAAGTCCTCTTCGCCGACGAAGTCAAAATCGACGCCGCTGCCCGCCTAAAAATCTCCTCCCAGCAGCGCATCATCATGGAAGGCTCGCAGGAGTGGGACATCCTTTACCGCAAGTACTACAACGACGAAGTCAAACGCCTCGGTATTTAAAAGACTTAACCAAATTTCGCCGCTATCTCTCTGGTGTCGTTCTGAACAAAGTGGGGGATCTGCTTTCGCTAGGAAGCGGGAAAGTCCTCGGATGATGCGCCCTCCTGCGACGTGGCCGTGATGACAAGAACGACTTAACGCTACCGCCGCACCGGCAATCCTCCCCCATCCGGGCTGGTGAAATCCACTCGAAGCAACTCCGGACGTGCCCGCCACACAGTCAGCGACCGCGTCCGCCGCTCGACCATGTATCGGGATCCAATCAGGTCTATGAATTCAGGCGTGTAGTAGCTGTAGTCGTCCTTGTAAAAGATGAGAGTGCGAAAATTCTCCTTGCGCCAGGTCTCCAGAACCGCCGGCATGCTCGCCCCGTCGAAGGCAGTTCCCAGGTGATACCAGACTGGCAAATGCGGTGGGGAAACGAGCCCGTACTCTGCATAGGAAAAGTCAACGCGCGGCCCAAAGAAGTAGGGACCGTCCAAGTCGTGCATCACCTTCGCCACTTCCTGCTGCTCGTCGCGCAGATCGTCACTCACTGACATCCCGCCAAGCAGGCCGGAGGTCATCCGGTTGTTGCTCGTGTCGGCATTGAAGAAAACACCTGTGTAGTACATCCGCAACCGCGTTGCGCCCACATACATGTCGCTCACCGTAAAGGTAAGCAGCAGCACGGCACCCACAGTCCTTACCCAGCCAGGCATCTGAGCGTTTCCCGCCACCAGCACGCCAACCGCCGCCAGCAGAACCGCCCATTCCAGATTCGGTATTTCTCCGTTCGTGCGCAACCCATAAACCGCGACAGCTATGCTTGTAGCCACCATGCCGGCCCCGCCAAGACTCTTCCATCTCTGCCGTGGCCAGCCCCTGCGCACCGACCAGAACAGAAAGAAAGCGAGCGGCACACAAAGCGCACCCAGGGAGCAGTAGGCCAGCAGCGAATCGCTCTGTCTTGACATCATCGCCTGAAGGCCAAATGTGCTGGACATGCCACGTTCTTTTGCCGCGCCTTGATATGCCGCAACCACGCTGGCAATGGAAATGCGTTCTATCGCCAGAACAAGCCAGGCAAGCCCGCAGGACGCCACCATCAAACCAGCGAAACGCATCCGGGCTTGCCCAAACAGCAGCACGCACACCACCCCGCCCAGCATCGCCAGGCCCGCAAAGTTCGGCTTCATAAACAGCAGCAAAGCGGCGGAAGCCAGGAGCGATGCCTGCTCCGTCCAATCCACCTCATGCCGCAGAAACAGAATGCATGAAAGCAAAAACAGCGTCGCCAGCACAATCGCCGTGTTGTTGTACCACCAGAAGCAAAGCGTCAGCATCGCGGAACTCTGCACCGCTAAAGCGGTCAGAAACGCAATGGCAACACCCGCACCGGCCTTGCGCAAGAGCCAGTAGCTCCAGAGAAACGACCCGGCCGTGAATATCGCGGTCAGCAGCAAAACCGAATTCCATGTGGGCCCGAACAGGCGAAAGGCGTACTTCAGGCCAAGATCAAATCCGGGCGGGGCCGAGGAGAGGAAATCCGCGTAGGCCCGTTGGCCAAGGTACTGCCGCCAGGCCGTATCGATCACAATCTGGTAGTCATACGCCGCGAATTGCCGCCGCCCAAAATACTCCACAAAACCCGCTAGAAAGAGGCTGCTGCTGGAAAGCAAAGCGGTCACCTCCATCGCCTTCATGGGCCGCAGAAATCTTCTTCCACCTTGCCGGATCAGCAGAATTGCGCTTGCCGCAAACAAGGAACCGGCAAACCTCAGCACCATCTCACGCCACACTTCCACGCGGACCGTGAACGGCTTGAGCGGAACTACCAATCTTACCGGGTGGATGTCGGCAACAAAGCGCGGAACAAGAACCCAGCACGCCGATAGAAGGAGGCCCGCAGCAAGACAAAGCAGCGCGGCCCGCAGGGTCCTTCTGTTCTGAACACCAAAGTCGTCTTTGCCAGTTTGTGAAAGTGGGAGGGTGTGCGTCGGCATGCGTCGGTGCCGTGATGCTACCACTCCCTTCCATGCCTTCCGTACCTGCGGTCCTGCCCGCATAGGTCATAGCCGATGAAAGCCCAGACCGGCGGAACAGCCGGGCGGGCAAAGGCGCAACTGCGATCACCTTGCCATTGATCCGGTTGAGTCGTCAGTGCACACACGCTTGTCCACTCTTCCAGCCAACTCCGCCGCTCTTCCCACCTTGAAGCTCGCCGGGATCATCCTGTACACTTCGTAGAGTTGTCCACGGTCGTGGCGCTATGGTGTAACTGGTTAACACGT
>CAXTPQ010000049.1:11781-22793 GCA_964246215.1 uncultured Terriglobus sp. | reverse complement strand
GAGCGCGAGTCGCATCAAAGCAAGGAGCAAGTGAGGCATGGGTGAGGGCAGGCGTCAGGGCAGGCGTCAGGGCACGTTCCACCATGGTTTGGCAGCTACGCACGCGCAACGTCGCCCTGGGACACCGGACGCTGGTGATGGGCATTGTGAATGTGACGCCGGACTCATTTTCCGATGGCGGCGCGCATGCGACTGCCGGGGCCGCGGTGGGCCACGCGTTGCGTCTGCTGCAGGACGGTGCCGACTTGCTGGACATTGGTGGGGAGTCCACTCGGCCAGGTGCCATGGCGGCCACCGCAGAGGCGATCAGCGCGCGCGAGGAGCAGTCACGGATACTTCCAGTGATCGAAGGCATTCTGCGGCATCGGCCAGACGCGATTCTTTCCGTGGACACTTACCGCGCGGAAACGGCGCGGGCAGCGGTGAATGCGGGTGCCGAGATTGTGAATGACGTGAGTGGATTGCTGTGGGATGGCGGCATGGCCGCTGCCTGTGCGGAGCTGCGATGCGGCGTGGTGCTGATGCACACACGCGGCCTGCCCTCGGAGTGGAATGCGCAATCTCGGATTGCAAGCGGTGCGGTGTTGTCCCTGGTCATCTCCGGGCTGAGCAGGAGGCTGGACGCTGCCTTGAGCGCAGGCGTTTCACGTGAACGCTTGATGCTGGATCCCGGCTTTGGTTTTGGCAAGCGCGGTGCCGAGAATTGGGAATTGCTGGCGCGCTTTGCTGAGCTTCAGACCATGGGCTTTCCGCTGCTGGTGGGTTTGTCGCGGAAAGGCTTTCTGACAAGCGAGGAAACGCCACCAGTTCAGCGTGACGCCGCAACACATGCCGCTGGAGTGGTGGCTGCATTGCAGGGGGCGCATGTGCTGCGCGTGCATGACGTACGCGGCGCGCGCGAGGCGATCAGTGTGGCAGACGCTGCCCGCGCTGCTGTCTCCACCTGAGTCGCAATGAGCACTTGGGCAGTCAAGCTCTGAGCTTCAGATGCATCACGAGCTCGTACCGTGAAAGCAGCTAATGTACCCGCGAACGCACCTGATCGCGTACCAGGTACAGGAAGAAAACGAATGTAAACGCGGCTGGTAACAAGTAGCCGGGGCGCCTTACCTGGAAGAAGAGAACCACGTTTCCCAGCGAGTAGAAGAAGGTTCCTCCCAGGAGCAGTGCCCAGCCCCAGCGGCGCAAACGCAGGAATCCGAAAACACCAATGGCGATGCAGGAGCACACGGCCAGAATGGCGTACCGGGCGCTGGGCCGGAAGGCCTGAGCGTGCGCCAGAACGTTGAAGGCATTTGCCATGGCAAGCACCAGCATGAAGACGGCAATCATGGCCATGCCGGGCAGAATGCGTGGGCCGGATGAATCGGACTGCGCGGCCAGTCTGCGTGCAGCTTCTGGCGGGAGCTGGATTCGCCTCGCTTGGCTCTGGTCGAAGTCCTGGGAGGGAGGTGTGGGCTCGGCGTCTGTCATTGGCTGCTCCATTCGTGATGGCGAGCTGCGGCTTTATAACGTATGCAGATAAGCGAGCAAATCGCTCAGGTCATCCTGGGAAAGGTTGGCACCCTGCGCCGGCATGTTGCCCCGGCCGTGCAGGATGGTGGCGCTGACCCGCTCATCGTTGGCCGGTGCGCCGCTGGGCAGGTAAGGCTTCTTGTAGATGCCCAGCAGGGCGGGCCCGTTCAGCGGCTTATCTTCACGATCGTAGTGGCACAGCGAGCAGTGCTGGCGGAAGGCCGCGTGCCCAGCCTGCTCCGTGCTGGTGAGTTGCTCTAGCGGCTTGGCAGGAGGTGTGCTGCGGCACCCGCTCAGGCCGGAAAAGGCTAGCAGGGCAGCGAACGGCAGTAAGACTTTTTGCAAACGGCACACATGCTATTTTCTCACCCTGGTGGGGAGCGTCGTCCGTGCTAGCCATGGGTGGCACGACAATCGAACGGATGCATGCCTGCCTTCCACTGGTTTACATTTTCTGTGTCGATCTCGCGGCACTGCGGCAGGTGGAGAAGCTCTTGATCAGGTGGGAAGATAAGCCGCGAATCGGTTCGTACATCGCCGGCCTGTGCCGGCCCATACTGCTGGCCTGCATTTTTATAGCTCTTCTGTTCAGCCAACCGGATCAGGTGGCGGCTCAGGCTTCTGCGACTGCGAACAAGCCCGGAGTTCACGGCCGGATTGTTGATGCAAGCGGCAACGCCGTAAGTGCGGCGACGGTAACTCTGCGCAGTTCAGATAACATCGAGCGTGCTGCGACGACGGACGCCTCTGGCCACTTCACCATTACCGTCTCTTCAACGGGGAGCTACCAACTCCACGCGTCGAAGGCCGGAGTGGAAAGTCCTGTTAGGACACTTACGATTACCGGCGCGGGCCGGCAGGATCTGGTCGTCGTTCTTCCTCGCGATAGTCTGGAAGTGTCCGCCATTGCGCCATCGTCCGAGCAGGCCATGGAGTTCTCAGACAAGCCAAATTTCACCATTGCAGGCGTGACCGATTGGACGGCGGCGGGAGGCCACGGCTCTGACGCAACTCTGCGGGCCAGTGAAGATGTAACACGTACATCGCTTGCGCCCGCATCAGGAGGCCCCGCCGGGCGAGAGGTTGGAGGGCCATTGTCGGCCAGCCAGCGCGAGCAGGAAGCCGGGCTTTCCGCAGATCTCCTTGCCAATCCAGACAGTTATGCCGCGAACCACAAGCTGGGCGAGTTCTATTTGCATGCCGCGAGATTTACCCAGGCTGCGCCGCTGCTGAAGAAGGCAGCAGGACTGCCCGAGGCCAGGCCGGAGGATGAATACGACTTGGCTCTGGCATGCCGGGGATTGGGTGATCTGGCTCAGGCCAGGCAACACATCACACGTGCCCTGGCCAGTAACGATGAAGCTGCTTACCACGCGCTAGCGGGGCAGCTTGCTGAAGCGGCGGGGGACCCGGTGAGAGCCGCACAGCAGTTCGAGCGTGCGGCCCGTCTGAGTCCCAGTGAATCGAGTTACTTTGCCTGGGGGGCGGAGTTACTGTCGCACCGGGCCATCTGGCAGGCCGCTGAAGTCTTTACCAGTGGAATTAAACTTTTCCCTGCCTCAGTGCACATGAAGATCGCACTTGGAGCGGCGCTTTTTGCCGTCGCTCATTACAAAGATGCCGAGGAGCAATTATGCATTGCATCCGACTTGGAACCTGCCAATGCAGAGGCCTATCTGCTCATTGGCAAAGTTATGCTTGCCGCACCGGAGCCGTTGACCTGTGTGCAGCCTCGCCTGGAACGGTTCTTAGCCATATTGCCACTCAACGCCGATGCGCACTATTTCCTTGCAATGCTGGCGCTGAAGCAAAATCGCGACGGAAACTACACGCGCTCGACTGCGCTGCTGCAGCAAGCCCTCAAGCTCGATCCCAAGTATGCGGAGGCTTATCTGCAGCTTGGCATCCTGGCATTTCGCCAGCGCAGCTATGCTGATGCAATCCAGCTTTATAAAGAAGCAATCTCCGCTGACCCGCTGCAGGCAGAAGCTCATTACCGCTTGGGTGTTACTTACGATCGCACAGGTCAGCCTTTGCTGGCCAAGGAAGAATTTCAGCGTCATGATCAGATTGAAAAGTCTCAAGCTGAAGTAGTTGAGCAACAAAGACGGCAGATCAAGCAATTTGTCGTGCTGCTTCAGAGCAAACCTGCCGGTCCTGCTGTGCCACAATAGTTGCTGAGTGCTCCAGGTTACGTTTTTGTTATCTTTGGGTTATTCTCGCCTTCACGAATCGTTAGGATCTGGTTTGCCTTCACCCGTGCAAACCGCTCAATCTTGCGAGTCGTCGGCCAGGTCACCTCGATAAGGTCTGCAAACGCGGCTTTTCCAAGCCCGAAGTGCAGTCTCAAGTCGTTTTGAGACATAACGCTGGTACCGCTATGAACCTCGTTCATTTGAACGTGCTTGCCGGTGGTGACGCGCACACGGGCACCAATCGCGGTACAGTTGCATTTGGTGCCAATCAGCTTGAGTTTGATCCAATTCTGCTGATTTCCGCCAATATTATGAAGCAGAGACGGTGTGTCATTCATATTCAGAATCAAAACATCCATGCCGCCGTCATTGTCATAATCTCCGAAAGCTGCGCCTCGGCTTGAATAGTGCTCCGTAATCCCCGAACCTATTAGCGAGGACACGTCTTTAAACCGGCCGTTGCCGAGGTTGCGGTACACCAGGCGCGGGTTCTTATACTTCTGAGTGAAACCGTAGCTGTCGATCTCCGGATAGACGTGGCCATTGACTTGAACGATGTCGCTCCAGCCATCATTGTCGTAATCGACAAAGCCGCATCCCCAGGCGACATACTGGTTGTTGGCTCCAAGGCCAGCCGGGAAAGTAACATCGGTAAAGCTGCCGTCACCGTTGCTGTGATACAAATTGACGGTGTCGTCGGCGAAGTTCGTCTTGAAGATGTCAAAAAATCCGTCACAATCGTAATCGGCCACTGCGACACCCATGCCCGCCTGCTCATGGCCGCCTTCACTGTAAGCGCAGCCTGCTCCGACAGCAACATCGATGAAGGTGCCATCGTGGTTATTCTGAAAGAGAATGCTGGGCTGAGAGTCGACGGCGACGTAAATGTCGGGCCAGCCGTCGTTGTCGAAATCGTAGGAAACGGCTGAGATGGAATAGCGTGGTCCAGGCTTCAAGATGCCGGAATTCTGCGAAACGTCTGTAAAGGTTCCATCACCATTGTTGTGGTAAAGCAGATTTGTATCCGCGGGCAATCCTCGCGGCCCGCACATGATCGGAACACCCTTCCATTGGCAAAAATGCGTGTCATTGGCAGAAGCTATTCTGGCGGGATCCAGCTTGAGATAATTACAGATGAACAGGTCAAGGTGACCATCGCGATCATAATCCAGAAAAGTGCAACCGGCCCCCCACCTGATTTCTTCGCGATAGAGTCCTGCCTTGTGGGTCACATCGGTGAAAGTGCCGTTCCCATTGTTGTGGAAGAGGATATTGTGTCCCCAGAAGCAGCAAAACAGGTCATCCCATCCGTCGTTGTTGTAGTCACCCACGCACACACCGGTCTGCCACCCAGTTACACCGATGCCGGATCGCTCCGTAACATCGGTAAAGGTTCCGTCCCGATTGTTCTTATAAAGATGCGAGGTAGGGGCTTTCCCCGCTGGCCATTGCGCGTCCAGGCGATTGCCGTTGGTTAAGTAGATATCCAGCCAGCCATCATGATCAAAATCGAAGAAAGCGAGTCCGCTGCCTTTGGCTTCGATGATGGAGCGCTTATGGTCCACACCGCCCCAGACGTTTACGGCTGTCAGTCCGGCCCGCTTCGCGACATTGACGAACTGTACAGCCGCGGTGTCAGCCTCTGCACTTACGGATTGTTTGACGGTCTGCAGCAGCTCTGCATCGTTCCATTGCCATAGAGGAGTTGCCAAAGCCTCAACCAATGTGCTGCCCAGCAAGAATGACGATGATCCAAGAAAGTGCCGGCGGGAAAAAAGCATGTCGCTGGAATTATATGCAACGAGTTGGACTGTTGGCTGGTCATAGCTTACGTTATGGAGTGGATTTCAACGCCTGCAAAGCTTGCTTTGCCGCGACACTTTCTGGCTTGATCCGAAGCAAGTCTTCGAGTGCCGTTGTCGCTTTGGATTCTTCGTGACGCAGCGCATACAGGCGTGCCAGGTTGATGTAGCTCTCGTCAAAATCAGGAACAAGACGTATGCAGGTCTGAAACTGGTCCTCAGCTTTGGCATACTCCTGTTCCCTGACAAAGATGACGCCAAGGTTGTTCAACGCCTCAGGGTAATCAGGCCGTAATGCTTCTGCGCGTTGCAGATACTCCGTGGCAGGGCCGATCTGATTCTGCTGCGCATGCAGCATGCCTAGGCTGTAGTTAGCCTCCGGATCATCAGGTTGCAAGCTGACTGCTTGCGCCAGTAACTCCTGCGCTTTCGCGAAGGCTCGTTGACGGCGATAGACATTGCCCAGATTGAGCAGGGCCGTTACGTAATTAGGACGCAGGTTCAGGGACTGTTCAAAGTCCTGTATCGCTTCGGAAGATCGTCCCTCCTGCGCCGCGATCATGCCAAGATTGTTCCAGGCCTCCGGGTAGTCGGGCTTCAGGCGAGTTGCTTGCTCTAGATACCGGCGAGCCTCTGTACGATCGTTTCTGCGCAGGTTGAGCGTGCCCAGATTGTAGTGTGCTTCTGCATCGCCCGGGTGCTTTGCAATTACCTGCTGAAATGATTCAGCAGCCTGGTTAAGATAGCCATGTTGAAACATGGCTATGCCATACGTGAAGTCATTTCGAGTAAAAGTTCCATGATGCAAGGTTCCCTCAAAGGGCAGTGCCTGTTTTACACGACCGGCGGCGGTGTCGGGGATTGTGCGCGCATCCCGAATCAATGAATTCACTTGCACAATGCCTTGATAAACTTTTGCGATCAGGCCGTCCCGATCCAGCAGAAATGTAGTGGGAAGAACCAGATCGGCGCGTCGGTCGAATAAGTAACGAAAAACGATATTGAAAGTTCCAGCGACATCATCGCTCGCGAGAAGCACTGGAAATGAAAGTCGCTCCCGCTCAGCAACCGCACGTGCCTCGTCACGATCAGGTAAAGCGTTGATATTGATCAGCAGAATGTCTAGCACTTCCGCCGAGAATGCGACGCGGCCGCCCTGCAATAGCCTGAGCTGATCCAGACATTCCTTGTTTCGAGTTGACCAGAAATGCAGAAGCAAGGGACGCCCTTGCTTCTCCTTAAGTGTATGAGAGCGGCCACTCAGATCCAGCAGTGAAAATTCCGGAGGTCGAAGTGATTCCAGAAGCCATGTCTCCCGAGGGAGAGGAGATGCTTGCCGTGACCGGGGAACTGGTAACGGCTTGGTGTACGCCGCGGGAACTGCAGCGAATGGAGTAACACTGAAGCTAGCTTTCGCTTCAACTAGTTCGATGCGCTTATTTCTTGGGAGATGATCGAATCGCTGAACCATTCCGCTCGGCCATCGAACGGTGGCGCTTACCTCTCCTGTGCCCTGCCCGATGCCGAAAAGGAGGTCTTTTGAGTGTTGAGCAAGAAAGCCCGACCCGGCTTGTACATATCTTGTCTGGCGCAAGCCGCCCGCCTGAACTGTAACCGCGGTTCCGATGGCATCACGATTGCTTTTCGTTCCACGCAGGCGAAAGGCCACGGAATTACCTAGGTGTTCCAGAGCGTTCCGGAGTATGCGCAATTGGGGTGCATTCCGGTTCTTCAGCACGATCTCAAGCCGGCCATCACCATCCAAATCTGCCAGCGCAAAGGACCGGCTGTCCTCCAGGAAATCCATCCCGAGTGCACCGGAAACTTCAGAAAAGCTTCCATCCCGATTATTTGCGAGCAGAACATTGCGCTCATGCCCGCTCCATGAGTGGCCGGAGCGAATGAGCTCATTCAACGCATTCCATCCACGCTCATAGGCAAGCGAGGGTGTCGCGTCTTCAGAGGACTTGGCGACAACCTGACGCCAGAAAAAGCTGCTCAAATCTGGTGTGGCATTCGCGTCTGGTTCACCTGGCCGATTTACGGGGAGGTCTTGCGTCTTTGCTGGTTCCGGCGCCGGTGCGGTGATGTAACCATTGGCAATGTATAAGTCGGCGTAACCGTCATGATCGATATCGAGAAAGTCAGAACACCAGGCCCAGCGGCCCATATCCGCGGCCGCCTGCTGACTCCGGTTGTCAAAGGTCCCATCGCCCCGGTTCTGGTAGAGAGAGTTGCCGGCCGCATGCTGGCGGTATAGGCCACATATTTCTGCCGGGGCATTTTCGTGAAATTGTGCCTGCTGAGAAACACGCTGTCCCGCTGCCGACCACATATTTGCAACATATAAATCCGGGCGGCCATCATTGTCATAGTCCGCCCACGCGGCGCTCATGCCCGCGCCCACATCTTCTAAGTGAGCCTTTGTCGACTCTGCGCGAAAGGTCCCGTCGCCATTGCTGCGGTAGTAATTGTTCCGTCCAAAGTCATTGACCACATAGAGGTCAGGAGTCTGAGTAGCGCCGGCATAGACCCAGGCGCAGGAAAAGCTGTATCGATTGTTCTCCGCATTCAGGCCCGCAGATTCAGTCCGGTCGGCAAAGGTCCCATCTCCCTGATTGTGCATGAGAAAGTTGGGCGGTCCATTGCGAGCGTCGAAGTAAGGAGCGGGATAATGATACTGATCGAGTCCAAGATAGTAACTGTAGAGGCAAAAATAGATGTCAAGCCGGCCGTCGTTGTCATAGTCGGCAATTGCTGCGTGAGTGAAGGTGCCTTGTGGCGGATGAGCAAACTGAAAAGCATCCCGCTTTAGAGCAAAGCTCCCGTTGCCCATATTTTGAAAGAGCAAGGGGCCACTGTTGCAGACGACAAGCAGGTCCTGCCTGCCAATGTTACGGAAATCCGCAAAGAGGGCGCATGCCGTGTTGTCCAGCACGCCAACTCCCGCCTTCTCGGTCACATCCTCAAAGGTGCCGTCATGCTTGTTGCGGTAGAGCCGGTTCGGCAGGCCTGCTGTCTGGCAAACATAGATATCGTCGAAACCGTCACCGTCGTAGTCGCCGGCCGCGATCCCGTTGTTCCCGTACACGTCAATGCCACAGGCTCCATCGAGCACACTGCGCCACTCATCGGCACCGTAGAGCATCTGAGCCGGGTAGGAGGGCACGTCACCCAACGCCTGTGCGGTGACATCGACAAAGCCCGGACCTGTGACAGTGCTTCGGGTCTCGGTTCCCGCCAGCCAGCGGCTCACTTGCCAAGCATGACTGTCTGTACCTGCAGGGCGAACCCAGTCCATAAGCCAGGTGCCCACCCGTTGCTGGCGCTCCGTTGTCTCTCTACGCAGCACCAGGCTGTAGCGGATACAGGTGTGAACGCTGCCCGGCGCCGCCCCGCTTTCCTGGAGTGAGGTGATCTGGAAGTCGGCTGATAGTACCTCAAAATCTCGACCGAGCCAGTTGCGTAGATCGTGCAGCAGCCTGTCAGTTCCGGGATGAAGCTGTTCCGCGAATTCAAGCCTAAGACTTTCCACGCCGTAACCACTGCGCAGCTTTGTTTCGTGGGCGGATGCGAAAGAGGCGGCCTGCACCTCAGGGGCGAGTGACGGCCCAATGCCGTCCAGATTGCCACTCTGAAAGCACTCACTCCACCGGCCGAACACCGCCTCGATTTCGCTTGCGTGCTTTTCACTGACGTAGGAATCAGAACCGGCTGGCACAAGGCGAAGCACATCTTCCAGAGGCGAGCGGGCTGGGTAGTGCGGCGTGTATCGAGCTTCGGCAAACGCCATGGTAGCCGATGGAAGTTGCGCGCCGAAGCTGAGGAGAGCGCCGGAAAAGGAAGCAGGGCGCAGCAGAAAGGGTGAGACACCCAAATGCTTCAGGAATGTCCTGCGAGAACGCCGCGAAACATCGCCAGATGAGAAGGCCATCGGTTCGGTATCCATCGAAGGCCGGCAGGTTCCCGCGGCCTCGCACAACTATAGACCGGACGAGGCTTTCCTCCGTGAGTCACCCTCAAGCGATTGCGGCAAGCAATCAGGCCAGTGCTGGGCAGGCCAAAAAATATCCATCTTTTGGTTGACAATCTCCGGATCATGCGCCTACTCTTCTCCGCACTCAACGGTATGCAACCCATATGTAAGCGAATTCAATTCCACCACCAAGGCGTACATAAGAATTGAGTTGTGCGCCGGTATCAGAAGTTTCCTGAAAGGGATTTGGGATGGCCATGGCACGCGCGCAACTCCGGCGGTTCAAGCGTTTGACTCACCTCTTGCTAGCGGCGGTTGTCATGCTCGCCGGCGTCCGATGCACCCCGGCTCAGGTCGATCAGGGCTCGATTACGGGAACGGTTCAAGACTCCACCGGGGCGGCGGTACCCAACGCTCAGGTGACATTGCTGAACACGGATCAGGGCCTGAGTTTGGAAACCCATTCCACCGGCAGCGGCAACTACACCTTTTCTCCTGTCAAGATCGGGCATTACAGCATTTCCGTCACTGCGCCGGGGTTCTCCACCACAACTCAGCAGAATCTGACCGTGGCGGTCAGCCAGGAACTGCAAGTCAATGTGTCGCTTCAAACCGGTGCGGCCACTGAAACAGTGACTGTTTCCACGGCTCCTCCACAGTTGCAGACAGATGAGTCTTCCGTCGGCCAGACCATCGACGAACATACGATTGTCACGCTGCCCTTGAACGGCCGGAACTTCACCTTTCTGGCACAGTTGAGCGCGGGTGTAAACACGTCACAGGCGGATACGCGCGGCAATGCCGCATCTGGAGCCTTTACGGCCAATGGTCTCCAATCCGCGCAAAATAACTACCTGCTGGACGGTATCGACAACAATTCCAACGCCGCTGACTTTCTCAACGGAACCAACTTCGTTATCCTGCCACCGGTGGATGCGATCGCCGAGTTCAAGGTGCAGACAGCGGACTTCAGCGCCGAACTGGGCCGCTCCGCCGGTGCCGTGCTGAACGCCACCATCAAATCCGGCACCAACTCCATTCACGGTGCGGCTTGGGAGTTCTTCCGCAACGACAAACTCGACGCCGCCGACTGGTTTGAGAACAATAACGGCATCAAGAAGGGCAAGCTGCGCCAGAATCAGTTCGGTGCCTCAATTGGTGGGCCGATTCTTAAAGACAAGCTCTTCTATTTCGGAGATTACGAGGGACTGCGGCGCGTGCAGGGCACCGTACTTACCGGTACCGTGCCGACGCTGACGGAAAGAAACAGCGGCTACACCAATCTGTCCGACTTGATCACGGGGCAGTCCGGAACAGCACGCACGGACAACCTGGGCCGCACCATTCCTTTTGGCACGGTGCTGGATCCGGCAACGACTCGTCCCGTAACCGCCGGCTCACTTGACCCGGCATCGGGCATTGTTGCGAATAAGAGTGGGTATGTGCGTGACCCGTTTGGCAGTTGCCCAGCCAGCACGGCCGTCTATAACCTTGCCACCTGCAACCTGAATCAGATTCCGGCCA
>CAXTPQ010000049.1:4460-11681 GCA_964246215.1 uncultured Terriglobus sp. | reverse complement strand
GCCAGCACGGCCGTCTATAACCTTGCCACCTGCAACCTGAATCAGATTCCGGCCAACCGTCTGGATGCAAACGCAATCAAGCTGCTTAATCTTTATCCAACGCCGTCCTCCGGTGCGTTCAGCTCCAACTACACCAACAGTCCCAGTTTGTATGAACATCGCGACGCGTTTGATGTGCGTGTGGACTATAACGCCACGCAAAAGGATCAAGTTTTCGGACGTTTCAGCTACGTAGATGACCCAAATTTTATTCCGGGTATTTTTGGCGGCATTGCGGACGGTGGCGGATTTAACCAGGGCACACAAACAGCAAAGTCGGATCAGGCCGTGCTGGCCTACACGCATGTCTTCAATCCGACCGTTGTGAACGTGGCGCGCGTGGGATTCAACCACCTGCACACGACGCGCTTCGGCCCGGCTGGTAATACGACCGGCGTTCCGGCGCAGTTCGGCATCCAGGGTATTCCGCAGGGAAGTGAGAACGGTGGCTTGCCGCAGATCAGCATTTCAGGTCTGAGTAATCTGGGCAGCAATGACTTTTTACCGTCCGACGAGATAAGTCAAACTCTGCAGGTGGTGGACGACTTCACGAAGATTTATGGCAAGAACAGTTTCAAGGTCGGATTTGAATACCAAAACGTACATTTCAACACATTGCAGCCGGCATTCTCTCGCGGTGAGTTCGACTTTACCGGCAACTTCGCGGGCGTGCCTAGCCAGGGCGGAGATCAGACGGGCCGCGCGCAGTTGTTGGTAACTCCCACGGCCGCCACCGTTCCAAATGGCGTAAGTTACGTGGGTGGCGCCAACCAGGTGCAAGCTTCCAACATTAGTAAAACTTACGATGCCCGTTCCTATTTCGCCGGTTACATTCAGGACGACATCAAGATTGACCCGAAACTTACATTAAACGTAGGCGTGCGTTATGACTACTTCAGTCCCATCTCTGAAACGAATGGAGCGCAAGCGAACTTCGTCCAAAACGGCCCACCTAATGGCACACCCACCTTCCTGGTTCCTGCCAGCGGAAAAGCTCCACGTCTGTTCTCGTCCACGGCGAACAATCCATCATTGAATGGCAATGGATTTCTGGATCTGTTGGCGAAAGACGGCATCGCTTTGCAGCTTACTGACAAGTATGGAAAAGGGTTGACTCAAACGCAGAAAACGAACGTCTCACCTCGTTTCGGCTTCGCATATGAGGCGTCACCTAAACTGGTTCTACGTGGCGGCGTCGGCCTCTTTTTCAACGCATTTGAAAATGCGGGATTCGGACCAAACATCGGCAGAAACTATCCCTTTGCCTACAGCTTCAACTTCCAGAACAACGGTTCAGATTCAGCGCCGTTCAGTTCCGGTGCCAACCCCTATGGAACCTGCGCCGCTGCCGGTCCCGGTGGAAGCGCAACGATTGGTTCCGGCCTGTCCTGCGCCTCATTCACGCCTCTGGCAGTTCAGGCAAACGGCCTTGGTCTGCAGGGTCTCCAGTTTGACTTTAAAACGCCCAACACCATTAGTTCAAACGTGAGCGTGCAATATGCGGTCACGCAGAACATTTCAGCTTCAGTGGCTTACGTCTACACGCATGCCAGCCATTTGCAAGTGGACTTGGGTGACAACCGGCCATCGGTTCTGGTGCCCGCAAATACAGCACTGGTGCGGAACACCTCGCTCCCAGATACACCGGCAAACCACAATTACGTTCCGTTTCCGGATTTCGGCCAGGGATCGAGTTATCAGCAGACATTAGGTGCAAGCGTCTACAACGGCCTGCAAACAAAAATTGAGCAGCGGTTATCCCATGGTGCGTATTACCTGATCACATACACTTATTCCAAAACACTCACAGATGCTGTTGATCTGTTGAACGGAGGCAGTGTCGGCGGGTACCGCGCGCCCTACGTGGCAGGACTTGGACCACGCTTCGACTGGGGACTCGCCGGCTTCGATGTCCGCAACGTCTTTCACCTGAGTGGCGGCTATGACCTGCCGGTGGGCAAGAACAAGCAGTTTCTTGCCGGCTCCGGCAGACTGGTCGACACGGTGCTGGGTGGTTGGAGCACGAACTATCTGGTCACATTGCAGGGCGGTCAGCCCATCACGATTGGCTGCCCCACGGCGACCACAACTGGTACAAACTGCAATGCATTCCGCGTGCCAGGGCAGGATCCTAAACTTGGCCTGCACACCCGCCTGATCCAGGGCAAACCAACGCTCTTCTGGTTCAATAATCCTGCGGCGTTTCAGCAGCCGTGCCCCATCACCTTTGCGGGGCCAGACCCGACCCAGGCACCTGGATGCGCGCCGGTGACAGGCGCGCTTGCCCTGGGCAGTGCGCCTGGTGTGACCACTGGACCAGGGTTCCATCGCTTTGATTTCTCGCTCTTCAAGAGTTTCCAGTTCACTGAGCGGACTTCGCTTCAGTTCCGGTCGGAGTTCTTCAATGTCTTGAACCACCCTAACTTCAACGCTCCCGGTTTTGGCGGCAACGGTGTCGTCGCGATCGGCAACTCTCTTAACTTCAATAGCTCGACATTCGGGCAGATTGGTTCCACGCGCGATGCGCCATATGATCCGCGGCAAATCCAGTTCGCGCTGAAGCTGTACTACTAGGTATTCATCATGACAGGCGTGGGCGATTCGGAGCGCGATGACGGCGTTCCGGATCACTCCGTTTCAGAGTGCACTTAACTTATACTGGGCAGGGCTTCTGCCGGCTATCCTCGCCGAAGCGACTAACCTTATATAACCTCTTCCGGAGCTTAACAACGTGCGCAGGAAGTTCCCGATACGGCATGCCTGGCTGTCGCTTGGCTTGGTGTGCCTGTCCAGGCTTTCCGCTCAGCAATCGATGATAGCTCCTGGCCAACTCAGCACAATTGAAAGTCAATTCAAATCAGCGGCCGCAGCTTACGATTCCGGCAACTTTGTTGTGGCTGCCACCCAACTAGAATCGCTTGAGAAGCAGGCACCCAAGAGCTTTGAGGTGCATGAGTTGCTCGGCATGACGTATGGTGCACAAACTCGCGATGTCCAGGCTGTGGAGCAGTTGCAGACCGCCGTCAGTTTGCGTCCAGAACTAGCAATCGCTCGGAACAATCTCGCCACGGCACTGGTGCGAGCGGGCAGGCCTCAACAAGCCGAGTCCGAATGGAAACAAGCGCTTGTGTTTGAACCGCATAACTACACTGCAACCCGGAATTTGGCTCAGCTGTACCTTCGGCAGAACAAAGTCGCTGATGCACTCCCCTTGTTGGACCAGGCGCATCGCATTGCACCGGCAGCCCTGGACAACACTTACGATCTGGCTTTGGCCGACCTGCTACTTAAGCACGACAAAGAATCACGTGCGCTGATTGCCGAGTTAAAGGGTCGGCATGACTCCGGCGACCTTCACAATCTGCTCGGCCAACTGGATGAGAGCGAAGGCAAATTTGTTGACGCGGCGAACCAGTTTGCCACTGCAACCCGCATGGATCCGAGTGAGAACAATCTCTTTGTCTGGGGAAGCGAACTCCTGCTGCACCGCGCGTATGAATCCGCGATTGCGGTCTTTCGGAATGCAACGCAGCGGTTTCCAGCGTCGCCGCGACTTTGGATCGGTCTTGGCATGGCACTCTACTCCCGCGGGGAGTATGAGCCGTCCATACAATCCCTGTTAACAGCCGCCGATCTGAATCCCACAGATGCCAGATGTTATCTTTACCTCTCCAAGGCCTACCTAAGTTCGCCTGCGCAGGCTGAAGCCGTCATTCAGCGCTTCCACCGCTACGCCGATCTTGAACCTGACAACGCGCTGGCACATTACTACTATGCCATTAGCCTCTGGAAAGGCCGGCGCGTTGACAAGCCAGAGATCGATTACAAGGTCGTGGAAGAACTTCTGCGCAAATCCATAACATTGGACGGCTCGAACGCGGAAGCACATCTGCAGCTCGGTATCCTGTACAACGACCAGCACACCTATGAGAAGGCATTGCCAGAGTATCAGCGGGCAGTGCAATTGAATCCCAACTTGGCCGATGCTCACTTCCGCCTTGGCCGCTACTACCTTCGTGCGGGTGACCCACAGAAATCCCAGGCTGAGTTGGGTAAGTTCAAAGAGCTGCAGGCCCAGCATCAGGCAGCACTGGACAAGGAGCGCGCTGAAGTTCAGCAATTTGTCACTTCCAACGTCATGCCTTCCGCCGGGCACTGACGCACACGAACAACGCCCTTAGCTGATCTCTGATGCAGGTCCTTTCATGTATTCTTCGTCCTCTTTACATCGCGCAGCCATCTCAATGACGGACAAAGAAATAGCTCAGCATCTTGGCCGCAGCCGGCGTGACTTCCTCCACAACGCTGCGGGCATGCTACTCGGCTCAACCTTGCTGGGTGGCAGCCCATTGCTGCGTGGGCAAGCGATACAGAAAAGGCGCAAGGTTATCGTGGTCACCTTCGGTGGGGGTGCACGCGATCAGGAAACATTTGCCACTGAGGGCCAGGCGAACATACCGAATTTGCTGAACAGGCTTGCTCCCCAGTCCAGCTTTTTCACTCACATGAGCAACCGTGGGATCCTCGGACATTATGTAGCAACTGCAAGCCTGGCCACTGGTGTGTATGAAACACTGAATAATTTCGCGTCAGTTCCGCCGGAAAATCCCACGATCTTCGAATATTTTCGTAAAGATTTAAACCGTCCCTTGTCAAATACATGGGTCGTTGCGCCAAGCAACGGGTTCAACCGCATCGGAGAAAGCAGATCGAAGTTCTACGGTCAGGGTATGGGCGCACGGGTGATTCTGCCGAAACATCTATTGAGGGCGGCTTCCACCGGCAAACAGGCGGACTTAAATCACCTGCTCCGGGATAACTATGAAAATCCGCTGTACTCTCCTGCGCTGGCCGGCGGTGAGATCGAATTAGGTCAGCTGGAAACAGTTCTCCGTCTGTCCGTGGACGATTTCATATCGCATGCACAAACGCTCTCAAGTCCGGATGAGCTTTCTATATACATCAGCAGACAACTCATGCGGCATCAATCGCCAAGTCTGCTCTGGATCACAATGCATGATATCGACATAGCTCATTCGGGTGCATATTCCTTGTACGTTGAAGCAATACAACGGACGGACCGTCTGTGTGCCGAGCTCTGGGACGCCATTCAGAAAGATTCGGAATACGCGGGAAACACCACACTCTTCATCTTGCCGGACTTTGGCCGGGACAGTGACTTTGAGGCTGGCGGCAACGGCTTTCAGCACCATCGCACGGGCGATGCCGCATCCCGCACAACGTGGATGATGGCGCTCGGTGCAGGTATCCGTGAGGGCGTTGTCTACGATCGCCCCGTGCAATCGATCGATCTGGTTCCAACGCTTGGCGCCATGATGGGTTTCACACCCAGGATGTCCCAAGGACATGCCTTAAGTGAATTTCTCTAAGCTATGCTGCCTGAAAATCTGACCGCCGCTCATTTTGCAAGATACCCTTCGCAGGCGCGTGACCTAGCTTGCAAGTATCTGGCGGAGTTGCGCCAGATGCCTCTCGTTCTGATTCCCAATCTGCTGCGTCAACTTATCGATTATGACCACAGCTTTCCGGCCGAGCAGAGCGAACTTAACGATCAGCTCATATATCTTCGCTCGCTCGATCTAAGCGAGCGAATCCTCCTGCTTCAAGATTTCCGCAAGCTGCAGCTGGTTCCTTTTCTTGGTCAGACGGATTGGGTCAATGAACCGCTCGGTTTTACAGAGATGCTATCGGCCTACCTGTGGAGTTCAGGCCAGATGGAGGCATTCCGAGCCGCAGCCACGGCATATGGAAAACGCCTAAGTAAGGTCAAGCCGGTGCAGAAGCTGCCTATGCAGCGCCTTGGCATCGCGGTCATCGGGAGAGATGCTCACCCAAACGGCCAGATGCTCTTCCGGCACCTGCGGCCGCATGGAACTTACTTCAGTGCAATTACGCCAGGCCAGGGTTTTGTCCAGTTGCTCGAAGTGGTTAAAGAGCGTGCTCACTTGCAGTCTGTCTTATATGCGCACTGGTATGTCGACGGAGGATCATTGTTGGATCAACCCAAAAACATCACCTGCATATCCTACGATTCACTTAAGCCTGTGCGAGACAGGCTTTTAGACATCGTTCAAAGGCAGGTAAGTCAGCCTGGCGTGGGCCCCGAAGAGTTAAGAAATTCGCTCGCGCATCTCTCTCTTCGCGAGACCGGCATGGGAGGAGACCCTGTCCTTGACCATTTTCAACTTAGGCTGCTCACAGAAGGTTCGGGGACACAGATTTTCAGTACGACTTTTACACAATGGGCGGTTCGCGAAGCTTTGATACGGGCGCAACCGCTTACACTGCTTGCTCGTTTTGCGCCCCGGCAGCGGCAGAGACCAATGAACGAGCTCCTGGCAGTCAATCAGAGCAGTGAGCCTGATCCGCAAGGCTCATTGGTGGACGCAGACATGGCTGCTTACTACCACTGGATCAATCAACAGCGTCTGCCAGGTGCAGATACGTCTGCCTTTCTGGTGTGGTTAGAAGGCACAGGCCAGGCGCTGGCAATTAGTCCAGCCTTGCCGCGGGGCACTGTCTCAACTTCGGCTCTTCAGCTCGGTTCCTTGCTGCGAATCATGACCAGCTGAGTGCTCTAAACCGCGCAACGCTCTGCGATCAAAACCGAGCTACGACGATGTAGTCACTTACAGTTTGTGATTCAGGAGTTCGGCAGAACCTACAGGTTTCCGTCTCAGCTTACCGGCGCTCCACGGCTTTGCTCTTATCGAGCACCAGCGCGTCTGCAAAGCGGCGCGTGCCCAGCGCAACCAGCAGTTCGACACCGAGCGAGATTCCGCGCCGGCCTTCGCGCGAGCTGACGCGCTTGAACAGACCCCACATGCTCAGAGGTTCTTCGGCTTTGGGGCTGCTCGCGGTGGAGAGCGCCGCGGAAACGCAGCTCAGCGTCTCCGGGTCGATTGCGCCCACCATCTTTCCAAGGCTGATCAGGTTGCGCAACGAGTCGATGCTTTCCTGTTTGCGCGCGCCTTCCGCCAGGTGCTCAAAGACAGTGTTCTTATGCTTCACGGCACCATGCAGCAGGTCAAGAATGCCTTCATCGTGCGCGGCCTGGATTAGATCGTAGGCGACCAGCAACGCTTCGGCGTGCTCGCGCGGCGCGGCTTCCAGACGCTTGAACAGACCTTCGCGCGGGTCAAGCGGTTTGGGGACGAAGGC
>CAXTPQ010000049.1:0-4360 GCA_964246215.1 uncultured Terriglobus sp. | reverse complement strand
CCGGTTCCGGGCAGGTAGTAATCGGCGCGTTCCCACTTGTGCTGGACTTCCACGCCCTGCTGCGGCGTGCGCCGGCCGTTGCGGAAGTTTTCCGCCTTGAGTGGGTTAGGGCCTTTTGGTTCCAGCACGCGCAGGTGGACAGACACCTCCTTGTAAGCGGGCGTGTGCGTGGCGCGGTCCATGTGGGCACCGGTCAGGCGGTTTACCGGCTCCTCGACCGAGTTCATGGGCATGTAGAGCTGCTTACCCTGCACACGGTCTGTGACCAGAACGCGGGTGCGGATCACGCCCCACTTTGAGGACACCTCGACCTTTGTGCCGGATTCAAAACCGCGCTCACTGGCCAGTTCCGGCGAGACTTCCAGCCAGTTTTGTGGCGTGATCTGCTGGATACCCGGCGACTGAATGGTCATGGCACCCTGCTCGAAATGCTCCAGCACGCGGCCATTGTTCAGGTGAAGGTCGAAATGCTCGTCGGCTTCTTCGCTGGGCGCGATCCATTCCATTGGGTAGAACTTGGCCTTGCCGTCCGGGAACGGAAATCCATCCTTGAAGAGGTAAGGCGAGTCCGTGCCGTCCTCGGCGACAGGCCACTGCAGGCTCTTGAAGCCCTCCAGCCGCTCATAGGTGACACCGGCAAAGAGCGGCGTCAGTGAGGTGACCTCGTCCATGATCTGCGACGGGTGATCGTACTTCCAGTTCGCGCCGAGCCGGTTGGCGATGAGCTGAATGATCTCCCAATCGGGCTTGGAATCCCCGAGCGGCTCCAATGCCTTGTAGAGGCGCTGGATGCGGCGCTCCGTGTTCACGAAGGTGCCGTCTTTTTCAAGCGAGGGCGAAGCGGGCAACACCAGGTCGGCGAACCTGCAGGTTTCAGAGAAGGCGATGTCCTGCACGATCAGGAACTCCAATTCGCTAAGAGCCTGGCCCACATCATTGGCATTGCCGTCGGAGGTGATGGTGTCTTCGCCCTTGATGTACATGGAGCGGACTTTCCCTTCGTGAATGGCTTCCATCATCTCGCGATTGTCCTTGCCCTTGGTCACGGGCAGGGTGCAGCCCCACGCAGCCTCAAACTTGCCGCGCACCTCCGGATCATCCACGAACTGATAGCCCGGGAAGAGGTTCGGCATGGAGCCGAAGTCGCTGGCACCCTGCACATTGTTATGGCCGCGCAGCGGGTAGGCACCGGCACCGCGGCGGCCGTAATTGCCGGTGGCCAGCAGCAGATTGCTGATAGCGGTCGAAGTGTCCGAACCGCCGCAATGCTGCGTCACGCCCATCGCCCACAGGATGCAAGTTCCATCCGCCTTGTGGATCTCCCCGGCAACCTGCTTGAGCGTTTCCACCGGGACGCCGGTGACCTCTTCGGCATATTCCAGCGTGAACGGCTCCAGGCTGGTTCGATACTCATCGAAATGATTCACCTTCGTTTCGATGAAGCTCGAAGCGTGCCATCCCTGGTCGATGATGTAGCGTGTCACGGCCGAAAGCCAGACCAGGTCCGTGCCTGGATTGGGCCGCATGAAGAGATTGGAGCGCTCCGCCATCTCGTGCTTGCGCAAATCGCTCACGATGAGCCGCTGGCCGCGCAGCTTGTGCGAGCGCTTTACACGCGTGGCGAGCACGGGGTGGCTCTCCGCCGTGTTGGAGCCGATGATGATCACCAGCCCGGCCATCTCGATATCCGCAATGGAACCGGAGTCGCCGCCGTACTTGACGGTGCGTTGCAGCCCCATGGTGGCCGGTGTTTGGCAGTAGCGCGAGCAGTTATCGATGTTGTTGGTGCCGACGACCTGACGCGCCAGCTTCTGCATCAAGTAGCTTTCTTCGTTGGTGCATTTTGAGGAAGCAATGAAGGCCAGCGCGTCGGGGCCGTGCTCCTGCTTGATCTTTGTAAACTTCTCCGCCACGAGCGTCAGCGCCTCATCCCAGGTGATCTCCACGTAGGTGTCACCTTTGCGCAGCAGTGGTGTGTGCAGGCGGTTGGTGGAGTTCACAAAATCGTAGCCGAATTTGCCCTTCACGCAGGTCGAGATGCCGTTGGCTGGCCCGTGCTCTGGCTCGATCTTCAGGATGTGGCGGTCGCGCGTCCAAACCTCGAACGAGCAGCCCACACCACAGTAGGTGCACACCGTTTTGGTGCGTTTCTGCCGCGCCATGCGCATCTCGGATTCCATGTCGCTGAGTGCGAGGATGGGCGGATAGCCGGTCTCCGGTTCCACGCCCTTCACGACCTCGATCATGTCGTCCAGCACCTTGGCAGGCAGATTCGTCAGGTAGCCCGTGTGGCCCAGCATGGACTTTTCCATGAGTGCATTGCAGGGGCAAACCGTAATGCAGTGGCCGCAGGAGACGCAGGACGATCCGGCGATCTGTTCGCCGCCATCCCACAAGACACGCGGATGCTTGCTGCTCCAGTCGATCGTCAGTGTTTCGTTTACTTGCACATCCTGGCAGGCCTCCACGCAGCGGCCGCACAGGATGCACTGGTCGGGGTCGTAGCGATAGAACGGATTGGAGTGGTCCTGCGGGTAAGGCTTGTGCGTATATGGCCGTGACTGGTGAACCACATTCATCTCACCCACGGCATTGTGCACGGTGCAGTTGCCGTTGCTGTTGTCGCACACGGTGCAGTAAAGCATGTGGTTTTCCAGCACGCGATCCATGGCCTCGCGCTGGGCCATGTCGGCGCGGCGCGACTCACTTTCCACGCGCATGCCGGCGCGAACCTCTGTCGCACAGGCTCGCATGAGCGAACCATCCACTTCCACCATGCAGGTGTCGCACGTCTGGATGGGGCCGAGCTGCTGATGGTAGCAAAGCTGGGCGACGCTGCGGTACTGACCATTCGTCTGCTCCATGGAGGAGTCAGGCGACATGTCAGGATGTTGCTGCGGCGACGAGCTGCGCGAAGCGGCCAACTCCGGATCCTCCATGGCGGCCGCGCGCTCGCCTGGAGAAAGGTTTCGATCGTCGAACTTATAGCCGGCATCCGCCATGCTGACATTGGCTTGCTTTGCGGCCCGGTTCAGCACCTCAATCAGCAGTTCGCCTTCAGCCGCGTCAACGATACGGCCATTGACCAGGATTTCGGAGGTGAGAGGGCGGTCGAGCGGCGTGTTCAGCAAACGGGGTTCTAGCATCGCCCCTTTAGAATGCAACGCTGGGAGGCAAGCGCGCCAGCGGCGTTTTGCGCGCATGCAATTGCTGGGCGGAGAGCGTGCAGCGCTGCCATAACGCCGGATGGTGATCGAAGCTCAGAAAAGGCTGATCGCGCATACGCGTCTCATTGTTGATCCTGTGACATTCATGTGCGTGGGATAAGCCAAGGAATAATTTCAGCTCTCGAAGGCAATCCAACTTTCCTGCGATTGCGTTCCCACGCTATTGGCTCAATCTCTCTCCAGCTTTTCAGCCGGAGATTTCTCCTTCGTCCGTCAACGTACGTGCTTCTATGAGGAAATCCATGAAGTTCGAACTGCCGAATCACACCTCTCCCACCCTGCTCCAGGCCCGCCTGGATCGCCGCCGCTTTTTCCGCCAGGCCGGACTTCTCGGCGTCGGTGCCGCCGCTGCGGGTCTGGCATTGCCCAGCATGCGAGCCCAGAGCTCCACGAACACCCAGGCAAGCGCGCAGGCCGCTGACACGGTCACAGAGATCTTCACCGCGGCGCTTATCGCGGAAGATCTGGCGACGACCTTCTATTACAACTCGCTCGTCGGCAAGGTGATTGAGGATCCGGCGCTGGCCGGTTCCGGTGGCGGCATCAATGACATCACCAACGGTAACCAGGGCAACGTGCAGTACATCCAGGCCGCGCTGACGGAAGAGATCAATCACGCCAACCTCTTCCGCAGCCTGTTGGGAATGAGCGATGCATCGACCGATCCGGTGCAGACTTTCTACTTCGCAGACGGCACCTTCAGCGACCAGCCGACGTTCTCCGCCACGCTGGATGCGCTGGAGAACGCCTTCATCGGTGCCTACCTGAACGCTATTCAGGAGTTTGCGCTGATGGCGGCCGCCGCAGCCATCAACCCCAGTGCCAGCACCTATACCGCGACGCAACTGGAGTACTTCACCAAGGTCGCCGCGTCCATCATGGGCATCGAATGCGAGCACCGCGTTCTGGGCCGCGTGATCAGCAACTCCAATCCGGCCAACAATCTGAATTATGAATCGACCGACGGATTGAACGCGGTCTACAACGGACCGAACTCGGCCGTAGCCGCGCTCACGCCGTTTCTGACGCCCTCCAACGGTGCGCCATACTCGCTGAGTGCCGCGCTTGCCGATGCGGGACGAGTCGGCATCGTGGTCGGTGGCACGCCGCCGGCGAGCTAGAAAATTGCTCGC
>CAXTPQ010000048.1:13622-23052 GCA_964246215.1 uncultured Terriglobus sp. | reverse complement strand
CAGCGGCCAGCACCTGTACGCGGACCTGCACCTGCCCATGCAGCCGCTCTACACCATCGAGCTCGCAACGCTGATGCGCATCTTCGGCACAAGCTGGCTGGCGCAGCAGACAGTCGGCGTGTTGAACCTGAGCATCTTTACCGTCTCGCTCGCACTGGTCAATCGCCACAGCCGCTGGCCGGACTGGCAAAAGGCTCTGGTCTATGCCGCGGCGTTCTGGGCCACAATGGACTTCATCTCCATGCGATTCGACGACTACCACGTCCTCTCCGCATCCTGTGAACTGCTGTGCGCGGACGAACTGCTGCGGCTCAGTCCAGAT
Organism: uncultured Terriglobus sp.; assembly: GCA_964246215.1. Classification (GTDB taxonomy): domain Bacteria; phylum Acidobacteriota; class Terriglobia; order Terriglobales; family Acidobacteriaceae; genus Terriglobus. The sequence continues at coordinate 22,730 of CAXTPQ010000048.1, read as the reverse complement.
CTACCCTTCCGGCGCAATCTAGGCAAAATACTCACGATAGGTCTGCTATGCGGCGCGTGCCTGCTGAATCGTTTGAACGATGGCGCACTACTAACCACAACTGTTGTGATAGTTGCAATTGCGTGGCTGCGTGGTGTACGCGCGCGACTGTTGGCCGCAGTCCTGATCGCACTCGTCTCGGCACTGGTTGTGGCCGGCGTAGTGAGCACATTGGGTGAATCGCTGGGCAGTTGGTTTTACTACACCGTGAAGGCCGCGGCCGCCATCAAGGGCGGAACAGGCAGCATGTTTGTGTACCCGCTGCGCTTGCCGGCAGGCACATTACGTGAGCTGTTTGCGCGTGGCTGGCGCTTCGCCGCATTGACGATCTATACCGTGCTGGCGGCGAGTGCCGCTGCCTGGCTTGCGCGTCGTCAAAGCAAATCAAATGGTAAGCGTTTCTCTGGAGAGTTGAGCCATTCGATGCAACGGCAATGGCTGGTCTATGCCGCTGCGCTGCTTGTCATTTCTCTGCCATTTACGAAAAATATCGTGCACGGCAATGAAGCACGGGTAATTGTAGCGTTTGCAGTGCTGGCGATGTATGGCGCGGTGCTTTGGATCGTGCTGATCGCAGGCAGAGTCATCCAGCAATCCGATGAGAGCCCGGTTTACTTGCCAATACTATTGCTTTTGCTGCCCATCGGCCAGTTAGTGTCAATCTCGCTCAGTGCAGCGCGCTGGTATCCCAATACCAATCCACCAGCGGCAGTTTTCCTTTTACTGTTGCCGATTGCATTGCCTTTGGCCGTATCTCGACGCATGTACCGCTCGACTTACTTGATACTAATCATTCTGTTGATTGTCTCCGCAGCGATAGATAAGATTCGCGATCCTTTTGACTGGTTTTACTATCGTTCACTTTCAATCAACGCGAAACGCATATGGTATGGGCATCCGGTGTACGGACACATGCTGGTGGAACAAGACCAGCTTGCACTTATGGAGCCGGTGTGCCGCGCGACGCGCCAGAGCGCAGAGTCAATTAAGCAGCCAGTTGAGTTATTGTCTTTGCCTTTTTCGTATGCGAACTATTTCTGCCACGTGCCGCCGTGGCACGGCTACATGCAAACTTTCTATGACACGTCTAGCCGCGCCACGATTGAGAAGCTTGAGACACAGTTGCTGCAAACACCGCCGGAGTGGATTCTGTACCAAAGGCAGTTGCAAATCCTTCATGAAAATGAGATCGCGTTTCATGAAGGCTTGCCGCTGCCGCATCGCGACCTGGACCGGTTGATCATGCAGCAGGTACAACAAGGAAAATGGAAAGCTACGCAACTCGTCTCTCCGTTGTATGACAAATCAACGTGGATGCTGATTCGTACGAGAGACCCTCTGGCACAAAGTAACATTTCTCACGTGCAGAGTAACATTCAGAGTGCATGGACGGAGTCTTACAAGTGAATCGCACCTACGGTCTTCACAGTGGATTCTGGATTACGTCAAAACTGTTGACCATACTTGTACTTTGCTTTTGTCTGGGAAGCACGGGATGCACGGGCCTCGACGATGTTTCCGCCTTCTCAGCTGTTGCCGGGGAGCTTCGTGAGACGCTGCCACGGGTAACGAACGATGTGCCGGTGTCCTGCGCCCGGCGTAACCAGCTGCGGGCCGATGTACCCAATGCGGAGGGCACCAAGTCGTCGCTGGACTGCGCCCCGTATGTGGCTTTGGCGAAGCAGCTCGGCGCCGACCAAGCTATACTGATTCAGTATTTGGAGACACTGAGCCAACTGGCAGTGAAGCAAACACCCAGTTATCCCGCCGCGATTCATCAAGCAACGGCGCAGATCGCAGGACTGCCTGGCATGTCGGCTCACGCGGCGGCAGCCACTACCGCAGCGGGAGGCCTTGGGGCGGCAATCGCCGATGCTGCCACTAAGCACTATCGAGAACGCACCTCAGGCAAGCTGATGGTGACCACCGACCCAAGTGTGCAAGAACTCTGTACGGCGCTGGAAAGGGTTGTAGGCACAGATTACACAAGTTTGCTGGACGACGAGGAGTTAGAGACTACGTCCTTCTACAACGATCCGCTTGCTGAACGAAAGACTGAGGAGCGGCTTACCTTGATTCTGGTACAGCGGCAGCGCGATGAGGATCTGGCAGTACTAAAGCGGCATCGCGCTGCCGCTCTCGCGTATGTAGCCGCCCTGCAGCAGACCGCCAAGCTCCACGCACAGATGGCAACGTTCGCCAGAGAACATGCCAGCAGCAGAAGTCAGGCAGCGCGAGATCTGGCACCTACCCTGATCGCACTCAAAGGTGCAATCAGCGACCTGGAAACGACTTTACATTGATGCCTAATCTGACCGATGACCAATTGCTGGACTTAGCTCACAGCTTTCATGATCTTGCCTTTGCCGTGGGCCAGGTCAGGTTGCAAGCGTTGAGTGCGGGTGCCCGTTTGTCAGACCCTGCAATGATTCAGCTTAAGGACTTGATGCTGCAGTTGAGCGACATGGCCAGCCGCTTTGCACTCGCATCTGCCCAACTTACATTGAATAACGCAGAAAAGGCACTTGACAACATCCGTGCGTCAACGGGCAAGGCAAATCGTGCACTGCAGAATCTCAAAGATATCGACAAAGCCATCTCGATTGGTGCCGCTGCACTGGCTCTAGGTGCGGCGGTCTTCACCATGGATGCGAGTAGTATCGCCACCACGGCCCAAGAGCTCTGGAAAGCGGTAAGTTAATCATTTACCTGATTTGCTCAGCGATGAGTCTGATTGTCCAGGTTCTGGTGGGTGTTCCGTTTGCTCTGCGCCTGTGCTCCGCTGGATGTTACGTGCCATGTCACGGCCAAGCCGGATGCTCTCCGCCACACCGCGATCTTCAGGGTAGTAGAAACAGGTATCCGCAATCTGCAAGCCTTGAATGGGGGTCTGCACTGGAGGAATTTTTGCGGCAAATCCGGGCTCACAAATTGGCTGACCGTAACGCAGACGTGCGACTTTCGTCGTCTCGAGATCTTTGAAGCTAAGAGCCGGGTTCAACATCTGCAGGCATGCGAATGCTTCTGTGACCAGATCTTCATCCGCCCACTGAAATTTCTCGTTCGTTGTTGGCATGTAATACGGCACATAAACAATGTGCGACTCACCGGCCGGGCGCAGGTTTGAGAACTCAATGACACCTGGAATCCCAAAGCGCGCGTCGGCTATGTTAACCCAAAAATGCGGTGAGACAGAACGTGCCAGCTTAAAGACAACACAGATCACGCCGATGTTCTTGATGGCGTCATACTTCTGCTTCCAATCTTCAGGGAGGTCCGGCACCATGGCAGAAACATAGGGGGTCGGAGCTGTTGAAATCACGTCATCCGCATACACATCTCCCTCAGGCGTACGCACGCCAACAACTCGGCCGTCCTTTGTGAGAATGGTTTGTGACGGAGAGGAAAGGCGAATCACCCCACCCTGCATTTCGACTGCAGAGGTCAAAGCTTTCACCAAAGCTTCCGAACCTCCGTCCAGATAACCGAGCTCTTCCTGCAGCAGGCTTTTGCGCGAGCGGCCGATGCGGCGAATGCGCGTCCAGATCCACAGTGCAGATATGTTCTCTGCATATTCGTAAAACTTATAGCGGAAGAGGGAGCGCCAGAACCGGTTATAGAGATCCTCGCCACACCAGCGGGTGATCCACTCATGCGCGGTCTGCGTTTCAATCGCTGGCCAGCTATTCTTGCGCACGCTGACGAACGCAAAAATCGCGTAGCGGAACTTTTGCCAGAGGGTCATAGCTGGCATTTTCAACAGCGAAATTGGGTCGCCCCATTGATTCAGCTTGCCGTTGGAATAAAAGCCCATGCTGGTGGGAACCCAATGGAGCTTCTGCTCGATGCCGAGTTCCCGTAATAACTCAAAGGTAGGCTTATCCGTTTTGCAGATGAAGTGGTAGAACTTCTCAGTCGAGTAGCCACCCAGGTCGAAGTGGCTCGCCATGCCGCCCGGGACGTCAGCGGCCTCCAGTACCTCGACCTGATGGCCGTCCTGCAAGACCTGATACGCAGCGGCGAGTCCCATAATACCCGCGCCCACAACAATGACTTTGGCCATGCGCTTCCTTACGCTACAGAGCGCAGCCGGCCGTGGTGAATATGACCGTATGGTGCGCAAATTGTTTAGCAGTATGACTATTGTAGCTGGGCCTGCCAAGCGTACGTTAGAAAACACGCTCAAAGCGGTATCCACCGGTAGTCAGCGCATTCAGCATTTCTTGTACCTGCTCACGTCCACGTGTCTCCATGGTGATGTCGATGGTGGTGTCGCCCAGGTTCACGCCGTAGTAGGCGCGGTTGTAAAGCGTGTCCACGATGTTGGTGCCGTGCGAAGCGATGAGTTGCGACAGCTCCACCAGCGCGCCGGGCCGGTCCAGCAGGTGAATGCGCAGCCGGATGCGGCGGCCGTCCTGCACAAGACCGCGCTCTATGATGCGGCTGAGCAGTGTGACATCGATGTTGCCGCCGCAGACCAGCACGGCGGTATGCATGCCCGCTGGCAAGGAGGTTCGGCGCTGCAACAGAGCCGCGAGCGCAATGGCACCGGCCCCCTCGGCGAGGAGCTTTTCCCGCTCAAGTAACGTGAGAATCGCGCTAGCGATCTCGTCCTCTTCGATGGTGACAATCTCATCGACATACTGCCGAACCAGCGGGACGGTTAGGTCGCCCGCACGACGCACCGCGATTCCGTCCGCGATAGTTGTGGCAGCTTCCAGGCTGATTGGCGCATGCTGTGTAAGAGCTGCAGACATGCTGGCAAGCCGGGCCGTTTGCACGCCGATCACACGCACGCCTGGCTTGAGCGATCTCACCGCACAGCCGATGCCGCCGATCAGTCCACCGCCGCCAATAGGCACCACGACTGCTTGCAGATCGGGCACCTGCTCCAGAAGCTCAAGGCCGATCGTCCCCTGCCCTGCGATAACAGCCGGATCATCGAACGGGTGGATAAAGGTGAGGTTCTCCGCATCGCGACAGCGGCAGGCCTCGGCATAGGCATCATCGTAATTGGCGCCATGCAGCACCACGTTGGCACCAAAACCACGTGTAGCGGTGACTTTCACCAGCGGCGTGGTTTCCGGCATAACGATGGTGGCGCGGATGCCGCGCTGTGTGGCGTGGTACGCAACACCCTGCGCATGATTTCCGGCACTGGCTGCGATGACGCCGCGTGCGCGCTGCTCGGCGGTAAGGGTGAGAATGCGATTGAGCGCGCCACGCTCCTTAAAAGCCCCGGTCATCTGCCGGTTTTCGAGCTTCAAGTAAACCTGCTGGCCGGTGAGGCCAGTGAGCACAGCGGATCGCTCGCATGGCGTGTAGTACACCGCATCGCGAATGCGTTCACGCGCGGCTTGTATGTCGGCGAGCGTCACGGAAAGACTTTGCAAAGCCGGAGTATTCACAGGATATGTTTCAACTTAGCATGTACCGGACATGCCCTGTGTTTCCATGCGGAGACGGCAACCGCAAGGGCTAAGTCTCTCCGCCCGTCTTGAATCGATTGGCCTTTGTGAACTCTTTGCGGAGTTCCGGAGTTCTGAGATTGTCTCGCAAATGCGCGAGCCGCTGCTCCAGTGCAAGCAGCGTTGTCGCAATCGAGGCTTCATTCGTGTGCGCGATGTCTCGCCACATGCTGAATGGGGATGAGCCAAGGCGGGTCATCTCTCGCAGGGCGCGTCCGCCGATCGCCCGCAGTTCCGGCGCATTGCCAAGAGTGTCTTCCAACAGCGCGCTCATGGCGGTGGATACCATCTGCGGCAGGTGGCTGACCCAGGCGCAGAGTTCATCGTGGCGCTCCGGATCCATGTCGAGGATGTTGGCTCCGAAGCGCTCCACCCACGTGCGCCACTCCGCTTCAATGGGCGTTGACGAGTGCGTGGGGCCGCCCAGGGGCGTGAAGAGCCAGGTGGCTCTTTGAAAGAGGTTAGCTTCGCCCAGTGCCGCTCCTCCGCTCTCCTTGCCCGCCATGGGATGACCGGGCAGGAACTGCCCTGGCATCAGCCGTTGAGCCGCCTCGGCAATGCGCAACTTTGTGGAACCGACATCGGTCACAAGCTGGCCAGGCCGAAGCAATGATGCGTGGCGCTCCATCCAGTTCAGGATGCCGAGAACCGGCATTGCGAGGACGATCACGTCCGCCTGCTGAACGGCGAGTCGCTCCTGTTGCTGAGTTACGGCAGCCTCAGAGATCGCCTGCTTCTGAAGTGCGATCGTCCGTTCGCCGACGTTTGTGTCAATCCCGCTAATCCATCCGGAGAAGCCATATCGATAGAGCGCCAGCCCAATCGACGCACCGATCAGGCCCGTGCCGACGATCGTGATCTTCTCGATGGGCACAGGCTGTCCTTAGAAAACAAGATGCTGTTCAAAAAAGAGCAGCGAACGCTTCTTTGCCATCGCGGCTGCGGTGGCGACAAAGTGCGTGGGATCGATCTGCCGCGCGAAGGCATGACCCGCACCTTCGTAGACGAACATAGGCACTTCCGGATGTGCCTTCTGGATATTGTCGCGGGCCTCCGCAGAGATGTACTGGTCGTTTCCGCCGAAGTGCAGCATGACCGGATTCTGTGGCTTCTCGTTCGCCACGTTGGCAATGTTGCCGCCGTAGTAACCGACCCCGGCTTCGACTTTCAACCGCGTGGAGGCGAGCCAGGCCATGGTGCCGCCGAAGCAGTAGCCCACCACGCCGACGGGCTTGTCCGTTTCCGAGCGCAGCCACTGCACGGCCGCATCCACATCCAGCGTTTGCGGCTGCATATCCGGCGCAAACTTCGAGACGAAGCTCATCGCCCGGGCCCAGCCCTCTTTGTCATAGTTCAGCTGCACGCCTTTCTCGAAGCGGTCGAACATGGCCGGGGCAATAACGAGAAAGCCGTCCTTCGCCCAGTCTTCCGCGGTGAGCTGAATGTTTTTGTTGACGCCGAAGATCTCCTGCACAACGACAAGCGCTGCCTTCGGCTCCCCTTCAGGGCGGACGACGTAAGCGGCAAGTTCGTTGCCATCGGATGCTTGGAGCTCAACCCATTCGGTTTTCATGTGTTCCTTCCTGCGTTACTGAACGACACTGCAGTTCTTTACTTGCTATGCGACAGAGCGTCCGACCACCGGTGCGAGTTGGCGGAGCTGTTCGACGAGCTTTGTGAGCTGGTCCGGGAAGAGCGATTGCGCGCCGTCGCTCATGGCTTTGTCCGGGTTGGGGTGCATTTCCATGAGCAGGCCGTCGGCACCGGCGGCAACGCTGGCCAGCGCCATGGCGGGCACGAACTCGCGCTTGCCCACGCCGTGCGATGGGTCGCCGAAGACGGGCAGGTGTGTAAGCTTTTTGAGCACAGGGATGGCACTGATGTCGTAGGTGTTGCGGGTGTAGGTTTCGAAGGTGCGTATGCCGCGCTCGCAGAGCATCAGGTCGTAGTTGCCGCCGCTCAGGATGTACTCGGCGGAGAGCAGGACTTCTTCAATGGTTGCCGCGATGCCGCGTTTCATCAGGACGGGTTTGCGCACATGGCCGAGTTCGCGCAGGAGATTGAAGTTCTGCATGTTGCGCGCGCCCACCTGGAAGCAGTCAATGTAGGGCAGCATGGGCTCGATCTGCGAGATCTCCATGACCTCTGTGATGACGAGCAGGCCGGTCATGTCGCCGACCTCGCGCAGCAGCTTCAGGCCCTCAATGCCCATGCCCTGAAAGCTGTACGGCGAGGAGCGAGGCTTGTAGGCACCGCCACGAAGGAACTGTGCGCCGGAGGCCTTCACCTGCTGCGCGGAAAGCGTGATCTGCTCGCGTGACTCCACCGAGCATGGACCGGCCATGATCGTAACCTGATTGCCGCCCACGACCACGCCGTTCGGAAAGGTGATCGTCGTGCCATCGGGACGGAAAGAGCGACCCGCGAGCTTGTACGGCGAGGAGATGCGATAGGCCTCCTGCACGCCGCCCATCACCTGAAACTCCACCACATCGAACTGCGCGGGCATGCCCACGCCGGCAAGCATCATTTGGCCCGCGCCGCTGGTGCGGTGCACGTCAAAGCCGAGTTCCACCATGCGCTCAATCACCTGCTGAATGTGAGCGTCGGTGGCTTCGTTTTGCATCACTACGATCATTGCGTTTGTCGATCTTTCTGGCGATTACGCCTGCGCCGGGCGCTTCTGCAGCGAACGCATCACGTCCATAATGCGCTCGTAAATTACGATCAGTTCCGCTTCTGTGAGCGGGCCCGCGTTGGCCTGCTTGACATGTGTGTACACGGCCTGCTCGCGGTCTGGCTCATAGATGTTGCCGCCGGTGCGCTGCTTGATCTCGCCGATGGCCACGGCCGCGCGCGCCCGCTCACTCAGCAGGTCGACAATTTGCTCGTCGAGTCCATCGATCTTCTGCCGCCAGTCTGCGATTTCCATCTTGCTGTTCTCCTTTGTTCAGCATAGCGGCTATTCCCCTGAAAAGCAGAACGCGGAATGCGCGGTGCTCTCGCGGAGTTCGCCGTGAACTCCGCGCGCACTCTGCGTCCACCGCGTTCCCTTTTAGCTTTTCAATGCACGCACAAATTCGCCCACTGCCTGGGCCTCGTGCCCCGGCTCACTCTTCTCAATGAGCGAAACGATGGCGCTCCCGACGATAGCCGCATCGGCAAAGGCAGCGACCGCTCTCACGTGGGCCGCATTCGAGATGCCGAAGCCGACCGCAATCGGCTTGTCCGTAAACTTGCGCAGCCGTCGCACAAGCTGCTCGGCGTCGCTCTCGATGCTGTCCTGCGTGCCCGTAATGCCCACGCGCGAGATGGCATAGATAAATCCCTGGCTGTGCTCGGCAATGGCTTGCAGGCGATTGTCAGGGCTGGTAGGTGCGGCCAGAAAAACCGGCGCGAGATCGTTGGCGCTCATCTCGCGCAGGTATTCTTCAGCTTCCTCCACGATCATGTCCGTAAGCAGAACGCCATCGGCACCATTTTCTTTGGCAGCTTTGCAGAAGACGGGCAGGCCCATGCGGACGACTGGATTCAGATAGCTGAAGATCACAATGCCGGCTTGCGGCCTTGCCTCACGAATGCGCTTCGAGAGCGCGAGTAC
>CAXTPQ010000048.1:10243-13522 GCA_964246215.1 uncultured Terriglobus sp. | reverse complement strand
TCACAATGCCGGCTTGCGGCCTTGCCTCACGAATGCGCTTCGAGAGCGCGAGTACATCGGTGAGGCGGACGCCTCTGCCCACGGCACGTTCGCTGGCCCGCTGGATCACGGGGCCATCGGCCAGCGGATCGCTGAAGGGCACACCGAGCTCGAGCACGTCGCAGCCATTGTCGAGCGCGGCGAGAGCGATGTCGTAGGTGGCTTCAAGGGATGGGTCGCCCGCAGTGAGATAGACGATCAGGCCGGGCTGACGAGGAAAGCTAATGGGCATCTGTTATCCAAAGTGTCTTTATTAGCCCATATAAAAAAGGCCGGAACGAAGCGCATAGTACACATAACCGCAAAAACTAGCGATCTCCGCAATACAGAGAAGTACACTGACCTGTATTGAGCGCGCTCGAAATTGAACAGCAAACACCGGCAGCGCTAGAAGTATGGCTCCTGTTGACAGGGTGAGCCAAACTACATCAGCGCGAAAGCCTCCGAACCGCAAGTTGCCGAAGAGGCGATCTGCAAAACCTGGCGTCTTTGCTGTTCCTGAAAACCAGGGTACGCACGAGAGTGCAATGAACGCCAGGTTAAAGAGTACGAGCGACCGCAGCAGTAAGTGAAACTTTCTGTCCCGTTTGTCCAAGCCGCACTGTGTCTCTTCCTTGTTTTCTGGCATGCTATCGGGACCCTCTATTCTCCGCATGGACAGGAGCACCGCCTCCCAGATCCAACTCGCGGCTGATAATTCCCATATCCTTATCGCCACGCCCGCTCAGGTTCACCATGATGTGCTGCGTCTTCGCCATTGTCGGTGCGAGCTGCATCGCATAGGCCACGGCATGCGCGGTCTCGAGCGCGGGCACGATGCCTTCGGTCCGTGACAACACCTTCGTCGCGTTCAGCGCTTCGTCATCGCTGGCGCTGAAGTACTCGGCGCGGCCGCTGTCGTGCAGCATCGCGTGCTCCGGGCCGACGCTGGCGTAATCCAGACCGGCGCTCACGGAGTGCGTCAACGCCACCTGACCCGCATCGTTCTGCAGCACGTAACTGTACGTGCCCTGCAGCACGCCGGGGATGCCGCCGCCGTTCTTCTGAAAGCGTGCCGCATGCTCGCCCAGCGCGGTGCCGCGGCCACCGGCTTCCACGCCGATCAGGCGTACGTTCTCATCCGGGATGAATTCATAGAAAGCCCCGATCGCATTTGATCCACCGCCGACACAGGCGACGACGGCATCGGGATTGCGGCCGACCTGCTCCGCGAACTGGCGCTTGGCCTCGATTGAGATGACGCGATGAAAGTCGCGCACCATCGTTGGATATGGGTGCGAGCCGAGCGCCGAGCCGAGAATGTAGAACGTCGTGCGAACGTTGGTGACCCAGTCGCGCATGGCTTCGTTGATCGCGTCCTTCAGCGTGGCGGAGCCGGAATGCACGCCGCGCACATCGGCACCCAGCAGGCGCATGCGGTAAACGTTCAGTTCCTGCCGCCGCATGTCCTCCTCGCCCATGTAGATGACGCATTCCAGGCCGAAGAGCGCGCAGACGGTGGCGGTGGCCACGCCGTGCTGGCCCGCGCCCGTTTCCGCGATGATGCGCTGCTTGCCCATTCTGCGCGCGAGCAGAGCCTGGCCGAGGGCGTTGTTGATCTTGTGCGCGCCGGTGTGCAACAGGTCTTCCCGCTTCAGCCAAATCTGCGCGCCGCCAAGCTGTTCGCTCAAGCGCCTGGCCAAATAGAGCGGCGTGGGCCGGCCGCAGTAGTGATGCAGCAGGTCGTCAAGCTCTGCGTGGAAAGCCGCATCCGCCTGCGCCTCCACATAGGCGTGTTCCAACTCAAGCAGCGCAGCCATGAGCGTTTCCGGCACGTAGCGGCCGCCGTAGGCACCGAAGCGGCCGGTGCCGAGCGTACGGCTCACTTCAACAGATGGTTCCACAACCGATTCCAGAACTGGCATGTCGACTCCGATTCTTTGCAAAGGGGAAGCCGCGACCTTTGCGGGCCGCGGCTTCCGTTGAAACTTGATCTCAAGAACCTGGGCTGCTTGTTGCAGCTAGAGAACGTGTTTCGCCGGCGCCGCCTGGAGTGGCCAGTTGCGGTAGGTAAATCGCCAGGGATACGAAACGCGGTTCATCCTTCACAGCCTAACGCAAAAGCCGGAGCTTGCAAACTTTGCTGGCCATTGGCAGCGATTGGATACAAGAACAAGAGCGAACGCAAAGCACGCAACGGTTTCGCAGAGGGCGCAAAGGGGCTCGGAGACCTGAAGCACTGCCAGTTGTGAATATCGGATCGGCTGGGGATTGTGCTACTGCTTCGCGCGCCGCAGAAATTCCCGAAGCTTTTCCGGAGATTTCCGGCCAGGCGATGCTTCCACGCCGCTCACCGCGTCGACTCCCCAGGGTCGCAGCGCGGCAATGGCATCGCCGACATTGTCCGGCGTCAGACCGCCTGCAACGATGGTGCGGTAGTCGACTCTGGCGAGCGCGTTCTTTGCCGCGGCCCAGTCGAAGGTCAAGCCAGTACCTCCGCTGGTGTGGCGGGTACGGGAATCGATCAGCATGGCATCCGCGCTGCCGTCTTCCGCAACCGCCTCCGCTTCCGTGGCAAAGGCATCCCGCTGATCTGCCACGTTGACATCCGTCCACCAGGGCAGCACCTGCAGCAGGCTGCAGCGCTCGCTCGTATCGCCGAAGTAGAGACGCAGCCGTTCCAGCAGGCGAAAGTCCAGTCGCCCGTGCAGCTGTGCGCCCGTCAAGCCCGCTTGTTCCACGGTAGAGACAATCTCGTCATAGTCATGCACCGTGAACACGCCGATCCTGTCCAGGTGGTGCGGTAGCTGGGAGGTGATGGCCGCGACCTGTGTCGCGGTGACGGTGCGTTTGCCTTCCGCGAAAACAAAGCCAAGCGCGTCGGCTCCAAGCTCCACCGCAATCTGACAATCTTCAAGGTTGGTATTACCGCAAATTTTCACCCACATGGCGATGGCCCTTCTATGCGGCGCTCGTCTGCGGAAGTGGGGCGAGCAGCGCGGCCAATGCCGCACCGGGGTCAGCGGCGCGCATCAATGATTCGCCGATCAGGAAGGCGTTGAAGCCGGCGGCCTGCATGCGAGCGATGTCCGCGGCAGAGCTCATGCCGCTTTCCGCTACACGTACTGCGTCACTGGGCAGCATCGCCGCCATTGTCTCGGCGGCGGCAGTATCGACCTGGAAAGTGCGCAGATCGCGGCTGTTGACGCCATACATCTCACAGCCGAGCGGAAGCACACGCTCGATCTCTTCCGGGGAGTG
>CAXTPQ010000048.1:0-10143 GCA_964246215.1 uncultured Terriglobus sp. | reverse complement strand
GCGCGTGTCTGGGCCAGGATGCGGTCAAGATAGGTTCCGGTCATCAAGCTTCCCTTTCACGCAGTCGTCCATAAGGGCAGCTTCGACCAAGGAAAAACGCGATGCCAGAGAGGCATCGCGTTTCCAGGAGATTGGTGCCGAAAAGAGGACTCGAACCTCCACACCCTTGCGAGTACATGGACCTGAACCATGCGCGTCTGCCAATTCCGCCATTTCGGCACAGAAGCGAGGCGCACTGTCCTTCGCTGCAGCAACCTCAGTGTCACAAATGGCTGACCGTCTGTCAAACATTTGACGTGCACACCGGCCGATGTCGTCCCACGTTGATATTGGCTGCACGCTAGTGCAACGAGGATGTGCACAGAGTAAAACAGGTGCGTGGTTCTGTGCATCAGATTGTACATTCGACGACTGTCCGTCAATCTGCTGAGGAGTTGCGACACATGAGCCAGTCTGAACCGAACGTCACCCTGCCCAGTGACAGTGACACAGTCATTCCAGAGGAGTTGGCCTTGCAAATTCGTAAGCTGGCTCACGACCTCAGCAATGCATTGGAGATTGTGGTCCAGACGGGTTATCTGCTGAGCACAGCAGACCTGAAGTCGCCCGCGTCAGACTGGTTGCGCATGTTGGACAGCGGAACGCAAAAAGCCTTGGAGATCAACTTGCAACTGCGGAACTTCATCAAGTCGCACTCGCCGCATTGAGCCGATCCAAGATATCCAGGGATATTCGAACTGAACCGGCTAAACAGCCAGGGGCTTCTTGATTGCCGCTGATTTCTTCACCGCGGCTTTCTTCACGGCAGTTCTCACCGCCACCTTTGGCTTCGATCCATCCTGTGCAGCCGGTATCTCATTTTCAGAAAAAGTCGCAGCCTTTCCGTGGTGCTTGGTAAACAGCGATTCCAGTTGCTGCAGCAGAAGACGTGTGTGCATCGGCTTCACGAGCATCTTGTCCGCGCCAAGGCTGGCCATTGAATCCTCATCGCTGGGAAAGGCGGTCAGAAGCGCAACCGCTGGACGGTAGGGTGCGGCCTTGGCGGCCTGGATGACTTCTTCCCCGGCGCGCTCGTCCTCCATGCGCATGTCGGTGATGACCATCTCATACTCGCGATGCTTGATCCTCGATTTGCCTTCGCGTGCGCTCGTCGCGGTGTCCACGTCAAAGCCGCTGATCTCCAGCACGGCCTTCAGCGTGAGCAGAACGGCTACTTCATCATCGACCAGCAGGATGCGTCGCTTCATTGGAACCCTGATTCTCCCTGTATTGTGCGAAACCTGAGCCGTTCGCCCGCCTGATCAACGGCAGGTCTCTTCGCGGTTTCTGATCTTCGAGCAGCATACTCCCTTATGGCTCTGGCATGTGCACCAATTGCCATGGAAAGGCCATGCGCGTCGCGGTCCCACATCGTGCACAGAAGCTCATTGTCTTCTTTCTCCGTCTGTGCAAAAGCTCGTTGTATACTTCTGATTGCAGCGCCGCAGAATGTGTCCGGTGAAACGGCCCGCATCAAGAGCGAGCAGCTGCGGAGGCAAACTATTCCACCGTTTACCGACAAGCGCGCTCAGAAGTCATTCATCCGCACCAATGAAAAGATTCGCGCGCGCGAAGTGCGTGTGATTGATGACAACGGAGAGCAGCTCGGCATCATGGCACCATTCGATGCACTGAAGATCGCGCGAGAGCGTTCGCTGGATTTGGTTGAGATCTCACCGAACGCGGTGCCGCCAGTCTGCCGCATTCAGGACTACGGCAAGTATTTGTATGAGAAGGACAAGAGCGACCGCGCCGCCCGCAAGAAGCAGAAAGTCATCGTCATCAAGGAAGTCAAGTTCTCCGTCACGGTGGATGAGCATGACTACCAGACCAAGAAGAACCAGGCTGTCCGTTTCCTGACGGAAGGCGATAAGGTCAAGGCGTCTCTCCGTTTTCGCGGCCGGCAGATGGCCCACCGCGACTTGGGCTACAAGATCATCAACCGGCTCATCATGGACATTGGGCAGACCGGCATTGTGGAGTTCATGCCACGCATGGAAGGCACAACCCTGCACGCCATCATGGCGCCGAGCAAGAAGGCTGAGCCGGTTGTGAAGAAAGCGGCCCAAGCAGAAGAGACACAGCAGACCACAACGGCTGCTTAGCTCCAACTCGCGTTACTCTTTTCGCTGTTTGCAGTGCGCGCCAAGCCAGCGGTTACGTTCGCTCAATCAGGCCAGTTATTTTCGATTGACTGTAGGTGGCGAAAGCACCAAACTGTGAAGTAAGACGTGAAGTGGGCTTCTGGCAGAGCGGACCCACGGTTGCAGTAAACGTCAACAACCATCAAAAGTGCAGATGATTGAGTACACGCACAAGCAGATAGATGATTAGTTCACAAGGAACTTCTATCTGATGCTCGCGCCACTTGATCCGAAAGGGTCGCATGGCATTTACCTCCTCAAACGGCAACGCTCCGGGCTGCTACCCGGAGCGTTCTCTATTTCGCGCAGAGCGCGAAAGTGTGAGGGTGCCCGGTAAAGCCCTGCGCGCGGCCAGGCCGCTGAGGATGCGTAAAGTCGAGGCGGCATCCGGCCTAGACGTCTGTACCGCAATCGGGCCATTGTCTACTCCCGGACCGGCAGAGGCACTCTGCCCCGGTAGAATGGTCAGCAAGAAAGCGAACGGTACGACTTGATTTCACGCTGGTCCAAGCTCTTTATTCCCACGCTGCGCGAAGCGCCCGCCGACGCCGAAGTCGCGAGCCACCAGTTGCTGCTGCGTGCCGGCTACATCCGCCAACTCGGTGCGGGCCTTTATAGCTACTTGCCGCTGGGCACGCGGGCCATCAACAAGATCGTCGCGATTGTGCGCGAGGAGATGGACCGCATCGGCCAGGAGTTCTACTTGCCCGCCATTCACCCGAAAGAGGTGTGGGAGGAAAGCGGCCGATGGACCGGCATGGGGGACAACATGTTCCGCCTGAAAGACCGCAAGGGCGCGGAGTTGGCGTTGGGCATGACGCACGAAGAAGTAATGACGTCCATCGCGCGCAACGAGATCCGCAGCTACAAGCAGCTGCCGCAGATCTGGTACCAGATCCAAACGAAGTTTCGCGACGAGCCCCGGCCCAAGAGTGGGCTGCTGCGAGTGCGGCAGTTCACCATGAAGGACTCGTACAGCTTCGACATCGACGCGGCCGGACTGGATGACAGCTACAACAAACATGACGAGGCGTACCGCCGCATCTTCACGCGCTGCGGCCTGGAGTTCGTGGCGGTGGAGGCGGATTCAGGCGCGATGGGCGGATCCCAGTCTCAGGAGTTCATGGTCTACACCGATGCGGGCGAGGACTGGATTGCGTCGTCGCCGGATGGCAGCTATGCCGCCAACATCGAGAAAGCCACGTCGACGCTTGCGCCGGTGAACGATCTGGAGCCAACCGGCGATGGCCTGCCGGAACTGGTGCACACGCCAGGCAAAGCTTCGATTGCGGACGTGACGGAGTTCTTCGGCATCGCGGCATCGCAGGATATTAAGTGTGTGGCCTACATGGGACAGGCCGCGGGGCCGGAAGGCACACTGCTTGAGAAGCCGGTGATTGCCTTCTTGCGTGGTGATCACCAGGTAAACGAAACAAAGCTGGCGGGAGCCGCACACTGTGACACGCTGCGGCCGATGCTACCGCACGAACTTGAGCAGTATCTGCGCGGGCCCGCGGGGTTTCTCGGCCCAATCGGCTTAAGTGTTTTGCCGAAAGCGGCGTTTGCCATTCAACGAGGATTCTTTCGCCCAGCAGAACTGGCGAAAGTTAAAACGCTGGACGCTGAGGTGCTGAAAGTTCTGAAGGATGATGGGGCTGCCACTGTCGTAATGGACAACGGCCTGCTAGGCCGCAAGAACTTAGTCGCCGGTGCTAACAAGCTCGACTATCACTATCGCAACGTGACGCCCGGCCGCGACTTTACCTGGACGGTGGCAGCTGACATCCGCAACGTGAGCGCAGGCGAGCCCGATCCCATTACCGGCCAGCCGCTCCGCCTTGGCAAGGCCGTCGAGATCGGCCACATCTTCAAGCTCGGCTACAAGTACTCCGAGAGCATGGGCGCGCGCGTTCTGGATCGCAACGGGAAAGAAACCACGCCGATCATGGGATCCTACGGCATCGGAATCGAGCGTATCTTAACTTCTGCGATAGAGCAGAGTGCGGCCCGCTTCGGCAAGAACGACCGTGGCGAATGGAGCTATGCTCTGCCCGCTGCCATCGCGCCCTTCCCTGTCGTGGTCACCGTAACCAAACAGAGCGATGCGGCGCTGGCGGAGGCCGGTGAAACCATCGCATCGAATCTTTCAAGCGCCGGTGTCGACGTGCTGCTGGACGACCGGGACGGCTCTGCCGGCGTGAAGTTCAAGGACGCCGACCTCATCGGCGCACCTTACCGCATCAATGTTGGCAAGAAGTTGGCCGAGGGGCTGGCAGAAATCGTCGACCGTCTGCGCGGCACGACCGAAGATGCAGCACTGGCCGACGTGACGCAGAAGGTGCAGGCTTTGCTGAACGGTGCCGCTGCCACAGTGGACAGCAGCGTCTAACGAAGCGTATCAGCGGCATGGCATCAAGGCCGGCATGGTGCATTGCAGCGGTATGCGCGCAAATGGATCGGAGTGAGCAGATGGCAGTGAAGGTGAAGCTGGCCGGCAGGCCCTCGCGATTCGACTACGACGGCGGAGCCGTGCCACGAGGCCGCCGGCAAAGACCGATGTGGCAGCGCCTGTTGCGCGTGGTGTTGCTGCTGGCCGTTGTGTTCGGCGTCCTTGGCGGGCTGGTCTTCGTGTACTACTACCACCACTACCGGCAGGTGGTGGAGGACCGCCTTGCAGCCGGCCCGCTGTTTGCCAGCACGTCGCAAATCTATGCCGCGCCACGCGAGGTGCGGCCCGGCCAGCGCATGACCGTGGCGACTATTGGCGCGGATCTTCGCCACGCAGGGTACAACGTGAACCCGCAACTTGGGACATATCAGGTATCCGGCGACAGCATCACGGTCAAGCCCGGACCGGCTTCTTTTCACTCCCCCGATGGCGCGACGATCACGGATGATGGTGCACAAATTACGGCGATCACGGCCGACAACGGCGCGCAGCTCAGCGCCTATGAGTTGGAGCCGCAGCTCATCACCGGACTGAGCGAAGACAAAAACCGCACCAAGCGCCGCCTTGTCACCTATAACCAGATCCCAAAAACGATGGTGGAGGCGGTGACCGCCATTGAAGACCGCCGCTTCTTCGATCATGGCGGCATCGATTACATCCGCGTCGCCGGTGCGCTGCGCAATGATGTGTTTCATCGCCACCGTTACATGGAGGGCGGTTCCACGCTGACCATGCAGCTGGCGCGCGGCTTCTTTCTCACGCCGGAGCGGCACCTGAAGCGCAAGCTGCAGGAAATGCTGATCACGCTGCAGTTGGAAAATCATTTCAACAAGCAGCAGATCTTTGAAATGTATGCCAACCAGATCAACCTGGGCCAGCGCGGATCGTTTGCCATCAACGGCTTTGGAGAAGCAGCGCAGGCCTACTTCGGCAAAGATCTGAAGCAGCTGGACGTGTCGCAATGCGCTCTGCTGGCGGGTATCATTCAGAGTCCAAACCGGCTGAACCCGTTCCGGCATCCGGAACGCGCGATTGAGCGGCGCAATCTCGTGCTTCACAGCATGGTGGAGACTGGCGCGCTGACTCCGTCGGAAGCCGAGCACGCCGAAGCCGAGCCGCTAAAGCTGGCTCCGCAGAATGTGGACGCGAGCGAAGCACCCTACTTTGTTGACCTGGTGCATGATCAGCTCGGGGCCAGGCTGGGCGACACCACGCAGAGCGGCACGCTGCGCATCTACACCTCGCTCGATCCAGACCTGCAGAAGGCGGCCAGCGAAGCTGTGACGGCCAGCATGGCACACGTTGACGAGGAGGTCCGCAAAGGCCACCGGGGCAACGGACCGATCACCTACCCGCAGGTGGCGCTTGTCGCGCTAAACCCGCACACCGGTCAGGTGCTGGCGCTGGTGGGTGGCCGCAACTATGGACAGTCGCAGCTGAACCATGCGGTGAGCAAGCGGCCGACCGGCTCCATCTTCAAACCGTTCGTTTACGCGACCGCGGAAATGGATGCGGTGAGAGGCGAGCAGCTGCCCTCCACTACGGACGCCGAGGGCAACACGGCTGAAGGCGGTGCCTTTACCGCGGTCACTCCACTGAGCGACGTGCCGACCACGTTTACCTATGACAACGGCCGCATGACCTACACGCCACGTAATTTCGGTGGCAGTTTTCACGGCCAGGTCACGGCCATCTACGCGCTGGCGCATTCACTGAACAACGCAACGGTGTCGCTGGGCCAGAAAGTCGGCTTTGAAAATGTCGCCGCATTGGGACGCGCCAGCGGGATCACCAACGCAAAAGGCACGCCTGCGGTGGCGCTGGGCGCGTATGACGCTACGCCATTGGACATGGCCGGAGCCTACACCGTTTTTGCGAACGGCGGCGTTCATATCAATCCATGGATGCTGAAGGGGGTGCGCAACGATCGCGGCGATGTTGTTGCCGACTTTACGCCGGAAGCCAGCCAGGTGATGGACCCAAAGGCTGCCTTTCTGACGCAGAGCCTGCTGGAAGGCGTGATGAACTTTGGTTACGGTGCCGCCGTGCGTGCCAAAGGCTTCCGCGCACCCGCTGCCGGCAAGACCGGCACCAGTCATGATGCCTGGTTCGCGGCATACACCAGCAATCTGATTTGCGTGGTTTGGGTCGGCAACGACGACTACACCGATGTAAAGCTGCAGGGTGCGGTGGCCGCCGCGCCAATCTGGGCGGAGTTCATGAATCGCGCCATCAAGCTGCCGCAGTACAGCGACATGAAGCCATTCACGCCGCCTGAGGGCATTTCAAACTACAAGCTCGACAAAGTATCGAACCAGCTTGCCGATGAAACCTGCACCAACGATTACATTGCGGCCTTCCTGGACGGCTCTCAACCGCAGAGCACCTGCAGCCGCATGGGTGGCGGTGGCAGCTCATTGCAGGATTTATTGAGCACTTCGCCGGCCGGAGAATCCGGCGGCATCGGTAGCTCCTCTAACCAGTCTGCGCCGGAGGATCCTTACCTGAGCAATCCGGCGGCTAGCGGTAATGCCGACCCGGACAAGCCGAAGAAGAAGAATTTCCTGCAGAAACTCTTTGGGGGCGGCAGTCCCAAAAAACAGGAATCACCTTCGATCAATCGTGAGCCGCAGTAGCTAAAAGCAGGCAGCGTAGCCAGATGATGCTTCACGGTACGGCACCATCTGACAGTGTCTGGGTGGAGAGCGACACGCCATCCACCTCAGAGTTCTGCAATCAGGTTCTACCAGTCGTTCTTCTGGACCACCTTCGGCTGTTTGCCCTGCCTGCCGTTCAGCACCCAGTCCACGCGGGAGCGGATGTCCTTGTCGCGGGCCTCGCCCTCAATCTTGCCGAGCACGTCGCCGTTCTGATCCAGGATGAGCGTGGCCGGCACCACTTCGCCCAGTTTGAGGTTGGCGAGTGTCTGCTCCGTGGCACCCGTCCATACCGGCACGCGAAACCCACGGCTAGCGACGACAGTGCCGATCTTTCCGCGAGTTTCTGGCGCGTCCAGGGAAATGGCTACAAACCGGACGCCTTTGGCGCTGTACTCATCCGCAAGTTTCTGCAGACGGGGCATCTCCTCTTTGCAGGGGCCGCACCAGGTCGCCCAGAAGTTCACTACGGCCGGCTGACCGCGAAGCTCCGCCAAGGTATGCGCAGCACCGTCGCTGCCTTGGAACTCAACCGGTTTGGGCCCATCTGCTCGGACGGCAGGCAGGGGCGGAGTCGCCGCCGCGGTAAGCGTGGCACAGAACAGCAGATATGCGGTTGAGCGTGGCAGCATGTTTGACCTGTGTGAACTCGCAGTACTCAAGAGCATAGGTAAGGCTTGAGCGTTTGTCTCTCCTTCACAGGTTGGAGAAAAAGATCGTGAGCCGGATCGTTGCCGGGTTCTCTCTGGCCTCCCTACACTTGGCCGCATCATGACAACAAAGATTTTTCGCATTGCACTTTTCGGAGCGTCCACGGCGCTCTTTGGAGCCAGTACCGCACGTGCGCAAGGCTGCCTTGCGGCGCATACCAACAGCAACATTCAAAGCTGCATCACCAGTGGCGGACATGACATGGGCAGCGGCAGTGCCTATGAGTTTTTTCGTCATCATCCGCTCACGGTGGAGGTCGACTGGCGCTCCTACAGCTCCTTCCGTCACTTCTCCGGCACGGTAGAGAACACCTCCCGGCAGACACTTGGCACCTTCATCCCGAACCACCAGAACCTGTACAACCTGAGCCTGGACATGCAGTTGACGCAGCGCTGGAGCGTGAATGCCTTTGTGCCGGTGCTGCAGGGCACGCGTGACCAGAAGTATGCACCAGTGCAGAAGGTGGAGATTGCGGGCATCGGCGACATGATCCTGGGTTTTCAGGGCTGGGTCTTTCGTCCACCGACGGAGAATAGCGGCAACATCGCCTTCAACGCAGGCTTGAAACTGCCGACCGGCATCAACAACGGCACGGGTACAGGCAAACTCGCGAACGGCACCGTGCAGAAGGTCGTCGCCGACCAGTCACTGCAGCCCGGCGACGGTACATGGGGCTTTACGCTGGGCAGCCAGGCTTATAAGACCGCACCATTTCACACCATCGGCTACTTCCAGGATTCGTGGCTGTTCAGTCCGGTCGACACCACAGGCGTGCCCACCTTCCGCACGGCAAAGGGTGAGGATGTCATGTCAGCCACGGACCAGTACCTCTTTCGCGCGGGCTTGTCGCGCCATGTGCCGCGGGTTCGCGGCTTGGCCGCCAGCTTTGGTGGCCGCATGGAGGGCATTCCGGTGCGCGATGCCTTTGGCAAAAGCGACGGTTTTCGCCGGCCAGGGTACATTATTTCCGTGGAGCCGGCTGTACAGTACCAGTACCGGCACAGCATGATCGCGCTCTCGTCTTCCTGGGCCGTCCAGCGCAACCGGCGTGCGTCCGTCACCGATCTGGCGAACCACAAGCATGGCGATGCAGCATTTGCGGATTATGCGCTAGGGCTGAGCGTGGCGCACACATTCTAAGAGCAAAAGCGAACGCAGAGTGCGCGGAGTTAGCGCAATGTTCGCAGAGCAGCTTTGCGTTCTTTGCGTTCGCTCTTGATCTTGAGTCAACAACCGACACGACGCCTTCGGATCGCACCGTTCCAGCCCTGGGGCGCTTCAGAGGGCGCGGCTCCGGCGGCGAGTTGCGCGGGTGACACAATCCATGGCTGGCATTCGGGGCACCAGTAGGTGCTGCGGGCGCCCGGCCCCTGCTTGCGCATCTCAATCAGGCCGCCGCAGCGGCGGCATTCCTGCCCGCGGCGGCCGTACACCCACAGGCGGTTCTTCTCGTTGCCGCTGTTCGTGGTGCGGCGCATGCCAGTATAGGTGACGATGCCGTCGCCGCCCGTTGCCGAGTTGCCGTCGATGACGTTGGCCTTCAGGTAGCGCTGCGAAACGTCAGCCATTTGCAGCATCTCGTCTTCGGTGATGGTGCTCATCTGGCGGAAGGGATGAACTCGCGCGGCAAAGGCGACCTCGGACTTGTAGACGTTGCCGAGCCCGGCAAGCACACGTTGATTCAGCAACACGTTCGCGATTTCGTCATCAGGATGCGTCTGCGCCCGCTGCCGCAACGACTCCAGGCCGGTTTCCGCTGTGTACCGAGCCGAAAGGACATCCGGACCGAGCTTGGGCACGTTGGACTTGCGGGCAAGTGTGTCAGCTGTGTGGAACTCGGCGACGGGCACGTTGAAAGCAACAGCCTGCCAGCCCTCCACCTCGATGAGAGCGCGCATGGCCTTGCGCGGCGACCACCACTTCTCGCCCGTGCGGTAGATGTGCCACGAGCCGGACATGAGCATGTGCGTGACAAGGATCAGGTCACCCGAAAAGTGGAAAAGGCACCACTTCCCACGCGACTCTACCTGCTCAATGACACGGCCGATTATGGACCGGTCGTCGTTGACCGTGGCGAGGTGCGCGTATTGCGTGTCGAAGCGTGTGACGGTCTTGCCGGTGAGAACCTTGGCAAGGGCTCGCG
>CAXTPQ010000047.1:17383-23105 GCA_964246215.1 uncultured Terriglobus sp. | reverse complement strand
TGCGGCTGGTTGTTTCGCTTGTTGTGGGAGAAATCGGTTTCTACTGGGGCCACCGATGGACGCACGAAATCCCGTTCCTGTGGCGCTTTCACGCACTCCATCACAGTGCCACGGACATGGATTTTCTGGTCAACACCAAGGCACACCCGATCGATGTGGTTTTTGTTCGTCTATGTGGCTTGGTGCCGTTGTATGTTCTAGGACTGGCCGCGCCCGTGCGCGGCACGGCGGGCACCCTCCCGCTGCTTGTTGTCTTGCTCGGCACGCTTTGGGGCTTTTTTATCCACTCAAACGTGCGTTGGCGGTTTGGTCCGGCGGAGTGGATCATTGCGACGCCCGCCTTTCATCACTGGCACCACACCAATGATCGCAGCGATCTGTACAACAAGAACTTTGCGTCGATGCTGCCGATTCTGGATCGCTGTTTCGGCACGCTTTATCTGCCGCGCAACCAGCATCCCAAGACCTATGGCATTCATGAGCAACTGTCGCCGCATCTGGTGGGACAAATTGTTGACCCATTTCTGGCAAAACGCAAAGCTGCGGTGATCGCCGTTACTGACCCAAAGTAACTGCATCCTACTTACGAGGGTCAGGCAATCCCACGAAAGTTCTCTTGGCATGGGGCAACTCTCCACATAAGCTGATCCTATATAAACCGGCTCAAGATAACAGTTCTTGTAACTCGCTCTGGTGTGGCGGGCTGGATTCCAGGGGTCCCTTATGTCGTTGCTGAAATCTTTTATGCGCGGTTCTGTCGTGAGCATGTGCATCCTGACTGCCGGTATTGCAAGAGCAAACACGATCAATGTCGTGAATGGCGGTTTTGAAACTCAAACCCTGGGTGCCTCCTCTCAATTCGGCTCCCAATACGGCGGTCAGAATGTGAATGGCTGGACGGGCGCCGGCTATACCTTTCTTTTCCTGCCGGGAACCGCCGACACCACGGGAGCTACCGGCACCTACGGAAATCTCCAGCTCTGGGGTAGCAACAACGGCGGTGTCAACGTACTCCCCAGCAGCCCCGCCGGCGGCAACTTCATCGCCATGGACGGCGGCTTTCCTGGAAGCAACGGTTCCGTGTCACAGACGCTCAATGGGTTAACCGTTGGCGCGGCCACGACCGTTTCCTTCTATTTCGCGGGCGCACAGCAGAAGAATTATGACGGTGCAACGACCGAATCCTTCGCGGTGACGCTTGGCAATCAGACGATCAACACTGCCACGCTGAGCGACGTGAATCACGGCTTTACCGGTTGGCAGCTGGCAAACCTCATCTTCACCCCCACTGCTTCCACTGAGACTCTGTCGTTCCTGGCGTCCGGCACACCGAATGGGCTTCCGCCGTTCACGCTCCTTGACGGTGTCACCGTAAAGGACAACGTCACCACGACAACCGCGGTAACGCCGGAGCCAAATTCGCTAATGCTTCTCGGCACGGGCCTGCTCGGCGTTGGGGGGCTTGTCCGGCGGCGCTTCACTGGTATTTAACCTGTCTCCGCTCACCTGATGTAAGTCCTTTCCTTGCCATCAGTAATTAACACATCGGCAGTACCTGGCAAATCTTCATCGGATGCCGGCGTTACCGTTACCCAAACGGGTTAGGACACCTGACCCGTTTGTCTTCTTTCTTCAAAAGCAAGAGAGAGGAATGGCGAACAGGTAATCGGAAACCAGTTACGCATGTGAAAAAACACTGACCGGAACTGAGAAGACTCGGGCAGATCTTACATAAGATCGTCGTAAGCCAGATTTTTGGTATCCGGTTCAAGTTACATCGCTGACACTCAGAGGTTAAAGATCCATGTCTTTCCTGAAGTCTTTCTTACGCGTTTCTGCCTTTGGACTCTGCGTGCTAGCAGCCGGCGCGGCACATGCAAGCACGATCGCTGTCACAAACGGCAATTTCGAAACGACCACGCTGACCCAATCTTCTGAGTTTGGCACCAGCTATGCTGGCCAACAGGTGAACGGCTGGATGGCAGCGGGCTACACCTTTCTATTCAAGCCGGGCACAGCCGACACTACGGGAGCGGATAGCCAGTACGCCGCAAATGGACGAATCCTGCTCGCGGGACCCAATGACGGCCACGCAAACGGCCTGACCGCCACCAGCCCAAGCGGGGGCAACTTTCTCGCCCTGGATGGCGGCTATGCCGGTTTCGCTCCCTCGATCTCGCAAACCATTAGCGGCTTACATGTCGGCCTGGTGACAACGGTTTCGTTCTACTACGCAGGTGCCCAGCAGTTGGGCTACACCGGCGCGTCCACCGCGGCTTTTCAGGTCACGTTGCAGGATTCCATCAAAACGCAAAGTGCGACAACGGCCGTCCTGAATACGCCGAGCCAGGGCTTTACCGGATGGCAGAAAGCCAACCTGACGTTTCTGCCGACTTCTACCACGGAAGCTCTCACCTTCTTCGGGTTGAACACACCCAATGGCGTACCACCCTTCGCCCTGCTCGACGGCGTTACCGTGACCGACACCGCACCCGCTGTGGCGGTTACCCCTGAACCGAACTCGCTTCTTCTACTTGGGACGGGTCTGCTGGGTATGTGCGGCATGGTCCGGCATCGCATGCGCAAGTCCTAGTTGCGCTTTCGCCGCTCATCGTGCGCCGTGATACAGGCGCATGCGCGAGATGTACAGCAGAACTTCCGGCGTGAGTCGATCGCCTGGCGAGACACCTGCCTGCAGTCGCGCCCGTAGTTCGGTTGCACTTGTATCGTCCTCCAGCGTTGTCAGCAGGTGCACCCGGGAGCGCTGTTCAGCCGTCAGACCCAACTGATCGATACGATCCAGAGGAAAATCCGGCCGCGAGACCACAACCCACTCCGCCAGCGCGAATAGCCGCTCCGGCTCGCGCCAGGAAGGAAGGTGCAAAAAGCTGTCCGCGCCCACAATACTGAAGATTTGCGCATCAGGGGAAGCTGCCATGAGCTCCTCGAGCACATCGACCGTGTAATTGGGCGAGCCGTCTTCGTGAGGAGGATCGATGCCGGTCACCTCCAGCCGGGGGTCGGCGGCGCACAAAAGACGGGTCATGGCGAGCCGGTCGTCAAAGCTGGCAAGGGCACTCGCCTGCTTGAGCGGCTGCCTGCCGGTGGGTGCCAGCAGTACACGATTCAGCCTCAGTGCATTGGCGGCCAGCAACGCCACTCGTAGATGTCCCCGATGTGGCGGGTCGAAAGTACCGCCAAAGTAGCCGAGACGCATCTTCCTACGGTAATGCCGCGCCTGCTCTACAGCAAAGCGGGGAAGTACATTGCAGCAGGTGGCGAGGTCAACGAGGCCAAGTCACATCACCTGGAACACCCCACCGGAACCAACCGGAACGCCTGGGCGTATGTTGAGACTGGAAACAAGGAGAAGGCATCATGCAGACACGCATTCACGGAACGACCATGCCCGCGTTGGAAGTTCTACTGCAGCCCGGCGAAGCCGTGATCGCCGAAGCCGGCGAACTCAGCTGGATGTCGCAAAGCATCACGCTCACCACGCACACACAATTCGGCGGTGGTGGAGGTTTCCTGGGTATTATCAAGCGCGTCGCCGGCGGTGGGACACTTTTCATGACGGAGTACCGCGCTCAGGGTTCCACCGGTGAGATTGCCTTTGCTGCCAAGGTCCCTGGCCATATTCTTCCACTGGAACTGCGCAGCGGCTTTGACCAGTACATGATTCATCGTCATGGCTTTCTGTGTGGCACGCCGGGCGTTCAACTGGGCGTCGGTTTTCAGCAGTCACTAGGTGCAGGTATTTTTGGCGGGGATGGCTTTCTGCTGCAGAAGGTCACAGGGCAGGGAACCGCCTGGCTTGAACTTTCAGGCGAAGTCATTGTGCGCGATCTTCAACCCGGCGAAACTCTGAGGGTGCACCCCGGTCATGTCGGAGCATTCCAGGCCAGCGTGTCCTTCCAGATCACGCGCGTGCCCGGCATCCGGAACTTGATCTTTGGAGGCGACGGACTCTTCCTCGCCGCGCTCACCGGCCCTGGCCGCATTTGGCTGCAAACACTCCCCATCAGCAATCTCGCCCACAAATTGCAGGAGTACCTGCCTGGCGAAGGCCGCCGGGAGGTCGCCGGCGGCGTGGCTGGCGGAGTGATCGGCTCCATTCTGGAAGGGATGCGGTAACCGGGTAGATACATACGCGGAGGATCAACGTCCGCGCAGCAGGCGGCGTGTCGCTTCCATGCCCATGCCGAACACCAGATGCGCCAGCCAGTGCGTCAGGTGTGCCGCGGGCGGTTCGTCCCTGGGCCATTTCGCAAAGCCGACCGCCGGTACGCTGAGCAAGTCCGTGCCGGCCCAAAGCACTGTCCCGAAGGCAGATCCTACCCCAAGGCCGGGCAAGGGGGAGTATTCGGCGGCCACGCCATACGCCACGCCCATCAGAGTGCCAAATCCATAGTGCACCAGGGTGCCGGCCCTTTCACGCTCACCGCGGCTGAGACGGTGCCCACCTGGTGCGCTTCTGGCGAATACATCCGAGGCCTGCATCGTGACCGGCTCCAAACTGTAGCCGGACTCAGCTCGTGCCGCATCCGCCTCGGCATCTTTCTGGCGATCTTCACCGGTCTTCCATCGATCCAGCAGACGGGCACCCGGACCTTCAATGAACCGCAGCATCAGCCAGGATGCCACCAGCCCGCTTGCGGCACCGGCTGCCATGCCCGCAACTACACTCTTCTCATCTCTGCTCATAACCGATGGGATGCAAGAAGAAATGATTCGCTGGGCTTCGTGTCGCATCGTTTCGCTGCGGGCTGAGCAATTGGAAACTTATTCGGAGTTGCGATTCCGCGGCAAATCTTCAAGATAGGAAAAACTCTTTGCGGCCCTGCCACTCATCGTCTTCGCATCCACTTCCGGTTGGAAGGCAATCTCCAGCACACCTTTCACCTCCGGGGCGCACTGGGCCAGGCCGTCTTGAACAGCATTCCAGTCCACCGTGCCGTCACCCGGCCAGCAGTGCTCATCGCGCTCGCCCCGGTTGTCGTGAAGGTGTACCTCCACGATGCGCTTGGCCAGAAGTGAAAAAGCCCGCGCAACACCGGGCATGCCCGGCAGATTCATATGACCCACATCCAGGCAAATGCCGACGGTATCCAGGTGGCCGATGCGCAGGATATCCAGAAGATGTTCCGGCTCCGTCACGGGGCTGGGCAGTGTTTCAATCAGTGTTTTCACGCCCAATGGGTGGGCAAAAGCCTTGATGTGCTCAATGGCCGTGATGGCCAGATCCAGGGTTCGCTCGCTCCATGCATCGTCGCGCGTGCCCAGGTCCAGCACAATGCTATCGATGTCGATCTGCTCAGCCGTTTCCAGCGAGCGTTTGACCTCATCCATCGCCTCGATGCGGCGGCCCTTTTCGGCGTCGATCAGGTGCAGGCTGGCCGCCACATGCCGGCTCCACTGCGCGGGCGCGGTGTTGCCGTCATAGATAGGCTGGTGCAGCGTCGCGTGGCAATCGTTGCTGCGGAACCATTTCGCCAGCTCTTTCACCTCAGCGCGATCGGTGTAGTCGAAGTGGTGGCGCGCGGCAAAAAGTTCGATGGTCTGCGCACCGCCGGCGACCATGGCATCCAGCAGACCAGCATGAAGGCGCTGCTGCAGAAAAATGTGCGTGCTGATTCCGCGAAGCATTCACTCTGACCATAGCAGGCCGGGTAGCCCTCCGCATTCGGCACCGGCCTCACTGGGCCATTCATCCCAACCG
>CAXTPQ010000047.1:12748-17283 GCA_964246215.1 uncultured Terriglobus sp. | reverse complement strand
CTCGTCAGGAGCTCCTTAAGATGACAAAATCCATTCAATACAACAGGCGTACAGTGCTCCAAAAAGCGGCTTCAAAAGCAGAGTGTTGTTCGATCCTGTATAGCGCGGTTCAGCCACCAACCACATGCTCCACGTCAATGTGGAGCCACCCTTCAAACATCGCGCCGGCTCTTCGCGATCAGTTCTGCACGGGCACGCCTTGCTGCATGCCGAGTGTCTGGTCGATGGCCGCCTGTGCGAGGGGTGCCATGACGGCGTAGCCCGCCGGCGTGGGGTGCACGCCGTCGCTGCTGGTGCCCGGCTTCATGCCGCCGCGCTCATTCACCAGGGCACTGTAGTAGTCCAGGTACGTGCAATGCTGGTCCGCGGCGAAGCTCTTCATCCAACCATTCAACTCGACAATCTTCGAGCTTGGCTCCAGGCCTTTGCGCCAGGGATAGTCACTTACCGGCAGCACGCTGGCCAGGATCACCCGGATGTGGTTCGCTTGGGCAATCGCTGTCATGGAGCGGAGATTGTCCTCAATCATGCCGAGCGTCGACAGACCGGTGTTGCCGGCAAGGTCATTCGTGCCCGCCAGAATCAGCACCGCCGCCGGATGCAGCGCGACCACATCCTGCTGAAAGCGAATCAGCATTTGCGGCGTTGTCTGGCCGCCAATGCCGCGGTTGACAAAAGGCTTGCCCGGAAAAAATGTCGACCCTTGCATGCGGCCCCAGTTGTCGGTAATGCTGTCGCCGAGAAAGACAACCCGGCCGGCATCGCCTGGCCCGAGCTTGGCGTTGTCCGATCGATAACGGTTCAGCCCCGGCCAATCACTCAAGCGATTCTGCATGCCGGTGATCTGATCCGGCTTCAATGACTCGGGCGACGCGACCAGAACAGAGTCAACGCGAACAAGGCTGCCGGGAGAGCCTTGCGATCCGGCCGCAACCTGGGCAACGCAGCCAAACGTGTAAAGGGACGAAACAATCGCGAGCAGGACCCGAAGCATGCAATCTCCAACGCCTTTCTATCTAAGCACGGCGGCCCGTCGCTCGAAAAGTGTCCCGCCACTTCGTCGCACACATTGCTGCGTTTGCGGGTCTTTGAAAGCCCCGGCAAAGTTCCTGAAAGGACAGATCACTTGTGCTTGCCCAACCGCTCGCTCGCGGAAAACAGCGCTAAATCGACCGGCCGGAAGTCGATGCGTGTCACAAAGCGCTCACTCACCATGTCGCCGTTCAGGTAGCGCGTGGTGGCATACGGCACGGGTGTGCCGGTTTCGCTGTGCCAGTCGCTGTACTCCTCCACGTCTTCGTCAAAGTCCTTGTAATTGGGATTACGCACCTTGAAGGTGCGGCGGATCGGCAGGTGAGTCTCAGCCTCAATATCGATCGTGACGCTCTCATTGTTCTTGTTGATGATGGTGACCGTATCCGCTTGGCGGCGCGCCACCAGGTTGCGCCCGCCGTAAATGTAAATGGCATTCGGATCGCTGACCCACGCGCTGATCAGGCTGTCCATCGAGTATTGCTGCCGCCGGAAGTAGGCCTCGCGGTCTTCTTTGGGCAGGTCCTTGCGGCCTTTGAAGGTGACCTCGTACCCCTCGGTCGGCGTCCAGATCTGCACGATGTCGTGCTTTTTGGTCAGCTCGATGCGGTCTTCAAAGGTGCTGCCGGCCAGCGGATGGTGGAACATCGTGTACTCGGTCGATCCGGTTGGGGCGTTTTTGAAAAAAGTCGAGGTCCGGCCGTCCAGGCGATAGTCCTGCCGCTGCATGCGCCCATCGCCGCCCATGGCATGCACCATCTCCTGCAAAAGCTGGCGAGCCTTGGCATCGCCGGTGCCGGTCTCCTTCGGCTGTGTGACGATGATGCGGTCATCGGGCGTGGGCTGCCGCGGCGGCGCGGAGGTTTGCGCAGAAAGCGACGCAGCAAGGGAACCGAGTGCGACAGAGAGAAAGGAGCAACGAAGCAGCTTCAAAGCAGAAACCTCATCGACGGGGACGTGCAGCAGGGCGGCCAAGCCACTTAACCCACCAGAACCGCACCACCGTTCACATCAAAAATCTCGCCGGAAACAAAGCCCGCCCAGGGAGTGCACAAGAACAGAATTGGACCGGCAATCTCGTCCGGCGTGCCCACTCGCCCCAGCGGAATAGTCGCGAATATCCTATTGGACGCGGTTGGGTCGGCCAGGGTGCCTTCGCTCATCTCCGTGCGCACCCAGCCGGGCGCCACGCAGTTCACATAAATGCCCTCGCCCGCCAGTTCGCTCGATAAACCCTTGGTCATGCTGATCAGGGCACCCTTGCTTGCGGCATAGTCGGTGTGAAATGCCTCGCCGCGCTGCCCGGCGGTGGAGCTGACCAGCACCACATGACCCCTGACATGCACCCCGGCCTGGCCCGGTATTGGCGGCTGCCGCTGCATTTGGGCCACCCCCGCGCGCAGCAGGCCAAAGACGCTGTCCAGGTTAGTGCCGATCGTGGCGCGCCACTGCTCATCCGGCATGCCGCCGATGGGCGCGTCATGCGAGGGCCAGATGCCGTGGTTCACAACCAGGCAATCCAGCCGGCCAAAAGCTTCCACTGCTGAGGCGATCAGAGCCGTGCCATGCTCCGGCGAACTGAGCTCCTGCTGTACAGCGATACAGTGCTCCGGGCCACCGCATTCCTGGGCCAGTGCTTCCGCGCGCTCCCGCTCCGCACGGTAGCTGAAGACGACACGCGCACCGGCCCGGTGAAAGAGCCGGACAGTCGCTGCTCCGATGCCACGCGAACCACCGGTTATCAGGGCCACGTGCCCGGTAAGAGTGAGTGTCACGCCGTTGACCGCCTGCTGTTCCGCATCCATGGAAAGATCTTACGAAAAGACTGGCCATCATCTGGAGAGCAGTAGGACGGCTCCTCGAAAGCAAGTCCATCACCATCTCTTCCAGCGCCAGGAAATCGCCTGCGCGGCAGGTTGTGCCGATGGGCATGTTCTTGCCGCTGTCCTGGACCGCTTGTCACGAGCACTCTGCCGGTGGAGTCGTTCAAGCTGGTCAGCGTCGTTTCACCGTTGCCCGGTGCAGGTCGTCATGGGTGATGGGAGCGCGCAAAGTGAACCGATCACTCAAATCGTCCATGCTGAAGGCGAAACGTCGGCGTCTCCCGGCACTCCATCATGTTTCGTCAGATGCTCCCGCGATGACTCTTCGGCGCGTCACCGTTTGTCGCGGATCAGCGCTCGATACTCCCGCAATGGCAGATCATGAAGCCGCTGCACTCTGGGTGGCAGACGTCCGCTTACATAGGCATGTGCCGCCTCAAGCTCCCGCTCGAGTTCGCCGCCCGGCAGCACCTGCCAGTCTTTCAGCGCCACCCAGTGAGCCCGTGCCAGATAGGGCGCGGGCGCAACGCCCTCCCGTTCCAGCAGGTTCAGCTTGCGCTCTGGCCCGGCAGCAAAAGCAATCACGGGACCATCGCCGGGCTCCATGTCGATCAGCGCAAACATCTTGCCTCCAACTGCTTTGTCGAGCGCCCAATACACCAGGTTGTCTCCCCACTGCAGCGTCTCCGCGACCCGAGGGAACCGCAGCAGGTGAGCGCGGACCCGTTCCACAGGGCTTGCGGTCGCGCGCGTGGGCAATCCGAACGGCATGCACCTATGCTACAAAGTCAGCAACGACTTGTGCAGATCCGTGCGCCGTGCCAACGCAGGCGTCCACTGCATTTCCGGAGGCCTTGCCCCATGAAGTACGCCATCTTGATCTGCCGCCTGTTGCTCGGCGCGGCCTTCGTCTTCTTCGGCGCCAACATTCTGCTGCACTTCTTTCGCCAGACACCTCCGGGTGACGCCGGCACCTGGTCCATCATCATGGATCACAGCGGCTACATGAGGGTCGTCGGTTTGCTGCAGGTGGTGGGCGGCCTCTTGCTGCTGGTAGGCCGCTACGTTCCGCTCGGGCTCACCATCCTGGCGCCGATCGTGCTGAACATCCTGCTCTTCCACATCTTTCTGCTGCCGCAGGGCCTGCCGGTCGCCATTCTGGTCGTCGCTCTGGTGAGCTTTCTTCTCTTCGCCTACCGTCAGCACTTTCGCGGACTCTTTGCGGCTGGACCGGAAGTCGTGGGATCACCCAGGCTGTAGCCGGTTGCTGCGAAGCCGTATGGAGGGAGGTGGGTATGTCGGAAGTCGGGGCAGACCGGGATGCCGTTGCTGGCACCACGCAACAGGATCGCGGCGACCTGTTGCCCGCTGACCCAGTCCGCCGCAAACAGGCCATGGGCGGCATCTTTCTGCTGGCACTCGCAGCCGTGTGCGGCTACTTCTTCATGTACCAGCCGGTGCACACCGCGGTACAAACCAACGGAGAACTGCACTACTACCTGAAAGGCATCATGCTGCCGCCCCTCTGCCTGTACATGGCAGCGCTCGCGCTGACTGGCAAAGTCCGCGATGGTGAACTGCGCGCGCTCAATGCCAAAGGCCAGCCAACGTTAACCCGCAAAGGGTGGTGGGTCGTTGCCGGAGCAGTCACCGTCATCGGCCTGACATTCGCGGTCTGGT
>CAXTPQ010000047.1:0-12648 GCA_964246215.1 uncultured Terriglobus sp. | reverse complement strand
TGGTGGGTCGTTGCCGGAGCAGTCACCGTCATCGGCCTGACATTCGCGGTCTGGTTCACCTACCTGCATGCGCTCGGCTTCCGCGAGATGAACTGACTTCATCTCCATGCGACGAAACTGGACCTCACAACGGCAAAGACGCAGCCGAAGCTGCGTCTTTGCACAAAAGTGGATTTTCGACTCAGGCCGCAGCGTGCGAAGCAGAGTTCCCGGCCTTTGCCTGGGTGGCCAGAGCAGAAAATCCGGCCGCATCATGCACCGCGATGTCCGCCAGTATCTTGCGGTCAAGCCCAATACCGGCCTTCTTCAAGCCGGAAATAAACTTGGAATAGCTCAGTCCGTTCAGCCGGGCGGCCGCACCGATGCGCACAATCCACAGCGAGCGGAACTGCCGCTTCTTCTGCTTGCGGCCGATGTAGGCAAACTTCAGACCACGCTCAACGGCTTCCTGAGCTGCCTGATAGAGCTTCGATTTCGTCAGGAAGTATCCGGAAGCGCGCTTCAGGATCTTCTTACGGCGGTCATTCCGCTTTGTGCCACGTTTCACGCGGGGCATGGTATTTCTCCTTTTTGCGTAGTCATTTCAGCGGCTGGAGGTAAGGATGGCGATGGGTGCCGCCAGGCCTCTTCACACGCTTGCTGCTTCCCATCTCATTTCGGTTCCGGTGGCACCGAGGGTCCGTCTACGCTTGCTTGGACCGTTGCGCGTGAGTGCGCGCGGCTGGATGGGAACGAAAGCCTGAAACAACTCAGGCGTAAGGGATCATCCGGCTGATCTTGGCATGATCGCCATCGGACACGTAGGCCTGGGCGGTCAGCTTCCGCTTGGTCTTGGTGTCCTTTGAGGTCAGAATGTGACGCTTCTTCGTCTGGCCGCGTTTGATTTTACCCGTCGCGGTCTTGGAAAAGCGCTTGGACGCACCCGAGTGGGTCTTGAGCTTTGGCATGATGTTTCCTGTCGTGAGTGTGCGGCATTGTCCCGCGTAGCGAACAACTCTACGAGTATACATGCCGCGTCATTATGGCCGCGCGCCGGCGATGAGCTACCTGCAACCGGCGTCTACCCTTGTACAAAGGGTTGTTTGTAATCAGACCGGGCGAGTTTTGAGAAACTCAAAACGACGTTTGAGCCGCAGAAAAGGGCTTTCAAGACAATGATAGGAGGTCGAAGCGGTGATGATCGTGGCTACCATCGCCGTTGCAAGAGCTACGCTGCGATGTTTGTAGAAAACATACGGCATCCTAGACCCGAGAAGAAAAGCCGGATCCATCACAGCGTTGATGAAAAATTGATGGAAGACGTACAAACCATAGGAGATTTTTCCTAAGTAGATCAACGGCTTGGGGACAGAGACGTTCGTATCCAGCACCGATAGAAAGATCAGAAGAGCCCCAAGAAGCGCCGATGCGTATGCACCAAGGCTGCCCAACCAAGTAGAAGGAGCAAACTCGTGGATATGGAAACGCATCGCCGATATGTACCAGCAAGCAATACCGATCGCAAGCATGCCTATGCGCACTGCCATACCATATCGCGGACTATGTTGTTGCCAGAAGATTGCCAGCAAGGCACCGGCGGCAAAGAATTGAAACTGGACAAGGCTATTCGCCCAGAGACCGACTATGTATAGCTCATGTCGACGGCCTAAGAAAAAGAGCGTGATGTAAGCAATAAGAATCACAAGGGTGAAAAACACGGTCAAGGACCGGCGGTTGAGGTACCGGCCCAACCATGGTGCGGCTATATAGAACTGCTCCTCGACCGAGATGCTCCAGAGCGGGTTGAGCACGCCGAGTCTCCATCCATGCCTTAGGATGAAGATATTGCCCGCCATCAGCAACATCCATATCAACCCTGACTTATTAACCTGCTGACTGTGGACAGAAATCCCAAGGATAACGGCAACGCCAATCATGAAGATGTACAAAGGCCAGATTCTGAGGATACGCCGAACAAAGAAGGACCGCACATGCACCTTGCCAAAGGCGGCCTTTTCGTTCAGCAATAAAGTCACAATTAGAAAGGAGCTCAGCAAAAAGAAGATGCCCAGGCCAAGGCTGCCCATATGAAAAATCGGCAGATACCATGCAGGAAAACTTAATAGATGACTGCAGAAAACACAAACGAACGCCACAAAACGAAGAGCATCCAGCTCCGGGCGATAAGAAGTACTTGTCACTGCGGGAGAATATGCAACAGCATCCAGGATGGATGACTGAGCTGAAACCCTTGCAATATGCACGTGGCGAGTAAGAAGACTCTTCTTAAGAGACATATACGACATTTGATGAGACCCGATACTCAACTCAGAGCTTCGCCTTTGCTGAGCTGCTGTCTCACCTGTTCCTCTCGGTGTGTTGTATCTATTTCATGCTTACCCGACTCAGTAACGCATCGATCAATCAATCACTGAAGTCCATACCACGAAAATGTAAGAATGAAACGTGAGCGACTGATTACGGGGTCTCTAAGCCAAAGAGGCAGCCGGACTGAACACATTGACGCCAGTTCCAGTTGTGCCGGTCTGGATAGGGGTGCGCAGGGCACTGATGAGCATGAAGATCAGACAGACACAACGAATTTGTGCCCCGAAGGGAATGCCGGCGATGACTGCATAACTCTCTGGTGTGAGCACCAGCGCAAGCAGAAGAAAGTATCTTTGAAGTGAGGCTCGATCTTCGCCATGAGAATGAGCCTTGACAATTTCTACGCAGAGAATCGCAAAAATAGGGTAAAGCGATACCAAAGTATAGTCGTAGGACACGGGCGGTATAGTAATGCTGAGTATGGTCAGGACCAGCAACTGATTGAGATTCGGCATATTTCGGAGACGACCGAAGTAAATTGCAAGTCCTAGGAAGGCCATGGCCGCCGTGTACAGCCCAACGTAACGAGTAAGATCTGGGTGGCTGCTTAAGACGATGAATTTGATCAAACCTAAAAACGAGTGATCGTAACCCAGTGACCAGGTTGCGCCTGCATACAATGTTCCGAAAGCTGCCAACTGAATGCTGTTCCAGCGATAAGCCTCTTGAACACTTGGTCCGAGCGCGGCAAGCGAAGCTAACACCAATGCAAAAACGACGGCAGCGCCAAGAGCGATGGCCCTGTACTGTTTACGGGCAAGCAGCAGCGCAAAAAACATGAATGGATACATTTTGAAGGCAGTCGCAAAACCGAAGCAAACCGCAGCCCAATAGTATTTACCTCGATAACACGACCAGATGCCAATTGTTAGAGGTATCCAGGCGATTAGTTCAAGATTGCCTCTTTGAAGCAGAAACAGAAAAGGATAGGACGTCGTAAGTACGACAGCGACAAACAAAGCTGCTGACAGTGCCTGCAGGCCCGCATGTCGCAATTTTGAGTAAAACGAATAGCTAGAAATTCCAGCTACGCTTAGGATAAAACCCATGTAAGCGCGAATCGGGTGGGGAAATTTGAAAAAAGCAGCAATGGGAAACAACAAAGGAGCCGGGTACATAACGTACTCTCCCCTTAAACGGCGAAAAAATAGAGGGGTCCCGAATGCGTGAAACCTGTCGCGAAATCCCTGGAAATCCAAGAACATGTTGCGGGGGATGAAGTAGTAGGGAGCAGAGTACGGAAGAGGAAAGCCCGAAAGACGGCAGATCAGCGCATAAAGCAGAGCCAATACGGTAAGTACTGACACTGCGGTCACGAATACCTGAAATTCTGCTGGAAGGCGATAGTAGGCTTCATCGCTTTTGTCTAGCTGCCTTCCACTCCCAATCGGCTTTACTGTGGTGACCATCTTCAATTGATTGCGCCTCCGACCCGTCACTGAGCAAACTCCACGTTTTGATTTCTAGCCGTGTGACTTTTGGGCCACTGGCTGGATCCTTCGGTGAGCACCATAAGTCATTGCAAAGGAAAAGCATTGAGTTGTAACCATCTACAGGGCACTGTAGTGTCCGGGTGTCTCCATTACGGACAGTACATCCTGGATGACTTAATCTGTTGATGTTATTCGGCGGCCATCCCTGCGGATGAAACGCAAGGTGAACTCCTTCTTCTACGCTTAACGCAACTGCAGCCAGAAAAAAACAGTAGAAAAGAAACGCGGGTACACGTGTGTGTCGTCTCATGTGCGTCCAGATGGTCTAATCTCCTTCTAATGTAGAACCTCGGTGTAGCTGCAAAGGTTGAATTCGTTGTTCATCAGAATTGGTGAATCCGGCGTTTTACCGTTGGGTGGTGGCGTAGTGCGGATTAGCAACCAGTCTGCGCTATCGAAGCAGTGTTGCTGTGCAATCGACCAACTTGCTGAGCCAATACGATCCAGGATGAAACGATCTAGCTTGCGATGCGGAATCGCTTGTCCTCCAGAATAGACAATCTCATGGGCCTGCAACGAAGTCACGGAGCGTTGATAGAAGATCCAAGCAGGAGGGTGATCCTCCAGTTCTTCGACCAGATGATCAATTGTCTGCTTGCTTGTTGTGTCATACCACGTTTGCACATATCCGTGCCAGGGTGCAATGCCGCAAAAGTAATTTGCATGGGGGTAGGGAATGGACAGCAGGCCCTCTCCCGGATCTTGATGAATGGCTTCGCACATGGAAGAGATTAACTTAAAGTGCCGCTGGTCGACATACATCTTTCCGTAGGCGGGGTGGTCGATCCACTTCCGATTGAGGAAAAAGGTATCTGCAACAAACGTGTGGAACTCGAACGGGAACAGGTATTTGTACGGGAAAACCGAGAGCGCAAGAAGGGCTGTGAGCAGAATCAGGCCCTGGCGCGCTATGCCTGTGACCGCAAAGGGCATGGAAATTGGAAGAAGGAGCCAGGTGAGCGCCAATGCAGGCGTTGTCTCGACTGGACCATGGCCAGCGGTTACGGCCGCCAGAACAAGCTGCAATGCCGGAACCAAAAGCACTAGTTCTGTGCCTCGCCATTCGTCTTTTGTTTTGGGACGCCGTAGAACGCGCACTGCTAAAACAACAAGCAATGCATATGTTACGGGAACTCCCAAGTTAGCTATCGTCTGAATCAGCGTACCGAAATACAAAGTCTTGACATACTCATACGTGGCAGCAATAAGGACCAAACTGGTCAACGCCATCAGCAGTAGACGCTTACCGCCAGTAATTCCTCGCTGTAGCCGCGGCAGCACTAGCGCGGAGACAACGATACCTAACGAGTAGAGGGCGGGTGAAAGGCTGTGAGGATTCCTGAAAAATCCCAGGCTGTATCGGAACGGTAAAGCGAGCGGATACAGCCAAAGATGACCGGAACTCCCCTTTATCTTGGCAGCGAGTACGAAGGTGTAGAAAAACCACGTCCTCACATCATCGCCTGTTGCCAGAACGATCACGCCGAATGTAGCAAGGGCGACCAGAACCAATAAAAGGGTGTGTCGCAGGCGCTGGTGCCGTGAGATGCCAAATATAGCGATCGCCGAAGCTCCAAACAGCGCCGCACCGTCATTCAAGCGATTTCCCAATGACAAGCCGGCTAGGACGCCCAGCGGCGCAGCGAAATACAGGGCTCTGCGAGGTGTCGCGTTCCTAGCCAGCAGGAGCAGGAGCCAGATCGAATACACCTGCAGAATTTGGGTTGTGACGTGGTAGTCGTCAAACCTGTAATAACCGATGGTCATGGTCATTCCGAATGCCGCCAGTACGAGAATCGCGCGATCGCGATCCTTCCATGGCGCAAAGCGGGCCACCAGCATCAATCCAACGCTGTAAAGAACGATCTGAATCGCCGGAAAAACGCGAAATCCGATCCAACTGGATCCGAACAGATGCAGAGAATAGTCGGTCAGCAAAATGAACAATGGTTGCTGGTTCAGATGGAGATCGGAATAAAGGTGCTGCCCGCGCTGAAAGAGCACCGCATACCAGTACCAGAGGCCATCACCAGAGGTGAAAACGTTGAGCAGGTGCGACAGACCGAAGACAATACAGAAACCGACCGCGACCAGCTGCCAGAGCTTTCCCTGTCTCACTTGATAGAACGTGCCTCGATCCATAGTTCAGCTTGTCCGCATCCGGCTGGGGCGCACCGCTGATCGACGGGGGAAGAAAGATCAGCGGGGCACACGTAATCGCGTCCGCAAGTGCATCATTACACAGTGCTTTTGTATGGTAATGGAAGAAAAGGAGCCGAGACTCGAACTAGCAGGAATGTTATCATGGACATAAGCTGACGTTTACTGAACACCGGTATTCCGCCGTGTTCGCGGGCGCCCATCCAGGAGACATTTTGGCCACCGAAACACCTTTGCTCGATCTGCAGCAAACTGACCCGACCAACGCACCGGAACCCATCACCTCGGAGACGGGCGTTCCGAGCTATACCAGCGAAAACATCAAGGTGCTGGAAGGTTTGGAAGCGGTGCGTTTGCGCCCGGCGATGTACATCGGCTCCACAACGGAGCAGGGGCTGCACCATCTTGTCTATGAGGTCGTCGACAACTCCGTGGACGAAGCGCTGGCGGGCCATGCCACACGCATTGACGTCACCATTCACGTCGACAACAGCGTTACGGTGGTGGACGATGGACGCGGCATTCCGGTGGACATGAAAACCTTGCCGGACGGCACACGCATGCCCGGCGTGCAGATCGTTCTCACCAAGCTCCACGCGGGCGGCAAGTTCGACGCCAGCACCTACAAAGTCTCCGGCGGCCTGCACGGCGTCGGCGTCAGCTGCGTCAATGCGCTGAGCGAAGAGTTCGACGTCGAGATCTGGAAGGAAGGCCACACCTGGCAGCAGGACTATAGCAAGGGCGACCCCATCAGCCCGCTGCGCAAGGTCGGCGTCACCAGCAAGCGCGGCACCAAGGTCCACTTCCTGCCCGACCGCTCGATCTTCAGCGTGCATGAATACAACTACGACACGCTCGCCGGCCGCCTGCGCCAGCTTGCCTTCCTGAACAAGGGCATCGCGATCTCGTTGACGGACCAGCGCACCACCGACCCCAAGAGCGGTGAATACAAAGCAGCGGAGTTCAAGTACAAGGGCGGCATTGAGGAGTTCATCCGCCATCTCAACAAGGGCAAGGCCGTCCTGCATGAAAAGCCCATCTACATGGAGGCCGAGCGCGGCCAACTCGTCATGGAGATCGCGCTGCAGTACAACGACGCCTACTCCGAGTCGGTCTTCAGCTTCGCCAACAACATCAACACTGTCGACGGCGGCACGCACCTCTCCGGCTTCCGCACCTCGCTCACCCGCACCATCAACGCCGCCGGCCAGTCGCTCGGCCTCTTCAAGGACATGAAGGAAGCGCTCTCCGGCGACGACGTCCGCGAAGGCCTGGTCGCCGTCATCTCCGTCAAGCTGCCGCAGCCGCAGTTCGAAGGCCAGACCAAGGGCAAGCTCAACTCCGACATCAGTGGGCAGGTGCAGCAGTTCGTCAACGAACGCCTCGGCGCCTTCTTTGAGCAGAACCCGCAAGTCGCCAAGAAGATCATCAACAAGGCAATTGACGCCGCACGCGCCCGGGAAGCCGCACGCAAAGCCCGTGACCTGACCCGCCGCAAGGGCGCGCTGGACGGCGGCGGCCTGCCCGGCAAGCTCGCCGACTGCTCCGAGCGCCAGCCCGACCGCTGCGAACTCTACCTGGTCGAAGGCGAATCGGCCGGCGGCACCGCCAAGCAGGGCCGCGACCGCCGCTTTCAGGCCATCCTGCCGCTCAAGGGCAAGATCCTCAACGTGGAAAAAGCCCGCTACGACAAAATGCTGGGCCACGAGGAAATCCGCGCCATGATCACGGCCCTCGGCACCGGCATCGGCAAAGATGACTTCACCCTCGAAAAGCTCCGCTACGGCAAGCTCATCCTCATGACCGACGCCGACGTCGACGGCTCCCACATCCGCACGCTTCTGCTCACCTTCTTCTTCCGCCACATGACCCAGCTCATCCAGCGCGGCCACGTTTACATCGCCCAGCCGCCCCTCTTCAAGATCAAGAAGGGCAAGTTCGAGCAGTACGTGAAGGACGAGCGCGACTTCGTAAAGGTGATGGTCAAGCGCGCCTCCGACGGCATGACCGTGCGCTACGGCGACCCCGCCGCCTCCCCTGCGCAGCTGCTTGAAGGCGCGGAGCTGACCAAATTCATGGGCCAGCTCAACGAGTACCTCGGCTTCCATGACAAAGCGGACAAGCGCTACCGCAACGAACAGGTCACCACCGCCGTTGCCGAACTCTTCGCCCACGAAGGCAAAGACCCCGCCGTGCGCGCCGACTTCGAGACCACCGATAAGCTCGTCGAAATGCAGGCACGCCTGAAGGCCATGGCGAAAGAGTTCCAGTTCAAGCGCGTCGGCGAGCCCGTGCGCGACGAGGAGCACGGCACCTGGTCTCTCGAATACCACGATGCCCAGGGCGCGCCGCGCCGCATCGACTACGCCGCCGTCAACTCACCGGAAATGCGCCAGATGCTGGGCAAATACGCCCAGATCGCCGAGTACCTCAAGCCGCCCTTCAAGATCGAGTACCTCCCCAAAACCGGCAGCAAGGCCGAGATCGCCGCCGCCGATGAAGCCGAGGAGATCGCCGAAACCGAAGGCGTCGAAGAAGTCATCGCCGCCGCCCCCGGCACCGCCACTGAGGTCAAAGGCACAAAGCGCGCGCCCAAGGCCGGCCAGGATCCCGTCGAAAAAACCACACCGCGCGAACTCTTCGACTACGTCATCGAGCAGGGCAAAAAGGAGTACCAGGTCCAGCGCTACAAGGGCCTCGGCGAAATGACCGCCGAACAACTCTGGGAAACCACCATGGACCCCGAACGCCGCACCCTCCTCCAGGTCAAGCTCGAAGACATCGCCGCCACCGAAGAAATCTTCACCACCCTCATGGGAGAAGACGTAGAAGCCCGCCGCCGCTTCATCGAAGAAAACGCGCTGGACGTGAAAAACCTGGACATCTAACTAAGTGTCCGGCGCTCCCGGGCTGAAGGCCCAAGCTCTCCCATAGCCTGGGGCAACGCCCCAGGTGAGCATGCCCCGGCAAGATGCGGGCTGAAGGCCTGCGCTAAAGTCTGCCGCCGGTACAATCGTGCAACGCCGTCGTGGATACTCGGGATCCCTCTCACACGCCCGTCTCTAGATCGGACAGGAACCAGCATTGGTCACACCTCCCGACCTTCGTTCCTCGGCGCGATACTCTTCCTCTAACACCATGAACCTCTTCCCCCCTCAAACCCACCCACAAGCCGGTGAAGGACTACTTCGCCGCGCTCGCAACATTCCAGAAACACGGCTACACCACCAAGGGCAACACCCGCTCCGCCTTCGCCGACCTGCTCAAGCGCTGCTGCGGCCCCTACGGCTGGCACCTCGTCGAGGAATACAACTTCAAAGGCACCGGCAAGCAGTCCCTCCGCGCCGATGGTGCCCTCGTCGACGACCTCACCCTGCAACATGGCATATGGGAAGCCAAGGACAACGACGACGATCTCGAAAAAGAGATCAAGAGCAAGCGCGCCAAGGGCTACCCACTTACCAATACCCTCTTCCAATCACCCAGCCGCGCCGTCCTCTACCAGGGCAACCGTATCGCCTTTGACGACACCATCGCCACGCCGGAAAAACTCGTCGAAGTTCTCGAAACCTTTTTCACCTACCAGCAGGAGCACGAGGTCGACTGGGAGGACGCCGTCACCAAATTTGCCGAGAAGATTCCCGACCTCGCCAATGGCGTCACGGACATCCTTGCAAAGGAATACACGGCCAACGTCACATTCCGCGAACGCTTCGCCGCCTTCGCCGAACTCTGCCGCCAGTCCATCAACCCTGACCTCTCCGACGATGCCATCCGCAAGATGCTCGTGCAGCACCTGCTCACCGAACGCATCTTCCGCAAGGTCTTTAACAACCCGGAGTTCACCCGCCGCAACGTCATCGCCGCCGAGATCGAGAAGGTGATCGACTCCATTACCGCCCGCCACTTCTCGCGTGACAAGTTCTTCCAGGCCCCTCGACCGCTTCTACACCGCTATCGAGAAGGCCGCCGAGCAACAGGAAGGCTACACCGAAAAGCAGCACTTCCTCAAAGCCGTCTACGAAAAGTTTTTCCAGCGCTTCGATACCAAACAGGCCGACACCCACGGCATCGTCCACACTCCCCAGCTCATCGTAGCCATGATGCCGACCTCGGTCAATCTCCAGCTAAATCAAACAAGGTCAAATTCGACAAGCGCTCACGTGCTGTTCTACAGTACTCCTGGTTTTGCTCAATGCCGACATAGTCTCGCCCGCATCGCTTAGCTGCTAATAGACTGGTTCCGCTTCCACAAAACGGGTCCAGTACTGTTTGCCCTTCTCGTGTGGTCAGCTCAATTAGAGCCTTCATCAAGCGCAACGGCTTTTGCGTCGGGTGTAGGCCGCCTTCGCCTCGCTCCATCCCACAGAGCATGACGTTGTTTGGTGAGGCCTGGTACTTGAGAAATGCATGCTCGTTGTAAGCCCCGATACCATGGGCAAGGACATTATCCGCAATCGTGGTACCGATGGGGTAGGGCTTTACCAACCATAGTATGGGCTCAAATATCGGTCTCAGGTTTCCCACCTTCCAACCGGACCATTCGTCTTTATTCTGGAGATCACCTCGACGATCGAAGACAACACTCAAACGCTGAGCTCTATGAGCTGCCTGATCTCTGATCCACGCGAGCATATCTTTGTATGTAAAGCCTGCGTCTTCAAGCGCGGAGATGCAGCGGTGCGATAGCCGTCTCCCTGCAAAGATGATTACAGAGCCACCGGGCTTCAATACTCTCAGCCATTCCGGTGCCCAAGAAGAACACCAATCGTAATACTGAAGCGGAATCTTACGGTCCGCTTCCGACCATCCATTCAGTGGCTTACCGCGTTTCTTAAAGATTTCACCTGCGCGTGCTTGGGCCGGACTCGAACCCAAGTAGGCCGAATTCGAATTTTCGTGGAGGACATCCCAGTCGTCTACGCCAATCCCGTAAGGAATG
Organism: uncultured Terriglobus sp.; assembly: GCA_964246215.1. GTDB lineage: Bacteria > Acidobacteriota > Terriglobia > Terriglobales > Acidobacteriaceae > Terriglobus. Next base: position 1,686 of record CAXTPQ010000047.1, on the reverse strand, counting down.
TCGCTCAAGATAAGATGGAAGCTATCCGAAGGAAGCTGCTTCAAGATTCTTACTGATTCTCCTTCTATTACAGAATTTGAGATCATATGAGTTCCATAAGTCCGTTGTCGCTCACCGAACGGATCACAGCCTCTCTCGCATCCAGCTTGCGCAGCCTAACAAGGGCAGTAATGGCTTCCTGATGAGACATTCTCAAATATCGGCTGCGTTCGGCTGACAAGGCTGCTAAACCTTCTAACTTCGCGTCTTCTACCGCCTCGGCAGCCGCATGCTTCTCTGTGCGCCACAGTTCCGGAATTGCGTCATCAAAGGCAAGAACAACACCGTTTATCGCTCGCCAGTAGACTTCAGCTTCTTTCGATGGGTTCAGGGTGACTGCGACTTTAAAGATCGCCGTCAGCAGTTCCCTCGCCTTCTCGGGCGAGGAATGTTCCGCGTAAGCAGTGAGCAACGCTAAATGTGAGAATGAAAAGATACAGACATCATCAGTTATTGCCTGCCTGTAGATCTGGCTTGAAGTTGCAGGCAATTGATATAAGGGGCAGACAAGCATTGCGTATTGGCGATTGAACTTCCACTTGTGCATGGAAGGTATCTTGAAGTCCTTGGCATTCTTTGCAGTCCGGCTGAGTCGGAAAGCCTTCGCATCAGCAACAAACTCGTAATCATCGCAGAAGCATTCAACATCAGCGGCATCGGCACGCTCAGTAAGTACTAAGGATCTTATCCCGAGGCGAGCGAAAGCAGCACTTGCAAGTGTGTCAGTATACTTTGAGTAGAGCTTCTCTTCGCTTGAGGCGTGAGCGTAAGCTTCCGGTATCGCACCACACAGTCGCAGGTGATTACGTAGTCCCTCTCCACCTGTGTCTACAAGCTCAGCTTCTAGAGCATTTCTAAACCGGCTCGTGTCAGAAATGAAATTACCAGTGGTGTGGTGGATCTCGGTGATCCACTTCTTACGTATTTCTAGTGCTGCGGCATTGATGATGGCTGGCATTGTCGTCCCTTACAGTATATGGAATGCTTTGCCACGGCCCTGCGCTACGCCGCCAATCTCAAGCGCGAACTGCCCCGCATACCCTTCCCGCCGGACTTCCACGCCTTCGCCGCAGCCGGCGAGCGCCTCATGAAACTCCATATCGACTACGAGCAACAGCCCGAGTACCCGCTTCAGCAGGTTGAATCGCCGGACAACAATGTTGAAGGCAGCTTTCGCGTCACCCGCATGAAGCTGTCGAAGGACAAGACCGACCTTCCATCCCTTAACTTGGGAGAGATCTAACCATGTCGCGTTTCACGATTGAGACACTGGATTTGACCGACGCCCTAAAGCTGGTTCTCGGACGGAAATAGAAAAGCGGGGGCATCGATTTCATTCTGGCGGCAAATACCCTCAATCTGATCGCTTCAGGCTCGGAGACGGCGTGCAGCGTTGAGGCAGAGGTTGACGGTGCCGCCGCTGTCCCAGCGGAGCTGCTGACAAAGGTAAAGGCAGTTTTGCACACCTACCCGAAGGAACTGCAGTGCCAGCTTTCGGACGGTCTGGTGGATCGAGAGCGCTCCGAAATGCCGTATTTACTAAACGAGTTCTAACCGCAGCTTCAGTTTGGTCAAGCGAAGAACCAAACATGGTGCACATCATGAAGCTCAGGAGACGGCTGAACCGTGTCAAGCCCCAAACACGCC
>CAXTPQ010000046.1:18345-23305 GCA_964246215.1 uncultured Terriglobus sp. | reverse complement strand
GTGAAAGCGGGGCGGGCGGTGAAGGCGGCTCGGATTTCGCGGCCGATTTCTGTGCGGACTGGTATGTTTTGCAGGTTGGGGTTCGTGGCACTTAGGCGGCCGGTGCTGGTGGCGACCTGGTTGAAGGTGGTGTGAACGCGGGAATCTTTGTCGACCAACAGCGGGAGTTGCTCGGTGTAGTTACTGCGCAGCTTGGCGAGCTGGCGATATTCCAGCACGAGGCGTGGTGCCTCATGGTGGACGGATAACTCTTCGAGCACGTCCTGCGCGGTGGAGACGACTTTGCCTTTGCCGTACTTGAGTGGCTTGGGCATGTCCATTTTGTTAAAGAGTATGTCGCCGAGTTGCTTGGGCGAGTTGATGTTAAAGCGGTGGCCGGACATTTCATAAATGCGCTCGGCAAGTGAATCCATCATGGCGACGATGCGGCTGTTTTGGGCGCGCAGTAAGTCCGTGTCGATTTGGCAGCCGGCCTGTTCCATGCGGAGAAGGACGGGGACGAGCGGCAGGTCGATGGTGTTGTAAGTGGTAAGTAAGTCCGCTTCGCGGACTTGAGTGCTAAGTGTGCGAGTAAGTTGGAGGACGGCGCTGGCGTACTCGGGGAGCTTGGTGGGGTTTTCGGGGGGTGGTGTTTTGGACTTTTTGGTGGACTCGCGGTCGGTGCCGGTGAGGGCGCGATCGTTGAAGCGGGCGGCGACGTCGGCGAGGGTGTGGGAGAGGTGGGTTGGGTTGATGAGGTAGCTGTAGAGCATGACGTCGTCGCGGACGCCGGCGATGGGAAGGTTGGCGGCCCCGAGGGTGCGGAGGACGGCTTTGAGGTCGTGGACGGACTTGGGGAGGGTGGGGTCGGCTAGGGCTTCGCGGATGGGTTGGGCGAGGTCGCTGTGGAGGTCGAGAAGGAGGGCCTTTTCGGGGGTGGCCGCCAGGCCGATCATGAGTGGAGCGGACGGGTTCTCCACCCACGTCTCAGAAGCGAGAGGTGGGGCACCCATTGTTTGTGGTTGCGGTTGGCCGAAGAGATTCAGGTTTTCGGCGGGGGCTTCGGTGGGTTCTTCTTCGGTTTCGGTGTCTTCGGTGGCAGTTTCTTCGGAGATGGCCTGGGGGTCTTCGGGGAGGAAGAGAGCGAATCCGTTGAGATCGGTGGTGGTTGGAGTGAAAAGCGGATTCTTTACTTCGCTCAGGATCGCTTGTGATTCGGGATTTTCTTCCTGGGGCTTGGCGGGATCATTGGTGGGGAAGAGGGAAGCAGGTTTCTCCACTTCGCTTCGCTCCGGTCGAAATGACGGGTCTGCGGTGGGTTCGGTGAGTGGCTCTGGAAGTGGCTCGGGGAGTGGTTCGGGGATTGGCTGGCGCGCGGCCGTCAGCAGATCGGCGATGTCCTGCGCGGTGGGTTTGAGCAGGTACTCGATCTTGGCTGTCTCGGGCGCGGGCAACTCCTTGAGCAGCGTGGTGAATTCGAGTTCGGTGTAGAGGGCGCGAAGTTCGGCGGTGTCGGCGGCGGTGGTCTGCATCTGCTCGAGGGAGTAGTTCATGGGCAGGTTGCAGTGGATGGTGACGAGTTCTTTCGAGATGAGGACGGCGTCGCGGTTGTTCTGGAGGGATTCGCGCTGCCGCTTGCCCTTGATGAGGTCGGGGGTGTCGCGGGCGGCGTCCAGGGCGGCTTCGACGGTGCCGAACTGCTGGATGAGGTCGATGGAGCCCTTGTCGCCGATGCCGGGCGCGCCGGGGATGTTGTCGATGGAGTCGCCGCGGAGGGCCATGACGTCGATGACGCGTTCGGGCGGGATGCCGAGGGCCGCTTCAACACCTTTCGGGTCGAGGATCAGATTGTCTTTCATGGGGTTGAGGATGGAGACGTTGTGGTTGACGAGCTGCATCATGTCCTTGTCGGAGGAGACGATGTAGACGTGATGGCCTTCTTCGGCGAGGCGGCAGCTGAGGGTGCCGATGACGTCGTCGGCCTCGTAGCCCTCGAAGTTAAGGATGGGGATGCGGAAGGCGTCGAGGGCGCGGCGAATGTAGGGCTGCTGCTGGCGGAGATCGTCAGGTGTTTCGGCGCGGGTGGCTTTGTAGCCGCCATAGTCGACTTCATCGAACTGCTGGGTTTTGATGTTGAACTTCTGGATGGTCTTCATCTCGGCGGCGCGCTCGTTGCGGTGGACGGGCGCGCCGCCCTCGTAGATGGCGGCGAGGTACTGCGGCTGGAAGTCCTCTCGCAGCTTGTTGATCATATTGATAAAGACGTAGGTGGCCGCCGTGGGAATGCCGGTGCGCGTGGACATGGGGCGGGAGCGCTGCATGGCGTGGTAGGCGCGGAAGACGAAGGCCATGCTGTCAAGGAGGTAGACGGGCGGTTTCTGGGCTGGCATCTCCTTCAGATTAGAGGATGGTTGGCTGTTGGACGTCGTGGCTTTCTCTGGGGAAGTAGCTTTCCTCCCTGTTTGGCAGCGGGCTGGGTGGAACCCACCCTTGCCGGTTGAGCTGGCAAGGATGGGGCACCCAAGTTCGTTGCTGGTTTGGAAGCCACCCTTGCCGTTGGAGCTGCGAGGGTGAGGCACATGGTTCCGATTTAGGTTTTCGGCTTGTGGTGGCGTTTGGGTTTGGTGGGCGGTGCGCCGGCTGATGGAGCGAGGAGGGTGAGCAGGGCGGGGACGTTGGGGGAGCCTAGGCCGGTGCAGGCGTCCCAGCCGGGGCCGGCGGTATAGGTGCCGTTGTTGCCGTCGGTGATGTCGTGGAAGGCTTGTGCGGCGCCGGCGGCGTAGAGCTTTGGCTGCAGGAAACCGGCGGTTGTTTTGCTTTGCGCGTTGCTGACGGCGAGGAGGCCGGCCCAGAGCGGGGCGACGGCGCTGGTGCCGCCGATGACGGTGTCCTGGCCGTCGACGCGGATCTGGTAGCCGGTGGTGGGGTCGGCGTTGCCGCTGACGTCCGGAACACCCCGGCCGGCTGCGGTGGCGGGGATGTTGGCTTGCCAGGCGGGTTGCGGGAAGATGGTGGAGATGCCGCCGCCGGTGGCGCCTTCATTGCTGGCGATTTCGTTCCAGACGACTTCCGACTGAATGGCGGTGCCGCTGCCGCTGAGTTTTGTGCCTCCGCAGGCGAGCACGTGCGGGCTCGAGGCAGGGAAGTCGACGTGATCCTTGCCGTCGGTGACGCCGTCGGTGGAGCCGCTGTCGCCGGCGGCGGCGAGTATGGTGATGCCGAGAGCGGCGGCGGACTGGCAGGCGGCATCGAGGGCGTTGAGCGCCTGCTGCGTCCAGGAGGACTCCGGACCGCCCCAGGAAATCGAGATGACGGAGGGATTGTTGGTGCTGTCATGGACGGCGGTGGAGACTGCGTCGATGAAGCCCTGGTCGGTGTTGGGCGCGAAGTAGACGACGATGTGGACGCCGGGCGCGATGGCTGCGGCGACTTCGATGTCGAGCATGACCTCTCCGTCGGCACCCTGGGGACCGTCGGATTTGTTTTTGCCGCTGTCGACGGAGATGGCGGTGACGGTTGGCCGGGGGACCCCGATGGCTTTGAAGTAGGCGGTGATGTCAACGTTTTTGAAACCGCCGCCGAGCTCGATGAGGGCAATGGTTTGGCCTGTGGCGCTGCTGTTAGGCGGCAGGCCATAGAGCTGCGCGACTTGTACCGGGGTGAAGGAGCCGGTAACGGCGCGTGGGTGGACGATGCCGGAGGGGCTGCCACTGCCGTCGTGTGCCGTTGATTTGGCGATGCGGAAGTGCGCCTTGGCTTGCGGGCGGTTGTCGAAGCCGAAGACGGCGTCGATTTTGCCGCAGAGCGATTCGGGGATGTGAATTTCACCTTCGCGGACACGATAGGATCTGCCAGCTCCGTCCGTGTGGAGTTTCAGGTCGACACCGAATGCTTTTTGCAAGTCCGCATACTTGCTGGTGAGCTGGACGATGCGGCGGGACGGGTTGTGCTCTGCGGTGAGGGAGAACTCTTTTGCGAAGGCTTGGAGCATCTTCAAGGCGTCGGGATCGGTGCCGTGCTGGGCGCGGTATTGGGCGCGAGTGAGCCGTATCTCGCCCAGCTTGCTGGCGTCGATGAGGGTTTTGCGGCGGACAAGGACGGAGATGGTGAAAACGGAGTTGGGGGAGACGGGTTTTTGCGAGCCGCCCTGGACAGGCGGGCGGTGGGTGCCGGCGAGTGGTTGGCGGGGCTGGGCTGCGAAGGAGGATTTCGCCATGGTGTTGCTCCCTTCTGGCTGGTGCCATTGTAGGAGAGCTTACACGATGTACTTCGCCTTTTGTTCGCTTATTTGCAGCCCAAGAAACGGTGCTTAAAGGTTGAGGCCTCGGCGTTGCAGGTGTCCGGCGAGTGTGGTCAATGGGTCCGGCGTGCCCGGGATCGTCAGGCCGCGTAGAACGACGGCACCCCAGCGATTGCGGGTGCGGAGGAGGGATTCCTGCATGACGCGGCAGACGGCGATGGCGTCGTCGGCGTCGATGTTGATCAATTCGATGTTGGCTGGGGTAGTGATTGTCCGGCGGGCAGTGCCGGGCTCGTCCCGCAGGATGAGCAGGAGCGGCAGGTGGGATTCGCCCGCGAGGCGCATGGCTTCGTCGATGGGGGCATTCTGCTGGAGCAGGGCTACGGTGGTGGGGGCACGGTCGCCGGGCTGCGTGCTGCGGCTTTGGGCGAGGGCGTAACCGGCGGCGAGCATGGCCGCGCCTGTGCCGGCGGCCGTGCGGATGACTGTGGGCTGGTGCGCTGGATGGAAGGTTTGTTCGTGAGCGATGGCGAGGGTGGCTTCGGCGAGCGGCTGCGGTCCGTCCGCGATGAGGACGTCTTCGGTGCGAAGTTGCAGGAGTGTAGCGGCGAGCAGAGCGACGGGCTGGCGCTCGTACAAACGGCGATCTTTGCCCCGGTGTTTCGCCGCGTCCTGCTGAAGTTCGCGCAGGCGCAGCATGGTTTCGTGGATGGCGCGGAGTTGTGCGTCGGAGATGAGGGG
>CAXTPQ010000046.1:15179-18245 GCA_964246215.1 uncultured Terriglobus sp. | reverse complement strand
TTGTTGCTGGGTTGGTGGCTTCGGTGTCGATGTTGAGATCGGTGAAGGCTTTCTGGGCGACTTTGGCCTTGACTGTGCCTTCGCGGACGAGTTTGGAGAGGGTGGCGGCGACGATGGCGTTGCTGTCGACTTCGAAATGGCGGCGGAGGTGCTCGCGGTTGTCGGAGCGGCCAAAGCCGTCAGTGCCCAGCGTGACCAGGCGCGCGCCGAGCCAGGGGGCCAGAGCGTCGGGCAGAACTTTCATGTAGTCGCTGGCGGCGATGATGGGGCCTTTGCTGCCGGCGAGCGTGGTGTGCAGGTAGGATGGGCGCTCGGCTTCAGAGGGATGGAGGCGGTTCCAGCGCTCGGCTTCGAGGGCGTCGCGGCGGAGTTCGACGTAGCTGGTGACAGACCAGACGTCGGCCTCAACGTTGTATTGTTCGCTAAGGATCTGCTGGGCTTTCAGGACTTCGTTGAGGATAGGTCCGGAGCCGAAGAGCTGGGCGGCGGCATTGCCCTTCGAAGCGGCTTTGAACTTGTACAGGCCGCGCACAATGCCCTCGCGAACGTCGCTTCCGCCGGCGAGATGGGCGGGCATTTCGGGCTGCGCGTAATCCTCGTTGTACATCGTGATGTAGTAGAAGACCTGCTCGTTTTCTGCGTACATGCGGCGCAGGCCGTCCTGCACGATGACCGCAAGTTCGTAGGCGAAGGCGGGGTCGTAGCTGAGACAGGTGGGCACGGTGCTGGCGAGGACGTGGGAGTGGCCGTCCTGGTGCTGCAGGCCCTCGCCGAGCATGGTGGTGCGGCCGGCGGTGCCGCCCATCAGGAAGCCCTTGCCGCGCGAGTCGGCGAAGGCCCAGACCATGTCGCCGATGCGCTGGAAGCCGAACATGGAGTAGTACATGTAAAAGGGCACGGAGGGCACGCCGTAGTTGGCGTAGGCGGTGCCGGCGGCGGTGAAGCTGGCCATGGAGCCGGCTTCGGTGATGCCCTCTTCCAGGATTTGGCCGTCTTTTTCTTCGCGATAGCTGAGCAGCATGTCGCTGTCGTGGGGCGTGTATTTCTGGCCTTCCGAGGCGTAGATACCGACCTGCTTGATGACGGATTCCAGGCCGAAGGTGCGGCCCTCATCGGGCACGATGGGAACGAGGAGCTTGCCGATGGTTGGATCTTTGAGAAGCGTCCGCAGAATGGCGACGAAGACCATGGTGGTGGAAACGGCGCGGCCTTTCGACCCGCCGAGCCATTCCTTGAAGAAATCGACGGGCGGCGCGGTGAAGGTGAAGGGCTTGGCTTCGCGCCTGGGCAGGTAGCCGCCGAGTTCGGCGCGGCGGGCCTGCATGTATTGCAGTTCGGGAGCCTCCGGGGCGGGCTTCCAGGGCTTGCCGTTTTTCGCTTCTTCCTCGGGCACAGGAATGTTGAAGCGCTGCACGAACTGGGTCACGCCTTCGTCGGTCAGCTTTTTCTCGTTGTGCGCGGCGTTGCGGCCTTCCGTTGAGCCGAAGCCGTAGCCCTTGACGGTCTTGGCGAGGATGACGGTGGGGCCGCCCTTGTGTTCGGTGGCGCGTTTGTAGGCGTTGTAGATCTTGACAGGGTCATGGCCGCCGCGGTGCAAGCGGGCGAGCTGCTCGTCGGACATGTCCTTTACAAGATCGAGCAGTTCGGGGTACTTGCCAAAGAAGTTCTGGCGAAGGTAGGCACCACCCTTGGCCTTGTAGGCCTGGAAGTCGCCATCGACGCACTCTTCCATGCGCTTGAGCAGGAGGCCGGTGTGGTCGCGCTCGAAGAGGGTATCCCAGTCCGAACCCCAGATAACCTTGATGACGTTCCAGCCGGCGCCGCGGAAGTGGCCTTCGAGCTCGTCGATGATGCGCTTGTTGCCGCGCACGGGACCGTCGAGGCGCTGCAGATTGCAGTTGACGACGAAGATGAGGTTGTCGAGGTTCTCGCGCGTGGCCAGGCCGATGGCACCGAGGGTGTCGACTTCGTCAGTCTCGCCGTCGCCGACGAAGGCCCAGACCTTGCGGTCAGTGGCCTGGATGAGCTTGCGATTCTCCAGATACTTCATGAAGCGCGCCTGGTAGACGGCGTTGAGCGGACCGATGCCCATGCTGACAGTGGGGAAGCGCCAGAAGTCGGGCATGAGCCACGGGTGGGGATAGCTCGAGAGACCGGGCGTGTCGCGGAGTTCGTGGCGGAAGTTGTGGAGGTGATCCTCGGTGAGGCGGCCTTCGAGGTAGGCACGGGCGTAGACGCCGGGGGAGGCGTGACCCTGGAAATAGATGAAGTCACCGGGCTGGTCGCTGTATTTTGCTCTGAAGAAGTGGTTGAAGCCGACTTCAAGCAGGGTGGCGAGTGACGAGTAGGTGGAGATGTGGCCGCCGATGCCGGCATCCTTCTTATTCTGGCCGTGGACCATGGCCATGGCGTTCCAGCGGATGAGGGCTTCGACGCGGCGCTCGAGATCGCGGTCGCCGGGATAGGGCACTTCGTCGTGCTTGGGAACGGTGTTGCGGTAGGGCGTGGCGAGTTCGTTTTCGGCCTGGACGCCGGCTTCGCGGGCACGCTGGCGGAGCGCCTGCATCAGGTCGGCACCCTGCTGCGGGCCTTCGGCGACGATCATCTCGTCGAAGGCTTCGATCCACTCGGAGATTTCCTGCTGGAGGTCTTGTGCGGCGGCGGGTGCGGCGAGCTGGGTGGACATTGGGAAGGCTCCGGGCGCGCAGGGCGTGGCTTTGCGCGAAACGTTTTCATTCTATATGGGCGGGCGAGAGCAAGAGCGAACGCGGCGAGCGCGGAGTTTTCGCGCGGAGTTCGCGGAGCGACGGATTAGGTGGAGTAGTCGGCGTTGATGTGGATGTATTCGACGGTGAGGTCGCAGGTGAGGAAGCGGCAGGTGCCAGGGCCGCTGCCGATGTTTATTTGGATGTCGTAGTGGCGTGAGGTCATTGCGGTGTGCACGGCGGCTTCATCCATATGTGGGGAGCGGGTGCCGTGCTCGAAGACGGGCAGGCCGGCGATGTGGATGGAGGTTTGCGCCGGGTCGAAGGGGACGCCCGCGCGGCCGGCGGCGGCGAGGATGCG
>CAXTPQ010000046.1:11540-15079 GCA_964246215.1 uncultured Terriglobus sp. | reverse complement strand
GGGCCGGCGGTTGGGCCGACATCTGGGCCGATCATGCCGGCGCCTTTGCAGCAGCCGAAGAGGCGCACGGGTTTGCCGCTCATCGTGATCTCTGCCTGCGCGGTTTTCATGCGGGTGTCGGTGGTGAGGATGGCGGTGGCGAAGGCTTCGGCGGCGGCGGGTGTGCTTTCGAGCTTGGCGACCGCGGCGGGGAGGGCGGCGATGAGCTTGTCCACGGGCAGGGGGACGCCGATGATGCCGGTGGAGGACGGGAAGATTTCCTGCGGCTCGCAACCGAGGAGGAAGGCGAAGGTTTCGCAGCTTGTGCGGGCGCTTTGGAGGCCTTCGGGTCCGGTCGCGCAGTTGGCGTTGCCGGCGTTCACCATCACGGCACGCATGCTGCCGCCGGTGCTTTGCATGTGTTCGCGTCCGACGATGACGGGTGCGGCGACGACCTGATTGCGGGTGAAGAGGACGGCTGCGGCTGCAGGTGTGTCGCAGACAGCGATGGCGAGGTCGGGGCGGCCGCTGCTCTTGATGCCGGCCTTGGCGCTGCTCCAGCGGAAGCCGAGCGGGAGGGGATGTCGGATCGAGGACACGGCCTACCAGTTCTCTTTCGGGATGTGGATAGTTGTGCCGGTGCGGCTGCTTTCGCGGGCAAATTCCAGCAGGCGGGCGACGCGGACGCCGTCGCGCGGCGTGGTGGGTGGCGGCGTGCCGTGTTGCAGCGTGCCCGCGATGGCGGCGTAGAAGCGGCGGTAGTCGCCGCGCTGGGTGGGGATGATGCGGCGGTGGAGATCCGCGGGCTGGTGCGGGTCGGCGGCGGTGGTGAGGGTGCCCCAGGCGTCCTGATTTTCGGTGAGCCAGTCGGTGTTGCTGTCGAGTGCGGGGACGTGTGCACCGGCGATGATGGTGGGCTCCTGCGGGTCGACGCCGGATTTGCGATAGCTGCCGCGCGTGCCCTGCAGAAGGTAGCGGGGCTGCGGGTCGGCGGCGAGCACGGTTGCGCCCAGCTCGGCACGGAGGATGTGGCCATCGTGCTCAAAGGTCAGCGTGATGTCGAAGGCGTCCTCAATGGCGGTGGTGTCCCGGTCGTTGCGGACGCTGGCGGTGAGGGTGCCGGGTTGGCCGAAGAGAACGAGGGCCTGGTCGACGAGGTGAGGGCCGAGGTCCAGGAGTATGCCGTTCTCTTCGCTTTGGGTCTCCTTCCAAGTGCCGGCGCGGGGCTCGGGGCGGAAGCGATCGAAGCGGGAGCGGAAGACGACGGTACGGCCGGTTTCACCTGTTGCTAAGAGTTGCTGGACGGTGAGGAAGTCACCGTCAAAGCGGCGGTTGTGGAAGGGGGCGAGCAGCAGGCCTTTGCTGGCCGAGAGGGCTTCCAGTTCGAGGGCGTCGCGGCTGCCCGTGGCGAAGGGCTTGTCGATGACGACGTGCTTGCCTGCCAGCAGGGCGGCTTTGGCGAGAGGGAAGTGCGTTGCGTTGGGTGTGCCGACGACGACGAACTCGACGTCACTGCGGAAGAGGTCTTCGGCCGAGCGGAAGATTCTCCGGCCGGGGTAGGCGATGGCAGCTTCCTCCCCGGTGCGCTGCACGATGGCGGTGAGTTCCAGAGAAGGAATGGCGTTGACGAAGGGCGTATGGAAGACGCGGCCGGCGAGGCCGAATCCGATGACGCCGGTGCGAATGGGAGGCATTCCGGGATGGCCTTTCGGGAAGGGGGAGTTCGCCGCGAACGGCGTCCGCTGTGAGTATATGGTGCGGGCGCGGCTGGATGAAGATTCTGCATCGCCGCGCGCAGGTGGGCGCATCTGATACGTGACCGCTTGTTCATCTTGTTTACGGGCTTCGTTCCCGGATGTGGATGGCGGTACGTCGTTTCCCTTTGGCGAGGTGTATGAGCTTAGTTGTGGAAGGGTCTGGTTGTTGCATGCGCGGCGGACGCGTGAGCACTGCAATGCGAGCAGCCATTCTGGCCGCAGCCAGTGTGTGGATCACATCCTGCATGGCCGGCCAGGGCACGATGGGCGGGGCTTCTGGGGGCACCGGCACAAGCCAGGGGAGTTCCGGCGGCGGTCAGCAGGCGTCCGGTCCCGCGACGGTGCAGGCCGCGCAACAGGTGCTGAACGGGTTGGGCAGCGGATCGTCCTCCGGCGGTTCCAGTGGCGGCGGATCGGGACAGGCTGCGACCACGAATGATTACAAGGGTTCGGTGGTCACGGGTTCGGCGACGCAGGGTGTTTACGACCTGTCGCTTGATGATGCGATTCAGCGCGGGCTGCGCACCAATCTGGGGTTGATTCTGCAGAGCAGCAACGTGCGGAATGCCTCCGGCGTGAGGCTGCAGCAACTGCAACAGCTCCTGCCGAGCATTACCGGCAATGCGAGCTTTACCGAGGAGCAGATCAACCTGGCTACGTTTGGTTTGCGCATCCCGGGGTTGAACCCGATTGTTGGGCCGTTTCAGGTGGTGGATTTTCGTGCATACCTGACCTGGTCGTTGATCAATGTGCAGTCCATCGACCGGTATGTGGCTTCAAAGCACAACTTTGCCAGCGCGCAGCTGACCGCCGAGGATGCACGCAATATGGTGGTGCTGACGGTGGGCAATGCGTATCTGATCTGCATTGCCGACGCGGCGCTGATTACGGCGGACGAGGCGGAGCTGGCGAATGCGAAAGTCTCACTGGACCAGGCCACGGCGGCGCACGATGCGGGCACGAGCCCCCGGCTGGATGTGTTGCGGGCGCAGGTGGATTACCAGAACGCGCAGCAGCAGCTGATCCAGGCGCGCAACAGCCTGGCGAAGGACAAGCTGGCGCTTGGGCGGGCGATCGGCCTGCCGGTGGAGCAGCAGTTCCAATTGACGGACACCACGCCCTACACCGAAGCGGAGGCGCTGACACCGGAGCAGGCATTTCAGCGGGCGCTGAGCACCCGCAAGGATTTGCAGGGCCAGGCGGAAATGCTGAAGGCGGATGAGCTCCAGCGCAAAGCCGCGGTGGCGCAGCAGTACCCAACTTTGAGTTTCAACGGAGACTACGGAGACATCGGCAACTCGCTGGGGCACAATCACGGCACCTTCACGGCGACCGGCGAAGTGTCCGTGCCGGTTCTCCAGATCGCGAAGACGAAGGGTGACATCCGTGTGGCGGATGCGGCGCTGGAGCAGCAGAAAGCACGCTACAGCGACCAGGTGCAGCAGGTGAATCAGGACGTGCACGATGCGCTGCTCGACATCGAAGCGGCCAAGCAGCTGGTGGCCACGACGAAGTCGAATGTCGATTTGGCAAACGAGGCGTTGAGCGAAGCGCAGCAGCGTTTCCGCTCGGGCGTGACGGACAATCTGGCCGTGTCAGAGGCGCAGGCGCAAACGCAGCAGGCAAACAATCAGTACATCAGTGCGCTGTACCAGCACAACATGGCAAAGCTTTCGCTGGCACGTGCCACAGGCACGGCCGGCACCAATTACAAAAATGCTCTTCAAGTCGGGGGGAAGTGATCGTGGCAGATTCCGATCAGCAGCAAAGCAGCAACGGACAGGATGGCCAGGGCCAGGGCGG
>CAXTPQ010000046.1:5258-11440 GCA_964246215.1 uncultured Terriglobus sp. | reverse complement strand
CGTGTGCAGGGCCAGGTCATCAAGGTGAATGTCACGGACAATCAGCAGGTGAATCAGGGAGATGTCATTGCCGAGATCGATCCGCGGGATTATCAGGTGGCGCTGGAGCAGGCAGAAGCGCAACTGGCCAACTCAAGGGCGGCCTTTGTGCAGGCAAATGTGAACGTGCCCATCACGGGCGTGCAAACGCGCACGCAGGTATCCACCAGCGGTTCGGATGTGGCGTCAGCGACGGCAAACATTGCGCAGGCGAGCAAGCAAGTGGCGGCGGCGCAGGCACGTGTGGATCAGGCGAAAGCCAACGCGCTGAAGGCTCAGCTGGATGTGGACCGTTACACGCCTCTGGTGGCCAAGGACGTGATCAGCAAGCAGCAGTTCGACCAGGCGGTGGCAACGGCCGCGGCCGCGAACGGCGCCTTGCTGGAGGCTCAGCAGAATGTGATCGCGCAGCAGGCGGCGGTACGTGAATCGGAGTCAAGGCTGGCGTCCGCGCGTTCCAATGAAGAGCAGGCCCGGCAAAATGGGCCGAAGCAGATGCAGGTGCAGCAGGCTCGCGCGAACGCGGCGAATGCCGACATTCAGCAGAACCAGGCAAAGGTGGACCAGGCCCGGCTGAACCTGGGCTATTGCAAAATCACAGCGCCGGTAACGGGCATTATCAACCGCAAGAATGTGGCACTGGGGAACAATGTGACCGCGGGGCAAAACTTGCTGACGATCATCCCGGTGCAGGGTCTTTGGGTAACCGCCAACTACAAGGAAACGCAGCTGCAGCACATGAAGACCGGACAAAAGGTCGACATCAAGGTGGACGCCTTGGGCGGCCGGAGTTACGAGGGCAAGATCACTCAAATTGGTGGAGCGACTGGATCGAGTCTCTCGCTGTTCCCGCCGGAAAATGCAACCGGCAATTACGTGAAGGTCGTGCAGCGCATTCCGGTGCGCATCGATCTGGCACAGGATGCGAACCGGGACCTGCTATTGCGCAAGGGGTACTCGGTCGACCCGGAAGTCCATGTGAAGTAGATGTAGTTACAACGATTCCATGTATAACGAAGGCCCGCAGCGATGCGGGCCTTCATTGTTTTGCCTTCTCTCCGGTTCGCGGAAAAGATGCCGCATCGCGCTTGCGTAACGGGTCATCTGAGAAGATGAGATCCTGCCATGCCGCTCGCCCTTGACTTCTTCGTGCACTATGCCTACGGCATCCTTTTTCTCTGGGTGCTGGTGGAGCAGATGGGTGTGCCCGTGCCGTCGGTGCCGCTGCTGCTGACGGCGGGCACGCTCACCGCGACGCATCAAATTCGTGCGGTGCCGGTGATGTTTTCCGTGCTTCTGGCGTGCTTGATCGCGGACTCCATGTGGTACTTCGCGGGTGTGCGTTATGGCGGAAAGGTAGTCCGGCTAATCTGCCGGCTGTCCCTGGAAGCCTCGACATGCGTGAAGAAAACGGAAGGCCTTTTCGGCCGGCATGGCGGGGTGACGCTGCTCTTTGCCAAGTTCGTTCCCGGGCTTTCCGCCGTGGCGGCACCCATTGCGGGGCAGAGCGGCATGAGCTATGTACGATTTCTGGCGTTCGATCTGGCGGGGTCGCTGATCTGGGCGTCAGCGTATGTTTTCGGCGGGCGCTTCTTTCTGGATTTTGCAAAACGGTATGCGCCGTTTTTGCGCTTCCTGGTGCACTACTCGGTCATGATCTTTGGCCTGATGGTGTTGGGATTTGTGCTTCGCCGCATCTGGAAGCAGCGTGCTTTTCTGAAAGATCTGCGCGATGCGCGCATTACGTCAGAGGAGTTGCACGGACTGATGACGGCTGCAAAACAGGATGATGTCTTGCCGCCGTTTGTAGTGGATTTGCGGCATCCCCTGGAGTTTCTGCCGGACCCGCGGGTGATTCCGGGAGCGGTGCACATTCCGCCGGCGCAGTTGGAAAAGCATGCGGAGCTGTTGCCTCGGGACCGCGATGTGATCCTGTACTGCACCTGCCCGAATGAGGAGACGAGTGCGTCACTGGCGCGGCGGCTGACGAAGCTGGGTGTGCACCGCGTTCGGCCGTTGAAGGGCGGATATGAGGGCTGGCGTGATGCCGGGTTCACGCTGGAGCCTTACGACGAACACGCGATCCAGGCGGCCATGCCGGAGCTGGAAAAGCTGGCGGTTGCCTAGGCTTGGGCAGGCTTAGAGAGTTTCTTGTTTGAGTGTGGTTGCGCTGATCTGCCGTGAGAACGGTTGGGTTGGGGAAAAAGCAGGTTTCTCCACTTCGCTTCGCTTCGGTCGAAATGACAGAGCTGTACCCATGCTTCGGTCGAAATGACAGAGCTTTACCTATGCTTCCGGTCGAAATAATAGAGCTTACCTATGCTTCCGGTCGAAGTGACAGAGCTTTACCTATGCTTCGGGTCGAAACGATAGAGCTTTACCTATGCGAGAAACGCTCTAGGAAGAGGCCTGCCTGCGAAAACGTACCCACAGGCCGGTGAGCCCGGTTCCGAACAACAGGAGGCTGGAAGGCTCTGGCGTGGCGGCGGAGACGGATGTCGCCGTCAAGCTCTGGAAGGCCTCGCGCATGCCGACATTGTCAACTGTCAGGCTGAATGTGCTGTAGTTAATGCTGCCAGGGCAAGCCAGGCTAGTGGAGCAGAGAATGCCGCCCGTATAGCCGGCAAGTGATGCCTGCGGAAATAAGAGAACGAGTTCGTTGCCGCCTCTGGTGTAGGAAACAGCTTCCACGCTCCTGCCAGAAACAGGCAGCTGGATAAAGGTGCCCTGGAAATCGTAAGAAAACCCGGCATCGACAACGCTGATCCGCTCGAAGGATACGTTTCCCGAGGAGTCAATCGCGATCTGGCCATTTGCCATCCCGCCATCGACAAGTGTGCCAGCGATGTTGAAGAAGGAATCAGCTCGAGAAGACATCGAGAAAAGGGCAAGCGCCGCAAGAACCAGGCCGGAACGAAGCATATGGACTCCTTGTGTGTGCAGAGCATGCTAAGCGTTACGGCTTCTAACCTGGTGGACATAAGGTGGCATTCTGCCTATCGCCGATTGCTGAGTCTGCCATGGCCGGTGGAGCTTCCAGCGTGCGGCTTGTGCCGGAAGACAGGAAGACAGGAAGACAGGAAGACAGCCAAGTGGACACCGGAAGCGTATCAAGTACTGTTCACGGCACGGGCGCGTCAGAAATGTGCCGGACAGACTGCGTGCGCCAGCCATAATGGACGGCCAGCAGGCGTAAGCCGAAGCCGGTGACGGTGCCGATGGTGGCGGCGCGGCTGCTGGTGATGCCCAGGCGCTGAACGGCAAGGAAGATCAGCGCGGCGGCGGCAGAGACGAGGGCGTAGAGTTCGCCTTCCTGAAAGACACGCGGGGAACGGCCGGAGAAGAGGTCGCGCAGGGAGCCGCCGCCAACGGCGGTGATGACGCCGAGCAGCAGGCAAGGCAGAAAGCCGAGACCGGCGTTCATGGCGCGCGTGGCGCCGGCGACGGTGAAGAAGCCGAGGGCGAGCGCGTCCACGACGTTCATGAGCCAGAGCACGCGCGGGCTGACGGTGCGGCCGATGGCAAGGGAGAGCGCGGCGCCCAGAATGGCATAGGCGAGGTAGGACGGGTGTGCAAGCGAGAGGGGCGGGCCCTCGTTGAGCAGGATGTCACGCGTGATGCCACCGCCCACACCGGAGATCAGGCCGAGGCCGATGATGCCGGTGTAGTCGAAGCGGTAGTGGCGATCTCGCCGGGAGGCCAGGCCGCCGCCCAGCGCGCCGAGGACGATGGCCGTGATCTCAAAAAAATGGAAGAGCGTGGACGAGAGACGGGCCGCGGGCGGCAGCGACATAGGTAGCAAGACGAGATGGGCGAGGCTATCGGACATGGGGTGGCGGCGGGTACGGTTCTGGCATGATTTGCCGATGTGGTGTGAGCGGAACCTCTATGCTGATTGTGCCGCAGCGGGCGTTCTGCATGCCCGGGCGAGTTGCACATCCTTTGAGGTTTGCCGTTGAAACGAATTTGGGCCGGTGCTTCTGCTGTGCTTTGGATGGTCGGTTTGCTGGCGGTAGAAGCTCTACCCAGCGTGGCACAGACCGCAACTGCTTCGCGCGACGTGCTGCTGTTTACCAACGGTGACCGGCTGACCGGTACGCTGGTGCGCGGCGTGAACGATCACGTGATCTTTCGCAGCGACATGGCCGGGGAGATTACCGTGCCGCTGACGAAGATCAAGGAACTGCGGACGGCGGGGGAGTTCGCTGTGTTGCGGCATGGGGTGCCGGTGAAGGAGTCCAGGGCGGTGGAACCGGTGAGGATCGCGGTGAGCGAAGGTGGCGTGGTGATGTCGCCGGAGGTAGAGAACTCCGCGCCGCCCTTGCCCGTGAAGGAGGTTGCCTACATCGTGGATGGCGCGACGTTTCGCCGGGAGTTGCAGCGCGAAGCTGGGCCGCTGGATGGCTGGAGCGGCACGGTGAATCTGGGAGCGACGCTGGTACAGTCCACGCAGCATGGCGGTACATTCAGCGGAGGCGCGGCACTGGTGCGGCAGGTGCCGGTGCTGACTTACTTTCGCGCGCGGAATAAGACGACGGTGAATGTGCAGGAGAGTTACGGCATCCTGACGACGCCGGTGATTCCACAAACGGTGCCGGCGAGCGCGGCTTCCGTAGTAAAGACGAGTATCTTTCATGGCGATGGTGAACGGGATGAGTATTTGTCGCGGAAGTTCTATTTGCTGGCGGATGTGAACTTCGATCATAACTTTGCGCAGGGTTTGCAGTTACAGCAGGTGTATGGTGCGGGATTCGGGTATACGCCCTTTCAGACACCGGTACAGCGGCTGGATCTGAAGGCGGAGACACATTACGAGCGGCAGCAGTTTCTTGCTTCCGGGGTGAATCAGCAGCTGATTGGATCGACTTTTGCGGTGAACTACCGGAGAGAGTTCCCGCGTAAGCTGGTCTTTACCGAGTTTGTGGATGTGTTGCCGGCATGGAACCAACTGAATGCCTATTCAGCAAATGGAAGTGTTGGTTTGACTTTGCCGGTACTGCAGCGGCTGAATGTCAACCTGAATGCGACGGATAACTACCTGAACAATCCGTCGCCGGGCTACCGGAAGAATAGCTTTCAGTTTGTGACCGGATTCAGTTACTCGCTGAGATAGCAGTGGTGGGTGGAGCTTCCGCGAGCAGGGTGCGGACGGGGTTGGGCAGCTCCTGGTCGGCGCTGTGCAGCAGCAGCGCCAGGTTCCACAGCTCCGTGTTGCTGAGGGTCCGGCTGTAGGCGGGCATGCCGGAGTGGCGGACGCCGAAGGCCGTGGGCCAGTAGAGTTCGCCGGCGGGTTTGGCGGCGGTGATGCGGCGGTCCCGGCCGAAGAACTGCTGAGCGTGGGGCAGCATCTGGCGGCCGACAGTGGACTCATGACCGGGCGTGCCGTGGCATTGCGCGCACTGCACGCGGTAGATGCGGGCAGCGGCTTCAAAGCCGTCCTCACCAGCGGGAAAGGGCGGCTGTTTGGCTTCGGCCTGGACGCGGTGGCGCAGGGGGACGGTCTCGGTGAGGTGCTCCCAGAGGGCAGGCTTGTCATTGACGGCGACGGGCGGGTGATCGAGGTAGAAGTAAGCGGCCAGGCCGGCAAAGGTGAGCAGAGAGCCGAGCAGGATGCCCAGCATCAGGCGGCCAACACCGCCACCGCGGGAGCTGCCGGAGCGTTTGCCGCCGTTGCCGGAGCGTTTGGCTCTGCCAGTGCCGCCGGTGTAGGAGTTGGTGGGTTTGGGCATGGTCTCCTGTTCGCCTGGCGGCGTAGGGGTTTTTCGTTTGCCCTGCTTCCAGTGGGAGTGCCGGGGCAGTCCTATCCCGCAGGGTGTTCTAATGAGAAGGTTGGCGTGTTCGTCGAATCTGAACGTAGCAGCGCCTCCACGATTCCGGGAGTATTGGTTGATGTTCCGTTTCCAAATGCCGGCGGCTTGCATGCCGGGCGGTTCCTTGTTGTCTCGTTCCGCCGCCGTTGTTTCCGCTGCCTCATTGGCGGCCCTTCTTTCCACCGCTGTCTTGGCGCAGGCGGGCACTTCGTCTTCCGCACCGGATGCACAACAAGCCGCTCCGGCTCAGACGGGCACACCGCAGGCGGTCCCTCCCTCTCCGGCGCAGCAGCGGTCTCCTGTGTCGATTTCGCGGTCGCGCCGCATCAACAA
>CAXTPQ010000046.1:0-5158 GCA_964246215.1 uncultured Terriglobus sp. | reverse complement strand
TTTACGGGTGGGGCGCAATACAGGTTCATCGCCGCGGAGAAATACGCGGTGAGCGCGGTGGGCACGGGTGGCGTGACGTTGAGCAAGTTCGGCGGGGACACGAAGGGTCTGCCTTCGCAGGATCTGGGTCTTTGGAAGGACTCAAACGCGAACCCGACCTTCACGCTAGGCGTGAACCTGGACTACAACATCTACAACAACCTGGCTTTCCGGGTGCAGCCCACGTATGTGCTGACGACCTTTGGTTCCACGGTGCAGAACAATCTGGGCGTGAATCTCGGAGTCGTGTACCGGTTCGGCCGGCAGTAGGCTGTGATGGAGTTGCGGCGTGCTGGCTGGGAGCTGGTTCAGGCCTGGTATGCACAGTGCGACTGCTGAGCGTATGCTGCGTCTAATGCTGTAGGGCGTGATGCGCGCGGAGCCGTGCGCTGGACGAAACGCCCGGGAGATTTCCCCGATGCAACTTCGCCAGCTAGCACTGATTGCAACGCTTTCCCTGTCCGCTGCCGGACTGGTGGCTCAGCAGACGCCCACGTCAGGCACGCCGCAGACCGCGCCAACGACAACGTCGCCAAGCAGCACGCCGACGACGCCGACCGGCACCACCGGTACAGGTGCGCCCTCCACGTCGACTGGTGATCCCAAAGCACCGGTGGGCGGCGGCACCAATGGTCCAACGAACGGACCACCCCCGGTGGCGACCAAGGCCGACCTGGACAAGGCGCGCGATGACGCAGCAAAGAACAACAACGAGCCCATTCCCGATCCGGGCGATGATTTCAAGAAGAACATCAAGAAGGGCTCGATTGAGGATGTGAACTCAGCCGGAACGCGCGATATCGGCGGACGCGGCCTGGGGAACTGGTTCTCCACGGATTGGGAGGTGCGCAATGGCAAGCAGTATGCGATGGAAGTGGAGCGCACTTCGCGAATCATCACCGATCCAGTCATTGTGGAGTACGTGAACCGCGTGGGCCAGAACATTGTGAAGAATAGCGATGCGAAGGTCCCGTTCACCATCAAGGTGATCGATTCGGACGAGATCAACGCGATGGCGCTGCCGGGCGGCTATTTTTACGTGAACAGCGGCCTGATTCTGGCGGCGGACAATGAGAGCGAGCTTGCCGGTGTGATGTCGCATGAGATCGCCCATGTGGCCGCGCACCATGCCGCGCGTGAGATGACGCGCATGCAGTACATGCAGCTGAGCACGGTGCCGCTGATCTTTATGGGCGGCTACACGGCTTACGGCATTTATGAGGCGTCGCAGCTGGCGGTGCCGCTGGGCTTTCTGAAGTTTTCCCGGGACTTTGAGGCGCAGGCGGACTGGCTGGGGGTGCAGTATTCCTACCGGTCGGGGTATGATCCGCAGGGCCTGGTGACGATGTTTGAAAAGCTCGAAGCGCTGGAAAAGCGCAAGCCGGGCGTGCTCTCAAAGGCATTCTCCGACCATCCGCAGACACCGGACCGTGTGGCGCGTTCGGAAGAGGAGATTGCGACGATTCTGCCCGCGAAGCAGGATTACCTGGTCACGACGTCAGAGTTCAATGACGTGAAATCACGGCTGGCGCGCATCCAGAACAAGCGCAAGATCGACGGCAAGCAGGACCCGAACAAGCCGACGCTGCGCCGTACGACCGCGAGCAACAACGATCCGAACAGCACGACCACGCAGGATAAGAGCGACGACAGGCCGACGCTTGGCCGGCGCGACTAGTCTTCCTCTTGCTGCACGCAAAAGAAACGCCCCGCAACGTTGCGGGGCATTTCCCTTTTAGATTTGTTTGCGAAGGTGTGAAGCCCCGGGGAAAAGGTCCATATGCCGGGCCTTCAGCCTTCAAGCTTTCTCTCAGCCCTTTCCTGGGGCTTACGCCCCAGGCTGTTCTCTGCCGGGCTTTCAGCCCTAAATAACGACACTCAACGCCATCAAGGAATCCGCTATAGGCCCTATTGACCTGACGGCTTGCGTGCTACTTGCTGGAAGCGGAGACTGGAGCGCATGATTCCTCCTGTTCCGCGGGCCATGTGTCTGTTGTTCCTCTGCATGCTGGTGACAAGCGCGACTGCACAAGCCCATGCACAAAGCCATGAGCCAGGTGCCACGAGCCGTTCAGCCTCGCTGACGCCTATGCCGCCGATGGGTTGGAACAGTTGGGACAGCTTTGGCACGACCGTGACCGAGGCGGACATTCGCGCGGCGGCTGACGCGATGCATGCGAAGCTGCAGCGGTTCGGCTGGCAGTACATCACCGTCGACATGGAGTGGTCGACGACGAATCCGACGCCGGAGGGCAGCGGCAAGCAGCAGAAGTTTACGCTGGACGGCTTTGGACGGTACACGCCGGCACCCAACCGGTTTCCGTCCGCGGCGGAGGGCAAGGGCTTCGCGCCGCTTGCCGGGTATGTCCATTCGCTTGGACTGCGTTTCGGCATCCACATTTTGCAGGGGATTCCGCGTGAAGCGGTGACACGTGACCTGCCGATTCAAGGGTCGGCTTTTCATGCGGCGGAGGCGGCCAACACATTGGGCATGTGCGGGTGGAATCCGGACAACTATGACCTGAAAGAGACACCCGCGACGCAGGCCTACTATGATTCGCTGGCGCGGCTGTACGCATCATGGAAGGTCGATCTGGTAAAGGTAGACTGCATCACGCAGCCGCTGTACAAAAGCGCGGAGTTGCGGATGCTGCACGCGGCACTGCGCAAGGTGGACTATCCCATTGCGCTTTCACTCTCGCCGGGTGAGCCGCCGATTGAGTTTGGACAGGAGTTTGCGGAGAACGCCGAGCAGTGGCGCATCTCGAACGACGTTTGGGATCTCTGGCGCGGCACGGCGGCGTATCCGCAAGGCGTGGGCGACCAGTTTGCGCGGACGGCCTACTGGCTGCGGACGCAGCAGCCGGGCCACTGGCCGGATGCCGACATGATCCCGCTTGGCTCCCTGAGGCCTGCACCGGGGTGGGGGCCGCCGCGCGAGACACGGCTAACCCATGCGGAGCAGCGCACGCTTGTGACGCTGTGGTCCATCTTCCGATCGCCGCTGATCTTTGGAGGCAACCTCTCCCGGCTGGACGACTGGACATTGTCGTTGCTGACCAATCCCGAGGTGCTGGCCGTAGACCAGCACGCGACGGAGAATCACCCTGTGCTGACGCGGCCTGATGTGGTGGTGTGGACGGCGATGCCGCAGGAGAAGAAGGGGACGTTGGTGGCCGTCTTTAACCCGGAGGATGCGCCGTCGACGGTTCGTTTGCCCTGGGCGGAGCTGCAGCTCTCGTCTGCTGCTTACACAAGCCGAGATCTTTGGACACATGAGAACGAATCGCGGCCGCGGCGTGAGTTGACCGTGAAGTTAGAGGCGCATGGATGTGCGTTGCTGCTGGTGGAGGCGGTGCGTTAGGGCGGGGTGGCGGGATGGTGTGCCGTTCCAGAACGGATCTAGAGGCGGGCCTGCAGCCCTGGTGATGTGGAGCCGTCGATCATTACATACAACCGCGATAACAGCTAAGAACGAATGTCATCCTGGCCACAGCGGCGTGAAAGGAGTGATTTCGAGATCCGTGCCGTCGAGAAGGAAAGCAGGTTTCTCCACTACGCGGCCTAAAGAGCAGCGGAGTGTTGGATTTCATTCAGCCGCTCCGGTCGAAATGACGATGCATGAGGAGGTCGAGAATTGCCTGATTTTGGGGTTCGGAGTCACGAAGCAGGGCATGGTTCATGACCGAAACAATGACCTCACGGGCTAAAGCCCGCCTTACTTTAGAAGCTTGCGGCCTAGCTGAAGCTAGACCCTTCCGAAAGGAAGATCTCTTCTGGACTTTCTAAGTCGCTGATGTGGCTTACTCGCTGATCTGCGGTCGAAGTGCGGCAGAGGTGGTGCCCTGGCCACCCTTCGCCTGTGCGACGACGGTCATGTGTTCGGCGATGAGTTCTGTTTGGAAGCGGGTGATGGTGTCCGGGTCGGTGATGACGGATTGGGTGTTGTTCTGGGCCTTGTAGCCCGCGCCGCCGGGCTGGCCCTGCACGACGAAGGTGCCCTCGCCGGAGGTGGACCAGTTGGTGGAGCCCTCACACGCGACGCGGCCGTCGGCGACGAAGCCTTTGGTGTGGCTGATCTGGTTGGTGGCGGAGGAGCCGATGGCGAAGTGCGTGTTGAAGGCGGCCAGATTGTATTGCTGGTCGGCGGCGATGAGGGCTTTTTCATGCACACCGCCCGGCCTGGCTTTTGTCCAGCGTGATAAGCATGGTGATGTTTGGGTCAAGCGCTTTTTGCATCAGGATATTGTTCAACTCGGAGTCGTCATAGCCGAACATGTTGAGGTAGAGCGAGATGGTGACGCGCGAGACGATGTATTTGAGCAGTTCGTGCACATTGTCGCGGCCGGCGTAGAAGAGGTGGACGTCGAGGCTGGCGTCCGTGGAGTAGGCCGCCTCGCGGGTGAACGGAATCAGGTCGGTGAGTTCGAAGCTTTGCAGATTCTGAGTCGGATCGCCCAGGGCGTTGCTGGGGCTGGGCTTGTCGGGCGCGGCGTAAGCGGTCTGCACCTGAGCGATGGTGGCCGGGGTTGCGGCAGCGGTGGTGCCGGCGTGGAGTGGCAGGGCTTCGCTGTCCAAGGCGAAGCGGGCTGCGGCATGCGGCGCGAAGGGGAGTGTGTCGTTCGCGGCGGGAGCGGCGGCATGCTTTGCCGGTGTGGTGTGGGGCGGCTTGCGGGGCGTTGCGGGGGACTTCGCCATGGTGCCTGCCATCCTAGCTCTTCCGGGCGCGTTGCCGATGTGAATTGTTGTGGACTGCAGGCGATAAACTAACGTCATGGCACTTGAAGAGCGATACACCGATGAGCACGCGGCGGCGGGGCTCGACACGCAATTTCCCGAGATCGAAACGTGGCCGAACCACTTCCGCGCGTATGAAATTTTGATCGACGATCCGGAGTTCACGAGCGTTTGCCCAAAGACAGGCCTGCCGGATTTTGGCAAGCTGGAAATCCGGTACATGCCGCGGGAGCGCTGCCTTGAGCTGAAATCGCTGAAGGAGTACCTGTTCTGCTACCGCAATTTGGGCATTTTCCAGGAAAATATTGTGAACCGCGTCTTGGACGATGTGGTGAAGGCGACGGAGCCCGTGTGGTGCGAGGTGAAAGGGGATTTCCGGCCG
>CAXTPQ010000045.1:20276-23504 GCA_964246215.1 uncultured Terriglobus sp. | reverse complement strand
GGCCGGCCAACAGTTCAATCCTTCATTCACGTACGCGGACTCACCCACTTGACGCGCCACAGCAATCAGGCTCGTAATGAGGCCCTGCTTGACCGTGTTGTGAGCCTGGGGAACGCGCACGACTGTGACGTT
This sequence comes from uncultured Terriglobus sp., assembly GCA_964246215.1. Taxonomy (GTDB): domain Bacteria; phylum Acidobacteriota; class Terriglobia; order Terriglobales; family Acidobacteriaceae; genus Terriglobus. Next base: position 23,372 of record CAXTPQ010000045.1, on the reverse strand, counting down.
GATCCCCTGCTCGCGCAGCAAGCGCGCAGCCTGTTCCGGACCACGGAGTGATGCTGAAACGGCAGGCGAGTCGACATCCTCCGTGATTGGACGGGTCGGTGATGTGAGACCAAGTCCCGAGCTGACAATCAGAGGACGATTGGAGCCGGCAAGCGAAGTCCCAAGAGCCGCAATGGCCAGCCTCTCCGGCTGGCTGCTTTTCTCAAAGTTCGCGAAATCGAGGTCGAAGGCACAGTGGATCACTCCATCGGCTCGACTTGCACCGTCACTCAGAGTGTGGAGGTCTTCGAGATTGCCTATAAGCACCTCAGCGCCAGCGGAGAGGAGAGCTCTTGCACTCGTCTCCGACCGGGCAAGGCCAAGCACCTGATGCCCAGCGTTGATAAGTTCCGGAACAATAGCTGAACCGATCAGGCCCGTGCCCCCGGTAAGAAATACACGCATCGGGATCTCCTTGTATTCGTAAAGCAGACGCCTACGCGCCCTCGTGGTTTAGTCGACTGTGATTTCGAAAGTCCCAATGCGACCGACATTATGGTTACTCATTGATACCTACATCATGGAATGAATGCTACGTTTAGGGAAGACGGCACATTGATCTTAGTAACGAAGCTGAAAGTAACCTATGAAAAACGCCAACGAAAACATTGTCGGAGGCCCGGCCGCTCTCACGTGCAGAAGTGAAGAAACAGAGCCTCTTCGCGATCTCCTGGCAAAGATCGGAGACAAGTGGAGCGTCCTGCTCCTTGTTGCGCTTTCGAGGAAGCCGGGCTATCGCGCGCGCTTTTCTGAACTGCAACGGTCGATCGACGGCATCTCGCAACGGATGCTCACCACTACGTTGCGCCAGTTGGAGCGAGACGGCCTTCTGTCACGTCACGTATTTGCCGAGGTTCCCCCAAGAGTGGAGTATGAACTTACTCCTCTTGGTCTGAGCCTTCTAGAACCGATGCGGACCTTGGTCCATTGGATCGGACACAATTGGAACGTGATCAAGGAAGCCAGGAGCGGCTTCGATCATCGAACTCGGTAAGTCAAAGAGGGTTCTTTCTAAGCCTTGGCCATCTAAAAACACGCCCTTAGGAATTAAGGGCTTCAGATGATCCAAATCGCCAAACTATTCACCTACACGGATTTCATAAAGATAAGTCGCATTGTCGGAAGTGATCTAACCGATTGTCGACGGCGGGCGTTTTCTAGACTCGACCTCTCGCCTTCTCCGGTCCGGCAGCCAAGTCCTCGCCTCGGGTGGGAGCGTAGGTCAACCTGATGACATCTTCGGTGATTCGGTCGTTTGCAACAAAGCGGAGCGGCAGCCGCGGGCCGGAGAAGAATGGCTTGCCGCCACCAAGCACGACTGGGTGCAGGTAGCGTCGATACTCATCAATGAGATCAAGGTGAGTGAGACTCCCCGCCAGATCAGGTTCGGCGGTTTCGATTTCCCAAACCAATTGGGACTTCTGTTCTTGTATCGCTGCCTCGACGTTATTCGCGATCAGAGTGGCATTCGTCTAGACCCGACCGCCTTCAGCGACCGCGACATTACCCACATCTTCTGGCTTCGCCAAGCTGCCGCGTCGTCACTTTCGTTCGCGCCCCAATCCGCGTGATCTTCGTCCCAGTAGCGCATGATCTCGTACATGCGGCGACCGTATACCATGCTGCTCAACCCACGGACACGCTCTGTAAAGTGACGGAACAGAGCGGGATGAGGCAGAAATTTCTCATGGTCGACTTAGCCGTCCAGAGACTGGTTTAACTCGTACACAATCTTCCCCACGCAACACACCTCCACTCCAAAAAGCAGAACAGCTTGAAGCGACATCACACACCAGTGATGCTAGGGGTAATCCGGAGGATTGGTTGCTTGGCGCGACACCGAACCAGCCGAATGAACCCTCGCCAACGTACCCACGGAAGTGAATCAGTATCTTGAAGTCGCGTTACCGGTAGAAATGTCGAGAAAGCCTCTTACTCCTCGAGGCATTTGCGACACTGGAGTTATGGGCCTCTTCGCGCCGGACCTTCCGCAAGCCGCCGCCAGCACCTCCCGCTCTGCGCCACTCGCCGAGCGGATGCGGCCGCGCACGCTGACGGACTATGCCGGGCAGGAGCATCTGCTGGGAGAAGGCAAGCCGCTGCGCCTGGCCATTGAGCGCGACGAGCCCGGCTCCATGATCTTCTGGGGGCCGCCCGGTACCGGCAAGACCACGCTGGCCAAAATCATTGCCGCCACCACGCATGCCAACTTCATCGAGTTTTCCGCCGTCACCAGCGGCATCAAGGAGATCAAGCAGGTGATGGTGGATGCGGAGCGCGCCGCCAGCATGGGCACGCGCACCATCCTCTTCATCGATGAAATCCACCGTTTCAACCGTGCGCAGCAGGACGCCTTTCTGCCCTACGTGGAACGCGGCGCGCTCCGGCTCATCGGGGCAACGACGGAGAACCCGTCGTTTGAAATCAACGGCGCCCTGCTTTCCCGGTGCCGCGTTTACGTGCTGCAACCACTCACCGAGCCGCAGATTATTACCCTGCTGCGGCGGGCTTTGCAAGACACCGATCACGGCCTTGGCTCACTCAACCTGCAAGCCGATGAGGACGCACTCCTCACGATGGCGAACTTCGCCAGCGGCGACGCGCGCTACGCCCTGAACGCGCTTGAATCCGCAGCGGCACTGCTGCGCGGACGCGATCAGCACCTGCTCACTCGCGAGATCGCTTCGGAGGCGCTGCAGCAGCGCGTCCTGCTCTATGACAAGAGCGGCGAGCAGCACTATGACCTGATCTCGGCGCTTCACAAATCCGTGCGCAACTCCGACGCGGACGCGGCGCTCTACTGGCTGCGCCGCATGCTGGCCGCGGGGGAGGACGCGAACTACGTCGCGCGCCGGCTCATCCGCATGGCGGTGGAGGACATCGGCCTGGCCGCGCCGGAAGCTCTGAACCTGTGCCTCTCCGCCCAGCAGGCGATGCACCTGCTGGGCTCACCAGAGGGCGAGCTGGCACTGGCGCAGGCGACGGTCTACCTGGCGCTCGCGCCCAAGTCCAACGCGGTCTACACCGCCTGGAACGCGGTGACCGCCGATGTGGAGG
>CAXTPQ010000045.1:15779-20176 GCA_964246215.1 uncultured Terriglobus sp. | reverse complement strand
CACCACGGCCACCAGCGTGCCGGTTCGCCGGGCCGGCCACTTGCCAAGCACCCACGCGGCAATCGCCAGCACAAGCATGGCCAGCAGCAGCATTGCCATCTGATAGTTGCTCTGCCCCACCGGGCCGCCGCTATAAAGCAGGCCGTAGATGTAGGTGAGCCAGATTACCGTTGCAAAGAGCGGCAGCGCTGTGACCTGCTTCAGGATTTCCATCCACGCACCGGGCTTGGGCAGCCAGCGCATGAGTGCCGGGAAAAAGCTGATGGCCAGATACGGCAGCGCCAATCCCAGGCCAAGCGCGGTGAAGACGGCAAAGGTGACGATCGCCGGCTGCGCGAGAGCAAAGCCGATCGCCACGCCCATGAAGGGCCCCACACACGGCGTTGCCACCACCGTGGCCAGCACGCCCGTAAAGAAGCTGCCGGTAAAGCCCTGCTTGCGCGTGAGCGAGTCACCCGCGCCCATCATGCTCAGGCCGAGCTCAAACATGCCGGAGAGCGACAGCGCAAAGAAAAAAAGCAGCAGCGCCAACACCGCAACAAAACCCGGCGACTGCAACTGAAATCCCCAGCCGAAGTGGTTGCCACCGCTGCGCAGCGCCAGCAGCACCGCCACAATGGCCCAGAACGAAACCAGAATGCCCAGCGTGTAAAACAGCCCATGCAAGCGGAGCCGCTGCCGCTCTTCGCCCGAGGACTGCACGAGCGACAGCGCCTTGAGGAACAGCACCGGAAAGACACACGGCATCAGGTTCAGGATGACGCCGCCCAGCAGCGCCAGCAGCACCGCGGAGATGACAGTGACCTTCTCCGAGCCGTTGTTGCCGCTGTTCGTTGATCCGGTGGATTGCACCGCCGCTGCTGCGCCCGGAACCACATCCGCCGTGATCTCGTAGGCCTCGTCCTCGTTCAGCTCCACTACGCCGTGCAGCGTTTTGGGCGCGGGCACGTTGGGAGGGAGCGTCAGGTGAATGCGGACGCCGTTCGGCAAGGAGTCCACTGGCTGTTCCGCGCTGTCGTTCAGCAGGTTCTCGTCCAGAGGGTAAAACTCACCGTCGGTTTCGTTTGTGCCGGTGATGAAGGTGAGCGCGATGTTGCCGCCATTCGATACGGCATGCGCGCTGAAGCCTTCGCGTGGCGCGCTTGGCAGGTGCTTCAGTGCCGCGGCCAGCGGTCCAACCTTCGTTCCTTCCGTAGCAACCACGGTGCCGGCCGGCATCAGCTTCAGGTCGAGCGACAGGTCGGCATTGCCGGGCACGCAAACCTCGCGGCAAACCAGCCAGTGCACATTCGCCTGCAGATGCACATTGCTGGTCTTGTCGGCTTTCGCAGTTGGCCCGGCCTGAATTGCGGTTGGGTAGGTCGCATTGTCCTCATAGCCGTAATCCGTCAGGCCCTGGAAAGGCAATCGCGTGGGCGCTGGAAATTGCAGCTCGCCGGCCGTGACGCCCTTGGGAAGCTTCCACTTCACGCTGGGTGGAAAACCGGCGAAACCCGCGTTCTTCCAGTAAATGTGCCACTTGTCTTCCAGCGTGAAGACGAAGCCCACGGTCTGCGTGCCGCCGGCGGCAATCTCCGGGCCGGCGCTGACCATCTCCACCGTCACATGCTGGCCCTTTACCGGGCCAGGACCGCTGTTTGCCGGTGCATCCTGCGCGCCGGCACAGGCAGCCGCCAGCAGCAAGATCAGAAGCATGGGGTATGTGGCAATGCGGAGATACGGTCGCAGCCGGGCAGATCGCCAATAAGAATTCATTCAGTGTCCTGTCGTGTGCCGTCTCTGCGGCTTGCGGATTGGAGCCCGCGCGCGGCTTCCATGCGATGCTCCACCATCAGGCAGCGATCCATCACAACGCGAATGCCATGCTCCTCGGCCTTGTGAGCGGCATGGAGGTTCACAATGCCCTGCTGTACCCAGAGCTGTGTCAGGCCGAGCGCGATCATCTCGTCCACAATGCCGGGAATCGCGCGTGGCAAGCGAAAGACGTTGACCAGCTCCACCTTCTCGGGAAGATCGCTCAAAGAAGCATAGCTGCGTTCGCCAAGAACGCTCTGTACCGCGGGATTGACGGGCAGAATGCGTACGCCCGTGCCCTGCATGTAAGCAGAAACGTAGTGGCTCGGCTTGGCCGGGTCATCGGAAAGGCCGACCACCGCAACCGTCCGTGCCGTAAGCATGCGCGAGATGACATCGGGCTCGTTCACGGCTGCGGCTTCCATGCGTCCAGCAAACGCAGCAGCACCACCAACTCACCCGTGTGATAAGCGTTATGGTCGGCAATCAGCAGCGCCTCACGCAACAGGTTCTGCCCATCTCCCCAGGCGAACGGCGTCGTAAGGTCGCCTTCTGCCAACGAGGCTTCGAACGCATCGCGATCCTTGCGAATCTGCTCTACTGTTGTGTCCCACGCGGCTTCGTCCGGCGGTGCGAGTTCCACGGGCCAGTAGTCCCTGGGCCACGCCAGATGTTTGTATTGCCTGTCGGAGTTTCGGCTGAAGTCCAGAATGTCGCGCTGGGTGATGCGCAGATGCTCGATCAACTGCCAGGGCGAGTAAGGCAGTCCGGCCGGCCTGGTGCCCTGAAGTTTCTGCGGCACGGCTGCGATGACGTCATCGAGCTTGACGTGCGCCTGACCACCATCCAGCAAGGCGGATATTTGCTTCAGAAGCTCCGCTTTCAGCTCGTCCATCCCGGCACCTTTCTCCCATCTCCACAACCCGCACGCATGCAGCAATTAATCTTCCACATCCACCATGGGCGCGGGAACTCCACCATCACGCCGCAGCTTCAGGTAGCCACGGATAAACGGCTGCAGACTGCCGTCCAGCACCCGGTCCACATCGCCCACTTCCACCCGCGTGCGCAGGTCCTTCGCCATGCGGTACGGCTGCAGCACATACGATCGTATCTGTGAGCCAAAGGTATTTTCGAGCTTCGCATCTTCCAGCTTCTTGGACGCTGCCCGTTTCTTTTCGAGTTCGTGCTCATACAGCCGCGAGCGCAACATCTTCATCGCTTTTTCGCGGTTCTTGTGCTGTGAGCGTTCGTTCTGGCAGCCCGCCACGATGCCTGTCGGCAGGTGCGTAATGCGCACGGCGGAATCTGTCGTGTTCACGTGCTGGCCGCCTTTGCCGCCCGAGCGGTAGGTGTCCGTGCGGATCTCATCCGGCTTGATGTCGATGATGATCGAATCGTCGATCTCCGGTGACACATAGACCGACGAAAAGGACGTATGCCGCCGCTTCGCCGAATCGAACGGCGAGATGCGGACGAGCCGGTGTACGCCTGTTTCCCCGCTCAGCAAACCGAAAGCATTCTCGCCCGATATGGTGAATGTCGCCGACTTGATACCGGCTTCGTCGCCATCCTGAATCTCGTTGATCTCTGTCTTAAAGCCTTCGCGCTCCGACCACCGCAGGTACATGCGCATCAGCATCTCGGCCCAGTCCTGGCTTTCCGTGCCACCAGCGCCCGGGTGCACGGTCACGATGGCGTTCAGCGCATCGCTTTCGCCGCTCAGCAGCGTTTTGGTTTCCAGCTGATCGATGAACTCTTCGGTCCGCCGTATCTCCGACTCAAGCTCCGGTTCCACGCTCTCGCCTTCGCGGGCAAGGTCGAAATAAGCCTCTACATCGCTGGCGCGGCGCTTCAGTTCGTTGTCATCGGATAAGAGCGTTTCCAACCGTTTGCGCTCACGCATCAGTGGCTGTGAACGCGCCGCATCGGCCCACACCGCTGGGTCGGAAATCTCGGATTCCACTGCGGCCAACTCCCGTTTCAAACGGGCGGCGTCAAAGATACTCCCGCAGCTCGCGCACGCGGTCGCGAACCGGGGAGTAGGCGTACTCCAAATCTGTCAACATCTTGTCGTCTTCACCATGGCGGATGCGGACTTAGGCGGCCCCGCACTTCCGTTCACACCTAGTTTACCGGTTCCGGCACGGCTTGCCGGGCCATGGCGTACAGCAGCAGGGCCACGGCGATGGCCGTGCACGCATACGCAAAAACATCGCCATTTCGTGTGTAGAAGGTCGTGGCCCTCAGATACGAAAAATGCACCAGGATGGAAGTCCGCACATGCCGGGGTGCCTGCTCCCGCACCGTGCCATACGGGTCAATTGCGGCAGTCACACCCGTGTTCGTGTCGCGCAGCAGCCATCGGCGGTTTTCAATCGCGCGCATCCGGGCCATGTTCATGTGTTGAAAGGGCGCGCTCGTGTCTCCGTACCAGCCATCGTCGGAGATATTCACCAGCACATCCGCACCCTGCCTGGCGAACTGCCGGATCTCATCCGCAAAAATCGATTCGTAACAGATAAACGTCCCATAGCGGTGGCCGCCCCCTGCCAGCGGCACACGGTGCTGCCCGCGGTCCGTCCGGCCCACCTGCTCCGTCA
>CAXTPQ010000045.1:0-15679 GCA_964246215.1 uncultured Terriglobus sp. | reverse complement strand
CCTGCCAGCGGCACACGGTGCTGCCCGCGGTCCGTCCGGCCCACCTGCTCCGTCAACCCCTTCGCAAAGGAAAAGAACCACTCATATGGAACGAACTCCCCAAAAGGAACAAGATGAATCTTGTCATAGCGGGCGCTGTAACCACCTGCCGGTGTGAAAAGCGCTGCTGAGTTATACACGCGGTATCTGCGCGCGGAGGATCGGTCCGCTTGCACCGCAGTTGCGCCGGAAATGACAGTCGCACCGGTTTGCCGGGCCAGCCCCGCCAGCGCGTGATCGAACTGTGCTTCTCCCACCTGAAACGGTGACGGGGCTTCCGGCCACGCAATAAGTAAAACCTGTCTCGGATCGGCGGCCTGGCCGGCCGCCGGGTCGATGCTTCGAGCCACTAAATCCTGAAGTAAAGGAGTTTCCGGCGTGCTGGCCTCGCTGCCCGGCTGCAGATTAGGCTGGACCAGCACCGCGCTCTCAGTTGCGGCGGGCCTGGCCGGCCTGACCGTGAATCCTAAAACAATCAACACAGCCACTGCAGCTGCCGTCACGACCCCACCGTACCGGTGAACCTTCTTCGTTCCAACAGTGGCAAGCGCAAAGGTTATATTTACGGCCACTATTAAAAACGCAATCGCATACGTCCCGGTGTAGGGGGCGAGCCGCGTGAGTACGGCATGGTCCACCTGCGAGTAACCCAGCAAATCCCACGGCACGCTCGTCACATGAGCACGGCCCATCTCAAGCGCGATCCAGACTGCCGGAAAGATCCAGATAAAGTTAGATTCGCCAAGACCGCGCCAGCGCCGCAGTACAGCGACTGCCGCTCCGAACATCGCGTGATAAAGCCCGAGATACAGGCAGTACAGCAGCAGGATCAATGCCGCAATCCAGCGGCTCATGCCGCCATAGTCGGCCATGGTGTCATATACCCAGTAACAGTGGCCCAGGTTCCAGAGGGCACCGCACAGGTAAGACCAGCCTGTGAGCCTCCGAAGCAACCGCGGATCGTCCGCCGGATACTTGAGCAGCAGCCAGAACCACGGCAGCAGCGCTACCCAGGCCAGCGCCGCGCGCCACTGCGGCAGCGGGCCGGCCACCGGGAATATGACCGTCTGCAGCACGCTGGAAAGCACCACCGCCGGCAAGGGTGCAAGCAGAAATCGCCAGGGCGGGAGCGGCATCGCGTGAAGTCTACCACCTCACCGCCGGAGTAGCGGCACAGGCCTTGCCACCGCTGAAGCAGGCGTACACTTGACTCATGCTTAGCGGCTTGATGCGAGTGCTCGCCCACGGACTTGTGCCCATGTTCGCGGTGGGAATGATCGGCTCCACGCTGGTGGTGGCCATCACTTTCTTTCACGATGTGGTCGAGTTCTTTGAGAAGGACGACCTCGCGCCTTCGACGCCCGACCCTCTACGCGGTAAGTAGCAGGTGCCCGATAAGCGCAATGCCCTTTGTGTGTATTGCAAAGATCCTGTTCATGACGCATTCCGTTCAGCATTGACCACCCTTGCTGATTGCCGCTAAACTCATCGATGGGCGTCTTGCGCTTTAGCCACTTTCTTATGTGTTGTGTGCTATTCCGTGACGCAAATTCCTGATGGCGTTCAAACGCAGCTCCGCTTCACCACTTCCTGCCAAAGCTCAATCCAACCGGGTCCGGTTGGTGGTCGCATCGTCCGTGATGCTGACGTTTATTTCGTTCTGGCGAGCGGCAGCCATTGTTCTCAACGATCTTGGATCGTCTGCGTTTTACGCGGGCGGTATCGCCGAGGCCGCTGTTGGCAAATCGGCGCCATGGTTCATTCTCGGCGTCATGCTTTTTGCCTACTCCGTGCGTGCGGTGTATGTGGAAAGCTGCTCCATGTTCACGCGTGGCGGCGTTTACCGCATTGTGAAGGAAGCTCTGGGCGGCACCTTCGCCAAGCTCAGCGTTTCCGCGCTCATGTTCGACTACGTGCTCACGGGACCGATCTCCGGTGTTTCCGCTGGCCAGTACATTGTCGGCCTGATCAATGGGGTGCTTGCGCAAACTGCAGCTTCGCCGCGCTTTCACCACTTTGCGGTCAATGCAGCCGGTCAGCCTCGGCAGTTCGGTGTGGATGGCACGTCCGCGGTCATTGCGCTTCTCATCACCGTGTATTTCTGGTGGCAGAACATCAAGGGCATTGAAGAATCGAGCGACAAAGCCCTGACCATCATGAAGGTCACCACGGTCATGGTCGTGATCCTCCTGCTGTGGGGCGGGTACACGGTAGTGCACATCGGCGCACATTTACCGCCATTCCCCACGCCGGGCAATTTGCATTTTTCTGAGCAGTCTCTTGGATTTTTGAAGCACACCAGCTTCGCCCGGAATTTGGGTCTCTTCGGCATCCTCATGGCCTTCGGTCACTCCGTGCTGGCCATGAGCGGTGAAGAATCACTGGCTCAGGTCAACCGCGAGATCGAGCACCCGAAGCTTCATAACCTGAAGCGCGCTGCCTTCATCATCGCCGTGTACAGCACCATCTTTACCGGCCTGGGCTCACTGCTGGCCGTCATGATCATTCCGGACAGCGTGCGCGTGAGCCAGTACGGCGACAACCTGATCGCCGGCATGGCCATGTTCATGACCGGGCCGCTTGCCCTGCGGCTCGCCTTCCGTGTCTTCGTTGTGATCGTCGGCTTCCTCATCCTCGGCGGCGCGGTGAATACGGCCATCGTCGGCTCCACGGGTGTGCTCATGCGCGTCGCGGAAGACGGCGTGCTGACGGACTGGTTCCGCAAGCCGCAGAAGCGCTTCGGCACCAGTTACCGCATCGTGAACCTTGTCGTTCTCATGCAGTTGTTCGTCATCGTCATCACGCGCGGCAATATCATCGTCATTGGCGAGGCCTATGCTTTCGGCGTGATCTGGAGCTTTACCTTCAACGCCCTGGCGATGCTTGTTCTGCGCTGGAAATATAAAGGCGAGCGCGGCTTCAAAGTCCCCATGAACTTGAAAATCGGCAAGCAGGAAATACCGATCGGCCTGTTTTCCGTCTTTCTGGTTCTGCTCACAACGGCTGTGGTGAACTTGTTTACCAAATCCGTGGCCACCGTGAGCGGCATTATTTTTGCGGCGATCTTTTTTGCGGTCTTCTCCTTTTCTGAACGGCACAACAAACGCCGCCACCAAATGACCGAGCACCAGATGAAAGAGCATTTCCAGCTCGGTCATTCGGAAGAGGTCGGCCGCTCCGATCTGCAAATCCGTTCAGACGGCGTACTTGTGACCATGCGGGACGCCACCGCGCCACATGCTCTGAAGTGGGCCCTGGCGCGCACCGATACCGACGAGCAGGACCTTGTGGTGCTTGCCGCACGCATGATGGGCGCGGGCGGGCCGGAATATGTCGACGCCTCCGAGCAGTTGTTCAGCGAACACGAACAGATGCTGTTCACCAAGGCTGTCTCCGTGGCGGAGAGCTTTGGAAAACATATCTCCCTGTTAGTGGTACCGGCGGGAGATATCTTTGCGGCGATCGTCCGCACGGCAAATCAGCTGGATGTCGCCGCTGTGGTCTCCGGTTTGTCCACAAAGCTTACAGCGCAGGAGCAGGCGTTCCATGTCGGCCAGGCATGGGAGTCCCTGCCAGAGCCGAAGCGGCAATTTACCTTCTACGTCGTGCCGCCCGCGGGAGACGCGGAAAGCTTCCACATCGGACCGCATGCACCTTCTATTCCGGCAAGCGATGTACAACTGGTCCATCGTCTTTGGCTCAATATACGGCGGGATTCCAACATTGAGCAGCTGCACCACTCCGACATTGTCACCTTTGCACTTACCCGGCTGGCTACCGAGTTTGCGGAAGACCGTCAGGGGACTCTTCAGGATTTGCAGCGCAATATCGACCAGGGCAGCCAGCAGCGCGGGCTAGGCAACACATCCAGATTCGACGAAGAGTCAGAAGAAGCGCCTGGGTACTCACTTACCGAGTCATAAGTAAGGTGTTCCAGCAAAAAAGTACCCAAACCGCTGCTAGCCGCGGAATTATCCACACATGGTGAATACATTTGGGTACAATCACCACTAAGTCTGGAGGCCCACTTTGGAAGTAAGTCGAATCATTGCGGAGATAGACGCACAGATCTCAAAGCTTCAACAAGCGCGCGAGCTGTTGCTCGGCAACAGCGGTGAACCGAAACCTGGTCGCGGACGACCGCGCAAGAATGCCGCATCACCGCCAGCTGCCACGAAAACAGTCGTTCCCGGTAAGCGCAAGAAGCGCAATCTGAGCGCTGAAGCCCGCAAACGGATCGCCGACGCGCAAAAGCGCCGATGGGCAGAAAAGCGTAAAGAAAGCGCATAAATTCAGACCAGTTTTAAAGGACTCCGCTGAGTGATCTCGCGGAGTCCTTCTGCGTTGCACGCCGGCCTTACATAGCGACTTAGCGGCTGACCAGAATCTCTCTTAGATTGTCTTTGGCAAGAAAGAACTTGTGGCTGTTGAAGCTTCCAAACAGGTTCTCAATCTGCCGGTTTGTGTAAACCGTACGGATGGTCAGGTCGTTGATCTGTTGCACATCCACCTGATCGTCAGTGCGCAGATGATAGCGTGAATAGTATCCTTCCGGCTTGATGTGGGAGAACGCGAGAAGTTTGCCGTTCTGGTCCATGAACTCGTGGATGCGTTGGATCAGCGGGGCCAGCAAATCGGCACTGACATAGTCGGCTGTGTCCCAAAAAAGCACCACGTCGAAGTGCCGCTCTCCAAAAGACAGCGTGTCGTTTAAGAAATCTTGAGTGCGAAAGACGGGCGTTCCCTCGTCATCCGTCACCGTCCATTCCGGCAGGCGTGAATCTGTCACCAGGTCTGCCATATAAATGCTATGCCCCATGGACGTAAGCAGGTTGACATTGGTGGAAGACGTTGGCCCAAGATCAAGGATGCGCAGCGAATCCTGCTCCTGGAGGTATTTGTGCAGGGCGTTCCATCCGCTGGAATGCCGCGGGATCCGGGCCTTGGTCTTTGCTGCACTGTCCGGAGTACCGCCGAAAAAACGCACATTGCCTCCTGCACCGCACAACGGCAAACGCCAGAGACAGCGGACCGCATGCGATGAGTGTAAGTCACCCGAGTTGCCGCACTAGAAAGAGTTAGGCTTCTCTGCCGGTCAGGATGACCTTGCCTTTGAAGCTGGCGCTCTCTTCAATGGAAAGCCGTGCCGCCGATACATCGCCCAACACCCTTGCATTTTGGCGCAGTTCCACACGTCCGGTCGCGGAAATCGCACCTTCCTGATAGCCGAAGACGACAAGATCATGCACGTGCAATTCTGCGTGTACCTGTGCATCCGGACCTATGGTAAGGCGGCTCTCTGAAAGCTTGATAATGCCATCGATCTTTCCATCCACGTACAGCTCTTCCGAACCGGTAACCTCGCCACGCACGACGACGGATTTGCCGATCACTGTTGCGCCTTCTGCTGGTTTCATGTATCGCTCCCCTGAAAATGTCGCCGTTGCGTGTGCAGCCGATTTCACCCGGAAGCTGCGATCGGCACTTGGGCGAGTGTACCAAGGCTGGTAGTTTGCAAAATTCAGAATGGGCGGCCTGAGCGCCTTTGCCGTAACCTGAATCCAGGTCGTTACCGTGCGAATCGTTTTGTACTGCGGACTTATCTGGATCGCGTCGGGTTTCAGCCCGGCTCAGCAGCCTGCCCCGGCTGCATCGCTCCCTTCGCCCGAACAGATAAAAACGATCGTTCAGCAAGTCACTCAGTCGCAGGTCGACTATCTCACCCATAAGAACTTCCACTACTCCTACCGTGTGCACCGTGTTGACCGGAAAGAAGACACGACGCGCCAGCTGATCGAAAGCACAGACGGAACGGTGGCGCGGCTCTTGCTGCACAACGGCCAGCCATTGACCGCGGAGGAGAATGACGGTGAGCATCAGCGCCTGAGTGCTCTGCTGAATACCAGCGAGTTCCAGCACGATGTAAAGGATCAGAAGCGGTCCCGCAGCTATGGCATCGAGTTGATCCAGGCAATGCCGCAGGCCATGAGTTTTACGCTCACGCCCGGCCAGCCACAACTGCCGGACCTGACACGAAGACAGTTCGTTCTGGACTACACGCCAAATCCGGAGTTTCACCCCAAATCACTCGCGGAACAAGTGCTGCTCGGCCTCGCCGGCCGCGTCTGGATCGATCAGGAAGATCACCATCTCGTCCGCATCGAAATCCATGTCGTGCACGACGTAAACCTTGCCGCTGGCGTTCTGGCCAAGGTTTACAGCGGCGGCACCGTGAACTACGATCAGCGCCGCATCGCCGAAGGCCAGTATGCGTATACCCACATCACCATGCATCTGCGCCTGCGCGAACTTATGGTGCACACCGCACCCTTTGACTCAGAGATGACCGCGACGGACATTCAGCCGCTTTCACCCGCACCGGACGGTGCCGCATCGATTCGAGCGCTGCTGGCCCTGCCCGTTAAGACGCGGTAAGCCGCCGGCTGCGCACGCTCAGATGCTCCACCAGGTCGCGGCGCACCTCAAAACCCCTGCCCGCTGCCGTGGGCACCACGATTTCACCGGCACTGCTCACCATGACCTCTGGCTCAATGATGTCTTCGCTCCAGTAGCGCTTTGAGGCCGAGACATCGCCCGGCAACTTGAAGTTTGGCAAGCTGGATAAAGCAATGTTGTGCGCGCGGCCGATGCCACTCTCCAGCATGCCGCCACACCACACCGGAATGCCTTGCCGCTGCGCCTCATCGTGAATGGCTATTGCCTCACTGAACCCGCCCACACGTCCGACTTTGATGTTCAAGATCCGGCCACTCTTCAGTTCCAGCGCTGCCTCGGCATCGCGCCGGTTGCGGATGCTTTCATCCAGGCAGATCGCCGTCTTCAATCGGCGCTGTAACGCCGCATGGAAGAAGAAATCGTCATGCCAGAGCGGCTGCTCAATCATCAGCAAGGCGAATTCGTCCCAGCTGGCAATGTGGTCGGCGTCGCTCAGCCGGTACGCGGAGTTGGCATCGCAGCTCAGCGTAATCTCCGGCCAGCGCTTCCGCACCGCGGCAAACATGGCTGTATCCCAGCCGGGTTTGCACTTCAGCTTGATACGTTGATAGCCGGCCGCCACCTCCAGTTCCACCTTTGCAAGCTGCGCCTCCATGGTCGGCTGCATGCCGATGGACACACCGCACGCAATCTTCTCGCGCGTTCCGCCCAGCAATCGTGCGAGCGGCACCTGCAGCACCTGCGCCTCCAAATCCCACACGGCATTTTCCAGCGCGGCCTTGGCCATGCGATGCCCTCGCACCTGCTCCAGCAGCGCGGGAACATCGCTGCCCCGCTCCACATGCTGGCCCAGCAGCCGAGGCACAAGCTCACTCTCCGTGATGAACCAGGCTGTTTCGATTGTCTCGTCGGAGAAGTATGGATGCTCCCCGGCAACGCACTCGCCCCAGGCACGCAGGCCTTCGGCCTCCAGCTCAATCAGCAAGATGCGCCGCATCGTCGTGGTGCCGAAACTGGTAACAAACGGGTGCGCCAGCGGCATCCGCAGCTCGCGCAGCGTGATTGCGTCAATTTTCATCGGGGTCGCTCCTGCGCGGCTGAATCTGTCAGCAGATAGCAGCCGCTGCCATCCGCCTCGCGCACATAGCCCGTGGCTGACAATCCAGCTGCAAACGCTGCTTCCAACCTGGAGCGCACATTCACCTGCGCCGCTGCGGCACGTGCGTCGCCCGTGCTCTTCCACTCATAAATCTCGGCCGGCACACAGATCCGCTTCACAATGAAGGCCTCCACTTCATCACCCGCCAGCAGCCGCGACACGCGCTCGCCCCGAACCCACCAATCGGCATACAACCGGTCCGTGGGCAGGCCGCCCTGCAGCGGCGACGACGACGGCCCATAGAAGTCGCGAAGATACGTCCGGCTCTCCGCACCCAAACGCGCAAGATTAAAGAAGGCGTTCTTGATCTCAAGCGGATCGTATGTCCATCGAATCAGCTCGATGCCCTGCTCCAGCGCAATCTCACGCTGAGCGACTTTCAACGCCCGGCCGATACCCTGATTCTGGTAAGCCGGCTCGACGGCCATCATCTGCGAATGCAGATACGGCGTGCTTGTCCGTTCACCGGGCAAAGCACGCTCACTCGGCGCAAGCAGACCTGGATAGCCCAGCAGAAACGCCACGATTTCATCGCCGTCCAGCGCCCCCAGCACATGTCCGCCGATCCGGTCCGCAAGTAGGAACGCACGCCGGGGAAAGCGCTCGCCTTCCGCGTACTTCCATGTCTGCATCTGCAGATTCACGCAACGCTCAAACTCCCGCAGACCGGTGAGCCGCTGTATCCGCCACGCACTCAACTCTGCCGCTCCGCCACCTTCACCGCATTCCACAAATCTTCCATCCCAGCCGTTGTCAGCGCGCGCAAAGCATCCGTGCCGCCCGCCAGGGTTTCCATCCCGGCAAAGCGCCGGCGGAACTTCGCGTTCGCCTTTTTCAGCGCCTGCTCCGCATCCACGTGCAAATGCCGCGCCAGATTGCTGAGCACAAAGAGCAGATCGCCGAACTCCTCTTCCACCAGAGCGGCATCCGGTGCGGGTGCATCCACTTCAGCGCGCAACTCCGTGATCTCTTCCTGAAATTTGTCGAACAAGCCGCCCGCATCCGGCCAGTCGAAGCCCATGCGCGCAGCCCGGCTTCCCAGCTTGCGGGCTTCCAGCAGCCCCGGCATGTTGCGCGGCACACTGTCCAATAGGCCTTCCGCGCCCTTTGCCAGGCCGCCGCGCTCCTGCTGCTTCACACCTTCCCACGTGGAGATCACCGCGTCCGCCGTCTCGGCCACGGCATCTCCAAAGACGTGCGGATGACGCCGCAGCAGCTTCGCGCTCAGCCCGCGCGCCACGTCTTCCATGTTGAACTGGCCTTCGTCCTGAGCAATCTGCGCGTAAAAGATCACCTGCAGCAGCAGGTCGCCCAGTTCATCGCGCAATTCACCCCAGGCACGCCGGTCAATCGCGTCAAAAACCTCGTAAACCTCTTCCAGCGTGTGCGGCTTGATGCTGTCCAGCGTCTGCTCGCGATCCCACGGACAGCCACCCGGCGCACGCAGTCTGGCCAGGATCGCCGTAGCTTCCGCAAAGGCCTGAGCGGCACGTGACTGCGCGGCAAGCTGGTCTTGGGTAAGTGGATCTGCAGGCATGCCTCCGATGGTATCAACGCCCAGCATGACCGCAATGCGCTAAGCCACTTTCACGCCAAACTCGAAACGACGCTTGAGCTATGCTGGCCTCATGCAACCCCAACCCAGTTCCCGGCGCGCATGGTTCTTACTCGTGCTGCTGCCGTTCGCCGGCCTGATCTACCCACCCCTTTACAACCGGCTCACACCTACCCTCTTCGGCTTCCCCTTTTTTTACTGGTACCAACTCGCCTGGGTACTGCTCACCTCGATCTTGCTGCTCATCGTCTATCGCAAAACCAGAGCCTGAGCCTCCACCACACGAAGCAATGAGCGCTCCAACTCTCGCTTCTGAGACATGGATCGACCAAACTACAGGGGTGCCCCAACTCTCGATTCTGAGACATGGGTTCCATCAGCCAGAGTCAACTCTGCTCCGCCCCCCTCAACCCAAGCACCACTTTAGCCGTGGTGACCGCCTGGCCCGCATGCCGCTGCGTATGGTCGGCGCAGTGCACCAGCAATCCTCCAAGACTCGTCGGCAACCCAGCCCGCCCAACCGTACGCGGCTGCTCAAATTCCGCAGCATCAAACGCAAGCACCCGAGCCCTTGCCCGGTCCAAAGTGCGATCAAACTCATCCCGCAATGCTTCGGGCGTCACCGGCATACCCTCCTCGGTGCGCAGCGCCTCCAGATCGGCCTCACTGAGTGCCTGCCCTTCCGCATAGGTCAGCAACCGGCCCAGGCTCCGAGCCATGTGCCGCACCTGAAACGCCACAGACGGCAGCCCATACGGCCGCAGCAGCAACTCCTCCGGCTGCAGGGGGAAAACCCACCGCGCCACATCCTCCCGCGCCAGTTCCAGCGCGTGCAATACCGCCCGCTGCACTGCGGGCACCTCCCGCAGTGTCCCCCGCAGCCACGGCTCTACTGACGATCCCGAAGACATCTCCACCCAGGCACCTCGCTGCTAAACTTGGATGCGACCCCATATGTTTGAGAATCTGCAGGAAAAGCTACAGCGCGCCTTCAAAAACCTCCGCGGCCAGGGCACCATCACCGAGGAAAACATTGGCGAAGCCCTCCGTGAAATCCGCCTCGCCCTCCTCGAATCCGACGTCAACCTCACCGTCGTCAAAAGTCTCGTCGACCACGTCCGCGAAAAGGCCATCGGCACCAGCGTCGCCACCGCGCTCTCGCCCACCGAGCAGGTCATCAAAATCGTCCACGACGAGCTGGTCGAAATCCTGGGCAAAGACACCGCCCGCTTCAAGTTCGCCTCACAGCCGCCCACCGTCATTCTCATGGCCGGCCTGCAGGGCTCCGGCAAAACCACCACCAGCGGCAAGCTCGCCGCCTGGCTCAAAAAGGGCGGCCACCGCCCCCTCCTCGTCTCGGTCGACGTCTACCGCCCCGCCGCCCGCGAGCAGCTCGCCATCGTCGCCAAGTCCGTCGGCGCGCAGATCTACACCGGCAAGACGAACGACGAGCCCGCCGGCACACCCCTCGTCGAGCGCCTCGCCCGCGAAGCCCTCCGCGAAGCCCGCAACTTCGGCAACGACGTCCTCCTTGTCGACACCGCCGGCCGCCTCGGCATCGACACCGCCCTGATGGACGAAATGAGCAAGCTCAAAACCCTGCTCAACCCCTCCGAAATCCTCTTCGTCGCCGACGCCATGACCGGCCAGGATGCCGTCAACTCCGCCGACGCCTTCCACAAACAGCTCGGCATCACCGGCGTCGTCCTCACCAAAATGGACGGCGATGCCCGCGGCGGCGCGGCCCTCTCCATCCGCAACGTCACCGGCGCGCCCGTCAAGTTCCTCGGCACCGGCGAAAAATCGGACGCCTTTGAAGCCTTCCACCCCGACCGCATCGTCAGCCGCATCATGGGCATGGGCGACATCGCCACCCTGCTCGAGCGCGCCGAAGAAAAACTCGACCGCGGCAAGGCCGAAGACTTCGCCAAAAAAGCCCTCTCCGGCGACGGCTTCACCCTCGAAGACTTCCGCGATCAGCTCCGCCAGATCAAAAAACTCGGCTCCATGCAGTCCATCCTCAAAATGCTCCCCAGCATCGGCCCCTTCCAGGGCATCCAGCAGGCCGCCGAACACGTCGACGAAGGCCAGCTCACGCGCGTGGAATCCATGATCAACTCCATGACCCAAAAAGAGCGCCTCGACCACGAACTCATCAACGGCAGCCGCCGCCGCCGCATCGCCGCCGGCAGCGGCACCACCGTCCAGGACGTCAACGCCCTCCTGAAGCAATACAGCCAAATGCGAAAAATGTTCAAAGGCCTAGGCAGTGGCGGAGGCAAAATGCAACGCCGCATGCTAGCCCAAATGGGCAACATGGGCGGAGGCAACCGCTTCGGACGGTAAACTGCTCCGCTGCTTACCAGCCAGTTCAACCGCATATGACGGCTGGAAACGACAGCACCCACTTTAGGTGAGCTATTTACGGTCGTTCGGCTTATGTTTGCGGCTTATGCGAAGTCTTCGCTCTACGTTCCTTGCTGCTTTACTAGTTGCTTGCCCGACTCTGGCGGGAGCTCAGTTCCTTGTCGGTGATCAGCAGTACCGTTGCCCTGCTGAGGAACCAGCCTGCCCCGCGAAGAAACCGCTTCCCGCACACATAGAACTCACAGCGCAGAACGGGAGTAAATACCAGATTAACTTTATCGAGTTCAAGGATAACGGGCAGCTTTGGGACCCCAAAGAACAGGACCAAGCTCTCAGGTTCATACGTGCTGCACCTGAGAACGGGAAAAAGACTTTGCTCGTCGTCTACGTGAACGGGTGGAAGAATAACGCTGACGAACGAAAGTGCCGGAAGCCGCCCTGTGGGGATGTGCCGAAGTTTCGAGACACTCTGCTTGCTACTCTCGCCAATGACTATCCTGATCTGAACGTGCTGGGCGTCTACTTAGCATGGCGAGGACTGACGTTAACAGTCGAACCTTTCAAGACCATCAGTTATTGGCCAGGTAGAGGAACTGCGAGGCGCGTTGGTCTTACTGGTATTCGGCAGGCAGTTGACCAAATTGGGACAGCAGTCCATCCCTTTCGGAATCGCTATTTTGTGATACTGGCAGGGCACTCTTTCGGAGCTCGCGTACTAGAGAACGCTGTCGATCTCACCGAGGTTGGCAGTTCAGGGCTGGCTGATCGTCTGCAACGCCTCCAACAGCTAAGCCTCAAGAGCAAAGGTGAGCTGGACACGACCGCGCGTCAAGACTCGAAGTTTAATCCTCAATTACCCGTTGATCTAATCTTCTACGTGAACGCGGCTACTGCCTCCACTGTGACACGTCGTACGCTCTCCGAACTCGGTCGGATCTGCAGCCAGTGGCCACAGGACTCCATCTGCTCGGCGAATCCGCTCTATGTTGCCGTCACTTCTCACCGAGACTGGGCGACCGGAATCATCTTGCCCATAGCCAACGCTGTCTTTCCTGCACTTTCGTCAGATCACCTCCACCTGATCTCGGCGGCCAATACGCATTCGCTGCATAGCCACTATGATCCTGTGCCTAAATCTTCAGAACCTGAAGCCTGTTCCGGTAATGCGGAAGGTCGAAGGTTCGACTTCAATGCGCAAGACAAAGAATACTCAGTCACGCCTATTTGTGGTAGGGCACAAAAGCAATTCTGGATCTTCAATGTTGGCAAGAATGTGATGAGCGGGCATGGAGATGTCTGGAACGCCGCTGTCACTGATCTCGTGGTCAACGTTCTACGCAACAATGAGAGCTTTCAGAATTTTCAATAGACTCTCACAACTTAGACCGTCACGTTTGCACAGCAACTTTCAGGCCTCGTAGTGTCATTACATAGGCTGCAACTTCGAGGAACTAACTTCCTAACGCTCTCACCATGTGCGACTCTGGCTTAGCGCCGTCCTGAGATAGAGCGCATGTCCGCACTGACGCCCCGTTGTCGGACCTCCTGAAGCACTACAGCCAGAAGCGCACAATGTTCAAAGACCTCCGCCAAGGCGGCGGCAAAATGCAACATCGCATGCTAGCCCAATGGCCAACATGGGCGGCAACCGTTTTGGAGATGATTAAGACTTACCTATTGTCATGGGATTTGTTAGAAGCTGGTTGTCGGACGAGACTTCATGCATCCAGGGCTTACTTGATTCCCCAGCTGTCATAAGCTGCTTGAATGTAGAATCCCAGACCCTGATTCTTGGGAAGCTCATTATGTGAAAACTGCGAGATAGCCGTAAGGATTGGCTGCTTTTTGAAAGGAATGTGGATTACATTAGCTGTTCCGTTTTTTATGCGACTTCGTAGTGCCTGTGGCCAATAGTCCGAGCCGATTGAGCCATTGAGAATTGGACGCTCAATCATTGTATATACAGCGATGATCGGAATCTTGTAGACGTCGATAGCCTTTTCTATTTCAAAAGGAACCCAGTCTACATCGCTCTTGGTTGTTTTTCCGATAATCAGAATCATGTTCTTGGAATTTGACAAGCGCTTTAAGAGCGAGGCTCTTAGAGTTGCCTTCAGACTTGAGTCGCGCACAGCTGCCGCTTTCTCATGACTGTTGATCATCGTGAACTCGTCGTCAGGATGAGCGGTCCAAGCCTGCAACAGTCTGTAATAGTCGATGTCGGATTTGCCACCTGGCAGATTGTTGCCATCTGCGTGAAATGCAACGTATGTGCCATTTCTATAAGCCATCAGTTACCTTTCCAGTGCTGCTTCACTTCTCTTAGATCTATTTCGTTGAACCTGCTACGATGCAGGACGATGCGAATTGTTCGAGTTATATCCTTCGCCTTAGTCTCCGTAACTGCCGAAAGGATTAGTAGATTCAGAAGGTCGCGTGACGTTAACCCAAGATTGGACAACCCGCTACCGACAAGAGGTAGATTCACTGGGTGCCCGTTAGCTTCGTTCCGGGCTCGCTGCCACAACCTATGCAAGGCACGCCACATAAGCTCGACATCAGATGAGGCCTTCAATGTTGTAACATCTGCGTTTGTAAACGCAAACCAAAGGTAACCATTATTGTTTACCTTAACCAAAGCTGTAGTTCCTATCTTGTAGCATCGATTCTTGCCCTCAGTCTTTGGAACACTCTCGAATTCCTCTTGACTTAACTGTTCATTTATTTGTGCGTCCAGTTCTCTCTCAAGACTTGCGAAAAATTTTTGTATAAACATTCCATGAAGACTGATATCTGATACGGGCTTACCGAGTTGCGTTTCAAAATAAGCGCTAACGGGAATTGCACTCACTCCATCTTGGTCAAAGATGTCCCCGAAGAACACTTCGATCGTAGTGTTGCAGTTTGCGATTTTAAAAGAGATACTAGCAAGCTTACGGACGGAGTACGCGGACCACAAAAAGCTCGCAAGTAAGCCTACGAGTAGAGGTAGCGATCCCTGAATTCTTATTTTGGGAAAGAACTGGACAGCGACTTTCACAAAAGTGAAAAGAAGGCTAAAGCAAGTGATAAAAGCTTTCCCAGCGGTCCCGGGATGCTTACGAAGGCCGGAGACCACATCTCTTGACCAATGCATTCATTCCTTTCGCGCGGATGTAACTCTAACAAAATGGATCGAAACGGAGCTTCAGGCGCCCGCCTACCTACAGCTGTTAGACCACCCTACCGTATTTAAATCTAGCGATATTGCTCGTCTCTGTCGACTCACCTACACTTCTGTAGTGAGACTTCTCGCCCCGCCGTCCTCCTCCTCGCCGCAAACCATCCCGCACAGGACTAAGGCGCAGAAGCTCGATGCATCCCGCGTCACCACCCATCGCATGCCCTGAAAGACAGCTTCCCAGTACCATCCCCATGTGCGACTCTGGCGTAACGCCGTCCTGAGGTAGAGCGCATGTCCGCACTGACGCACCGCTGCCTGACCATCCTGGCCTTGTTCACACTCCTGCTCTTCGCGCTGTCCGCTTCAGCACAGAACCGTGTCACGATCCTGAACGACGCCTTTGGCCAACGGCCAGAGCTTGAGCAGGATTGGGGCTACTCTGCCTTGATTGAGTTCGAAGGCAAGCGCATCCTCTTCGATACCGGCGACAATATCGCCGTCTTCGAGAAAAACGTCACAAAGCTGCACATCGATCTCACCCGCCTCGACATGGTCATCCTCACCCACGCCCACGGCGACCACACCTCCGGCCTGCGTTACGTCCTCTCGAAGAACCCGCACGTCCCGCTCTATGTTCCAGACGATCCGTACTTCACAGGAAGCACGCTGCCACCGGCATTTCTCAGCACGGATGCCCGGCCGGAACTGCCCGCGAAAATGCGCTACTTCGGCGGTGGTCCCCGGCCGGAACCGAAAGGCTGGGAGGCCTGGACCGACACAAAGATGACACCGGTGACGGAGGCGGTCACGATCGCTCCACACATACGCCTGGTGTCGCTCGTGTCAGAAAAGCCCGCCTTCAAGGGCCTGCGCGAAATCTCTCTCGTGCTCGACACGCCCAAGGGCATGGTCGTCTTCGTCGGCTGCTCGCACCCCGGGA
>CAXTPQ010000044.1:0-24158 GCA_964246215.1 uncultured Terriglobus sp. | reverse complement strand
CTCGCGTACCTTTCGCTGGACGGCATGCTGGAAAGCTGCACCATCGGCGAACCCGAAGGCGGTTTAAAGCCGCAGAGCTACTGTACTGCCTGCTACACCGGCGTGTACCCGACGCAATGGGTGGATGTGGAAGAGATTCTGCCGGCTGCGGTGGCGGTGTGATAGATCATCTTTAAGTAATCGGTAACTAGCAGCCCTATGTATCTGCAGCAATTTGGAGGCTTTATGCGGGTTCGTACTCTTCGCTGGCTTTACTTACTTGCGGTTACGAGTGGACTCATACTGATCACAGTGTCTCCCGCGTGTGCGTCAGAGGCGAGCGCACTCACCCTGCTGCATACAGCTCTGGAGGCGCAAGGCGGAGAAGCAAAGCTTCGCGCTCTCAAAAGCGTGTCTTGGGAGGCTTTGGGTTATCGTAACGAGTTAGAAGAATCGGAGCGGCCGGAAGGTCCGTACATTGTGGAATTTGACACTGTCCACGAGATTCACGACTTCTCGACACACCGCATCCGTCATACAACTGAAGCTGCGGTTTACCCTATCTTCCAATTCAGTCAAGGAAGCGTCAGCGATGGTACGGTTGCGATGGCCTTCTCCGGAGATCGTAAGTCTCCGAGCACACCAGAGCAGGTAAAACTATTGGCCGAGCGGCAGGCGCTCAGCCCTGAACGTTTGTTGCTTACGGCACTTGATGCGCCGGATGTTCGTCGCGAACCAGACGCGGTACTGCAAGCCGTGCCGCAGCATGTGGTCACCTTCACTCTGGACGGTGCACCAGTGAAAATTTTTCTGAATGCCTATACTCACCTACCCACGGCATGTGATTACTCGGGGCCGCTAGCTCGTACAGGCTACTGGGCCTTTCTGGGGGACGCAACCTCCCGGACGATCTATAGCTTCTGGTGGCTTGCAAAAGGAGGGATTCACCTGCCGATGCAGTGGAATATTGAGACGAATGGCCTGCCCGACCAGATGCTGGTTATTCGCAAATTACAAATCGATGAGCCTTTGGTTGAAGCTGAACTGACGATTCCACCTGAAGTCCGCAATGCTTTTCAGTCAAACGCCAGGCAAATAAGTGGTGAGGATATGCCATTGGGCGATCCACGAAGGCCGGCAAGGGAATTGGCTCCTGGTGTGGTTCTGGTTCCTGGCCCATGGAACGCAACATTTATTCGGCAAGACGATGGCATTGTAATTTTAGAAGCACCAATCTCTTCCGGTTACGTTGCCAAAGTCATAGAAGAGGCCCGCAAACGCTTTCCTGGACAACCGATCAAGGCGGTTATTACAACTTCAGATTCGTGGCCGCACTTAGCTGGTATTCGAGAGTGTGTAGCCCAAGGCATTCCTATTTATGCACTTAACCTAAACCAGCCGATTTTGGAGCGCGTCATTGCTGCACATCATACGGCTCGGCCAGATACTCTCCAGAGAACGCCAAAACGACCAGTGTTTCATCTTGTTGACGGAAAGACCCTGATAGGCACTGGAAAGAACCGCCTGGAAGTTTATCCGATACGCGGTGAAACGAGTGAGCGCCAGATGATGGTGTATTTTCCCGAGCATCACCTGCTTTATGGAAGCGACCCATTTCAAACAAATCCGGATGGGTCATTCTTCTATCCACAGACCGTCAGCGAATTAACGGATGCAGTGGCGCGCGAGCACCTGAACGTTGAGCACTTTTTCATGATGCACGTGGAACTTAAGCCATGGGCGGAACTCGGTAAGGCTCTGGAAGCAGCCGAAAAGAAGGACACACCGAATGGCACCCTCGAGTAAGTGGCGAGTACGGATGGTTAGGTAGACCTGTACAGCCCCGTAGATCGACCGACAGCGACCTTCGGAGTTTCCTGCTTCGGCCATGTGCATACCATGCCCATCGCATAAAGTATCGCACCAAGGAAAGCAGGCAGCAGGTGCGATACGCTGCGGTAGCCCATGGGAAAGTGGATGCCAATGGCGCAACCGAAGCCGGCCAGGCCGCCCAGCAGCAATGCCTGCCAACGGCCCACGGCTTCCGTGGACTTCCAGACAATGAGCACAACGGCGATGCCGCAGGAGGCCAGCCCGCCGCCAAAGCCCGCGCGATCGTGCGCGATGAGTGGAACCAGGTGCGGGTTGATGGCGTGCAACTGCGCCGCCGTGTAGCCCAGGTACTCCAGGTCCTGCGGCACAAAGGTGACCGTTGCGCCGAGGATCGCGATGACGGAACCCGCGAGCACCATGCCGGCACCGGTGGCCAGCAGGCAGGCGCGCCCAAAGCCTGCGCGGGTGCGCAGCTGGAAGGGCTCGGCGGGTCTTCGCAGGCTGCCCAGTCCGTGCCGTGCGCCGCGAAGCAGAGCGCGGCGGGTGCGTGCCATGCCCAGCACAAACAGGGGCAGCAGACCGGCGGTGGCGACCGCGTGCCAGGTGTCCAGGTAGCCAAAGAGCAGGTAGGTGAGAAAGCTGAGAAAGCCGATGGTGCTGGAGAGCAGAATCGTCCACCAGGCCCACTCCTCACCGTAGCGCAGGGGAAAGGCGAGCAGCCACAAATACAGCGTGCCAATGGCCAGCAGCGTGCCGCCAAAGGAGACACGGTCGTGGAACATGAAGTGGACGACGCGGCAGGCATGCAGATTGCACAGAGCGCGCGGGTCCATGCCGAGAAAGGCAATGTCGTGCGGCAGAAAGCTGCCCGTGGCCGCCAGAAAGAGCGCAAACGCACCCGACCCCATCAATCCGAGCGCAAGCAGTACCAGCAGCGGCCGGCCGTCGCCCACCAGCGCAGACCACAGGCTCTGCTGGTTGTCCGTCGCGTGCGCGCGTTGGGTCAGGGCCGCGGGCATGGCTAAAAGAGCAGCCGGATCGGTTGCAGGCCCTGCCGGGCGAAGTAGGGATCGAGCCGCCGCGCGAGCTCCGGCCAGTTCTGGTGCGGCACTTGCGGGTAGAGGTGGTGTTCCAGGTGGTACAGGTGCTCCAATGCCAGCAGGGAAAGCACGCGGCCGCGGAAAAGGCGGGTCTGGTGCAGGTCGTCCGTGGCTTCCGCATTGTGGACCAGGTAGGCGGTGGCAAAGGGATAAATCCAGCTGCCCGCGATCATGAGCGCCGCGTAGATGCCGGGCAGGTGCGACCACGGCCAGGCAGCCGCGCAAGCGGCCAGCATCAGCAGCACCGCCGAGTCCTCCGCGACGGCCCACCTGCGCTGTGAGCCGCGCCGCTGCAGTGCAAACCACCACAGCCGGTATTGCAGCGTAAAGCCGTAAAACAGCGCCTGCGCCAGGTTCATGCGGGCCGCCGCGCCCTCCAGATCGTCCTGCTCGGGAAAGTGCGAGTGGTGGTGCAGATGCACGGTCCGGTACGCGTGCCCGCTGCGGAAGCAGAGCAATTCCATGGCGCACAGCAGCGGCTCATTCACCGCGGCGGGCAAGTGGACATTGCGATGCACCAGGTCATGCGAGCTGGAAGCATACGTCAAAAAACTCAGCAGCACCGGGCACAGGATTGCCGCAAGCCACCAGCCATGCGCTGCCAAGGGAAAGAACACCGCAGCCAGCAGAAACGGCAGTGCCAGGGAGATGGCCCGCCGGACGGGCGGCACGCGCAGCAGATCGCGCCCCAGCTCATCAATCGTCGGCAGGTCCGGAGCCGCTGCGGTCATGGCGCGATTCTACATCCCGCTCCAACGCCGTGAAGTCTGCCATAACCATCATTTCGCCGGTACTTCAGAAAGTCTGCACAGCGGCGCTCCGGCCCATCTCCCCTGCACCTCCGGGAAGGCTCCACATAGTAGGCTAGGTTTTGCATGGCTGATCGAAAAATTGTTATTACTGGCGCGGCTGGTCTTGTCGGCCAAAACCTGATTCCGCGTCTGAAGGCGAAGGGCCTGGGCACGATCGTCGCCATCGACAAGCACCCCACCAACACCGAAACGCTGCGCCGCCTGCATCCGGATCTGCGAGTCATTCATGCGGACCTGGCCGAGCCCGGCGAGTGGCAGCGCGAGCTGGAGGGCTGCACGCATCTGGTCTGCGGACATGCGCAGATTGGCGGGCTGTTTGCCGAGGAATATACCCGCAACAACGTCACCGCCACGGAGAAGGTGATCAAGGCGGCGCAACGTTGCGGCGTGCCCTACATCGTAAGCATCTCGTCATCTGTGGTGAACTCGAAAGCGGTCGACAACTACACCGAAACCAAGAAGGCGCAGGAGGCACTCATCGCGCAAACCGGCATTCAGCAGATTGTGCTGCGGCCCACGCTGATGTTCGGCTGGTTCGACCGCAAGCACGTGGGCTGGCTTGGCCGTTTTATGCAGCGCGTGCCGGTCTTCCCTGTGCCGGGCAATGGAAGATTTCTCCGCCAGCCGCTGTATGCCGGAGACTTTTGCGACGTGATCGTGAGCGCACTGGAAACGGAGGCCACGGGTGCCTACAACATCACCGGCCAGGAGCGGATCGACTACATCGACCTGATCCGCGAGCTGAAGCGGGCGACCGGTGCCAGGGCGCGCATCGTGAAGATCCCCTACCGCATCTTTTGGCTGCTGCTGAAAATCAACGCGCTGTGGGACAAGAACCCGGCCTTCACTACCGGGCAACTGGAAGCACTGGTGACGCCGGATGTTTTTGAAGTGATCGACTGGCCGGGAATTTTTGGCGTGCGGGCCACGCCGCTGCGCATAGCGCTGGAGCAGACCTTCCGCGACCCGACGTACTCGTCCGTCACGCTGGATTTCTGATTCAGCGGTCTGGCTTCACAAGCCTGGTGACGAATGTTGCAGCAGTGCCGGAGAGGAGAATGGCTTCTCAGGCCTGTAAGGCAGGCCGAAAGGAGCACCGCTCTTCGGCCATCGGCTGAAGCCGGAATCGAGCACTACCTTTCCACCATGGCAACCGGGAGGGAGCAGTGGCCTTTAGGCCACTGAATCTGGCCAAAAGAGCGCGGGCTTTCTGAGATGTCAGAAAGGCCCAGGGCTGAAGCCCACGTCTCTGGAAGCCTTTTCAGGGCCTGAAGGCCCCTGCTCCCTCCAAATCAGTTCAAGCTGCGGCTTACTGGCTGGATGGAAAGGCCTGAAACTCCCCTGCTCTCTCCAACTGGGATTCTCGACAGCGACTCGATCGCAGAGCCATTGTCTGGAGCCTCTGATGGAAATGCCGAATCTTCGGTCAGCCTCTGCAGCCCTTCGTACAATAGAAGCACTGTGACACTCGACTTTTTAGGGCAACACCAACGCACGCACATGTGCGGCGACCTTCGCGCGGCGGATGCGGGCAAGCCCGTGGTCCTGATGGGCTGGGTCAATCGCCGCCGCGACCACGGCGACCTGATCTTTCTGGACCTGCGCGACCGCAGCGGCATCACGCAGGTCGTTGTCGACAGATCGCAATCGGGTGCTGCCTTGAGGAAGGCGGAAGCCGCGCGGCCGGAGTTTGTGCTGGCCGCTATCGGCTCCGTGCGGCAGCGTGGCGAGGGTCTGGCAAATCCCAAGATGGGCACCGGTGACATCGAAGTCGTGGCCACGGAGCTGCTGCTGCTGAGCGATGCCAAGACGCCGCCCTTCAGCCCGGCCGAGGACGCCATCAGCAATGAAGAGCTGCGGCTGCAATACCGCTACATCGATCTGCGCCGGCCGGAGATGCAGCACAACTTCTTGGTGCGGCACAGGGTTGCGCAGGCCATCCGCACGCAGCTCACCAGTGAAGGCTTTCTTGAGATCGAAACGCCCATGCTGACGCGCTCCACGCCGGAGGGCGCGCGCGATTACCTGGTGCCGTCGCGTGTGCACCCCGGTTCGTTTTACGCGTTGCCGCAGTCGCCGCAAATCTTCAAGCAGCTCTTCATGGTGAGCGGCTTCGACCGCTACTTCCAGATCGCACGCTGCTTCCGCGACGAAGACCTGCGGGCCGACCGCCAGCCGGAATTCACGCAAGTCGACCTGGAAGTCAGCTTCCCTACGCAGGAAACAATCTTCGGCATTGCCGAGCGGTTCTTGACGGCGGCTTTCACGGCCGCCGGCAAGCAGATCACCACGCCGTTTCCGCGCATGCCGTATGACGAGGCGATTCGGAAGTATGGCATCGACAAGCCGGACATGCGGCTGCCCGCGATGGTTGACCTGTCCGAAGTCTTAAATCATGAAGTACGAAAGACTTTGAAGATTGAGCTTGATCTTCCAGCTTACGGCTTTACTATCCCGAAGGCAGGGCCTCTATCGGGCTCACAGTACCGCGAGGTAATCAAACAAGTCCGTCTTTCATTGGTGAGCCTTGGCACATCTAGCCTAGATTTTCTCGATCTTGAAAGGATGAAACGCGGTGATCAGTTCGCCGGGATCGCGAAGCAAATCGAGGATCGCCTGAGTGAAAAACAAGTCGAGTTCGGAGCGGACCAATTAACGGGAGATGACCTCGCCATCGTCGTCACGCCAAAGCTCGGCACACCCGCCGTCTGGGCCAACGACCGCCAATGGATCCCCAAGCGCGTGGGCGCGCTGCGGCTAGAGCTTGCCAAGAAGTACGCCGACAAGCATGGCCTCTTCGAACCCAAAGGCACCGCCGACGACTTCCGCTTCCTATGGGTCACCGACTTCCCCATGTACGAATTCAATGAGGAGCGCCGCACGTGGGACGCCGCGCATCACCCCTTCACCGCGCCGCATGAGGAAGACATCCGCTCCGGCGCGCTCTACAACGACAAGGGTGCCGTGCGCGCGCTGGCCTATGACGTGGTGCTGAACGGCCTGGAGCTCGGCTCGGGCTCCATCCGCATTCACCAGCGTGAGGTGCAGGCGGAAATTTTCCGTTCGCTCGGCATGAGCGACGAAGAAGCCCGCGAACGCTTCGGCTTCTTTCTGGAAGCACTGCAGTATGGCACGCCTCCGCACGGCGGCATTGCGCTCGGCCTTGACCGCATCGTGATGCTGCTGAGCGGAGCCACCAGCCTGCGCGAAGTCATCGCCTTTCCGAAAACAGCCAAGGCCGTCGACCTGATGGTGGACGCACCCAGCACCCCGACCGAAGCGCAGATGAAGGAACTGCATCTGCGTCCGGCGGTGCGGAGCTGAAATGTCGAGCAGCAGGAGAACCAAGGCAGACAGTTGATGTGCGGACCGCTTTTTTTCAGCATTACTGATCGAGTGCGGCACCAACCCATGCAGCCGTTATCACCCGGTCCCGGCCGGCCCTCTTTGCCTCATACAGTGCGTTGTCCGCGAGTTCCACAAACGCCGCCGCGCTGAGCGGGTCCTGGCCGTCCTCCGCGCCGGCATGGGTCGCCACACCGGCGCTGATCGACACTTTCCTGAGCCGTTCGTCGGTGTGATCGAGCACGAGTTCCCGCACGGCAAGCACGGCACGCTGCGCCACCTCGCTTGCGCCGGCGGCGTTGGTCTCCGGCAGCACAATGGCAAACTCCTCTCCGCCATACCGGGCCGCCAGGTCGCCCGGCCGGCGGATGACTGCAGAGAGGGCATCCGCCACCCGTTTGAGGCATGCATCCCCGGCAAGATGCCCGCCCAGGTCGTTGTAATTTTTGAAGTGATCCACGTCCAGCAAAACGAGCGCCATGGGCAAGCCCGACCGGCGGGCACGGACAATCTCCCGCTGCAACACCTCATCGAACTGCCGCCGGTTGAACAGTCCCGTCAGGTAATCCTGCTGTGCAACCCGCGCCAGCTCCTCACTGGCGGAGGCAAGCTCCATGGCGATGCTCTTCCGCTCGTGAACGTCCTCCACGGTACCATACCACCGGACAATTTCGCCGTTAGCGCGTCTGCGCGGGTAGGCACGCGCACGGACCCAGCGCCAGCTGCCATCCGCCGAACTGATCCGGTACTCCGCGTCGTAGGGGTCTCCTGTGGAGACGGAATGCTTCCAAAGGCCCGCAATGATCGGCATGTCGTCCGGGTGCAGCACAGCGGCCCACTCTTTCAGGTGGACCTCCTCCTCACGGCCCGTGATCGTATTCCAGCGCGGGCTCATGAAGAGCAGCTCGCCGGACACATCGGCCGTCCAAGGAATGTGCGGTGTGAGCTCCACCGTATACTTCAGGTTCTCTTCACTCTCCTGCAGGGCCGTGGTGGCCTTCTTGCGCTGCGTGATGTCGATCAACGCCACGGAAATCGCATACACCTCCCCGGTCATCTTCCGGATGGGCTGCGCGGTTCGCAGAAAAATCAGCTCCTCCGGCGAGCCGCCGCTGAACGCACCGGCCGGGCGTTCCAGCGTGATCTCCCGTTGCACAATGCCGTCAGCGGCCAGGGCATCGCGCAGATGTTCCATGATCTGCGGAGCCGGGCCGGGCAGGGCCTCTTCCACGGTGCGGCCAAGGAAATCCGCCTTGTGCAGGCCATACATCCGGGCGAAGCAGATGTTTGCCAGGGTGTACCGGAAGTTCAGGTCAAGCACGCAGAGCCCGATGGGGGCCGCATCGAAAATGCTCTCCATGTCCAGAATGTTCTGGCCTGTGAATGCTTCTGGAGAAGCATGCAGGCCGCTGGTGATCCGCATAGGCAGATTTTATTCTGAAGACCGTGCCGGATCGACAGGCAATCTCGTGCAGCGAATCCCTCCCTTGCAGACTCGCGTTAACTCGTGGCCGCGGAAAAGCCGAACTTCACCAGCACCACCAGCAGCCAAACACCGGCGACCAGGATCAGGCCTTTCACGGGTTTGATCCGGGCCACAATCGCCCCGCCGATGCCCAGCAGAAGCATCTGCCAGATGGTGAACAGGTCAAAGGAGGTGAGCAGCGCGCGCACGCCGGCTGAAGTCTCCGGCCCCATGTAGTAGCCGGGATTGGTGCCCACCGGGCTGGCCAGGTTGAAGTTCTCCGGATCGCTGACGAACAGCGTGACCAGTATGGCTACGGTTTGCAAGAGTGTGGGCAGCGCGCTGAAAAAAGCGACGGCCAGCATGCCCGGATAGGTCGATCCGCCGCCAAGCAGGAAATTGAAGCCGGCCCACAGCAGCAGAGCCAGAAACGCTTCCCACGCCAGAACGAAGACCGGCCCCGCGTAAAGCCCGGCGGTGGTGATGGTTTCTGTAATGTGAGTGGCGGAGGCGCGCTGCTCCGGCGGCATGTTGGCCATGCGCTGCTCCTGCGCCGGATTGCTGTGCATCATGTTGGTGACCATCTGGTGAATACCGACGCGGTGCAGCGCCGTAAACGCAAAGGCATACCCGAAGACCGCCAGCAGCAGGTACGGCAGCCACCACGACGTATTGCGGCGGATGTCGGCAAAGGTTTTCGTTGGCGCGAAGAAGGTGTCGGCGACACGCTGCACCGGCGTGAGCGCAGGCTGCCGGTCATACTCATCCTCAAGCCCCCGCGGCACGCCATACTGTGTGGCGGCCATGCCCGGCGGCGGCGGGCCCGGCGGCATGTAAGGCGGTGTTGGGACATTGGACGGGACGGCAGTGTGCAGCGGCTCGGACATGGGCGTTCTCCGTTACAGCTCAGGTGACCGTGGGCGGTGTGCTGAGGATTCTAGCGCGAACGCCAGGGCGTTGCACTGCCCAATTCGAGGAAGCACGAAACACGCGCTGGTCTTCGCCAAGCCCCTTACACTGCTAGCAGACGTTGCATAGGAGATGTGCGCTTGCCCGTGGATCGACCCGCTTCCGCCGTGTTCGCTGCCTCCGAAGCAAAGGCCGCTGGCAACGCGCTGGGCGGTACCGCCGTGAACGGCCCCGCGCCGCCGGCCAGTCCTCTACGGGACAGTCACGACCGCCGCCTGCTGCTCTACGCCATCGGCTCCGTGCTGCTGGTGAATGTGGGTATCTGGGCGGTCTACCACCTGCTACGCCTGGGCGCGCCCGCCGGCATGAAGGGCGACCTGCTGAACTTTCTCCACAGAACGCAGTGGACCGATTCATGGCTGCCCATGCTCAAGTCGCTGGACTACTTCCGCGACCACCCGAGTGAGCCGATCTATTACGCCAAGCTGTACGACACGTTGATCTATCCGTTGCCCTCGCTGCTGCCCATGGTGCTGCTACGCAAGCTGGGTTTGCAGGCGCATGAGCTGCGCATCCTGGCCGTGCTGAGCTGGCTTGCCTGCTGGAGCGTGCTGCTGTGCACGCTGCTGCTGGCACGGCAGCAGCTGCACCGGCGCGGCGCGCAGCTGCGGTGGCCCGCGGCGGTGGGCGTGGCCGTGCTGTGGGTGGGTTTTTACCCTCTGTTCAAGGGCTATGCGCTGGGCAATGCCAGCACCTTTCTCTCCGCGATCTTTACCCTGCTGGTGCTGCTGTGGGCGCGCGGAAAGGAGCGCATGGGTGGCGTGCTGGTGGCCACCATGACCATGGTCAAGCCGCAGTTCGTTCTGCTCATTGTCTGG
Organism: uncultured Terriglobus sp.; assembly: GCA_964246215.1. Taxonomy (GTDB): domain Bacteria; phylum Acidobacteriota; class Terriglobia; order Terriglobales; family Acidobacteriaceae; genus Terriglobus. Next base: position 13,837 of record CAXTPQ010000044.1, on the reverse strand, counting down.
TTCGCCGTGCGCCGGCGGTGGGGCGCGCTCGCCAGTGCGCTGATCTTCGCGGGCGTTCTCTTCGGCATCAGCTTTGTCTACTTTGGCGTGCACAACAACCTGGATTACCTGGCGATTCTGGCGTCGCTCTCGCACAAGGCGCAGTCGCACTACGCCAACCAGAGCATGTTCGGCACGCTGAACCGCATGGTCTTCAACGGCGAAAACCTGCCGTATCATCCGTTCGTTTACTCGCCCTACATCCCGTGGATCTATCGCACTACCGTGCTGACCAGCCTGCTGCTGACGGCGGCAGGCCTGCTGTTTCCGTGGAGACGGCTGAAAGGCTCGGCGGGTGACCTGGGGGCGATGGCGATTCTCTCCGTGGCTGCCTCGCCCATGGCGTGGGAGCACCACTACGGCATCGTCTTCGCGGTGCTGGGATGGGCATGGTTCACGCACGGCTGCTGGCAGGCACGGCGGCCCTGGTTGCTGGCGCTGAGCGCCTTTCTGCTGTGCAACGCGCTGAGCCCGATCCACCAGTTCCTCTCCGCGCGGGCGGGGTGGAACATCCTGCAGTCGTACCTGTACTTCGGCGCGCTGCTGCTGGTGGCACTGCTGATGCGGCTGGCCCGCACGGAAACCGCCGGCATGCCTTCCCGCCTGTAGCTGTGGTTTGCCTTTCGCGGTCGCGTTCTCGACCGGATGAGGGGGAGCGCGGCGGTGTTCCACTCCTTCTTCGCGGTGAGCGAATCAACACTCACCTTCCGGGTATAGTGTTCCTACACATAGAACCAACCCTGTCCCAGGAGGCACCATGTCTTTTCACCTTTGGCGTCCTGCACGCCCTTTTTTGTGGAGCGTCGCCGCGCTCTCGCTTTCGCTGCCACCCGCGTTCGCTCAAGCGCCCGTTCCCGCATCCGTTGCGGCGGCCAACAAAGAGGAACTCGTGAATCGGGTTCACGAGTTTCAGGGCAACACGATATGGTCTTCCAAACTGATCGGATCGTTCAACTGGAACCTGTCGGAGGCGGCGTGGAAAGTCATGCTCAGTCCTGCAGGTGTCAACGGCCTCGCTTTCTTATCCAAAGACGCGGGCAACTACATCAAAGCCCAGGGCGGCGGCGATCTGGATCGGACCGAGGATTCCAACAGCGGCGACCGCAAAAGCGCCCAGGGCCAGATCGACCAGATGATCGCGGACTCCAAAAATAAGTTCACGTTCACGATGGAGGCGACGGAACCCAGTCTTTCGCCCGCCCAGAGCAGCCTGATGTTGAACTATCTGGCCTCCGTCGCTGGGTTCATTGACCGGGGCGACTGGAAGCCGCGTGGCGGACGCGCCAACATCAAATTGCAGATCAGCTCCACCGCCAAAGATGTCGCGGTGATCACCTCCAAGGACGCGACCGATTTCACGATCGTCGCCCCACTCAACGAACCTACCGATTGGGGCGGAAAAATCGAACGGGGCCTCAAGCGCGGCGGGGAATGAAGCGCCTGAACAGGCAATGTTGACGAATGTGTTGTTCGTCAAAGGATCCTGTGTAAATAACGGGGCCGCCACTTCCGCCAGGTTCCTCGATTCGTACAGCCGCGATTTGTTACAGATACTTCATTGGCCTCACCTTTGCGATATGAACTGTCGCGAAGGTGAGGCTAGGTTGTTGCTGGACGGATTGCCTCGTCCGGGTTGGTTACGGATGATTTTCCGATGGTGTAGAGCTTGGCTTCTCAGGTTGAAATCCGGCATAGAACAGCCTGGGGCGTAAGCCCCAGGGAAGGATGAAAAGAGGGTCCGAAGGTTGAAGGCCCGGCATATCGGCCCTCCCCCCCCCGGAACCCTAACCTTTCACGGAAGCTGCTCTAGAACGCGAAGCGCAGCGAGAGCTGTGCTTGGCGCGGATCGCCGACACCGACGCGGAGGAAGCCGTTGAAGTCGAAGAGCGCCGGTGAGCTGAGCGGGTTGATGTTGTTGGCGTTGTTGAACAGGTTGAAGACTTCCACGCGGGGCGTCAGTTCGAAGCGGTCATGGATGTGCAGCGGCCGTGCGACGCCGAAATCGAAGACGAAGAACTGGTTGTCCTTGCGCAGGTGGTTGCGGCCGCAGTCGATACCGTTCACAAAGCGCGTCTGCGAGTTGTTCTGGCTGCAGGGTGCGCCGCTCACCGTGCCGTCCGGGTTGGTGTAATCCGTGATGGGCTGGGCGGAGTGGGCCTGCATGCGGATGTTGCCGCGGAAGCCGAAGGGCAGATTGCCCACGGTGTAGAAGTTGAATTTGTGCCGCTCATCGCGGTCGGAATTCGAGTACTCGCCCTGCAGGTTGTAGAGGTTCGCGTAGCGGAAGGTGAACGGGTCGCGCTCGTTCGAGTCGTCGTCTTTGTCGACCGAGTAGACATAGTTGCCGTCGAAGATGAAGCCATGAGTCATGCGCTTGCGCAGGCCGACCGTGACGCCGCGGTAGAGCGATTTGGAGTTGCTGATGGTGTTGGTGATCGCGCCCAGGTTGGCAAAGGGTGCCGTGCCGGAATAGCTGACCGTGTCCGCATTTCCGGATGTCCCACCCTGACCGGGCAATACGGCGGTCGGGCCGACATTCGGATTGGTGAAGCGCGTCAGGAAGACGCCTTTGGAGTAGGCGAAATCCGTGTAAAGCACGTAGTCCGCGCCCAACTGCTGATCGAAGCCCACATCCGTGGTGTAGATGCGCGGGTTGCGATAGTTGCGGTCAAACACCGTGACGCCCGGCTGGAAGGGGAACTGCCCCGCCGGCACCGGTGCCGGTGTGATCGGGTTGGGATAAGTGGGATTGCCGAAACCCGAGAACTCCGTGATGGTCTGCTGCTGCGCGCCGTTGGTGGTGATGGCACCCACCTGAGTGAGCATGTTCTGCCGCGCGTTGAAGATGCCCCAGTTGGCGCGCACCACGGACTTGCCGCTGCCCGTCACGTCATAGGTAAAGCCGACACGCGGCTGGAATTCCTTCTTCTGATTCGGCAGGTATCCGGTGGACGGGAAGCGCGGGTCGGAAAGGTACTGACCATAGGCCGTTTGCGAGGGCGCGATGACCGGGTTGGGAAAGAACTGCGACTCCCAGCGCAGGCCGTAATTCAGGGTCAGCCGAGGGCGCAGCTTCCATGTGTCTTGCGCGTAAAACGAAATCTCCTGGTTGCCGATATCGGAAAAGCCGGCCTGCTGCACCGTCTCACCCGCGCGCACGGCCGCATCCTGCAGATACAGCAGCAGTGGGCTGCCGTTGCTGGTGGTGCCCGCCGGGCACACGCCCGTATTGGTGTAACTGCCGTTGGAGCAGCTCACCACATTTGGTCCATATGCGGCACCGGCCGTGGCGGGCGTGGCGTAGTGCAGAAAGCCGACGGCATCGCCAAAGATGTACCGGCCCAAGGCAAAGCCGTCAAAGATCTGAGTGTTGTGGCTGTACAGGTCCTCGCCGCCAAACTTGAAGGCGTGCTTGCCCCTGGTCAGCGAGAAGTTGTCCTTGAAGTCGTAGCGGTAGAACAGCTCCGTTGCGCCGGGCCCGAGGAAGAACGGCTGGCCGAAGCGAAAAGACGGCGCAAAGCCAATACCGGTATCTGGCACGGAGGTGGGATTGATGGGGCTGCGGCCGCGGTTTTCGCGCGAGTAGGTCACGTGCGCTTCGTTCAGCTTGTCCGCGCTGAGCGTGCTCACCAGGTTCACATTCAGCGTGGAAGCCAGGCCCGGTCCCTCGATGCCATTCGCCGAATTGCCATAGGTCGACACGTCAAAGGTCTGGTTCGCGTTCTTCGAATAGTCGAAGTTGTACGAGCCGTACAGCAGGTTGCGCGGGCTGATGTTCCAATCCACGCGGCCAATCGCCGAGCCGTTGCGGACGGTGTGGCTCACTGGCGCGCCCTCCGTTTCGTTGAAGGCCGATTTGTAAAAGTTCACCAGCACCTGGCGCTGGCAATCGCCGCTCGCCGCGATCTGCGCCTCGGTGATGTTCTGGCCGAAGACGGGCGTGGCAATGGGGCAGGGCGTGCCGATGGTCTGGCCAAGATTCAGCCGGGTCAGGTTTTCCGTGATGCCCTCTGACGCTGCGAAACCGAAGAGCTTGTCCTTAATCAAGGCACCACCCAGCGATCCGCCGAACTGCTCGCGGTGAAAGTCGCGCAGGGGCTGGCCGTCCGAGGTGTGGGAGGAGAGTGCCTCCAGCCGCTCATACTCAAAGAGACTGCCGTGCAGGTTGTTGGTGCCGGACTTGGTGATCACGTTCACCACGCCGCCGGCGGTGCGGCCGAACTCGGCATTGGCACCGGACGCAACGACCTGGAACTCCTTCACGGCTTCGAGCGTAATGTCCACCGCGGCACGCTGGCCACCCACCTGCTCGCCGAAGAAGCCATTGTTGTAGTCGCCACCATCCAGCGAAATGTTATTGAAGATGCCGCGCTGGCCGTTGATGTTGATCTCGTCGCCATCCGGCCCCTGCGTGATGCTGACGCCGGGCGTGAGCGTGAGCAGATCCTCGAACTTGCGGCCCAGCACCGGTGTTGTCGCGATGGCCACCTCGCCCAGCGTGTTGGCGGAAGAGACCGTCGTCAGGTCGATCTGCGGAGCGGCGTTGACCTCCACCACCTCATTGCCGGAGGCGAGCTGCAGCGTGAGCTTCAGCGAGACCGCGCGCCCCACGGTGAGTGGAAATCGCTCCTGCTGAATCGTCGCAAAGCCGTCCTTGCTCACGCGCACGGTGTAGGTATTCGGCGACAGCGACGGAAAGCTGAAATGCCCGGAATTGTTAGTGGTCTCGTGATAAACCTTGGCCGTCTCCACCTCGGTCGCATCCACCGCCGCACCGGGAACCAGACTGCCGGAGCTGTCCGACACGTCACCCTGAATGCTGCCGTTGGTGGCCTGCACCTGCGCGTGCAGAACCGCCGGCGAGGCAACGAAAAGAAGCAGCAGCAAACAACCGAAGCGGCGTACAAGTTGGGTCATGATGAGCTTCCCTTTTGTGATCCGTAAGCTGCGGCACCGCTGAATCGAATCAGGCGGACGGACGCGCAACTGCAAGAGCCGCTTGGAACCTAGGCTCCGGTGGCTCGTGGGTGACGTGAAATCTTCTTGCTTTAACGCGACAATAACACGCCGGCGCTGGAAGGCAAGCCCAAATGAGCGAGCGCGTCGGCTATCGCGCTCCCGGAAAACTCCCGGCCTTCAGAGGTCGACCTTTGGAAGGGCCTCGCAAGTAGGTGCCTCACCTTTATGACAGCTTCATCGCCGTTAGGTGTATTTACCGGCCATGGCTGTTCGCCACAATGAACGCCGCCGTCGCGTCATGCAGTTGCTTGAGCGACGGCTCATTCACGTACACCATGTGCCCGGTCTGGAACCACTTGTAGCTGATGTTCGGCTGCAGCAAGCCCGGCATGGGCAGGTGCTTCATCTCATACGTCGCGCCAAAGTACAGCGTGCCCAAATCGAAATAGCCGCCCATCAGCAGCACGTGCATGTGCGGGCTCTTCTTCATGGCATCCGCCAGGTCGGGCATCACATTCAGCGTGCCCTCCCAGCCCGCGCTGATGGGTGACCGGTGAGCGTTGTTCCAGTGAAAACCAGGCTCGCGCGCGCTTGGCTTATAGGTCAGGTCCTCGCCATAGTGCAGCTCGGTACGGGCATACTGGTTCATGCCGGCGTAAAAGCTGGCCGTGGTGGCCGCGCCAAACGGATCGTACTCCGACTCATTCACCAGTGGCTGCAGCGCCGGGCCTTCAAACCGGGAATCCAGCCGGCCCGTGGTGATGCTGCTGTCACCCTGCAGCAGCGCGGAGAACTGGCCGCCGCTCATGCGCAGGTCCGCCTTGATCCACGTGGCCGCGGGTATGCCGGTATACCCGGCCAGCTTCGCCGCGATGGCCTGCTTGCGATCGGCCGGCAGCTCCGCGCCCTGCAACAGCGCCGCGGCGTACTCGCCCAGGCTGAACGCCTCCACTTCCTTCAGAAACACTTCCACATCCGCCGGCGGATTCGTCACACGCTTGTGAAACCACGCCGTCGCGGCAAACGACGGCAGCGCCAGATAGTACGCCTGCTCCGTGCCGGGATTGCCCTCCGGCCCGTCCGCCGTGTCATTGAAGTTCAGAATTTGCGAGAGCAGAATCACGCCGTTCAGGTCCGTGCCGCGTCCCAGCAAATCCGCCAGCACCGCCGACCGCGTGGTGCCATAACTCTCCCCAAACAGAAACTTGGGCGACGTCCACCGGTGATTTTTGCTCAGCCACTTGCGGATGAACCGGTCAAAGGCATGCGCATCCTCGTCCACGCCATAAAACGCGGTCATCGCGTTCTGCCCCTGCACCCGCGAAAACCCCGTTCCGGGCGCATCGATAAAGACGAGATCGGAAACATCCAGCAGTGAAAACTCATTGTCAGTGAGCGCGTAGGGGCCGCCCGTGGGGTGCTGCAGATCTTGCAAGACAACGCGGCGCGGGCCAAACGCGCCCATGTGCAGGTACATCGTCGGCGAGCCGGGGCCGCCGTTGTAAATGAACGTCACGGGCCGGTTGGCGGTCTCCATATCACCCCTGCCCTTGCCGTCATTCTTGCCGCTGCCCGTTCTCAGGTAGGCGGTGTAGAACATGCGCGCCGTGGCCGGCCGCTCCTGCGGCTTGGGCGGCAGCTCGGTGGCGGCATCGCTGGTCAGCCGGCCATCCCACGCCAGCATCGCATCCTGTGGATCGGTGCTGCCCACCACAATCGTTCCGGCAACCGCGCGATAGTTCACCCGCTGGCCACCCACGGCAATGCTGCCGTCCGTCACGGAATCCGCCGCCATCTTCTCAGCGGCAGGCTTCACCGCCGGCTCAACCGTTGTCGTGGTCGTTGTCTTTTCAGCCTGCTGAGCGTACACCGGAGCGGCAAGTACTAATGGAGCGGCGGAAACGAGCGGCATCGCAAGCAGAGCAGCAAAAGCAAACAGGCGCATCCGGCAAAAACCTCAAAAGGAGAGCGTGTCTCCGCATCATCGCACAGGCGTGCCGAATGGCTACTCTTGAAGACAAGGCGCAACTAAGAATTGGCTCTCATCTGCCAAGCCAAATCGGTAACCATCCAGAAGTCCGCATCACTGCTCCGCAGAACCGGATACCCCTGATACGCGGCTCTGCTTTTACGGAAATCTATGGCTTCGGCTGTTGCCGCGGTATTTATTGCGCAAAGAAGAACGGTAAGTTCATGTTTTAGCATTCATAAAAACACAAGTTATTACGAAGGCTTATATATGCAGGTAACTAGGGATGAGAAGGGTAAGGTTGATTTTGTGTAGTTGTACAATAAACTGCTTAGTAGAAAGTTTGAGTTGATTTTGCCGAAAGTCATCCATGTTATCGGCGGAGGCCTGGCCGGGCCGGAGGCGGCTCTGCAGGCGGCGCGTGCCGGCTGCGATGTTTCGCTGTTTGAGATGCGGCCGCACCGCTCGACCGAGGCACACCAGACGTCGGACTTTGCCGAGCTCGTCTGCTCCAACTCGCTGAAGAGCGAGAGTGAGCACACCGCGCCGTGGCTGCTGAAGCAGGAGATGCGTGCTGCCGGGTGCGTGCTGCTGGCCGAGGCGGATGCGTGCGCCGTGCCCGCTGGACATGCGCTGGCCGTGGACCGCGTGGAGTTTTCCCGGCGCGTGGCCCAACGCATCGCGGCGTTCGCCAATGGCGACCCGGACGGTGGCGCAGGCCACATTACCGTGGTGCGCGAGGAGGTGACACGGCTCCATGAGCACGCGGATCACCTGACGATTCTGGCGACAGGCCCGCTCACCAGTCCCGCGCTGACGGCGGAGTTGCAGCGGCTCACCGGCACCGATCACTTGAGCTTCTACGACAGCATCGCGCCGGTGGTGGATGCAACCACCATCGACATGGAGCGCGTGTACTTTGCCGCGCGCTGGGACAAGGGCACCGCCGACTACATCAATTGCCCGTTCACCCGGGAAGAGTACGACCGCTTCTATGAGGCGCTGCTTGCCGCACATGAGGTGGAGGCCAAGGAGTGGGAGCGGCTGGACTATTTTGAGGGCTGCCTGCCCATCGAGGAACTGGCCCGCCGCGGCCGCGACACTCTGCGCTTCGGCTGCATGAAGCCGGTGGGTCTGCGCAATCCGCGCACCGGCCAGACACCGTATGCCGTGGTGCAGTTGCGCTGCGAAAATCTACGGGCCGATTCGTACAACCTTGTTGGCTTTCAGAACCACCTGAAGTTCGGCGACCAGAAGCAGGTGCTGCGGCTCATCCCCGGCCTGGAGCACGCGGAATTCCTGCGCTACGGCCAGATTCACCGCAATACCTATCTGCATTCGCCCTCGTTGCTGACGGAAACGCTGCAGCTCCGGGCACATCCAAATATCTTCATCGCGGGCCAGCTAAGCGGGGTCGAGGGCTACACGGAATCCATCGCGGGCGGCATGCTTGCGGGACGTTTCGCTGCGGCTAGGGCAAATGGGGCAACGCCGCAAGCCGCGCCGCGCCTCTCAGCAAACGGATCGCTCGTGCACTACATCACGCATGCAGAGAGCAAACGCTTTCAGCCGGCCAACATCACCTTCGACCTGCTGCCGCCGTTGGAGGAGGAACTGCGCAAAAAGATTCGCGACAAGCGCGAGCGTCACAAGTTGCAATGTGAGCGGGGACTGAGTGCATGGATGGGTTGGCTGGCGAACGAGCCCGCGGTTCAGGAAGCAGATCTCCTGCTGAGTCGATAAGCTAAGTCCTCGCGAGCCTGGGTCGTCGATCCCCAAGATCAGCGGTTGAGTGCGGCTCTTCTCCGGCCGTTCGCGGATGAGCACGGCTTCGTTTGCGGATGCCTCCATGCGACGCCGCCGAGCTCTGTCTCCTCAAGGCTGCATGCGTTTTCCGGGTGCTGCATGGGTTGTGTTGGCTGTTTCGACTGCAGTGGCGCAAACGCCGGGTAAGCCCGACGCTGTGAGCGCCTGCTCGATCGAGCTCGGGCCCAGCACGTTGACCATCTACGTGCCGCTTACCGGAGATGTCCAGTTGGCCGGCCGGCCGGTGCCGGAAGTTCGTCTCGGTATTACGGTCATGCGCCTGATCGACACGGCCGACTTCAAAACCATTCTGCTGTTGGTGGCCCCAGACGCGACGTACGCTCGAGCGCGGAACGCGGTTGAGGGTAGCCGCGGGCTACCGGTGGCCGCGGTGCAGCTGCGCGCGGACGAGGACAACTCACACCTGAAGTGCCTGGCCGGCCAGCACAGCACGCTGACCAAAGCGCTGCACTCGCTGCAGAAAATCCCCAAGCCGATTCCAAAATAGCGGAGTCTCCCGTTCTGCGGGCAGAACGGACAACCGCGCAGATTACTCGCTAGGCCCGATGAGGAACTGCTCGATTTTGCCGTCGGGCATGGTGTAGGCCGACAGTGTCGCGGCACCCCTTGCAAAGCGCAGCGTGTAGCCGCGAAAGGTCATGCCGCCGCGCTGGGCCTCAGTGGATTTCTCCACCCGGGTGAGCGGGCCGAGCGGTGCCAGGCTCGCACGGAAGTCCTCAATGGTTTCAGCGCTGAAGTAGAACTGGGCGTCGGTGGTGAAGAGCGAGCGGTCCAGCTTGCCTTCCTGCAGGCCGGCAACGATGGTTTGAACTTCCGGGGCGAAGATGTCCGGGGCGGATGACTTGGCGGGCACGTTCGTTTGTTCCGCGGGCGTTCCGGTGGCTTTGGCCGCAGCAGGCTTTGGTGCCGCGGCGGGCGGGGAAAGCACGATGGGCCGCAGCGCCGAGGTGATCCGGCCGGCGGCGGAACTGGCTTCCTCATTCGTAAGGGCGGCAAAGGCAATGTCCTTCTTGAGGAAGAGAACGTTATTGCTGACAAAGCCGCCCACCTCGCCCGAGTGGAAGATTTGCTTGTCACCTTCGGGCAGGTCGCGCACAAAGACGCCCAGGCCGTAGTGGGAGCCAGCCCCGTCCTTCAGCTTGAACTCGGTTTCCATCGCGTCGTAGCTCTCCGGCTTCAGCAGCGTGCGATGAATGATGCTTTCGTCCCAGGCGAGCAGCGTGCCCACCGGCATAGCCAGTTGCGCATCGCCGTAGTACCAGCCCGGCGCTTCCAGGATGGCGGGGCGCATGGGGCCGAGAGCGTGCTGCTCATAGCCGCGCACCTGCAGCTGGTCCCGCTCGGTGTCCAGGTCCAGCACGCCTTCCAGCTTGAGCGGCGTGATAACGTTCTTCCAGAGGAAGTCGTGGAAGTGCTGCCCGCTGGCCTTCTCCACAATTAGCGCGGCGATCTCGAAGTTTGTGTTGCTGTACTGCCACTTGGTGCCGGGGTCGAAGTCGAGCGGCTTGGTGGCCCACTCCGTCACCAGCCGCAGTGGGTCGGTGGGTTTGGTCCAGGCGGGGATCGTGTAGTCCTGCGGCGCGTAGTCGCTGTAACCGCTGGTGTGGGTGAGCAGGTTGCGCACGGTCACTTCGTTTGCGCGGGTGAAACTGGGAAACCATCGGGCGACGGGGTCGTCGAGCTTAAGCTTGCCCTGCTCCTGCAATCGCAAAATACATGTGGCGGTGAACTGCTTCGAGATGGAGCCGATGGGGTAAGCCATGGCCGGGCTGGCCGCCGCCGGCTGGGTAGTCGCAACGGAGATTTGCATCTCCGCGCCGTCACCGTGCTTCACGCCGACGTTGTGCGGCAAGACCGCCGCGCCGAAGGCCTCCGCGTAGACGACCTTGCCGCCGCGGGCAACGCCGACGGAGACGCTGGGAACGCGCGTCTGCTGGATGACCTTGTTGACGGCTTCGTTGATGCGGGTGTGGTCGGCCGGGGAGAGATCCTGCGCGAGCGCGGCGCGGAAGACGAGGAGGAGTGCGACGCAGGCTAAAGTGCTGCGGAAAATCGAGTAGCGCGGCATTGCTTTACAGTATGGCAGCGCGGCATACCTTTTCCGCTATGCAGGAATGTCGAAAAGCATGATCTGCTCCAATAGTCATGACACCGAGCGTTACTTCCTCACCATGCGATCTAAACGGCTTTCGATATTGTCGAATCTGTGATCGAAACGTTCAAAGTGCCGGTTCATTCTTTCGAACTACCGGTCCATCTCGGCCATCAGAGACGCCCACCGCCTATTTGTACTCAGCATGGTGAACACGATGACCATGCTGGTACTCACAGATATGAGAAGTAATGTGATGAACTCAATCTGCGTCATGTCGGTTCCCCCTCCATCGGAATGACACAATAGTACCGATGGATCATGCATTCGACGTCATCATTGTTGGCGCAGGCCCCGCCGGAGCGACAGCAGCCTACCAGCTCGGCCAAAGCGGTGTGCGGGTCCTGCTGCTGGAAAAAGCCACGGCGTTCCCACGGGAAAAGCCCTGCGGCGGTGGTTTGAGCGCACGGCTGCTTGATCGCTTTCCGTATGTCCGTGAGTTTTTGCAGGCGGGCGAGGTTCCGGTGAATCCGGTGTCGCGCGTGCACCTGGAATCGCCCGACGGCACGCGCGTGAGCTATCAACAGGGTGAACCGATCCTGCATCTCATCCGCCGGTGGGAGTTCGACGCCGCACTCTTCCGCCGCGCGGAGCAGGTGTGCACGGTTCGCCTGGGCGTGACGGTGCGCCGCTGCACGGTGAAGCCGGAGCATGTCGAGCTGGAGAGCACGTCCGGTGAACTGTTTACCGCACCCATGGTCATCGGCGCGGATTCCGCGAACTCGGTCATTGCGCGGCACACCGGCCTGCGCAGTGAGGCGGCGCACAAGGAGTACGCCGTGGACATGATGGAGGAGACCACGTATGACCGGCTGCAGGTAGCCGACCACGAGGCGATCTATCTCTTCCTGACGCTGACGCAGACTTTCGGCTATGGCTACATCTTTCCCAAGACCGAGCACCTGAACCTGGGTTTCGGCTGCAAGCTCGACTGGTATCTGGAGGCTTTGCGCGGCAAGGGTAAGGAGCACCACGCCGAGTGGGTCGACGTTTTGAAGAGCAAGGGTGACGTGACCGGCGAAACGAATCGCGACGGCTACAAGGCTTTTCCCATTCCGGTAAGCGGCCCGCTGCCGCGCACCTATACAGACCGCGTTCTGCTGGCGGGGGATGCCGGCGGCTTTGTGAACGCCTTCACCGCCGAGGGCATTTACTACGCCATGGTCAGCGGCTCGCTTGCCGCCGACACCGCGCAGAAGTGCATTCATCGCAAGCGCTATGACAGTCAGGAGCTCGCGCCGTATGAGCGCGCCTGGCAGCGCGAAATCGGCGATGACTTACGGCATTCTGTCGAGATTCAGCACCGGCTATTCAACGGCTCGGGCCGTATGGATTCGCTGGTGCGCAACGCCTCCAGCGATCCTGAACTGCTGCGGCTGATCATCGGTTACAGCATGGGCGCGGCCAAGTATGAGGAACTGCGCAGTCACATGATGCGGTCCACGGTGCCCACGTGGGTGTGGGGGAAAATGAAAGCGGCGGTAGGGCTGGGCGGGATAGGTAGGTAATAAAATTAAAAAACACTTATCGACTGACCTAAGACTCCCGAGAGCGCTTTCGTCTAGTGGTTTGCGTTGAAATGGTTACGCAAGTCGTGATGTCACCTTGCCTATTGAATTGCGCATACCATGGGCGTTCTTGCTTCTTAAATTTCTGTTTTAGCTTCGGAATCGCTTTAATGAGAGCTTGGACCCATACCTCAACTTCACAAGAAGGATTGTGTGATGTGGAAAGAATGGTCACGGATGGATGCTTCTTTATGACTTCTACGTGCGTAATCCGCATGTTCTTGTCTTTTGTCACCAAGAGCCAGCCCTTTTTGTGACAAAGCTTTATGATGTCCGGGTCTTTCACGCCCTGCGCTCTCTTTCCTACAAGGTCCATGTTGCTTGGAAAGTGAGTGTTGATTTCTTCCACGGAAAGACCTGCTTCCTTCAGCGAGGCAGCACTCTCGGGATCGCAGAAGCAATCGTCTAAAAACAGAACAAGGACTTCATGCTGGTACTTTTTTGGAACGCCTTTGCTCAAAATATGAAAGAACCCTTTGGACTAAATCGGTACCCAGCCTGTACAGTCCTGCAATCTCCTCAATACTTCTGCCAGATTCATATCTTGCTACGACCAGTTGCGCCGGGATGCGTGTGCCGCTAACCACGATTTCGCCTGACATGACTTCAGGGTCCATAGACAGTGGGGACTCATCACTTTCAGCATTCTTCCAAGGATAGAGTGCTGTCACGCGCCCTTTTCCATCCCGTTGAATGCGCCTGCCGAGAGAGGTCACGAATCCTTCGAAAACAAGGTTCTCATTCTTAGCTAGATCTACATACTCTGTATGTCCCTTATGACGACGGACATCTACAAGACTCTGAAACTCAGGGATTGCATACAGTTCGCGTTGCGCCAGTGGCTTTTCTAGTTTAGTTTTCTTCCTCAAGGCGGCGAGAGCCGTTCTGATACGGACAGGGTTGAACTCATAGTGGGTTCGCAGCACCTCAATAACGTAGGCCTCGGTCACGTCGTTAAATGAAAGAAGAACCGTCGATCCATCGCGATAGGCAGGCGTGAATATGCGGCGAGTTCCAAGAAACCAGCTGCGCATAGTTCTTGAGGGCATTGCCAAGGACGCGGCTGCCTCCGGGATCGAGTAGCGAGCCAAATCCCGTTTGTCCTGCCCTGGAGCGAGTTGTGGCATGACGACAGGCATCGCGTAAGTATATCCGTATACGAGCTTCGGCTCCCGCAATCCTAGTCAAACGACAGCCAGTTGAAGTTGCCGACGGCGTTGTAGAATCCGCCGCTGTCCATGACCAGTTGCAGAGTGTGCTGGCCCTGCGGCAGGCGGACGCCGGGCACATCAAGCGTCTGCCAGCTCTGGTAGCCGCCGGTCT
>CAXTPQ010000043.1:13365-24285 GCA_964246215.1 uncultured Terriglobus sp. | reverse complement strand
GCCCCAGGTACGTCCAAAAGGAAGCACGTCCACACCTGAAAGGCACTCTCCCGAGAATGGCAATCTGGGAACCCTCCCGCGGCAAGACCCTCATTGTTGGCAGCAGCGGCCAGGTCGGCACCGCTCTGCTGCACCACCTGCAGGCGCACTTCGGCCCGGATCTCGCTCTCGCCGCCGCTCGCACTCCCTCACCAAACACTGTATCGATTGACCTGAGCCATCTCTCTTCATTACAGGACGTCGCTGCCGTGCTCGATGCGTATGCGCTCTCCGCCATCCTGTGTGTCGCCGGTTGGACATGGGTCGACGGCAACGAGGATGACCCCGCCCGCGCTTTCCAGATCAACGCACATGCCCCCGCGGCCCTTGCGGCCTACGCCGGATTGCGCGGCATTCCTTTCGTGTACTACTCGACCGACTACCTCTTCAACGGCTCGAATCTTCAACCCGGCCCCTACCTGGAAACCAGCCTCACCCACCCGGTCAACGTCTACGGACACAGCAAGCTGGCCGGCGAGCAGGCCGTCCTGGCCGCCGCGCCCAGCAGTCTCATCCTGCGCACCGCCGGCGTTTATGGCGCAGATGCCCAGGGCAAGAACTTTCTCTACCAGGTCGTCCGCAACCTGAGCGCGGGCAAGGTCATGCAGGTCCCCTTCGACCAGATTTCCACGCCCGCCTACAACGCCGACCTCGCCCGAGCCACCTTCACGCTTCTGCAAAATGGCGCGACGGGTATATACAACGTCTGCGGCCCGGACGTGCTCGGCCGCCTCGAATTCGCTCTCCTCATTGCCAGTGAATTCAATCTGGACTCCAGCCTGCTGGAGGGCATCTCCACCGCCGCCATGCGGCAGCGCGCCACTCGCCCCCTGCGCGCCGGTCTAGACTCCACAAAGCTCATCACAGCGTTCCCGGAAGCACGCATGCGCGGCGTCGTGGAAGCCATCGCCGACTGCCGCGATCAGGTCATCGCCGATCTGCAGCTTCGCAGCCCGGTGCAAACTCCGGCGTAAAATCAAGAGATGCAGTCCAGCCTCGCACCGGAAATCGCGGCCCCTTCCCCTAACACCGGGAAGACCTTCTACATCGAGACCTTCGGCTGCCAGATGAACGCCCATGACTCGGAAAAAGTCATCGGCACCCTTGAGCACGAAGGCTATCGCCGCGTCGATACGGAGGAGGCCGCCGGCCTGATCCTCTACAACACCTGCTCCATCCGCGACAAGGCCGAGCAGAAGGTCTTCCATCGCCTGAACGAATACAAAAAGATGCAGGGTGAAGGCAAGCAGTTCGCCGTGCTCGGCTGCGTTGCGCAACAGGAGGGCAATAAGATTTTTGAGAAGGCGCCCTACGTCTCGCTCGTCTCGGGTTCCGCCTCCTACCGCAATCTGCCGGAGATGCTCGTCCGCCTGGAAGCCGGTGAGAAGCGCATCACCGGTCTCGACGACCGCCAGACCGAAGAAACTTTCGACACCGAGTTCACCGCGCGCTCCAACCCGCATCGCGGCTACATCACCATCATCGAAGGCTGCGACAAGTTCTGCTCCTACTGCGTGGTGCCGTACACCCGCGGCAAGGAACGCTCGCGCACCTCGGAAAGCATTCTCCTGGAAGCCCGCCGCATGTCCGCGGACGGTTTCACCGACATCCAGCTGCTCGGCCAAAACG
This sequence comes from uncultured Terriglobus sp., assembly GCA_964246215.1. Classification (GTDB taxonomy): domain Bacteria; phylum Acidobacteriota; class Terriglobia; order Terriglobales; family Acidobacteriaceae; genus Terriglobus. The sequence continues at coordinate 22,617 of CAXTPQ010000043.1, read as the reverse complement.
TGAACAGCTACCGCGACCCCTTCGGCAGGATGACCTTCGCACAGGTCCTTCGAGCCATCGCAGACCTGCCCGGCATTCGCCGCGTCCGCTTCACTACCTCGCACCCGCGCGACTTCACGCAGGACATCGTCGACGCCATCTCCGACGTACCGGCTATCTGCGACCACGTCCACCTGCCCGTGCAGTCCGGCAGCACCGCCGTACTCCGCGCCATGCAGCGCGAATACACCCGCGAGTGGTATCTCGAACGCATCGGCTGGATGAAGGCCGCCCGGCGCGAAATCAGCATGACCACCGACATCATCGTCGGCTTCCCGGGCGAAACCGAGCAGGACTTCGACCAGACCCTCAGCCTGCTCGACATCGTCGGCTATGACGCCGTCTTCGCCTTCAGCTATTCGCCCCGCCCCAACACGCCCGCCATCGGCATGGCCGAAACCGTGCCGGAGGAGGTCAAGGCCGAACGCCTGCAGCGCCTTCTCCAGGCCCAGCGCGAACGGCAGCGTACCAGCTATGCCCGCCACTTGGGGCAGACACTTGAAGTGATGGTCGAAGGCTACAACTCGCAACGAGGCCAAATCACCGGCCGCTCCTCACAAAATAAAACTGTCAATTTCACCACGAAGCAGCCCATCCTGCCCGCGGTCGGCAGCTACGGCCACGTCCGAATCACCCAAACGCATCCCAACAGCCTCGTCGGCGAAGCTGTGTATTCGTAAAGCCCGGGTGCCGGATGCCCTATCTTCACGACAGCTTCACCGTTGCTAAGGTGGGTGGGAACTACGAAGAAAATCGAAGGAGACGGACCATGACACAATCCACAGGCGAAGTCGAAGTCCGCATCCGCGGCCTCATGATGGACCCCGTCACCAGCATGCCCATGATCGTCCTCAAGGACATCGCCGGCGAAGGCGTGCTCCCCATCTGGGTCGGCATCTTCGAAGCCAACGCCATAGCGCTTGAGATTGAAAAATCCACCACGCCGCGCCCCATGACGCATGACCTCCTGCGCAACGTTCTCCGTGGCTTCGACGCCCGCGTCACCCGCGTCGTCGTCTCCGAACTGCGGGACGACACCTTCTTCGCCGTTATCTGGCTCGAACGCAACGGCGAAGCCATCAGCATCGACGCCCGCCCCTCCGACGCGCTCGCCCTCGCCATGCGCTCGGATTGCCCCATCTACGTCAGCCGCGCCGTCATGGACAACGCCCGCCTCACCAGCACCACCAACAACGGCCAAAGCACCGACGAACTCCGCCGCTGGCTCGAAAACCTGAACGACGACGACCTTGGCAAATACAAAATGTAACTACCCGCAACATTCACATAGACGGCAGTGGATTCGGGTGCCCCATTCTTCGCAGCTTTATCGCGAAGGGTGGGTTCACTGCATTCGGCAGCGACACCTCAAATCCACCCACAAGCACGAACCGGGTGCCCCATCTTCACGACAGTTCCACCGTCGTTAAGGTGGGAGGAGCGGCAAGGGTTCCGGCTCAGCGATCTATCCATCACTTGTGGACCATGGGGTCCACTGCATCCACCAGCAACACCTCAAACCCACCCACAAGCCCCTGAAACCATCGCGGCCCAGCCATCTTCCGTCTGCAACTCTGGCAAACTCGCCCCCAGAAACCGCCCCGCCATCACAGACCCAATAGCCTCTCGCAAAGCCGCCGTCATCTCGCCCGGCCCGCCGTGCGCCACCGTCGCCCAGGGCGTCCCCAGCAGAACATCGCTCACCCCGGACTCCCGATGCACCAGCACCGGAATCCCCGCCTGCAGCGCCTCCACCGCCGGAATCCCGTATCCCTGCTGTGCCGGCATGAGAAACAACTGCGCCGCCCCATACAGTTCCGCAAGCTCCTCATCCGAGACAAAGCTTGGAAAGCTCACCCGCTCCGCCAAACCCAGCGCGCCAGCCCGGGCGCGCATTCCCTCCAGCTGCGAACCCTTGCCCGCCACCACCAGGGACCAATCCACCTCCGCCGATAACGGAACCGCCCCGTGCTCCAGCGAAGCCAGCGATTCCAGCAACCAGTCAATACGCTTGTTCGCCTCCACCCGGCTCACGGAAAGCATGCGCAACCGCCCATCCAACGGCCGCTCGCGAAAGCCGATTGCCGCCAACCCGCCCATGCGCGCGATCTGCGCCCTCACCCGGAAGTCTTTCCAGCATTCCCGCCGCAGAAATTCACTCGTCACCAGCGTCACACCGCCCGACCGCAGACCGAACCCAATTAGCCGGTTTGATACGGCAACCCGCAGCTTGCCCTTGGGGGTCCGCTCTGAAGGTTCATCGATCAGCGCCGCCGTATCGTGCATGAGCGTGTGAAAGCCACGCAATCCCGCCAGCGTTGCATGCAGCGCCGCCTGGTATCCCGAAGCCAGAAATTGCTTCGCCGGGACACCAGCTTCACCCCGTCCGGCAACATAGGCGCGCAACGAGCGCACCTTCGCCCGCACACCGCCCTCCGGCCGCAGCTGCACCACCTTTACCTTGTGCGAGGCATACCGCTCGAGCCCCGCCCGGTCCCAGTACGTCACAATCTCGTTCGCAACACCGCGCCCCTCCAGCCACTTGGACAAGGCAAGCAAACTTCGCTCGGCCCCGCCAAATGCCTCGACCTCCCCGGTAAAGAGAGCGACCGGCGCAGCACCCTTGCCAGGCACCAAGCCTACCTCTCCGCCATCTGCCGCAGCAGCGGAAAGAACTCCGGAAAGCTGATCGCCGCAGCCTCGGCACCCTCGATCGCACAATCCCCCGAGGCCCGCAGCGCCGCCACAGCAAACGCCATCGCAATCCGGTGATCGTCCCCCGTGTCGATGACGCCGCCATGCAGCCGTTGCCCGCCCGGCACCGTCATGCCATCCTCATGCTCCTCCACCTCCGCGCCCATCGCACGCAGGTTGCGCACTACCAGCGCAATGCGGTCGGACTCCTTCACCCGCAACTCCTTCGCATCGCGAATCGTCACGCCATCACGCGTGTAGGGCGCAATGGCCGCCAATACCGGCAGCTCGTCAATCAGCTGCGCACTCAGCGCACCGGAGATTGCCGCACCCTTCAGCACAGCCGAGCCGTTTGCCTGCACCGTGCCGATCAGTTCGCCATGCTTCTCCTCCAGATTCAGCACCTGGATCTTCAGCCCCATGCTCACCAAAACATCCAGCAGGGCACTGCGCGAAGGGTTCATTCCCAGGTCATCGAAGACCACCTGCGACTCAGGAAAGAGCAGGGCAGCGCACAAAAAGAACGCCGCTGAACTCATATCCCCCGGCACCGTTGCATCTATCGACTGCAGCCGCTGCCCACCTGCAATGGAGATTCCCTCCGGCCCGCGCTCCAGCTCCGCGCCAAACGCCCGCAACGCATGCTCCGAGTGATCGCGTGTTCGCACCGCTTCCTTCAGCCGCGTCACACCCTCGGCCTGCAGTCCGGCAAACAGCACCGCCGTCTTCACCTGCGCACTCGCCATCGGCGTCTCAAACGCAATCGCCCGCAGCGGCCCGCCATGCACCGTCATCGGCGCATGGCCGTCGGAGAGACCGATCCGCGCACCCATCTGCATCAGCGGCCCGCGAATCCGCTCCATTGGCCGCTTCGACAGGGAAGCATCGCCCACAAAGGTAAACTCGCCCGCCTGCGCCGCTACCATCCCCGCCAGCATGCGCATGGTCGATCCGGAGTTGCCGCAATCCAGCGCCGCCGCCGGCTGCCGGACACTGCCGCCCACGCCGGTCACCGCAACCACGCCGTTCTCCTTGCGCACCGTAGCCCCCAGTTGCGCCATGCAGGCAAGCGAGCTATGCGGATCGGCCCCGGTCGAGAAATTCGACAACCGCGACGTTCCCTCGGCCAGCCCCGCCAGCATCGCATACCGGTGCGATATGCTCTTGTCCCCTGGCAGCCGGACACTGCCGCGAAACGTCCGCGCCGGCGAAACCACTTCAGTACTTTTGATCGATTCAGACATCCTGCCCACAAGTATCGCAGCACTGTGCCGGCTGGGGTTCACACGAACTTCTTTCAGGGGCCATCAGGCCGGCGGTGCCTATTTCCTCGCGGCTGTATCGCAAGGGGGCGTGGCTTCCAAGAAGCACAGCCCCTCACAGCACCCGAAGCACCACCAGCGTTTCATCGTCAAAATGCTCATACCCGGCCTGAAAGCCATTCACCGCGTCCATCACAACATCGATGGCACTCACGGCACTGCGCGGATGACCCTCCCGCAGCACTGCACACATCCGCTCGGCGCCAAACATCTCGTGGTGCCGGTTTTCCGCATCCGCAATGCCGTCCGAATAGAACACCACCAGGTCTCCCGGCTGGGTCTGCACGGCAAACTCGTCATACTCCGCCTCCGGAAACAACCCCAGGGGGAACCCCTCCACTTTGATCTCTTCCACCACCGTCTGTCCATCGCGCGTGGTCACCAGCATCGGCTGCACCGACCCCGCATTGCTTAGCCGCAGCGTCCGCGTCGCATCCTCCCATACCGCAAACAGCATCGTGACGTACTGCGAATCCAGCCGCCGCTCCTGCAATTGGCGATTGACCTCCGCCAGCATCTCCGCCGGTGGCAGTTGCCGCGTTGCCAATGACCGCAGAACGCCGCTCACCAGCGCCGCATACAGCGCCGCCGGAGCCGCCTTGCCGCTCACATCACCCAGCGCAATCGCAATCTTCCCCGGCCCATACGGAATGAAGTCGTAAAGATCGCCGCCAATGGACCGCGCCGGCAAGAATCGCGCGGAGAACTCCGCACGCGGCAGCGCGGCAGGTGGTGGCGGCAGCAACCGCGTCTGCACCTCGCGCGCCATCTGCAGGTCGCGCTCCAGCCGCTGCTCCTCTTCGAAAATGCGCTCATACAGCCGCGCATTGCTGATCGACACGGCGATCTGCCCGGCTAGCGTCGTCAGCGTGCGTTGGTGATCGTCGTTGTAGTAATTCACCCGCGTGTGCTCCAGGTCAATCACGCCGATCACCCGGCCCTTGTACAGCAACGGCACCGCCAGCTCTGACCGCACCTCCGCGTTCACCGAGATGTATCGCGGGTCCTTGCGCACATCCGGAGCCAGCACCGGCTCCCGCAGCTGCGCCGCCGTGCCGATCAGCCCAACGCCGTACACCGCGCCGCGTTCCCGCCGCACGCGCTCGCCATAGCGGCTTGAGAAGCGGTGTTCAAATTGCTGCGTCCGGTCGCTCCACAGCAGAATTGTGAACATCTGAAAGTCCACAATGCGCTTCAGCAGCGTGCCGATCCGTTCCAGTAAATCGTCCAGATCCAGAATGCTCGTGATCTCGCGGCTGATCTCATTCAGCACCGTCAACGTTTGCGCCTGGCGCGATAACCGCGTGTACAGCCGCGCATTTTCCACCGCCACTGCCATGCGCGAAGCCACCAGTTCCAGCAGCCGCTGCTGATCCGGTGTGAATGCCCCCAGCGTCTCTGACTCCACATCGATCACGCCGATCACGCGGTTCTTGATGATCAGCGGCACCGCCAGCTCCGACCTCACCTCCGGGTTGGCGTTGATGTACGCCGGCACCAGCGAAACATCGTCCACCAGCACCGACCGCCGAGAGGAGGCCGCCTGCCCCACCACACCCTGGCCCACCTTGATCCGCGCCCGCTCCACGGAAGGGGAGTGCCCGATCTGGAAGCGCATCCACAACTCGTGCGTGCGCTCATTCACCAGCAGGATGGCAAAGATGCGGTAGTTCACCACCGCCCGCACCAGCTCCGCCACACGCACCATGAGCGTCTGCAGGTCCAGCGTGTTGTTCAGCGCGTCGGCCAGCCGCAGCAGAAAGTCCACCTGCGGCGCCATCTGCTCGACCGATTCCGGAATGCTCACACGCGGCGGACGCGCGGCACCCTCCGCCATTGCCGATTCGTCCGCGGGCCGGTAGTCACCCTCAAACTCCAGGTGAACGCCGGGCACACTCTCATGCACTTCAGACGCAGCGGAAGGCTGCGCGCCTGAAGTCACCACAACCACCCGCTCTGGCGAAAGCTCATTCAACGCCGCTAGCCAACCCGCTCACCGCACCCCACTGGGTGCCCCATGTCTCGCTTCTGAGACATGGGTTCCACCCGCCAAACTTTACCGGCTCCAAAGAAACCCTAATACCCAGGCGAGCCGTCCGAAGCAACCCCAACCCCACCCAGCTCCTGCACGATCCGTACACCCGCGCTCGCCCCGATGCGTGTCGCCCCAGCGCTCAGCATGGCCTTGGTATCCGCCAATGACCGGATGCCACCGGAAGCCTTCACCCCGCAGCGCTCCCCCGCCACACTACGCATCATGGCCACGTCGTCTATCGTGGCTCCACCGGTCGAAAATCCCGTGCTCGTCTTGATAAAATCCGCGCTGGCCAGCACCGCAATCTCTGACGCCCGCAGTTTCTCTTCACGCGTCAGCAGCGCCGTTTCCAGAATCATCTTTAGGATGCCGCCTCCGGTACCGTGCACCGCATGCGCAACGGCCTGAATCTCGTCTCGCACGCCATCGATCAGCCCACTCTTCAGGAAACCAATGTTCATCACCATGTCCACATCATGCGCACCGAGCCGCAGGACCTCGCGCGCCTCATCCACTTTGCTCGCCGTCAAGGACGCACCCAGCGGAAATCCGATCACCACGCCCACCGGCACACCCGTGCCGCGCAGCGCATCCACCGCCAACGGCACCCAGCAGGGGTTCACCATGGCGCAGGCAAAGCGGTACTCCGATGCCTCCGCGCACAGCTGGATCACTTGCAGCCGTGTCGCTTCCGGCTTCAACAGCGTGTGGTCCAGCACCGCGGCCAGCGCCCACTTGCTGCTGAGTGCCTCGGCCGTAAAGGCGGCTGCGGCCGCACTTATATTGCGCATCCCTTGCTCCCTGCGCATACACCCGCGCGCCGCCCCCATTCTACGTCTCCTGCATCGCCTGCTTCCGCGCCGAATCAAGGGAGCAAACCCAGGCCCCTCGGGTATTCTCAAAACATGCCCATCGATCCAGTAGACCTGACCCGCAAGCTGGTCGGCATCGAATCGACCACCTATCAGGAAGGCCGCTGCGGCGAGTTCCTGCACGAATACCTGACCGGCCTGGGCTACGATGTCGAGCGCCAGCCCGTCGAGCAAACCGACCCCAATCGAGCCAGCGAACTCGGCAAGAACGCCCGCTTCAACCTGTACGCCCGCATGCCCGGCACCACGCCCACCATCACCCTCTCCACGCACTTCGATACAGTGCCGCCCTACTTCGGCCTGAGCGAGGACGATGAATACCTCCATGGCCGGGGCACTTGCGACGCCAAAGGCATCCTCGCCTCTCAGGTTGCCGCCGCCGGCAAGCTCCACAGCAACGGCACACCTGTCGGCCTGCTCTACGTCGTGGGCGAAGAGCGCGACTCGGCCGGTGCCAAAGTCGCCAACTTGGACGGCCATGGCTCGAAGTTCCTCATCAATGGCGAACCCACGGAAAACAAGCTCGCTCTCGCCACCAAGGGAGCCCTGCGGGTCGTGCTGAACGCCACCGGCAAGGCCGCGCACTCGGCCTACCCGGAACTCGGCGAACACGCCATTGAAAAGCTTCTCGATATCCTCAACGACCTCCGCCAAACCGAACTCCCCATCGACGCGGAGATCGGCCCCAGCACTCTCAACATCGGTCTCATCAGCGGCGGCCGCGCCCCCAACGTCATCCCCGACCTGGCCGAAGCGCAACTCCTCATCCGCACCGTCGGCAACTCGCAGCCCGTCAAGGACGCCATCGAGCAAACCGTCGCGGGCCGCTGCCGAATCACCTACTCGCTCGACCTCGCCGCCGTCCGCATGAAACGCTTGCCCGGCTGGCAGACCATGATTGCCAAATACGCGACGGACATCTCCTCCCTCACCGCGTGGGGCGAACCCCTGCTCCTCGGTCCCGGCACCATCCACGTCGCCCATACCTCTGAAGAAAAGGTTCTGAAAAGCGAACTCCACGAAGCCGTCGACAAATACGCCGAACTAGCCGCCTCGCTCATATAGCGGCTGCAGATTGGGTGCCCCATGTCTCGCTCCTGAGACATGGGTTCACACGCAAAGCATAGGAGTCTCTTCCAAAACATGCCAAAGCCCCGCGGCAAACTGCTTCAGATGAACAGGCCAAAACTGAAGCTCGCCGCAGAGCACGTCCGCTATTTCGTTGAGAACACCATACGTTTCGGTGCCGAATTCGTTGAAGACCAGTGGTTTGATCGCACCCGCCGCGTGCAAACCGCCGGGGAGGTCTCGCTCAAAGCCGCCGGCATCAGCCGTGAGCAACAGCGCGACAGCGAAGCCTACCAGCCTGCCCGGCCCTTTCACATCCGCCGGCTCCTTCGCGAGATTGAAGCAAACGACTTGTCGCAGTTCAGCTACATCGATTTTGGCTCCGGCAAGGGCCGCAGCCTTCTCGTCGCCGCCGAGCACCCCTTCCGCCAGATCACCGGCGTCGAGTTCTCCCCCGCGCTCCACGCCCAATCCATCCAGAACATCCAGAGCTTCCACGCCGCCCAGCACGGCAGCCGCAACATCACCGCGCTGCAAGCCAACGCCATGGACTATGTCTTTCCCGATGGCAAGCTCGTCCTCTATCTCTTCAACCCTTTCGGTGCCGCCACCATGCAGCGCGTGCTGGACAATTTGCAAGCCTCGCTTGACCGCGACCCGCGCCACGTCATCATCCTATTGCTCTGGCCCCGCTGCCAGCACCTGGTCGCCGCCCTGCCCGGCATGCACCGAACGCACAAAGCTCGCGAATACGAGATTTACCAGGCGAACGCCCCGCAGCCCCTTTAAATAACAGCAACGCCACAACCGTGGGTGCCCCATGTCTCGCGTTTGAGACATGGGTTCCGCATTAGCAATACAGCATCATCTCGACCGAAGTGGAGAGACCTGCTGTTTTGCCGGTCGCCGTCAGCTTCTGTGCCACGGCTGCCCCCCTATCTCGCTTCTGAGACATGAGTGCAAACACAACGGGATCCTCCTTCACCCATGCGATCCTGAAATCCATGACTCAACACCTCGGCATCCGCTGGACCGTCGGAGATGTCGCCCCGCGCGGATGGGAAGCCCTGCGACTCTCCGTAAATACTGCCTTCAAGCTCTTCGGACCTAGAACCGAGTACGTGATCTGCGTCAACACGGTCAGCGTCGATCAAGCCCGCAGACTCACCGGCGGCCTGCCCTCAAATGTCCAATGGCGAGAGGTCACCGAAGCAGACATTCC
>CAXTPQ010000043.1:11101-13265 GCA_964246215.1 uncultured Terriglobus sp. | reverse complement strand
CCGGCGGCCTGCCCTCAAATGTCCAATGGCGAGAGGTCACCGAAGCAGACATTCCGACCTTCCTCCACCCACATCTTGACCACGGCATGGCCGAAGGCGTCGGCTGGAAGCTCCTCCCCGCCCGCATCTTCCCCGAAAAACACGAACTCTCGCTCGACAACGACTGCATCCTATGGGACTGCCCCAGAGCACTGCAGGATTGGCTGACCTCAGAGCATCGAACGCTGCTGGCCGGAGACACCGAACGCTGCCTCGGCATCTTTCAAAACTCGGCAGTCCCGGGCGAAATCAACTCGGGCATCCGCGGCCTGCCGCCAGGTCTTGACCTCGCAGCAGCACTCGCCGCCACTCTCGAAGAGGCCTCGGCGCAACTCAGAGTACCGGTCCAACTGACCTCGGAACTCGACGAGCAGGGCCTGCAAGCCGTCTCCTTGCACCGCACCGCACCGGCGCTCGTCGTCTCCACCCAGGAAGTCTCGATCTGCTCGCCCTTCTGGCCGCGCAACCCGGAACTCGGCACCTGCGGTGCCCATTTCGTCGGTCTCAACAGCAAACACATCCCCTGGCACTACTTTGACCGCCCCGGCATCCTCGTCCGCCAAGAGCACTGGGACCGCCACCGCCCCGAACTCTACCACCACGCCGGCCTAACCCTAACTCCGCCCTTGCCGATTGAGCAAGAGCAGTAACACTACGGACTCGACTAGGTCCATCCCCAAAACCCGTCATTTCGACCGGAGCGGGACACCTCCATCGTCCCGCGCAGCGGAGAAGCCTGCTTTTTTCCCCGGCAACGACCAGCGTACCCCAATCTCTCGCGGCTTCATTGCGAAAGGGTGGGTTCACCGCATCAGGAATCACACTCTAAAAGCGCCAAGCGATGCAGCGAAAACCCATAAGTGGGCACCTCGTCCACGTGCCAGAACTTCTTGTAACTCTCCTCACCGCGCAGCATGTCAATCACCTGCACACCTTCCGCATGCGCGTGCTCCGTCGCCATGGCGGTCAACAGGATCCCTGGTTTAAACTCCGCATGCTCCGGCGCATACCCCATCAGATAAAAGTAAGCGGTGCGCTCCAAAGCATCAGGTGAATCGACAAGAGCATAAAGCGCCGCAACCGGCTCCCCATCCAGCGTCAGCACATAGAGCCGAAGGCACCCCGCGGCCTCCAACAGCGGCACAGCCTTCCGATGCCAGGCCAGCACCGCCGCATCGGCAAGCACCCCCGCCTGGCCGCGCTCCTGCCAGGAAGCCGTGTGCAGCCGCACAAGAATCTCCAGAAAACTCCCGCACGATCCTGCATCGGCCACCTCCAAGGCGAGCTTGCCGAGCCCGATCGCCGCGTTGCGGAAGTACCGCACGTCTGCCCGCACCTTCTTCGGCAACTCGGCGATCGCCACGGCCGGACACCGCGAACAGCTTTCCCCTGAATACGCGCGATCTCCAGCGGATCCGAGTTGCGAAAGCACCGTGTAAAGCAGGGAACCGGCGGAAAGCTGTGTCAGATGCGCAACGTCCCAGGTCGCCTCATCCGCCAGCCTAAGAACTATCGCGCGCACATCCTTAGCCGTGCACGCTGGGCTAAACAAACCGTCCAGATAGTCCGAAGTCCCGGCCCCCACCAGCAACAACTGCCGTTCGCCCCGCTCGGCATCCGCGTACACATACAGCGGCAGAAATCCTTCAAGCCGGCCCTGATCGCGCAGGCAGACCGCATACAACTCCGGCTGTCCAAACTGGTGCCACCACGGCAGAAGCCACTCCGGCCGTTGAAAGGGCTTGGCAGCCGGAGACCGGTGCCACAGCTCCCGCCATTCCGGAGCAAGTGCCTCCAACTCTGCGGTCGTGCGCAGAATCACCATGTCGAACCGGCAAGCCTGAGAGGTAAGTGTCATCCGGTAAAAAGGAGGCAGCTTCTAAAGCTTACGATGCGAACGCAATCGACGTTCTAGCGCATCCGCCGCATCACCACGGCCATCGCGGTGGACATGGCAACCACAGCCCCAATCATCAGCCCGATCGCATCCCGGTAGCTGCGCTGCACCGCCGGATTTGTCTGCGACACACTGTCCCGGCACTGGCTGCAACCCTGTGCCCGCGCAGAGCCGGCCGCACCGCTGCCAATCACCAGCAAGAGCAGCAGCAGGCAAGCCGCTCTACTG
>CAXTPQ010000043.1:6925-11001 GCA_964246215.1 uncultured Terriglobus sp. | reverse complement strand
CTCTTCTGCACCCTCAAAGCCCATCGTTCCGGCCGCCCCAAGACCCGTCATTTCGACCGGAGCAGAGCGGAGCGGAAACCCCTGCTCGTCAACCCTCAAACTCGTCATTTCGGCCGGAGCAGAGCCGAGCGGAAACCCCTGCTTGTCAACCCTCAAACCCGTCATTTCGACCGAAGCGAAGCGAAGTGGAGAAACCTGCTTCTCTTCGAGCGGACCCACACCTTTGTGTGCCCCATGTCCCGCTTCTGGAACATGGGTTTCAGCCTCCGGCCCCCACTCCATTGTCGTAGCCTTCCAGGGATTCACCTCCGCCACCGCTCCCCGCCGCCAGCTCCAAACCACATTCCACACCCATATTAGCTGCCCAAACCCAAGCAGCAGCGCACTCGTTGTAATGTGCCGCTCCAGCGGCAGCGTCCCGCGCACCAGCGCCCCCGCCACGCCCATCAGCCCCGTTACCTGCGCATAGTGCCGCGGCTCCCCAGCCAGCCCGGTAAATAGCATCGGCACAAACGTGTTGTAGGCAAAGAACAGCGTCCACCAGAAGTGCCACTTGCCCAGCCACTCACTGAGCAATCGCCCCGTCACCAGCGGAAACCAGTAAGCAATGCCGGCAAAAATCCCGAAGATCGACGCCATCGCCATGATCAGGTGAAAGTGCGCCACCACAAAAAACGTATTGTGCAGATACGAATCCAGCGCCGGCTGTGCCAGGATCGGCCCGCTCAGACCGCCCGCCACAAAGACACTCACAAATCCCAGCGCCCACAGCATCGGCGTCTGCATCCGGGGCTTGCTCCTCCACAGAATCACCAGCCAGTTCAGTACCTTCGCCGCCGACGGCAGCGCGATCGCCATCGTGGATAGCTCAAACGCCGTACCCGCAAACGGGTTGAGCCCCGCCACAAACATGTGGTGCCCCCACACCAGCACGCCCAGCCCGCCAATCATCAGCGTTGTCGCAATCATCATCCGGTAGCCGGGGATTCGCCGCTCCGTAAAATTTCCCAGCAGCATCGTCACCAGGCCCAGCCCCGGCAGGATCGCGATGTACACCTCCGGATGTCCGAAAAACCAGAACAGGTGCAGCCAAAGCAGCGGCGACCCATCGCCATGCCGATGCAACACCATCCCGTTCACCCACTGCCTTCCCGGCACAAAGAACGCCGTCCCCGCATGCCGGTCGCACATCAGCAAAACGATCGCCGCAAACAGCACACTGAACGCCAGAATCGTCAGCATCGCCGCCGTCAGCCAGCCCCACACCGTCATCGGCATCCGCTGGTACGTCATGCCCTCACACCGGCACCGCACCACAGTCACCACCGTGTTCACCGCGCCCAGTGTTGACGCCACGCAGAACACCGCCAGCGACACGAGCCACAAATCCATGCCCAACGCCTGCCCCGGCCCGGCCGCCGCCACCGCGCTCAGTGGCGGATACGCCGACCAACCCCCGATCGGCGCACCCCCCGGCACCAGAAACGCCGCCAGCAGCACAACGAGCGACGCCGCCGTCAGCCAGAACCCCGCAGCGTTCACCAGCGGCAGCGCCATCTCCCGCGACCCCAGCTGCTCCGGCAACACCACATTCGCAAACCCCGATTGCGGCGCCACCGTCAGCACAAAAAACACCATCAGCGTGCCATGCATCGTTACCCACGCCAGGTAATCCTCCGGCTTTGCCACCCCATACAGCGGAATGGCCAACTCCGGCCAAACCCGGTGCACCCGCATCAGCAGCGACAATACCGTCCCCACCGCCACCGCTAGGACGGACAAGCCCAGATACCCCAACCCGATCCATCGATGCGCCAGAAAACGATGGACAACGGGGTGACCTATGTCCCGTCTATGGGACACGGGTTTCTGCGCGCGCAAAGGACTCACCGGACCACCTCACAACTCCGGACGCTCCACCTTCGCGAAGCTAAGGTGGGTTCTTTGCCAGTCATTTCACCCAAAGCCGCAAACAACCGTGTGCCCCATTCTTTCGCGCGCTCTTCGTGCGGAAGGGTGGGCTCAGCGCGAAGCGCTCCAGACATCGGGTGCCCCATGTCTCGCGTTTGAGACATGGGATTGAAACCTCTAAAAGCGCTCACCGCCCCACCCTCTGCGCCTTCACCCACGCCGCATACTCCTCCGCCGGCACTACCCGCAGCACCGCTTGCATCCGGTAATGCCCCAGCCCGCAAACTTGCGTGCACAGTACCGAATATTCCCCCGGCACCGTCGGCGTGAAGTGCACATGAAACACCTGCCCCGGCAGCGCATTTTGCTTCACCCGCAACGCCGGCACCGCAAACCCATGAATCACGTCCAGCGCCCGCAGCCGCACATCCACTTCGCGCCCCGCCGGCAAAACCAGCACACTCCGCACAAAGTCATCGCGCCCGCGCTCATCCGCCGGATCGATGCCCACCGGATTGCCCGCCCCCGGCTCCACCAGTTCCGGCCGAGTTATCCCAAACGCCCCATCCGCGCCCGGATACCGGAAATACCAGGCAAACTGCATGCCCACGGCCTCCACCTGCAGCGCCGCCGGATCCGCACCGCTGTAGCGCATGGCCGCCCAAAGCCGCTCCGACTTCAGCGCCAGCCCGAAAAACAGCACCGCTAACCCTAGGAGCGGCAGGAGCTCCCAGCGCCAGCGCCGGTGCGTCAACGGCGGCTGCGGTGCCTTGCGCAGCGCGAGTCCAACAAACAGCACCACATGCGCCAGCACAAACAGCGCGAAGAAAATCCAAAGGTTCAGCACCATCTGCCGGTCCAGCGCCGCCCCATGCAACGACGCATTCGCAGGCATGCGCCACCCCGGCCCGGCTAACAGCGACACACACATCGAACTCAGCGAGACGGGCACACCACCAGTGTCGCAGCCCCAAAACACCTCTGCCACCCGTATCTCTCGCACTTCGCCAGAATGGAAGTAGCAAATGCGATAAGCGGTCTCATCTGGGCACTTGTCAAGGTGTGCGCGGCGTGACCGCACGTCCCTCCGGACTGCGATCCGGCGAACTCGGACTGCCATATACATCCGCGCCAGCCGTGCAGGCGTGATGCCGATCGTTGTCCCAGCACATCCCGATCTGCCGGGCTGTTTGCCGCAGTTCTTCAGGCTGCGAACGGTCCTCGGCAATCTGCTTCAGGCGTATCTTCTGCCGTTCGAAAAATGCCGGCTCCACCTCAAAGCGGGGCAAGTATGAAATCGTTTCGGCGGAAAGCGCCGGTGGCTGCAGGGCCACCTGCTCCACGGCCTGATTGAGCCGCTCATCCTGAGGATTCAGTGAGATGGACCGCACTACCTCCCGCAGTGTCTGCGGTGTCTGGTCCGGGCGTGCTAAAAACGCCAGAATGGCTTCGTCCACGGCATCCTGCTGCGCGGCGGAGGGTGCCAGCAGCCGCAGCAACTCAGGGCCGATTGGAGGAAAGACAGACTGCTTGCGTGCTCGGTTGATCTGCGCGGCCACGCGTGGCGGCGTCCGAGCCATCATGGCCGCATTGGCGGCGTCACCACGGTGATCGGGGTACTTCGTCAGCGCATCCGGCTCTCGAAGAATTGGCAGCAAGTCCACAACCACGCGTTCTCTAAACAAAAGACTGCGCAAGGTGGGCTGCAACGCCAGCAGCGCAGGCCCACGCACACTTGCATCCGGGTCATGAACATGGCGCGCGATCGTGTCCACGTTTTCCAGAGTCAGGCTCACGGGCTGGCGCTGTTGCGTGCCATTCGGCCCCGCGTCATTCGGCAACGGCAGCGACGCAAGAGCGATCAGCGCAAAAAATCGTACCGCCGGCCGGTCATCATCCACCCAGTGCACTAGCCGTGGCAAAGCAGTCCGCCACTCCGCCGCGGGTTTTGCGGAGATCGCCTCACTCCATTTTCCAAACTGCTCCGGTCCTGAAGCCGCCACAAGCGGCAGCTGGTCGATGAGTTCTTGCAGGGATTGGCCGGCGGCTGCTTGTGCCACACTTCCTTGCACATCACCGCACAACATCGACACTAGAAAAACGACCATCACTGCTGGGCATGCAACTCGGTGATAATTGAACATACGTTGAGTTCCTTTCCTCTT
>CAXTPQ010000043.1:0-6825 GCA_964246215.1 uncultured Terriglobus sp. | reverse complement strand
CTGCTGGGCATGCAACTCGGTGATAATTGAACATACGTTGAGTTCCTTTCCTCTTGCGGAAGGGCATCGCTTCAGCTATGTCATTACCTCACCCCTAAGAAAAGGGCTTCAGCCCCTTGGGCAAAGCTCATGGCCTGCTGGAATGCTCCCGGAAAGTAGATCCATTTCTCGCTTCGTACGCGGACCGCGTACACACGGGTCTCGCTGCTTAGTTATCTACTATCAACTACCTACTGCTCACTACCTAAGACTCACGATCTGCTCTCCCGCACCATCCGCAAAAACAACGCATGCACCCGTCCATCCGGCGACAACTCCGGATGGAACGTCGCCGCCAGCAGATGCCCTTGCCGCACCAACGTGGGTGAACCATCCCGCTCCGCCAGCGTCTCCACGCCGGCACCTGTGTCCGTAATCCGGGGCGCGCGAATGTACACCATCTCCAGCGGGCCGCCGGGCAGCGTCGTCGATGTCTCCAGGATGCGTGAGTCGTTCTGCCGCCCGTACGCGTTCCGCGCCACGCTCACGTCCATAGCTTCCAACGAACGCTGCTCCGGATGGCTCACCCGCTTGGCCAGCAGAATGCACCCTGCACATGTGCCAAAAGTCGGCGTCTGCCATACAAACTCCCGCAGCGCTTCAAAGAATCCGCCCCGCTCCAGGTGCTTCAAAAAGGTAGTCGATTCACCGCCAGGAATCACCAGCCCATCCAGCCCATCCAACTGACCGGGCGAGCGCACCAGCCGCGCCTCCGCACCCAGCTCACGCAATCGCACCGCATGCGCCTGAAAGGCACCCTGCAGCGCCAGAACGCCGATCACCGGCACCCGCTCTTCCGCCATCACTGGCAAAGCACCCATAGGCCTATGCTATCGCCGCGACGAGTCGCTGAAACCGTCCCAAAGCGATGGCGGCCCAACATCCTCAAATCACGGACTTTACAAAATAAGGGAGGGGCGCTACCAGCCCCGGGTCTGCATTCTATCCGCTTCTTCGATCGCTGCCGCAGCCAAGCCCTTCATGCTGCCCAAAACGGCTTCCGATGCCTCGGCAACTACCTTCGGATCGTTGTAGTGCAAGGTTGCCAGCACAATCGCCTTCGCCCGTGAAATTGCCTCGGCGTGCTCGTCCGGATTGCGCGGCTGACCGACTTCGCTCGACGTGCATAGACCGATGTCGGAATCCTGCTTCGTCCAGCTCGCCACATCCAGCGGCGTCGCGCCATCCTTCATGAAGATGCCCGAACCAACAAACACCGTCTCCGCGCCAAGCTGCATCATCAGCGCCGCATCGGCCGGCGTTGCAATGCCACCAGCAGAGAAGTTCGGCACCGGCAGCTTGCCCCCCTTGGCCACCATGCGCACGAGTTCGTACGAAGCTCCCAGCATCTTTGCCGCGCTGTAGAGTTCCTCATCGCCCAGCACCGTCAGCGCCTTGATCTCGCTGGTGATCTTGCGCATGTGCTGCACCGCGTGAACCACATCGCCCGTTCCCGGCTCGCCCTTGGTGCGGATCAGCGCAGCACCTTCCGCAACGCGCCGCAGCGCCTCGCCCAGATCCTTCGCGCCGCAGACAAACGGCGTCGTGAAGTTGTGCTTGTCGATGTGATGCTTCTCGTCCGCGGGAGTCAGCACTTCCGACTCATCAATGAAGTCGACACCTAGCGCTTCCAGCACCTGCGCCTCGGCGAAGTGCCCAATACGTGCCTTCGCCATCACCGGAATCGACGAAACCGCGATGATCTCCTTGATCAGCTTCGGATTGCACATGCGCGCCACGCCACCGGTCGCGCGGATCATCGCCGGCACGCGCTCCAGCGCCATCACCGCAACCGCGCCGGCTTCTTCCGCAATGCGCGCCTGCTCCACGCTCATCACGTCCATGATCACGCCGCCTTTCAGCATTTCCGCCAGACCAGTTTTCAGGCGAAGGCTCTGCGGCGCGTAGTTGCCGTTGGTCGAATTGCTGTTTGCTGAAGTGACTTCTGCCATCGCAAAACCTCCTGAAAATGCCGCGCCTGGGCTGTGAACAGAGTGGCGACGGAAGGACTTCAGTCTAGCAGTCCGCATGAGCCAATGAACGGAAATCGCGCAGCCTAAGCGGGAACCGGCGCGTGCTCACGGACGAGCGCGCAGATCGCATCACCATGCTCCGCGGCCCAGTCGCTGTCCATGCCGGGAACGCGCCGCAGCGCCGCCATTTCCGCCGGTAGCGCCTGCACAATCGACCGGATCGCCGCGTCCAGCAAAAGTACGAACGGCGCAATGCCGAGCCGCTTCGCCTCACGCATGCGCCAGACCTTCAGCGCGTGCTCGAGCGATCCGCTGGAGATTGTGGAATCCGGCTTGGTTGTCGCTGACGCCATTGAAGAGCTAGAAGAAGAGCTAGAAAAATCGTTCGCAGGTTTTGAACCGCTCAAGCGATTCCGATCGCGACCTTTCTTCTCGGCAGGCAGGCTCGCTGCTTCGTACCGCGCCATCGCCTCTTCCGGATTGGTGAGCACTTCCAGAACGGCCTTGCCCCAGCGCGCCGTCTTTGCCTGTCCAAAGCCCTTCACCTGTTGCAACTCGGCAAGGCTGCCCGGCTCGTCGGTCACAATGGTGCGCAGCAACCGGTCGCTCATCACATGGAAAGCGGGCTGGCTCAGTTCGCGCGCCTCGGTCAGCCGCCACGCACGCAGCGCCGCTTCGGCTTGCTTTTGCGCAGCGGTAAGCGGCTCCATCTCCACTTCGGACTTGCGATTCGCCGCGCTTCCAGTCACATCGCGCTTGCGATCCCGCTCACGCGAAGGGCGGCCGGCGTTCGCCATCTCCGCGTCACGCAATTGCACACCGGCAAGCGTTGCGGAGCCATCTTCCACTTCACGGCCTTCATGCGTGATCATGGCTTTGCGATAGCTGATCGCGCGGCCATCTTCCTGCGCGGTAAACGTCGCGGACTCAATGCCGACGTAACCCGCGCGCGAAAGCGCATCCAGCAGCGTGTCGAACTCCTTGCGATCGATCTGCCCCTTGGGAAAGAGTTCGCTGTACAGCTTGCCGGTCGACTTGCTCTGCCCGTGCGAGAGTTCCCGCAGAATGCGCAGCATCTCGCGCTCTTCCGCGGAGGTCGGATCGCGGAACGGCTGTGCAACAGCCCGCTCCGGCGAGCAGAAATCGCAAAGGCCGCAGCTCCGGCTGCCGTCGGAGCGGTCGCCAAAGTGCCGGACAAGCGCGGCCATGCGGCATTCGGCCGCGTTTGCAAAGCGCATCATTGCTTCAATCTGGCCGCGGCGGAAGTTCACCTGCGCCTCATAAGAAGAACGCCACTCCCGCTGCA
Organism: uncultured Terriglobus sp.; assembly: GCA_964246215.1. GTDB lineage: Bacteria > Acidobacteriota > Terriglobia > Terriglobales > Acidobacteriaceae > Terriglobus. The sequence continues at coordinate 3,507 of CAXTPQ010000043.1, read as the reverse complement.
CGCGTCCGGTGTCCACCACGTTGCCCGCAAAGTCGATTTCGGCAGCGCCCTGAGCAAGCAGCTTGTCCAGAGCCGGTGCAAAGGTTTCCATGTCCAGCTTGAGCGAGATACGCAAATCATCCGCGTGAATGGATTCGCGGCCAAGCCGTGCGGCAATGCGGCTCAGCGTGTCAGCCGGCGGATAATCCCGCTCCAGGAAGAAGTCGTGCATGCGCCGGTCCTGGTAGCTGTACAGCAGAACCGCGCGGCTGGGCTTGCCATCGCGCCCGGCGCGGCCAATCTCCTGGTAGTAGCTCTCGACGCTGGCCGGCATGGCCGCATGAATGACGGTGCGCACATCCGCCTTGTCGATGCCCATGCCGAAGGCAACGGTGGCCACGACCACATCGAGCTTGCCGTTCAGGAATCTGTTCTGAACCGCGTCGCGAACCGCGGGAGGTAAACCGGCGTGGTACGTTGCGGTCGAAAAGCTATCCTGCATTGCGGCGGTGAGTTCCTCGGCCTCCTTACGCGACGGAGCGTAGACGATCGCGGGCCGGCTTTCGCGGTCGCTCAGCAGTTTGAGCGCCATCTCTTTGCGGCGAGGTTTGGAAACTTCCACCACCTCGACAGCAAGATTGGTGCGGCGGAAGCCATGGATAAACTCTCTGGCCCTGTCCAGGTGAAGTTCGCTCAGGATGTCTTTCTGCACCTGCGGCGTCGCCGTCGCGGTGAGCGCGATGACCGGTGCCGGCCGCAGCGCTTCAATATGCCGGGCAAGGTTGCGGTAGTCGGGCCGGAAGTCGTGACCCCACTGCGAAATGCAGTGCGCCTCATCGACCGCAATCAGGGCCAGCTTTCGCTTGCGCAGCATGTCCACAAAGCCCGGCACGCGCAGCCGTTCCGGTGCAATGAAAAGGAACTGCAGTGTGCCGTCCAGGTACTCGCGGCAGACCTGACGGCTGTGTTCCCGGTCCATGCCGGAATGAATCCGGCCAACGCGCAAGCCAAGTGAGGAGAGCTTCTGCGCCTGATCGTCCATCAACGCAATCAGCGGCGAGATGACCAACGCCGTGCCCCCACGCGCAAGCGCCGGAAGCTGATAGCAGAGCGACTTGCCCGCGCCGGTCGGCATCACCAGCAGCACATCCTGGCCCGCCGCAGAGGCCTCGCAAACGGCCTGCTGGTTGGCACAGTACTCCGTGAAGCCAAAGGTGCTATGCAGCAGCGAGAGAAGGCGTTTGGAGGACATAACCGGCTCATCCATCTTCGCACAACCTTCGCCTGATCTGAGCTTTCCTGTCTTACATCTTTGTGGCACACTCTGAGCCAGCCTTGTTTTCGCACACACTCTCGATAAGACGGGAGTGAATGTTTGGCCTACCTTCCGAAGGGCGCATCTCCCAATTAGAAGCCTTCAAAGTAAGTTTCCATTCAGAGGTGCTTAGTGGAACCGGATTCCGGGCCCAAGCACTCCGACGAAGAAGATCAGAACGACAATCGCTGCTCCGATCCACAGGGGACTTCGTTTCAGAGGCTCAATGATTTTAGGGGAAGCCTTGCCCGCGATTGAATCGACAAAATGGTCCATTTGCGTAAGGCCAAATGCAGCCGCAGCGGCGGGGATTCCGGCTGTGAGCATGGTCCGCCAGCCGTCTGGATTGAGCGCTCCCGCCTGGCACGCCAGGATCATCGCCGCGGCGTATGGAATGCGCGTGATTCGACTGAGTCTTGCTTTGTCTGGGAAGTCAGCTGCCGGCGCTCCCACACTTCCAGCAAAGGGCATAAGTGGTCTGGCCAGCAATCTCATGCTTCCGTAGTAACCGGCAACAGCAATGACCACCAGCAGTGCGCGCCAAAGCCACTGTGGCTCGAAACCAAAAGTCACCACGGCCCAATCCCCAAATCTGGAAAGGCCCGAGTAGGCCGGGTAACCAAACGCGAAGAACAAATTAAATGCCGCCACAAGCACCAGGAAGTAACGTGAAAGCGGACCCAACCGTGAACTCAAGCGCAAGGCCGCGAGCGCTCCCAAACCCACTGCTAAATTCATTAATCCACCGGCGGCTGGAATCCAGCGGCTCGGATTTCCGCTGGAAGTGAAATAACACGTGGTCAATAGAACCGCCCGGTCGCCCACGGCGATCGTGGCCAATCCATGTCCGAGCGCCTCGTGACTTACATTAGCCAGTGCGAATGCCAACACCCCAAGCGCCGCCAGCGTAGGCCGGTCATCGGCGGAGCGCGCGTCATCAATAGGACCGCTACGTTTCTTCACGAGTCACCAAAGACGGAAGTCTCAACGGGTAGTAACCGCAGATAAGTAGCGAAGGATAGAGGAACTTCAAAACTGCAAGGTGACAGGGCTTAACTTATGTGTTGCGATATCCAACACATAATATTTGCCTTTCTGTAAGAGAACCGACCGGGTTCCATCCCGGGACAAACTGAGTCCGTCTATTGTTCCTGTAAGGTCAGTTAAACGTTCCAGAACGCCCGATTTTAAGGTCAGACGATAGACGTTGTAGTTGAAATCACCACCTTCGGATGGTTCAGAAGCTGCTTGAAACAGAATGTGTTGCCCATCCGGAAACCATGAAGCCGAGTAAACTTCTGGCCTCGGCTTGGGAGAGTTCGGGACGACTGGCTGCAGGTTCGCGACAACTTGCTCAGGCCTAGCTAACGTTGAGATCAGGAAGTGGCTCATCACCGGATAGGTATATAGAGTGGAAAGAATTTGTCGACTTTCAGCTGACACAGAAATCTTCGTAAATTCGTAGAAGCGTTGGTGGGTCAACTGTGTGACTTGTCTCGTCTTTGAATCTACCGAGAATAGGTCGAAGTGCCGCCGGTGATTGTCGACAAGCGGTGAACTATGGCCAAAGTCGCCGGCTCGAAGGAAAAGAATCAAAGTGGAGTCAGGCACAAAGACAGGCTTGAGGTTATCTGCTTCAGCATCAACCAAAGTCTCTGTCGTACTACCGTCTGCATTGCCGACCATTAGCGCTGCCAATTGTCCTGGCCTTCTCGCCTGCATATAAGCGAGCTTTTGTCCGTCAGGTGAATAATTAGGATCGGTCTCGCAGCCAGTTTCCGCGTGCGTTACACGTTTTGCCAACCCCGTAGCAAGACTCGCCGTGTATAGAAAGCAGGTTCCTCCACGAGAGACAGTGAACGTAATGCCGCGTCCATCGGGAGTAAACACCGCTTCAGAAAGCGGAGGTTGGGACGGCCGAGAAGAACGACAAGCGGTCAGGGCTAGAGCTCCACTTAGGGCCAATAAAAATAAGGATTTTGCGCTCGCTTTAAGGAATCTGATCATGCCCGTTGGCTCTCTACCAGTTCAGCCGACTACTTACCGAAAGCTCCAGTTCGGCATGTCGCCCTGCGTGAGCTTGTGCTTGCCGGTGCCGTCGGCGAGCATGGACCAGATTTGTCCGCGCGGACCCGAGCCGATGGCGAAGGCGATGTGCCGGCCGTCAGGAGACCAGGTGGGGAAGTCGCATTGGCCGAGGCCGTTGGTGAGTT
>CAXTPQ010000042.1:0-25373 GCA_964246215.1 uncultured Terriglobus sp. | reverse complement strand
AATGCCCCGTAGAAATGACATTGCAAAGATTCTTGTGATCGGCTCCGGGCCGATTGTGATCGGCCAATCCGCCGAGTTTGATTACTCCGGCACACAGGCCTGCAAGGCCCTGAAGGCCGAGGGCTATGAGGTGGTGCTGGTGAACAGCAATCCCGCCTCGATCATGACCGATCCGGAAGTCGCCGACCGCACCTACGTGGAGCCGCTCACAGCGCGCTACGTGGAAGAGATTCTGCGAATTGAGTCGGAGATGCTGAAGGCGAGTGGCTCGCCCGGCGTTTTTGCCGTGCTGCCCACCGTGGGCGGACAGACTGCGCTCAATCTTGCGGTGGATATGGCCGATGCCGGCGTGCTCGAAAAGTACGATGTCGAACTGATCGGTGCCAAGCTGGATGCCATCAAGAAGGCCGAAGACCGGCTGCTCTTCAAAGATGCGATGAACCGCATCGGTCTGGACATGCCGCGGTCCGCGCTGGTGAACAACCTGCGCGACGGTCTGGATTTTATTGCCAAGATCGGTTTTCCGGCAGTTATCCGGCCATCGTTCACGCTGGGTGGATCGGGTGGCGGCATCGCTTATAACCGTGAGGAACTCACGGACATTCTCACGCGGGGCCTCGATCTTTCACCTGTGCATGAGTGCCTGCTGGAAGAGTCGGTGCTGGGCTGGAAGGAATACGAACTGGAAGTTGTGCGCGACCTGGCCGACAACGTCATCATCATCTGCTCGATCGAGAACTTCGACCCGATGGGGGTACACACGGGCGATTCGATCACCGTGGCTCCCGCGCAGACACTCACCGATCGTGAGTACCAGACGATGCGTGATGCGGCGATCCGGGTCATCCGCGAGATCGGTGTGGAGACCGGCGGCAGCAATGTGCAGTTTGCGGTGAACCCGGCCAATGGCCGCATGACGGTGATTGAGATGAACCCGCGGGTCTCACGATCGTCCGCGCTGGCCTCAAAGGCGACCGGATTCCCGATTGCAAAAATCGCGGCGCGTTTGGCCGTCGGTTACACGCTGGATGAACTGCAGAACGACATTACCAAGGCGACGCCGGCGTGTTTTGAGCCGACGATCGATTATGTGGTCGTGAAAATCCCCAAGTGGCAGTTCGAGAAATTTCCCGGAGCCGACGAGGGTTTGGGGCCGCAGATGAAGTCGGTGGGCGAGGTAATGGCCATTGGCCGCACCTTCAAGGAAGCTTTAATGAAAGCCGTGCGCTCACTTGAAACGGGGAAGAAGGCCACTGCCGCTGACATTGAGCCGCGCCGCTTGACGCAGCGCCTGGTAACGGCCCATCCGGAGCGGCTGCGCTACGTCTTCTACGCCTTCGAGCGCGGCATGAGCGTGCGGGAGGTCGCCCGCTTTACGACCATGGATCCGTGGTTCCTCTACCAGGTCAAGCAGATTGTCGACGAGCAGATGGCCATCGGAGAAACCAGCGCCGAGACCGTTACCGCAGACCAGCTACGGACGGCCAAGCGCATGGGCATTTCCGACGATCAGCTCGCGGCCGCGTGGCAGATGGACGGCAAAGAAGCTGGAACCCGTGTTCGTGAATTGCGAGAGAAACACGGCATTATGCCGGTCTTTAAGCTGGTGGACACCTGCGCCGCTGAGTTCGAGAGCTTCACGCCATACTTCTACTCCTGCTACGACGAGGAAGACGAGGCGACGCCGACCGGTCGCAAGAAGATCATCATTCTTGGCAGTGGGCCGAATCGTATTGGGCAGGGCATTGAGTTCGACTACTGCTGCTGCCATGCCGCCTTTGCCCTGCGCGAGGACGGCTACGAGACGGTCATGGTGAATTGCAATCCGGAGACGGTCTCGACCGATTACGACACAAGCGACCGGCTCTACTTTGAGCCGCTGACGTTTGAGGATGTTCTGGCCGTGTACCGGCACGAGGCCGCGAGCGGCGCGGCGATCGGCATGATTGTGCAGTTCGGCGGCCAGACGCCGCTGAATCTTTCGCTGCCGTTGAAGGCCGCGGGCGTGCCCATCATCGGCACATCGCCGGAGTCGATCGATCTTGCCGAGGATCGCAAGCGCTTCGGAAAGCTGATTGAAGAACTCAAGATTCCGCAGCCACAGGGTGCCATGGCCACCAGCGTGGAAGAAGCGCTGACCGGTGCCAATCGTGTGACTTACCCTGTGCTGGTGCGGCCAAGCTATGTGCTCGGCGGGCGCGCCATGGTGATCGCGTATGACGACAGCGAAGTCTTGCGCTACATGACGACCGCTATTGAGTACTCGCAGAAGCGGCCGGTGCTGATCGATCACTTTCTGGAGGATGCAACCGAGGTGGACGTCGATGCGCTGTGTGACGGCACGGACGTGGTCATTGCCGGGATCATGCAGCACATTGAAGAGGCCGGCATTCACTCGGGTGACTCATCCTGCGTTCTGCCCGCCGTTGACCTGAGCAAAGATGTGCTGCGGCAGATCCGCGAGTACACCCGCAAGCTTGCGCTGGCTCTGCATGTCATCGGGCTGGTCAACATCCAGTTCGCGATTCAGCGCGGCGTCGTATTCGTGATTGAGGTCAACCCGCGTGCCTCGCGAACCGTGCCGTATGTCTCGAAAGCAACGGGCCTGCCGCTGGCAAAAGTCGCCTCGCGCCTGATGACCGGACGCACGCTGCGTGACCTGTTGCCGGAGCAGACGGCCTCCGGCAAAGACCTGGAAACGGGTGCTCACTACTTCGTCAAATCTCCGGTCTTTCCCTGGGGCAAGTTCCCCGGCGTGGATACGGTCCTTGGGCCGGAGATGCGTTCCACCGGCGAGGTGATGGGCGTTGCGGAGACGTTTGGCGAGGCTTTCGCCAAGGCACAAATCGCCGCCGGCCAGAACCTGCCCACAACGGGCACGATCTTCATCTCTGTGAATGAACACGATAAGGCAGCGGTGGTTGAGCTCGCAAAGCAGTACGTCGAGATGGGCTTCAAGCTCGTCGCGACTCACGGCACGGCGGATGTCTTGGCCGATGCCGGCCTGCAAGTCGAACGCGTTTACAAGGTGAAGGAAGGCCGTCCCAACGTTGTCGATCTGATCAAGGGCGACCGCATTCAGCTCATCATCAACACGCCGCGCGGACAGGACACCTTCTTCGATGAGAAGGCGATTCGCCGTGCCGCGGTGCAGGCGCGCATCCCGACGATCACGACGATTGCGGCCGCGCGCGCGGCCGCCGAGGGCATCGCTTCACTGCAGCGTGGCAGCATGAACATTTATGCACTGCAGACGCTCCATGCAGAGCGTGAGCTGGCCAACGCGTAAGCTTTGTGAAGTCCGGCGGCTCTGCGTTGAGCTGCAGCGCGAGGAGTGGTGATGAAGTCGAGCGGATGGATGATATATTCGGTGCTCTGGATGCTGATCGCGGCCATGGTCTCCGGCCATGCCCAGAAATCGCAGCCCGCACCGGCGCAAACACCATCAACAAACGCAACCGCCGAGCGAAAAGCGCCGCCAACACGGGACGCCCACGCAGCGGGCTACCCTGCGGCTACCGACCTGCCGGAAGGCAGCAATGCGCCAGTAACCACCGGCGGCAACTTCATCCTCGGCCCGACGCACCCGGCCGCGACTGAATCGGTTGTGCACGAGGGTGTGCCGAAAGGGAATGTCTACGAGTTCACCATGAGCTCAGCCGATAGCAAGCTTTATCCTGGCATCGCGCGCGACGAAGGGACTTTCGGCACGCAGGACCCGCAGGACCCGGCAAAGCTGATTGTCACCACGAGTCATCCAGCTCCTTACACGCGGCATGTTGCCGTGTATGTGCCCAAGCAGTATGTGGCGGGAACCGAGGCTCCGTTCCTTGTGGGTGCGGATGGGCCGGATGGCCTGCTGTTCACCGTGCTGGACAATTTGATTGCCGAGCATAAGGTGCCTGCGATGATCGCCGTTTCGATCGGCAACGGCAGCGGCGATGCGCAGGGTAGTGAGCGTGGCCTAGAGTACGACACCATGTCCGGCCGCTATGCCGAGTTTGTCGAGACGGAGGTGTTGCCGCGGGTCGAACGCGAAGCCCACGTCAAGCTCACGCACGATCCGGAGGGCCGCGCGGCTATGGGCGGCAGTTCCGGTGGTTCCTGCGCACTGATCATGGCGTGGTACCACCCGGAGTGGTATCACCGCGTGCTTACCTATTCGGGCACCTATGTGAACCAGCAGTGGCCGTTCAATCCCGATATGCCGCACGGCGCGTGGGAGTTTCATGCGCATCTCATTCCGGAAAACCCACGCAAGCCGCTGCGGCTCTGGATGGAGGTCAGCGACCGCGACCTCTTCGGGTTCCACGGCATGAACGATGCATATCATGATTGGGTGCTGGCAAATGAGCGAATGGCGGCAGCGCTGGCCGCCAAGGGCTACCACTACCAGTTCGTCTTCGCGCAGAATGCAGTGCATGTGGACGGGCCCGTAAAGAAGCAGACACTGCCGGAGGCGCTTGAGTACCTGTGGCAGGACTATACGGCTGCCAGGTAGGAACACCACCGGCATCATCAGCGAATTTCATCCAGATCGTCGCGGTACTTGCAAAGGATTCAGAGGGGCTTGCTGGTTTTCACATGGCCGGCCTGCAAGTATCTCCGCAGAGATCGCCTTGGAGACATGGGTTGATCTCAATTCAGCGATTCACTAGCACAAGCTTGCCTCCCGAAGCCGCAAAGACATGCGTGGGACCAAGCCGTTTCAGGTCGGCTTCGCGGCTCCGTTCATAGGTGAGCAGGAAGATGCGCCGCGGGCCGGACCAGGCGCGGCGCAGTGCGGTCTCATCGGCGAAAATGGGCGGCGCGTCTGGCCAGAATGAGCCAAACCATGGACCATTGACACGGCCGTTCACCAGCACCAGCGGATGGCGCGTGTAGAAGAGCAGGGTCGACCCGCTGGTCAGTTCGCCGTCGAGCCAGACGCCATCCTGCTGCTGCACCTCACGTGCAATCTCCGTTGAGAGCCCCTTGGAGCCGATGATCGGATAGAAGCGCGCCAGCCCGGAATGCACGCACAGCAGAACACCGCACATGCTGATGCCGAGCGTCAGATTGGCTTGGAAATCGCGTCCGCGCCGGCGCAACCACCACGCAACCGGACCGACGCCGATCATGGAAACCGCAACGCCCAGCAGCGGTGCGCGGAAAAAGCCCATGGCGCGCGTTGTCAGATCATGCAAATGGCCCAGAGCCAGGTTGTACTGGTCAGGGTTGCTGGTGAGCAGCTCGGAGATGTCCGCACCCGCGCGTGCCGATGGCGAGATGATGCCCAGCGTCCCACTCACCGCCGTGATCAGCACTGTGATGGGCAGCAGCACCCATGTGGACCAGCGCAAAATGGAACGCCGAGCTCGCGCATCGCCATGCTGCGCCGCCACCAGCACGCCGCCGGCCATGAGTGCCAGCGCGGGCAGGGCGGGCAGGGAGTAATACTCCTGCCGCGATGAAAGCGTAAAGAAGCCGAGCACCATGCCGGCCCACAGCACCGGCGTCAGCGCGGCCTGCTTGCGGCGGTAGCTCTCCATGGGCCGCGCCCGCCACACCCGTGCATATTGCGTCAGCGCGGCGGGCAGAAAGGCCGCCCACGGCGTCAGCCACAGGATGAACATGATCCAGAAGAGCGGGATGGGCAACTGGCCGTAGTCATGCGGGATGCGCAGGCCACGGAAGCGCATGAAATGCTCATTGACGATGTAAAACCAGAACCACCCCGCGCGCGCCGGCAGAGCCGCGCCAGCGGGCATGGGGATCGCCGGATTGCGCAGCGCGGCCAGCACATGCCAAGGCAGGGCCAAAGCGCTGAAGAGCAGCAGGCTGGTGAACGGATGCATGCGCATCAGCGCGCGGGAATGCCGCGTGAGCACGGCGTAACCGATCACAAAGCCGATCGGGAAGACGATGCCGATGAGTCCCTTTGTGAGCAGGTTCAGCACCATCACGAGCGCAAAGCCGTAAGCCGGCCACCGGACAGAGCGACCCTCTCGCACGCGGTCCAGCGCGATCAGAAAAAGATGGACGCCGAGCGTCATCCAGAGGGCATTCAGAATGTCCGGAATGTAAAAGCGTGTAAAGAGATACGGCCCCAGGCTGGTCGCCGTGGCGAGCGCCGCGTAAAAGCCGCCGCGTTCCGCAAACAGCCGTTTGCCCAGGGCGTACACCGCAAAGAAGAGGCCAAGGACGCAGAGCGAAAGCGGCAGACGCGCGGCCCAGTCATGCGGGCCGAAAATCCGCATACCACCAGCAGCCATCCAGTACATTAGTGGAGGCTTGTCGAAGAAGCGCACGCCGTCCACAAAGGGCGTCACGTAATCGTGGCGAATGGTCATCTCACGCGCGGCTTCGATGTAAATGGAATCCACATCGTCCAGCAAGCCGGGTGTAAAAAGGCAGCCAAGGTGCAGCACAAGCCATACCGCAAACAGAATCGCCAGCGAACGGCGGCTGCTGGAATTGCGCTGCTCGACGGCCGGCGCATTCCGTTGAATCTCGGGTTGGGTGGCGACCGTCAAACGTTTAAGTTACTGCTTGTCCGTAAGCATATGTTTTGCGGGCGCTGCCGGACAGCGCCTACGCATTGAATTGTATGGGTGGAGCGACTTGGATCCGAGAACCGGGTCTGTATGCGAAAGACAACAGCATTGCGACGCAGCAAGAGGAAGCCCTGAACGTCCGCACCCTAGACCCGCCGGTGGCAAATGTTTTTCACGACGCGGGATCGCCCTCCCTGACCGGCGCTCTTGCTGCGTTGAAGATTCGCTCCATTGCATTCCTGGTGCTGCTGTGGTGTTTGACGCAGTTCGCGTCCATATTCGTACCTCCGCTGCTGGATGATGTGGATTCAATACATGCGGAGGCCGCACGCGAGATGATCGTGCGGCACGACTATGTCACGCTGTATGTGAACGGCATCCGTTACCTCGACAAGCCGCCCCTGCCATATTGGCTGGCGGCCGGTGCAATGCACCTGTTTGGGCAGCATGACTGGGCCATCCGCTCCACGCTTGCGCTGGCCATGCTGGTGCTCACGCTTTACCTGTACGGACTCGGCACGCGGTTATATGGCGAGCGCGCCGGCTTCTACGCGGCATGCGTCATTGCGACGTGCATCGGGCCGTTCATCTACACACGCTTTTTCATTCCGGACATCATCGTCGGACTGTGGATGACGATCGCCTTCGACATGACGCTGCGCCTGATCGACAGCGCGGAGATAGAAGGGAAGGCGCGGCCCTGGCAAGCCTCCGTCTTTGCGCTGGCATGTGCCGCGGCGGTGCTGAGCAAGGGGCTGATCGGCGTTGTCTTTCCACTGGCCATGCTGCTGGGCTTCCTGGCGATCACAGGCCGGTTGCGTTTGCTGCTCCGGCTGCGTCCCGTGCTGGGCAGTGCGGTGTTTCTGGTGGCGGCTGTGCCCTGGCATGTCCTGGCCGCGCTGCGCAATCAGGCATCGGGTGAGTCCAAGGGCTTTCTGTGGTTCTACTTCGTCAACGACCAGATCAACCGTTACCTGAACAAGCGCATCCCGCGGGACTATGACAAGGTGCCGCTGCTGCTGTTTTACGCTCTGCTGTTTGTGTGGCTGCTGCCGTGGGGTGTGTTTCTGTTCCGCGCCGGGGCACGCTGGTGGCGGCAGTGGCGCATGGGCAACCGCAGCCTGAACAGTCCGTCGGTGCTGCTCACCCTGTGGGCATGCATGATCGTCGGCTTCTTCACCTTTTCGACGCGGCAGGAGTACTACACGCTGCCCGCACTTCCAGCACTGGCGCTGCTTTGCGGCGCGGCGCTGGCGGAGCGCGATGACGAACGTCGCAAAGGCCGTGCCGCTTACATTGCTCTGTTTATTGGAGCGGCGGTGCTGGCCATCGCGTGCCTGCTGGGGTATGCGCGGACCCAGGCACCCGCGCAGGGCATGGAGCTCTGGGAGGAATTGCAGAAGCATCCGCAGGACTACACGCTGTCCTTCGGGCATCTTTTCGACTTCACGCCGCAGGCCTTCGGCTTCTTTCGCTGGCCGTTGCTGGCCATGGCACTCAGCCTGGTGATTCCGTTTGGGCTGGCGCTGCTGCTCAAGCTGCGCGGCCGTGTCTTTGCCGCGAATGCCGTGCTGGCTCTGGGCATGTGCGGCGTGCTCACAAGTGTCCGGCTGGGGCTGACAACGTTCTATCCCATCCTCGGATCGCAACCGCTGGCGGCTGCCTTACAGAAACAGTTGCGCAGCGGCGACAAGATCGTGGTCGATGGAGAGTACTCGAATGCAAGCAGCGTGCAGTTCTACACGCATGAGCCGCTTTTGCTGCTGAATGGCCGCGTCAATAACCTCTGGTATGGTTCGCTTTACGCCGATGCTCCACACCGGTTTGAGGACGATGCAAGCATGCTGGAGTTGTGGCGCGGTGGCCAGCGCGTGTTCTTTTTGACGCACAACCTGGAACGTACGCAGCAGTGGATTCAGCAGTTCGGCGGCCGGCAGGTGTTCTCGTCGGGCGGTAAATATGTTGTGGTGAACCACGAGTAGGTGACTGTCGCAGTGAGTTGCCGGTACAGGAACCCAGTGTCCTGCTACCTCTTTCCTTGGGTTATCTGAGCCAGCCGCCACCAACGACGCGGTCTTCGTCGAAAAAGAGCGCGGCCTGGCCGGGCGTCACTGCGCGCTGTGGCTCGTCGAAGGTGACCTCCACCTGACTGTCGCCGTACGGGCGGATCGTGGCCGGTGCTGGCTCATGGCGGTGCCGGATCTTGGCGAGCACGCGCATCGGTTCGCGCAGATCGGCGATGCTGATCCAGTTCAGGCGGTCCACCACCGCGGTACGGCGATGCAGCAACGACTCCTCACCGACGACCACGCGATTGTGTGCGGGCTCAATGCCGAGCACATAAAACGGTGTGCTCACGTGCGCGTGCAGCCGCTGCTGCACACCTTTTTTCTGGCCGACGGTGAAGTTATGAATGCCTTCATGCCTACCGACGATTTCGCCATCCGCCGTGACCAGGTCGCCAGCCGTGTTTGGCAAGCCGCTGCCCTGCTCGTCCAGGTAGGCGCTCAGAAAAGCCTTGTAATCACCGCCGGGAATGAAGCAAATCTCCTGCGAATCGGGCTTGTTGGCGACACGCAATCCCTGTTCGGCGGCCATGGCGCGGACCTGCGGCTTCTCCATCTCGCCGAGCGGGAAGAGCGAATGCGCGAGCTGGTCCTGTGTGAGACCGAAGAGGAAGTAGCTCTGATCCTTGGCATGATCGGCTGGGCGCAGCAGCAGCCATCGGCCCCGCTCCTCATTGAACTCGACGCGTGCATAATGGCCCGTGGCGACGCGCGTGGCACCGATCTGGCGGGCTGTCGTCAGCAACTGATCGAACTTGAGGTGGTTGTTGCACAGCGTGCAGGGAATGGGCGTGCGGCCGTTCAGGTATTCGTCCACGAACGGTCGAACGACGTCCTGCTCAAAGCGGCGCTGATGGTTGACGACGTAATAAGGAATGCCGAGGTGCTCGGCCACGCGCCGCGCGTCATACACATCGTCGATCGAGCAGCAGCGGCCTTGCACGGCTTCAGGCATGCCTTCGTGGCCGGCGAGGCGGCGCTGGTCCCATAGCTGGAGCGTGAGCCCGATGATGTTCTTGCCTTCACTTTTGAGAAGGGCAGCGACCGCGGAAGAATCGACTCCGCCCGACATGGCGACAGCGATAGTCTCGGTTGTCTGCGGCATGATTTCTCCCTTCTTCACCATAAAAGACTCGCTTCAGCAGGTAACGGCCTCTTCGCGTTCCAGAGGAGATCTGCTCCTGCCGCCACACCTCTATTGTAGTCAAACGCAAGACGGCGCCCATGCCTGGTACAGGACAGGGGCGCCGTAAGCTTTTTGTGCTGCGCTGGTGAAGCTACTTCTTCGCGTGCGGCTTGTCGCCAGGTGTGGCATCCGTACGACGGCCCACCTGTGCCTTGGCACCGGGGCTGTCCGGCGTGGTGCCCTGGTAGCGGGAGTGAATGCCGTCCCCGGGCTGCAGCGGAGAGATGCCGCCATTCTTCATTAATTGCGCCGCAATCTCGTAGATCTCTTCCGGTGCGTAATCCGGCGAGAAGAGTGTGGGGCAATCGCTGATCACTGGACCTTCCGCGGCGTACTCTGGACCGCCCTTGACCACTTCCAGCGGCTCGCCGTCTGCCCAGTCCGCGGGGCCGGACCAGATCGCGGCTGCATCGGCGTAATCATCCTGCGAGAAGGTGTAAATCTTGCGGTGATTGCCCATGGCCTGCCACTTGCGCGCTTCTGGAATCTTGGCGTCATCGATGTTGGGAGTCGGCAGCATCTTGGTGACTTCCACGCCGGTGATCTTGCGCAATGCAAGGGCATACGCTGCCTGGTGAACGCCGCCGCGCACCATCAGATAGCCAATCACGTTGCGTGCCGCTTCGTTGGTCGTCATCTGGTAGCAACGGTGCTTGTGCATGCGCGCGCCTGTTTCCAGGAAGAAGTTATGAAGCAGGTCCGTAACCAGGTTTCCCGAGGAAAAAACATGCTGGCCGGTCCAGAAATGGCCCATGGAGTCCATTACCTGGTGGCCGCCGCCGCCCACGATCGTGTGGTGCGTGTTGCGAAGGTTGGCCGCGTCCTGGAGAGGCGCGGAGACTGGATCGCCCTCCTTCACGGAGCCCTCAAGCATAAGGTTGATCGCGGTCGAGATCAGTTCCACGTGGCCCAGTTCTTCAGCGGTGATGGCTGCAATCAGGTCGTAGAACGGCTTGAGCTTCTTCTTCTCTTTGAAGCCGAAGGACTGGTGCAGGTAGTTGTTCAGCGTGGACATCTCGCCGAACTTGCCGCCCAGCAATTCCTGAATGGCGGCCGCGCCGTTCGGGTCGGGGCTGGAGGGTTTCTCAAGAGGAATCAGCAATTTTTCAGAACGAAAGAACATGGGAGACAGAACCTTTCTGTAGCGCGGCTGAAAAGGAGAGAGAGGATCGGATGCGAGGGGCAGGCGTGCATCCATTCACCCTCGCGGCGGCTGAACATACGGGTCATTCTGATGCTCGCCTCTGTGGGATGTGCCTGGCTGAACTTCTAAGGTCTGTGCGGCTTAGGAAAAGTCACGCCGTTACACGCCAGCGCTCTGTATCAAGAAATCGCGGAAGCTGCTGCAGCCCTGGAAAAGTTTTCAAGCGTTGCCTCGATCAAGCCGGTCGCCATGACCAGATCGTCATCGGTGGTGAGACGGGAAAGTGAAATGCGGACAGTGCTGCGAGCTTCAGCTTCGGTCAGGCCCATGGCGGTGAGTACATGAGAGGGCTCGACCGCACCGCTGGTGCAGGCAGAGCCACCGCTGATGGCCAGGCCTTTCAGGTCGAGGGCAATCACGAGCGCTTCCGCGTCCACGCCGGGAAAGGTAACGCAGGTGGTGTTGGGCAGACGCGGCGCTTCTTGCGACTGGATCACCGCGTCCGGCAATCGGCGGAGCAGTTCGGCTTCAAAGTCGCGGTGCATGCGCTCCAAACGAAGATGGCCACCCTCCCGCAGCCATGCCTGTGTCCGTGCGGCGGCTTCTCCAAAGGCAACAATGCCCGGAACGTTTTCAGTACCTGCGCGGCGCTGCCGTTCATGCGGGCCGCCATGCAGCAAGGGGCGGATTTTTAGCCCCTTGCGCACCCACAGCGCACCCACGCCCTGGGGCGCGTGCAGCTTATGTGCGGAGATGGACAGCAGATCGCAGCCGAGATCGCGAATATCCACCGGCATCTTACCCGTGGCTTGAACGGCGTCGGTATGCACCGAAGCATTGTGCTCGTGAGCGATGGCGGCGATGGCCCGAATGGGCTGCAGTGCGCCTGTCTCATTGTTGGCGAGCATGATGCTGACCAGACGGGTGTTGGGCCGCACCGCCGCGCGGACTGTTTCCGGATCGATCACGCCATCGCGGGAAGGAGCGAGATAGGTGACGTGAACGCCTCGCCGTTCCACCTCCTGCGCGGCATGGAGCACGGCGTGATGTTCCATGGTGCCGGTAATAAGATGATCGCCGGAGGAGAGAGTGCCGAAGAGCGCCTGGTTGTCGCTTTCCGTGCCGCTGCCGGTGAATGTGATCTCCGTGGCGCGTGCATTCAGCAAGGCAGCAAGCTGCTCTCGGGCTTCGTCAATCGCGGCGCGTGCGGTACGGCCATGTTCGTGGACAGCGGAGGCGTTGCCAAAGCGCTCCGTCCAGTAAGGCTGCATGGCGCCGACCACTTCCGGCAGCACGGGCGTGGTGGCGTTGTTATCAAGGTAGATGCGGCGCATGGCTGAGCATTGGATGTGCCGGAGCAGCTTCGGAAGCGGCTTGCCTGCCGCGGACGTCAGGGCTCACGAACAGCGGAGACAAAGTAAGGTTTCCAGCCCGGCTGCCGATGAAGTACTCCGTCACATCGGAGTCACCGTCTGGTGCTGCATAGGTGATCAGGAAAATCTTGACCACACATCATGCACCCGGATTCATTGGCTCCGAGCGGGGCTAGCGATCATTCATGGAGAGGTACGGTGCGGGATAGACGGGGCCGGTGTAATCAGCGCGCGGGCGGATGAGGCGGTTATTGTCATGCTGCTCGATGACATGGGCAGTCCAGCCAGCGATGCGGCTCACGGCAAAGATCGGTGTGAAGAGGTCCGGATCAATACCGAGCGTTGTGTAAGTGCTGGCGGAATAGAAGTCGACATTGGCATTGAGTTTCTTCTCGGCCCGGATAAACTCCTCGATCCGCTGCGACATGTCGAACCAGCGAGTATTGCCCGCGGCGCGGCCAAGTTCCTCGCTCATGCGGCGAAGATGGGTGGCGCGGGGGTCTTCTGTCTTGTAGACACGGTGGCCGAAGCCGGAAATCTTTTCTTTGCGGGTCAGCATGCCGCGCACATGCTCCACAGGATCGATGTGTTTGGATTCAATCTCTGTCAACAGCCGGGCGACAGCTTCGTTGGCTCCACCATGCAGCGGGCCTTTCAGTGCACCGATGGCCCCCGTGATCGCGGAATGCACGTCAGACAGGGTTGCGGCGATTACGCGGGCGGCAAAGGTGCTGGCGTTTAACTCGTGATCGGCGTGCAGGATCAGTGCGACATCGAAGGCGCGGGCCGCCTCGTCAATCGGCCTTTCGCCCGTGAGCATCCACAAGAAATTGGCTGCGTGGGAGAGGCTGCGGTCTGGCTCCACAATGGGCTTACGGTGCCGCAGGCGGTCAAACATGGCCACAACCATGGCGATCTGGGAGGTGAGCCGGAAGCTCTTGCGGATGTTGGCGTCGTGCGTCGTCAGATCGTCGTCCGGGTCGGAGATACCCATCAGGCTCACGGCGGTGCGCAGGACTTCCATGGGTTGGGCGCGGGTGGGAATCTGCTTGAGAAACTCGATAACGCGCCAGTCGATGGCGCGCGCGTCCGACAGCTTTTGGCGAAAATCCTTCAGTTCGACCGCGGTGGGGAGCTTGCCGAACCACAGCAGGTAAGTCGTTTCCTCAAAGGTGGATTGGGCGGCAAGCTCGTGAATGTCAATACCGCGATATGAGAGCACGCCCGCGTCGCCGTCGATGAAGCATATGCCGGAGGTAGTGGCGACAATGCCTTCCAAACCTTTCGGTGCCGAGGCGTTCTCTGCGGGTGTCGCGATCGCTGTTTCCGTGGGCATGTGGACTCCTTGTCGGCCGGGGTTCACCGCCCTGCGCCATGATCTTCAGACGATTCCCGGTTTATAGAGGATGCGCTGTGCGGTTGTCATGGCGGGCGGGCGATCATCGACTTGGTAGGGCAAGGGATGCGGGGGCAAACCTCTGCGGATCGAAGCGGGTGAGGTCGAGATCAGGTGTACTACCCAGGATCATTTGACTCATCAGGCGAGCCGTAGCGGGGGCGAGCAGGACGCCGTTGCGAAAATGCCCAGTGGCGATGTAGTGATGGGGAGCGAGACGGCCAAGGATGGGCAATGAATCAGCCGTGCGGGGCCGCAGGCCGGCCCAGCTTTCGATCTCGGGAGCTTCGGCAAGAGCGGGAAGCAGGTTGGCCGCCTTGTTGCGAAGCCCTTGCAGGCCGTCAGCGGTGGTGTGGGTACTGAAGCCGGCATCCTCGACCGTGGCACCGATCAGAGCGGTCCCGTCCAGGCGCGGCACGATGTAAATACCGGGTGTGCGCAGGACGAGGTTGCCCTGTGCGCCGCTTTGCAGGGTGGCGGGCGGAAGCTGGATGCGGAGCATCTGTCCTTTGGCGACGTGAATGTACGAAGAATGCGTCCAGGCTCCCGTGCAATCGATGTACGTTTCTGCCGAAAGGCACCCCGCCGTTGTTTCAACGCGGACAGACCCGCTCCGCTCCGTTTCCGCGCTGAGCACGTGTGCCGGTTTCAGGTCCGCTCCGGCGGCCAGGACCGCCTTGCGCAGGGCTGGCAGAAGCTTGCGTGGATCGATGCTCTTCTCTGGACGGAGCGTGAACCGCTGGTCCGTGGCCAGGGCGGGCAAGATCTGGTTGCCGGGCTCGCCGGTGCTGTCCGCTTCCAGAACGAACCTGGTTTCAAACGGTATGACAATCCCAGTGAGTGACTGAATGCGGTCCAGGAACCGCGGGTAGAGGCTCAGGCTCAACTCGGCCAGCGGCTGCAGCTCAGGTGGATTTGCGGGGTCGTGCGCCGCGAGCATGCCTGCCGCCGCGATGCTGGCATAGCCGGGCAAATCGGGTGCGAGCACGACGGTTCTCAGGCCTTTTTGTCGAAATTCCAGCGCGAGGGACAGGCCGATGATGCCAGCCCCGGCAATGACTATTTCTGCGCTCGACACCCTTCCATTTTAGGGGTGACCTGTGGGCATTCTGTTTAGCTGAACAAGTGCTGATTGCTGATTTGGTTCGGCTCTGTGCGATTTTCCTTTTCCGGTGACAGACTTGCTTTGTTGGCCATCTAAGGCGGTGGATTGTTTGTGTCTGGTCGTGCTTCTAGGAGGGTTTCGGGATGAGCGAGCTCTACGATTTGCCGGAGCGGGTGGAAGCGCAGCCGCGGCCTGTAACCGCTGGATGGGTGCCGGTGGCTGTTGTGGCGGCATTGGTACTGGCCGTTGGATCGATGGGTTGGGCCTTCGCGCTGCAGCAGAGATTGGCAGCGACAGAACGGAAACTCTCCGCGGCAGAGATGGACCGGTCAAACTTTGGGCAGCGCTTGCGTGAGACCGACGATCGCGTGCGGGCAAGCGCGCAGACGCTGGACGAGCAGTTGTCCGCGGCGCAGCGGCGGCAGGCGGACCTGGCCGACCATGAACTGGCGCTTTCTGCCAAACAGCAGGCGGACGCGCAACGGCTGGAACGGACAGCCGCCGCGACGGAGAAGAAGTTAGGTTCAGTGTCGACCGAGGTGTCCAGCGTAAGAAGCGATGTGGGCAGCGTGAAAACAGATGTCGCGAGCGCAAAAACCGACTTGGCTGACACTCGAACGCTATTGCAGCGCACCATTGGCGATGCCGGTGTGATGAGCGGATTAATTGCTCGCAATCACGATGAGCTGGAAGTGCTGAAACATCGCGGCGACCGGACGTATTACGAGTTCACGCTGCACAAGAACGCACCACCCACCCTGTTTGCGACCGTGAAGCTGCAGTTGAAGAAAACGAACGAGAAGAAGTCCCGCTTCAATCTGGTGGTGAGTGCCGACGACCGAAACATCGAGAAGAAGGATAAGACGATTGATGAGCCGGTGCAGTTCTACACCGGCAAGGACCCCGTGCTGTATGAGTTGGTGGTCAACAATGTGGGCAAGGACATGGTCACGGGATACCTGTCTGTGCCGAAGGGTATGTAGGCAGGTCCGGCTCATGGCTGACTTCCCGCTGAGCCAGGACTTAACCTTTCCCGGCTTCCTGCAGCAGAGCCTGATGAATGATGCTCTTGAGGTAGGTTTGGTAACGCAGGCCGCGTTTCTCGGCTTGGATTTTGGCCAGCTCGATGTCGTTGGGATCGAGGCGGATGGTGGTGGTTGGAGTTTTGTCACGGTTCTTAAGAGTGCCTCGGCCGAGCGTTCCGTCTCTGGCGGCTTCTTCAAAGGCGGCGATGAGCTTAGCCTGACCGTCGTCGGAAGCCCACCACTCGGCTTCTTCTGCTTCGTTCTTGAAGTCCGGTGCGTCAATGAATTTTGGCATTCCTCGACTCCTTCTGGTGCGCGTAGAACCTTCGCAGGATCGGCTTTGCAGGGTACGCAGTAACGACGCGGATACGGTCGTCTCTCAAAGTCACTAAGACGATCAAGATGCGTGCTGCATCAGTCTCTCCGATGTGGGTTGTTCGATACTCTCCGTTGCGAAACTCAGTCTGTAGATCAAATGGGTCGTTTTGGAGTACCTGTTCGGCCTCTTCCGGTGCTACGCCGTGAGGTGCGATGTGGTTGATGTTGTATGAATCCCAGATGAACTGCACATAATTCTCCTAAGTGGTGCCGGAAGGCGGGGCGGCTAGGGCCGACTTAAATGTAGCTACTATGTAGCTATAACATGGTCGAGCTTACCTCGGCAAGGTCAGCGTCACCGGCTCCTGGTGGTAAAAGCCGAAATCGATTTGTGCGGATTTGCGTTCCTGCCAGGCTTGGGGCGGCGCGGCAAAGAGGAGCAGGACGTAGCCGTCAAAGGTGGTGCCCTGGGGAACGGTGGCTTCCAGGTCGAGCGACTTGAGGCCGGTGCCCTGGATGGTGGACTTGAGTTGCGGCAGCAGGGTGAAGAGGCGGTCCAGATCCTCTGAGCCGATGCGGCGTGAGTCGACGGTGCCGCCCTCCTTTGTAGTGAAGGTGCCCGCGATGTCCTTGATGAAGAGTGGCGCGTCTGTCCGGTCCTTTACCTTGACTTCCGCCAGCACGTAGAGAGAATCCTCTTCCTGATCGGGCCCGGCAACACGGCCGGTGTGGGTAAATTTGGTGTGGATCGGCATGGGGATGAGGCGGCCCGCGGTGACCTCAACTGCCGCGTGGTTTTCATGGTGATAGAAAATTGCGAATCCGGCGGCCATGAGAGCCACGATCATGATGGCCGCGACGAGGAGGCCTCGGTTGGACTGGCCGGTTTGTTCCTGTGTATTGAGCATTGGTTGATTGGACGGGACTGGGGTATTGAGTAGTACTTGCTGTTGAACTCTGTGGCGCTTCTCCCCCTTGACGGCACAGAGCGGTATAGATGGGCACCCAACCCGCTGCTACGGCCGGGGGCGGAGAGCGTCCAGAAAGGCCTCGGCGCTGAGTGTGTTGAGAATGTCAGGTGCGGTAAGCCAGGCGCGGCGGAGTTGGGTGATGCCGTAGCGCATGCGGTCGAGTTCGTCAGTGGCGTGGGCATCAGTGTTGATGCTGATCTTGCAGCCGAGTTCTTTGGCGAGGCGCAGGTTGCTGTCGCTCAGGTCGGCGCGGGGTGGGGCGGCGTTGTGCTCCACGGCGACCCCAAGTTCGGCACAGCGCTTCAGCACGGCATGCAGATCGTAGCTGTAGGGGTCGCGGCGCAGCAGGATGCGGCCGGTGGGGTGGCCGAGGATGCGCAGATATGGGTTCTCGACGGCGCGCAGGAGGCGTTGGGTCATCTCCGCCGCGGGAATCTGGAAATGTGAGTGGACGCTGCCGACGACGACGTCCATTTCGGAGAGGGTCTCGTTACTCAGGTCCAGGTCGCCCGCCTGCAGGATGTCTACCTCAATGCCGGCAAAGACGCGGATGCGGCCGTCCATCTCGGCATCAACCAAGCGGATGGCGCGGACGTGGTCCATGGCGCGCGCGTCATCCAGGCCGCCGGTCATCGCGAGATTCTTAGAGTGGTCGGTGATGGCGATGTACTGGAGGCCGCGGGCAAGGGCGGCTTCGGCCATCTCGCGGATGGTGTTGGCGCCGTCCGTGGCGACGGTGTGCATATGGACATCGCCGCGTATGTCGGCGAGGGTGATCAGCTGCGGCAGTTCGTGCTTCTCGGCAGCCTCGATCTCGCCGCAGTTCTCGCGCAGCTCCGGCGGGATCCAGTCCATGCCGAGAGCGTTATAGATGTCTTCCTCCGTGGCGGCGGCAACGATGGAGTTCTGCCCGGGCTCCGGTGCGATGCGTGCGAGGGCGTACTCGCTAAGTGTGTAGCCCTGGCGGATCGCCTTTTGCCGAAGGGTAACGTTGTGCATCTTGCTGCCGGTGAAGTATTGCAGGGCGGCACCGTAGCTGGCGCGGGGGAGAAGGCGCACGTCGACCTGCAGGTGATTGCGCAGCGTAAAGCTGACTTTGTTCTGGCCCTTGGCGATGAGGTTGTCGATGAGCGGCAGGGCGGCCACGTGTTCGACTGCCGTGGCAACGACATCAGGTTCACAGGCGGGGCCGGTGACGAGCAGATCGAGATCGCCGACCGTCTCCTTGCCGCGGCGCAGTGAACCGGCGGGTGTGATGGTTTCGATGCCGGGGAACTCGCGGATGAGCGCGCCGATGGTGTCGGCCCACTTACCGGCGTCATCGATGCGGAAGCGGCCGGTGTTCTTACGGTGGTCTTCAATGCCTTTCAGGATCTTGTCGACCTGCTTCTGGCCGAAGCGCGGCAGCTTGTTCAAGTGGCCGGCTTTTGCTGCGGTCTCGAGCTCGTCGATGTTGGAGACTTCGAGAGCGCTCCACAGCAGCGCGACGGTCTTGGGGCCCATGCTGGGCAGGCGCAGCAGTTCCAGCATGCTGGGCTTGTATTTGGTGAGCAGTTCGTCACGCAAGGGCATGGAACCGGTTTGGACCAGGTCGACAATGTTGGCGGCCATGCCCTTGCCGATGCCGCCTATGTTTTGCAGGTCCTTTGGTTCGCCGATCATGCCGCTGAGCGGCTGCGTTTGCTGCTCGACGGACTCGGCCGCGCGGCGATAGCTGCGGACACGAAAGGGATCGGCCGCGTCGATTTCGAGCAGGGCGGCGGTCTCATCGAGCAGGCGCGCGATGGTGATGTTGTCCATGTGGAGAGGGTACTTGAAAGCCGGGGTAGGCCGCAGAGCACGGCGAGTGAAGATGCTGAACTTGCCTAAACAGTGGTACAACCGCTCTAAAGGTGGGGCACCCGGCTAGACGTCGTGGCGCTTCGCCCACCTTGACCGCAAAGAGCGCGGTAAAGGTGGGACACCCTTTGCCACCTGCTGATATGACATTTGGATCCCATGTCTCAGAATTGGGACATGGGGCACCCACAGGTCGGGTATTCCTCAGCGGTCGATTAATTCGTGAGGATGACCTGGTCGGCCTGGGGGCCTTTGCTGCCCTGGATGACGTCAAACTCGACGGGGTCGCCTTCCTTGAGGCTTTTGTAGCCGTCGGTCTGGATGGAACTGTAGTGAACGAAAACGTCCGCGGCGCCGTCGTCGCGGCCGAGGAAGCCGTAGCCTTTAGCGTTGTTGAACCACTTCACTGTGCCCTTGAACTGTGCCACGCGTGCTCACCTTGCCACCATCAGTCCGTCGCTCTCTCCCCCGGGAACTCGCGGGAGAGGATGGTGAAGTGTAGACGGGTGCAGATATGTGTTTGCGTACGAGAAAAGTTCTCTTGCGGAGCGAGCGAAGGCGAGATTTTGACCGGCTGAAAGTTGAGCCGGGGCGTTTTCGGAGATTGCTTCAACAGGAGTGCGCTACCAGACGAATTGGGTTCGAAGTCGATCTGTCAACTGCGGTCGTGTCAGCAGAATGACCTGTGAAGCGGACTCTGTTGCGGCGACAGGACAGATAGAGCCATGTCTCAGAAGCGAGACATGGGGGCACACTAGGATTTTGACTCTCGACCTGCTTCTTTCGAATTTACCCTTGACCTACGTCTTTGCCCGGAGCTGTTCTGCATAGAGCATGGTACCGACAAGGGTCTTGCCGTCGTGGATTTCTCCGGCGAGTGCCATCTGGATAAGTTGGGAGAGAGGGACGAGGTGAATATCGATCTTCTCGTCGTCCTCGGGGTGAGCATCACCCGCGACGATGCCGGTGGCGAGGAAGATTTCCATCCACTCGCCCACAAAGCCGGGGCTGGCGTAGTAGCGCACCAGACGCTGCCATTTCCTTGCGCGGTAGCCTGTCTCTTCGATCAGCTCGCGCTTGGCGGCGGCCAAAGTTTTTTCGCCAGGTTCCACGCGGCCTGCTGGAATCTCCAGCAGGTACTGGCCGGCGGCATGGCGATATTGGCGCTCCAGCACGATGAGCGGGTCGGAGGGGTTGGTGGAGTCATCGACAGCAAGCACGACGACGGAGCCATTGTGCCGGACGACGTCGCGGGTGGCCCGGACGCCGTTCGGCTCTTCCACATCGTCGGTGTGAACGGCAAAGATCTTGCCCTGAAAGGAGACCTTGGTGCTGTGGATGACCTCCTTGCCCTTGGGTGCTTTCGGAATGCCGACGGGAAGGGACGGCATCTGGCTGGAGCGGCGTGCGCCTTTTGCGGGCGGCTTTCCGGAGAGGGCTGAACTCTTCTTCGCTGCGGTCGTTGCTGCCTTGGTGGCCATGTACTCACGGTAGCAGAGGGAGTGACTGCACCTGCATCCCCAGCAAGCGACGCCAGAATCTCGATGCGGCGTTCTGCCCAAGCTCCGCAGCCGGATTCGTTTGCGATGGGGCAGAATGTTGACGAGGTGAGAATGCCATGCCGAGTTGGTTCAGGAACGTCTCGCGCCGCGAGTTCATGGGTCGAGGCTTGCGGGCGGCCGGTGCTGTGGGTGCCGCGTGTCTGACGCAGCACTTTGCAGCCGGTCAGTCGAGCGCGATTGTGTTGTCGCTGGCCAAGCGCGCGGCAGTTCCCCTGGCGGCTGACTTCACAGGTCTGGGCTATGAGATGTCTTCGCCGGCACGGCCCGGTCTGCTGAGTGCGGAGAACGTGCGCTACGTGCGTCTGGTGAAACAGTTGGGGGCGAGCGGGGTTATTCGTGCGGGCGGCATCGTGGCCAACTACACACGGTATGAGCCGGACGGGGCCTCTGCGATGGAACCGAAGAACACTGTGATCACGCGGGCCGCGCTGGAACAGTTTGCCGGCTTTCTGCGGGCCACGGGATGGACGGCTATCTGGAGCGTGAACTTTGCCCAGGGCACGGTGGAGGAGGCGGTTGCCGAGGCGAAGGCGGTGGCGGCGGTGCTGGGCGACCGGCTGCAGGCGATTGAGCTCGGCAACGAGGTAGAAGACATTGACAAAGGTGCAAAGCCCTTTCGCACACCGCCGTACACCTTTGAAGCGTACCGGGCGGAGTACGGCCGCTGGCGCGCGACGCTGCTGGCAGCCGTGCCAGGGCTGCGCTTTGCCGCTCCGGACACGGCTCACTCAGTGGAGTGGGTGGAGCAGATGGCGGCGAGCGCGCATGGCGATGTGCAGTTGCTGACGACGCACTATTACCGTGGCGGGCAGACGAAGGGCACGGTGGACCAGTTGCAGCAGCCCGATCCCAACCTGCCGGCGGCGCTTGCACGGCTGCGAAGTGCAGCGCAGCGGAGCGCGATCCCTTGGCGTATGTGCGAGGCCAACTCGTTCTTTGGCGGCGGCCGGCCAGGGCTGAGCGACACCCTGCTGGGCGCGTTGTGGACGCTGGATTTCATGCTGCTGCTTGCGGTGAGCGGGTGCAACGGCGTGAACATAGAGACCGGTGTGAACCAGCTTGGCTTTATCAGCTCGTACTCGCCGATCCAGGACAATGAGCAAGGCGTGCAGAGCGCGGGCGTGCCGTATTACGGCATGCTGGCGTTTGCCGAGGCGGCGCGCGGCTGCACGGAGGTGTACCCGGTGAACGTGCCTGAAACCGCTGTGGGCCTGACGGCGTATGCAATGGGCAGCGGCGGCAAGGTGCGGTCGCTGGTAGTGGTGAATCGGGGTCCGGTGGATTGGACGGTTTCCTGCTCGTCACTGGGCCTGCGCCGGGCGGAGAAGATGGAGCTGCGCGGCCCTTCGCTGGAGAGCACGGCCGGAGTCAGTTTTGCGGGAGCGGGCGTGGCAGCGGATGGAAGCTGGCGGCGGAGCTTGCCTCAAGACAGAGTACGTGGCGCTGCGATGGTCAGGGCTGCGAGCGCGGTGGTGTTGCGGGCAATCTGAAGCAGCTGGTTACGTTAAGCTGCAGATCGACCAATGGTTAAAGCAGGAGATCTATTGCAGCATACCCGCCTGACTAGGGAGAGCCGCCGTAAAGGTGGGGCACCCAAACCTTTGCTGTAGGAGTCCTGCTGTAAAGGCGGGATTATCCTGGGCCCGCTCGAATTGAGTGTCAGGCGACTTTCTGCTTGGCTTCCGCAATAGCGTTTGCAATGAGCTCATCAGCCACGCCCTGATTGCGGAGACTTTCCGCGATATTGACGTAGGGGGAATCCTGCAGCTTGAACAGATCATCGCGAAGTCCCTGACCGATGTAGCTGCGGATCAAGGGTTGGTATCCCGAGAAGCCGAGCATGGGAGAGATTTCTTTCAGATCGTCAATGACGTCCTCGGGGAGACGGATGCTGATCGTAGTCATCGGACGGTCGTGGCGCATTCGGTTTCGTATGCGTTCACTCAGACTCTTCATAACGTTTCCTTTCTATTGAGGTAACTGTACGAGCCGAGATGAGGCGGATGACATTCTTGGCCCGGCTCACGTGGACGACATAGAGTATGCGGTCGGCTGCGCGCCCGATGGCTGCTTCACGCTGCTCATCATAGCGAGTTGCATCTTCAAACCTGGCAAGCGGATCGAAAAGAACCTCGGATGCAGTTTCAAAGTCGATGCCGTGCTCCGGATATTCTCTTCAGCTTTGTCACTGTCCCAAACAAAGGACTCACCACATTGCAGGTGGATGACTTCCATCTAACGAAACGTATATGCGTTGTCCATACGTTTGTCAACGAGAATTTAGTTGCTCAAGCACCAGCGGCGCGGCCTGGGAAACATTGCCGGCACCGAGAGTGAGAATGAGGTCGCCTTCGCGTGCATGGCGGGTCACTGCTCCGGCGGCAGCGGAGAGGTCTGGAGAGAAGTGGGCGCAGGTGCCCTGGTTCTCCAGAGCAGCCACGAGAGCCTGACTGGTGACGCCTTCGATGGGCTGCTCGCTGGCGGCGTAGATGGGCACGAGTTCAATGGTGTCGGCGTCAGTGAAGGCATGCAGGAAATCGGTAAAGAGGTCGTGAGTGCGGGTATAGCGGTGCGGCTGGAAGAGCACGTGAATGTGCCGGTAGCCACACTCGCGGGCGGCGGCGAGGGTGGCGCGGATTTCTGTGGGGTGGTGGCCGTAGTCGTCCACCACGTCCACGCGGCGGGCGGTGCCCCTGTGCTGGAAGCGGCGGTCAACCCCGCGAAAGCTGGCCAGGCCCTCCGCGATTTGTGAGGGGGAAATGCCGAGTTCGACCGCGATGGCGACGGCTGCGGTGGCGTTGAGCAGGTTGTGGCGGCCGGGCACGTGAAGTTGGAAAGGGCCGATGAGAATGCCCTGCGCATCGACTTCAAAACTGGCGTGGCAGTCGGCGGTGCGGGGAAGCGGGCGGAGGCGGAAGTCGGCGTCCGGTGAGCTGCCATAGGTAATGAGGCGGCGGCGGACGCGCGGCAGGATGGCGCGCAGCATCGGGTCATCGATGCAGGCGGTGGCCGCGCCGTAGAAAGGCACCTTGTTCATGAACTCGACGAAGCAGTTTTCCACGTCGGCCATGTCCGCATAGCTGTCCATGTGTTCGCGGTCGAGATTGGTGATGACGGCGAGGATGGGGGAAAGCTTCAGGAAGGAGCGGTCGCTTTCGTCGGCTTCCGCGACGAGATAACGCGACTGGCCGGCGCGGGCGTTGGAACCGAAGAGGTCGACGCGGCCACCAACGACGACGGTTGGGTCGAGGCCACCGGCGTGCAGAACGGCGGCGATCATGCTGGTGGTGGTCGTCTTACCGTGCATGCCGGCAACGGCGATGCCGTACTTGAGCCGCATGAGTTCGCTGAGCATTTCGGCGCGAGGGATGACGGGGATCTTGCGGAGGTGGGCCTCGACGACCTCGGGATTGTCGGCGGCGACGGCGGTGGAGGTGACGACGACGTCGGCGGGCCGGGCCTGCTCGGCGCGGTGGCCTTCAAAGATGGTGGCGCCAAGGGACTGCAGACGGTCGGTGACGGGGGAGCGGCGCTGGTCGGAACCGGAGACGGGGTAGCCGAGCGAGAGCAGGATTTCCGCGATGCCGCTCATGCCGATGCCGCCGATGCCGATGAAGTGAATTCGTTGGACGCCTGCAAACACCTGTGCTGCACTCCCTTGTGTTGGAAACGGCGATACGGCCGTTCATTGCCCGGGGACTCGGGGGAGAACAGACGGCGCGCCCTCTTGAGAGTAGCGTGTGTGACTTTCGTGCGAGTTCCGGAGAGCAACAATTTTCGCCAGACCGCGTTCACATGGAGGCAGGCCGATAACGGCCGCAGGAGTTGCCCTAGATGAAGATCACGACACGAGTGACAAAGTGGGTGGTAGCGGCGGCAGCCGCAGCCACGGTGACGGCCTTTCCAGTAAAGAGCCATGCAGGGATTTTTGTGAATATCACGATTGCTCCACCGGCGATTCCGGTGTACGAGCAACCCGTGGCACCGGGGCCGGACTACATCTGGACACCGGGTTTCTGGCAGTGGGATTCCGAGGTGGGTGACTACTTCTGGGTGCCGGGCACGTGGGTAATGGCACCGCAGGTCGGCTACCTGTGGACGCCGGGATACTGGGCGTTCGACAGCGGATTTTACGGCTGGCACGGTGGCTATTGGGGTCCGCACATTGGGTACTACGGCGGCGTGAACTATGGCTGCGGCTACTTTGGCCGGGGTTATGAGGGCGGCTACTGGAACGGGCCGCATTTCTTTTACAACACGGCCATCACGCATGTGAATGTAGTGAATGTGCACAACACATACGTTCACAACGTGACGGTGATCAACAACGTGCACACCAGCTATGTGGGCGGCAACGGGCTGCAGAGCCGGCCGACCGGTGGCGAACAGGCCGCCTTCCGCGAGCAGCATGTGAACGCAACGGCGATCCAGCAGCAGCACATGAACTTTGCCCGGCAGGACCGGTCGCAGTTCGCCCAGCAGAACCACGGTGCGCCACCGGCGGCAGCGCTCGCACGCCCGGCGACAAATATGGCGAGCTTCCATCAGGCGGCCGTAGTCGGCCGGGCAGGTGGGACATACACTCCTGCCGTGCAAGGGGCGCAAGCCGGCGGCCAGCAGCGCGGCTTCGCGGGCAGCAATACACAAGCCAATCAGCAGCGCGGTTTCGGCGGCGCAAATGCTAGCCCACAGGGAAGCTACAACCGCGGCGGTGCCGTGAGTGGAAATGTGAATCAGGGCCAGCAGCCGCAGCAGCGTTACGAGTACCGTCAGCAGCCGCAGCAATACGGTCAGCAGCCACAGCCACAGCCACAGTACCGCCAACAGCCGCAAGTGCAGCAGCCGCCCCAGT
>CAXTPQ010000041.1:12108-26164 GCA_964246215.1 uncultured Terriglobus sp. | reverse complement strand
CCTGCCGCACCTCGCCCGCGTTGTTCCGGTAACGAACTCTGATCTTCATCCGATGCTTGCCAGTTTACCTGCCGCGTCCGCCCTTCGCGCTTGCGTTTTCGAGAATGCACTCATCGCCGGTTGTCTGTGGCCGGCTCAGGGTGGATCAGCAGCTTGGCCACATCCGGACGCTTGCGCAGGAACGAGTTTTCAAGCGTGGTGATGATGCGGTGCACCGCGCTCATCTGCAGATCATCCGGCATGGTGCAGTGGCAGCTCATCTCCAGCCGGTCACCGTGCCGCAGCGCGGTGACATCGTGAATGTCCTCGATGCCCGGCAAATGCTCGGCGAGCTCGCGCAAGTCCTGCACCAGCATGCGGTCGCGCTCCAGCGCCACGGGGTGCTCAATCTCCTGCTCTTCACTTTCAATGTGCGTGACGATGCTCTGGATGCCGGGCACCTCACGGCGCATCTCCGCCTCGATTTTTGTGACAGTGTCATGTGCTTCGCGCAGCGGCGTGGCCGCCGGCAGTTCCAGGTGCTGCTCCACCAGCAAGCCGCTGTCCAGCTGCTGCACGCTCACGTCATGCACCACCAAATCCGAGCGTGATGCAACGGCGCGCAGCCGGTCGAAGACACTCTCCTGCGCGTCCGCCATGGGTACCGTGTGAACCACCACATCCGTCTCCGGCTGCAGCCGTGTCACGGCTTCCGTTACGGCGACAACCAACTGGTCCGCGCGCTGAAATGAGATGGTGCGCGCCATGCCGACAGTCACGTCCGCAAAGTAGCCGGTGCCGGCGCGCCGCATGCGCAGCCGGTCCACGCTGACCACGCCCGGCACACGGCGCACCGCGTCCACCATGGCCCGGCGTGCCTCCGGCGGTGTGCGGTCCAGCAGTGCGTCAATGGTCCCGCGCAACAGGCGCACGGTCACTTTCAGGATGATGAACGAAACCACCAGCGCCGCCAGCGGGTCGGCCACCTCCAGCCCGCGCAGGTGAAAGCGCTCCCCTACATACGCCGCGCCCAGGCCGATCAACACCGCGAGCGACGACCATATATCCGTGCCGAAATGCACCGCCTCGGCCTCCAGCGCCTGCGAGTTGGCCGCCTGCGCCACGCGCCGCAGCTGCCGCGAACGCGTCCAGTCCACCGCGATGGACAGCACCAGCACCAGCACAGGCCAGGGCGAAATAACCAGGTCCAGCGGCGCGCCATGCCGGTAGCGGACGATCCGCTTCACCGCCTCCGTGATGATCCACAGCGACGAGGCGAGCATGAACACCGTTTCCGCAAAGGCGGACAGGCTTTCCACCCGGCCGTGGCCATAGCTATGATCCTCATCGGCGGGCTTGTCAGACAACCGTAAGGAAAAGAGGGTCATCGTGCTCGCCAGCAGGTCGATGCCCGAGTGCGCCGCTTCGCTCATCATGCCCAGCGATCCGGTGGCAATGCCGGTGATCAGCTTCAACAGCGTGATCGCGCTGGCGGCCAGCACACTGCGCATGGCGGTTTCCCGCTTGGCCGCCAGCACGGCCGGGTCTGCGCCGCGGGCGGGCCGAGGCACCGTCTCCAGCTGTTCGCTGGCGGCCGGCTCGCGGACTGTTTCCGTCGTGCTCATCGAAACATTAGCCTATCGCCTTCCGGCGATTGCGGCATGGCAATTTGCTGGAGGCTGCTTAGGCCGCACTGGCGAACTTTCGGCTGTGGGTGTTTTGAGCACCTAGGCTTGCATGCGCACAAACCCACCTTAGCTTCGCGAAGGTGGGTCACCCGGTTCATTGACGGTGAGGAATGTTCACACCGCCACGCCACTCCACAGCCCCGCTACACCGAACAGGTACGGCTTCCATCGCACTTCGCGGAAGCCCGCCTGCTCCATGCGCCGGCACATCTCCATGGGTGGCGGAAACCGCTCCACACTCGCCGGCAGGTACCGGTACGAAGAGCCGCTGCCCGAGATGAGCCCGCCGATGCGCGGCAGCACATGCCGGAAGTACAGCCGGTACGCCACGCCCAGCAGCCCCGGCGGTTCGCTAAAATCCAGAATGCCGACCGAGCCGCCCGGCCGCAGCACCCGGCGGATCTCCCGCAGTCCCGCGTCGTAGTCCGCAAGATTGCGAAATCCAAAGGCGGACGTCACCAGGTCCTGCGAGGCATCCAGCAGCGGCAGTGCAAGGGCATCCGCCTCAATGAACTCCACTGGCCGTCCGGCGAGCTTGATCCGCCCCCGCTCGATCATCTCGTGCGAAAAATCGATCGCCGTCATGGCGGCTCCGCCGGCCGGGCGCCTTCTCAGCAAGGCGGCGGTCATGTCGGCCGTGCCGCAGCATAGGTCCAGCACGCGGCTCTCCGGCCGGCGCAGCACCGCACGGAAATACCGGGCCGCCCGCCACCACCACACCCAGTCGAAGCCGAAGCTCAGCAGATGATTCAGCCGGTCGTAGCGCGGCGCGATCGAATCAAACATCTGCCGCACGGCCAGCGACGCGGAGGCCGCATCGCTCGTACCCACCGGCCGCGATCCCTCCACCCGCTCACTCATGGTGCCCCAGCCCGTCCAGAACGCTCAGATCTCCAGCAGTTGTCCGCATCATCCAATGCGCCGCCTTCAGCAGTTCGTCCCGGGTCACATCCTTCACAATCTCGACCCGCCCAATGCCCAGCGGCAGGATGAAGGAAAGCGTTCCGCTGCGCATCTTCTTATCTGAAGCTGTCAGCTCCACCAGCCGCTCCGCCGTGGCTTGGTAGGACAGATAAGACTCAGGCCCGTACCGCCGCACAAGTGCGCCCATGCGGTCCGCCTCTCGCAGGTCCAGCGCACCCCGCGCCACCGCCAAACGCAGCGCCGCCAGCATGCCGCAGCCGATGGCCTCACCATGCAGCAGTTGTGTGTAGCCGGTGGCCGCCTCCAGCGCGTGGCCGAGCGTGTGGCCAAAGTTCAGGATCGCGCGCAAGCCACTCTCACGCTCGTCCCGCGCCACCACATCGGCCTTGATCCGGACGCTCGCCTCCACAACATGCTGCAGGTGCCGCGCATCTCCCGCCAGGATCGCGTCCGCGTGCCGCTCCATGTAGCTGAACAGCTCCGCATCCCGGATGATGGCCGCCTTCACACTCTCCTGCAGACCGGCGCGCAGCTCCCGCGCGGGCAGCGTGCGCAGCGTGTCGATATCGGCAAAGACCGCCACTGGCTGGTGAAAGCTGCCCACCAGGTTTTTGCCCGCCCCGAGATTTACACCGGTCTTGCCGCCGACCGACGAGTCCACCTGCGCCAGCAGTGTGGTGGGCACCTGCACAAAGCGCACACCGCGCATGTACACCGCCGCCACAAAGCCGGTGATGTCGCCGATGACCCCACCACCCAGCGCGATAAGCAGCGCATCCCGGTCAGCCCCGTGCGCCGCCAGCTCTTCGCACAGCCGCTCCACGGTGGGCAGCCGCTTGTGCGCTTCACCCGCCGGGATAGGTAGCGTGTGTATGGAAAATCCCGCAGTTTGCAAAGGTCCACGCAACGGCTCGCCCCAAAGCGCGTCGATCTCCGGGGAGGTCACGGCAAAAACACGCGAGATATGCCCGGGCAAAGCATGCAACGCGGATGGGATCTGGCCGAGCAGACCCGAGCCGATTGCCACGGCATAGCGGCCCGACTCCGTTGTGACGGGAATGGTCACCGCTGTGCTACCCGTCTCGATTTCAGCCATCTGCGTCACCTCCCGATTATCTCAGCCCGCGGCCTGCTCCCGTCGTAAGCTAAACCCATGCAGATCGGCGACAGCATCGACTTCACCCTGCCCGACCAGAACGGGTCGCCCGTGACCCTTTCCAGCTTCCACGGCCAGCCGGTGGTGCTCTTCTTCTACCCGCGCGCCGATACACCGGGCTGCACCACCGAGGCATGCGAGTTCCGCGACATCTACAGCGAGCTGAAATCGGCCGGTGCGGTGCTGCTGGGCATTTCGCGCGACACAGCGGGCAAGCAAAAAAAGTTTGCCGACAAGTTCTCGCTCAGCTACCCGCTGCTGGCCGACCCGGAGATGACCGTCGCCAACCAGTTTGATGTGGTGAAACAGGGCAGCATGTATGGCAAGCCCGTCACCAAGGTCGAGCGCTCCACCTTCATTCTCGACCGCCAAGGCAAACTCGCCGCCGAGTTCCGCGCCGTCAAGCCGGAAGGCCACGCCGCGGAGATGCTGACCGCCGTGCAGAACATGGCCTAACGCCGTGCAGAGAATCAGCGGGAACGCCGTGTCACCACGCATTGCGAGGTCCTACTTGCGAGAATGCGACTTGTGAGGACTAACGAGTCTGGAAGGACCTGGGAAACGAAGCGTACGCGTCGTCTTCATGTAGTGCTCCCAGTTCCTTTTCAGGTCCGGCAAAGTCGAGCCATGCGCCTCA
Organism: uncultured Terriglobus sp.; assembly: GCA_964246215.1. Lineage (GTDB taxonomy): Bacteria > Acidobacteriota > Terriglobia > Terriglobales > Acidobacteriaceae > Terriglobus. The sequence goes on along the minus strand of CAXTPQ010000041.1, from coordinate 21,780 downwards.
TCGAGGAAGTCGGCGTCCAAAATCCTGTCTGTTCGGAAATGCCGGAATCCGTTGCGTAGCTCACACCAGGCAGCAAGAAGTCGTACGGCGTCTGCGTAGCCGATGATCACCGGCCACACAACCCGATCGGTTTCCTGCGCGGCTTCGTCCCGGTAACGAATGCGCAGCTTCCGTCCGGCACGAATCCAGGAGCGGACTTTCGCGAGATCGAGCCCGTCCCTAAACTCCAGGATGTTCTCCGGTGTGCCAAGGGTGGGCTCGGTAATGAAGGTGCGCAGCGATTGTGGGACCGCGGCGGTGATCTTCGAGAGTAAATCCCGCGCTGCATTGGCCAGTGCGGCATCGCCCCGCTCGGCAACCCATTGCGCGCCGAGAACCGCTGCCTCCAGCTCCTCTGGGGTCAGCATAAGCGGCGGCATATCGTAATGCCGACCGAGCGTGTACCCGACACCTGCTTCACCACGGATGGGGACACCTTGGCTCGCCAGATCAGCCATGTCACGGTAAACCGACCGGACCGAGATGTTCAGCTCTGCTGCAACCGCCTCAGCCGTGATGGGGCGACGAGAGCGCCTAAGAATTTGAATTACCCGAAAAAGTCGGTCGGCTCGGCGCATGACAAAACAATGCTGACACAACGCTGTCAGTAGAGCTCAGTTAGTGTCGTTCAGGTGCTGAAACTCAGCATGGGAGGACAGGATGAATCTGGTTTCGATACGCGTCATCACAAACGATGTAGAACGGCTAGTCAGCTTTTACGAGACGATCAGCGGTAGTTCCGCAACCCGGTATACGCCGGACTTTGCTGAACTTACAACACCGAAAGGCACCCTTGCCATCGGTAGCACACGAACCTTGAGTGCTTTTGGCGCAGAAGATGAACTACAGCCCGATGCGAACCGGAGTGTCATCATCGAGTTCATGGTGGAAGACGTAGATGCGGTGTTCCTCCAGCTGAAAGATCAAGTGCCCGCCTTCCTTCAAAAGCCGACAACGATGCCTTGGGGGAACCGCTCCTTGCTCTTTCGCGACCCCGACGGCAACCTGATCAACCTCTTCACCCCGGTCACTCCAGAAGCGATCAGGAAGTTCGCGCAGTAAGATTGCAGAGATCGTGGAAGATCGAACGATAACGACAAACGCGGTTGTCCGAAAATGATCGAGGCCGGCCCGCTCGCGCCGGATTACTTCCTTGATGCAATGTCAGCACCGACTTGATCGGAGTTCCAGGTGCCCTACTGACAGGGCAGATCGAGGTACGCGTGTTTGCCGGGCAGAAGCTCGGCTGTAGCGGCTTCAGCGCCGCCCTGTGACCGCGATCAGCGGATCGCCCTCGGAGCCGTCGCGCAGCACCTCTGCGCTGATATCGCGAAAGCCGGCGCGCTGGAGGTAGAGCCGCACCAGGGCGGCATGTCCGTTGGCGTCGAGCGAATGCCAGATCGCCACCGCCTTGGTCGGGAAGCAACGGTTGGAGAAGCTGACTAGGAAGGGCGCGTCCGGCCGCAGGACTCGCAGGACCTCGACGAAGACCTCCAGGGGACGCTGGAGGTACTGGACGCCGACACAGCACATGGCGGCATCGCAGCTGCCGGCCTCCAGCGGCAAGATGGGGTTGCGGTTCAGGTTCTGCACAAAGCTCCGGCTCAGCCGGGGGTTGGCCCTCAACTCCTCAGCGTTCATGCCCTGGCCGATTACCCCGGCGAAGGCCATTTCCGGCGGCAGATGGCTCACCCAGCTCGACATCAGGTCCAGCAGCACGCCCCCAGCCGGCAGCGTGGCGCGGTAGTAGGCGGTGAGCGCCTGCGTTGCCGCCTCATCGATGTGCGTGACTAGGCGGGCAGGCGCGTAGAAGCCGGCATCGTCGCTGCCGTCCTCTTTCAGGAAAGCGCCGGGCGGTAGCTCAGGCAAGTGATTGCTCACCGCTGCCATGGGTGTCAGTTCTTTCTCATTCGTCGCCTTCATTCTTTGATTATCTTCCCCGACGCGGCAGTGTGACACACACCGAGGGACGCCCGTTCTAGTCAGTTGAGATCGTTACTGACGATAAGCGACACAGAGGATAATCCGATGCTGCACTGAAATGCACGTCTGAGTGGATACAAGATGGTGGAGACAACAGATTCTATAGCACTGAGTGCTACACTGCGAATCGTGAGTCCGGCAACTTGCAGCGAGGTGCCGGTCTACAAGGGCAAGGCATTCGTGCGCTTCGCAAAGAAGGCTCGCATCACCGACGCCAATCTTTGGCACGCGGCACAGCGGGCGAATCATGGTTTGGTCGACGCCGATCTTGGTGGAGGAGTGATTAAGCAGCGGATCGCGCGTGCAGGCGAAGGCAAGTCCGGCGGCTCGCGGTCCATCATCCTTTTCAGGAAAGATAACCGAGCCGTTTATGTCTACGGCTTTGAAAAGAAAGATGCCGCCAATACCGATCGCCGCGAACTGGAGGCATTTCGAGAACTCGCGGAAGTGATCCTCGGCTACACGGATGCCGAGATCGAGCAACGAGTCAGAGATGGAGCACTCTTCAACGTGAGAGAGCCGGGAGAAGACAATGCCTAGAAAACACCGGAGTGATGCCTTGGCTGCTATACACGAAACGGCGGCCGATCTGCATCGCGTGGGCGGGATGGATCAAAGAACGATGCGCAAGTTCGACGCGCTTTGCCTGACACCTATACAGGAGATGACGCCCAAGAAGATTCGCGCCTTGCGAAACCGCGAGAAAGCCAGTCAGACGGTCTTCGCCGCCTATCTGAATGTCACGCCTAGCCTTGTGAGCAAATGGGAGCGTGGGGAAAAGCATCCGCAAGGGGCGTCTCTCAAGCTGCTTTCCCTAGTCGATAAGAAAGGTTTGGAAGTCGTGGCCTGACTTGAGTGGCGTTTGTGATTCAGCCAAAATAACGACGAGACCCTTCTCCGCATCTGGCATGGCACCGGCCATAGGATCACGTTCGAGAATGTAACTTCGGGGTGCCCTTTCAGTGTCGCCCGCTAAAGTTGAGATCGTTACTGACGAGAATACGACATCATGCTACTCACCCGGCTGCCCAATGAGAGAGCGAATTTAATGGTCGTATAAGTGCCTAAAACCGATAGCCTCTTAGCATGCAAGATTCCAAGTACATTTCGAAGAAGCAGATCACTCTTGCAATGGGCCTGCTCTCGCTCGCCTTCATTTTCGGTATTTTGAAGGCATATGGCGAAAACACCGGAAATCCGGCCGATATCGAACAGATTCAGCAATTGCAGAAGCGCTACGTTGCATCTATTGATCGGGCTGATCTCGCTCTGGTCGACCAGGTCTGGTCACACTCCCCTGAGGTGATCTTTGTGGAACCGCTTGGAACGGAGCGCGGTCTGCTCCAGGTAGAGGATTTTGTGCGGGACACTTTCGGCAAGACGTTTTCCAAGCGTGACCTGCAGCTTGAAAACCCGTCGATTCACGTCTACGGCGACACAGCATGGTCCGAGATGACCTGGACCTTTCACGCAACGCTGCGTGACGGCGATAAACCCTTGGTTACCAGGGGCCGGGAGACGCAGGTTTTACGAAAAGAAAACGGAGCATGGCACATCATCGCCATCCACTACTCCGGCCTACTTGTGAACGGCAAGCTGCAGGGATTCTAGGGTTAAAGGCACACGGACTCATCTGCACGCCAATTGAACAAGCCGAGTCAGTTCCGAGGGCGTCGTCTTGCCTCGCCGACTTCCGCTCTTGCGACTTTAAGGACCAATGATCCCGTCCGATGTTCTAGGTTCGGCTACTTCAGTAGGATTGAGCGATGGAGTGCGATTGGGATCTGCACTATTCGAGATGGGTCATTGACGATGGAGAGCCAGAGTTGCACGTCGGCGAGGAATTTGACTGGTCGGTCGGCTTCTGGTCTGACGCATTGCTCGTGCGTTCTACGGAGAGCATGAGGAGTGCAATTCCCATCGGCGATGGTCGCTATCGCGTGAATGCAGAGGTGTTATACATCTCACAAGACACGACACTATCAGCGCTCATTATCGATTTCGGTATCAGGGCGGAATGCGATGGAGCAAACCTTCTTCCTGATGGATGCGTGGAGGGTGATTACGTAAGCGGTGAGATAAAGCTGGACCTGCCTCTCTGCACCGCACCTCACGCCTACGACCTTTCCCATCGATGGCGTGCAAACGAGATTTTCGCCGACCTGACGCCCCTCGTCTTGAGTGCAGACGGCGTGCTCGTACGTGATAGCTTACGAAGCCATTACCAAACCGTCGCTGGTACAGATTCTATGAAAGCTCACTCTTATCTTCTGAAATGTAGCCTGCTCAAGAGTTGAGCCGAGATGTGCTCGCTTCACTCGTGGAAATGTCAGTCCCATAAAAACCGTTTTCGGAAAGTTTCCGCGATGCGGCAAATCGTCGTGTGCTGAAACACCGGTGCGGGTCGACTGCAAGCTTCGATGATTGGTACTGAGCGAATCGGGATTCGGCAGCGGATTCGGAGCGACTTGCCCTGCTGCACGATCGGCAACAGCGGCTCGACGACGAGAGGGTGGGCCGTTCATCCGCTTCGGGATTACGACGCGTTCAGTGTAATGACCTGGTCCGCGGTGAAGCCGGCATCGGTGCCGAGCGATGGCGCGGCGTCCGCTAGTTCCTTTTTGCCTTCCTTGCCGAGTGCCGTCACGATTTCAGAGAGGACGCGGTGGTTGGCGATGCTGACTACCTGAATGGAGAGCTCGCCGTAGCTGTTGATCGTGCCCGCCTTGAGCGACAACACCACGGTGAGCTGGACGGGCGTTCCCGCAGGCAAACCGCCGACCGGCTCGGCCAGCACGGCGTCCAGCAGGTCACCATTCCTGGCATGGCCGGAGTCCGCCGGCTGCTTCAGGCGTACGCGGATCGGGGTGCCGGAGCGGATGCCGAGTGCGTCGCTCATTTGTGCGATCGGCAGCAGCGGCTTGTCGTCGGAGGCGTAGCGATTGCGGTTTCCCTGGCCTTCGGTGTAGACCGTCTTCGTTGAGACCGCGGCGGGGGGTGACTGCGCAGCGGGTGCATTGAGTGCCGGGGTGCCTGCGCCCGCTGCACCGTCTCCCGCTGCCGTGGAGGAGGGTCTCGCGGCGGTGCTGGGTCCAGCGGATTGCGACGAGGTGGAGTTCTTCGCTCCACGCCGCGACCGCCGTGGAACTGGTGGCGGAGTTTGCGATGGTGCGCTTGTACTGCCGCTCTGCGCACCGGTTGACGCCGGCTGCGGCGCATTCCCCTGATTGCCCGAGGCGCTGCCGGAGGTCTGGCCCAGCATGCTTTGCACGGAGCATAGGGGCAGCAAGAGCAGAGCGACCCGGCCGGCAGACTGAAGTCCCCTCATCGTCACGGCCAATGGATGAATCTCGCGTGTACGGGGTTGCAGACCGGCCATCAATCGCCCGCCACCGGCGCAAGCTGCGGCTGGCTTTTTTGCGGTTGGCCCTGCTTAGCTGATTTCTGCCGGCTGCCGATTGCAACCCGCAGCCGGTCAAAGTACAGATAGACCACTGGCGTGGTGAACAGCGTGAGGCACTGTGACACGATCAGGCCGCCCACGATGGTAATACCCAGCGGCCGGCGCAGCTCCGACCCTACGCCCGTGCCGAAGGCCAGCGGCACCGCGCCCAGCAGCGCGGCCATGGTGGTCATCATGATGGGCCGGAAACGCAGCAGACACGCTTCATAGATCGCCTCTTTCGGCGTCTTGCCGTGCTCGCGTTCGGCGACCAGGGCAAAATCGATCATCATGATGGCATTCTTCTTCACGATGCCGATCAGCAGCACAATGCCAATGATGGCGATGACGGAAAGGTCGGTTTGCGTGACCAGCAGCGCCAGAATCGCGCCCACACCGGCGGAGGGCAGCGTGGACAAAATCGTGAGCGGATGGATGAAGCTCTCATAGAGGACGCCGAGCACGATGTAGACGGCCGTGAGCGCCAGCAGGACGAGGATTGGCTCGCTAGAAAGCGAGTCCTTGAAGGCCGCCGCCGTGCCCTGGAAGCCGCCGCTGATGGTGCCCGGCACACCAATCCTGCTGCGTGCGCGGTCGATGGCCTCGGTCGCCTGCGAGAGCGAAATGCCCGGAGTCAGATTGAAGGAGAGCGTCACCGCGGGCGACAGGCCCTGGTGGTTGACCTGCAACGGGACTCGCTTCATTTCAAAGTGGGAGATGGCGGAAAGCGGCACCTCCGCACCATTGCTCGCCTGCACGTAGATTGACTTCAGCGCATCGGGCGACTCCTGGAACTGCGGCGCGACTTCCAGCACCACGTGGTACTGATTCAGCGGTTTGTAAGTGGTGGAGACTTGCCGCTGGCCGAAGGCCGTGGACAGCGTCTGATCGATGGCCAGCGCGGTGATGCCCAGCCGCGATGCGGTGTCACGGTCGATGACCAGTTGAGCTTCCAGGCCGGCCTGCTGCTGGTCGGTGGCCACGTCGCGCAGTTCGGGTTCCTGCTTCATGGCGGCTTCCATCAGCGGTGCCCAGTGGTTCAGGTCGCTGGTGGAATCTGCCGTGAGCGTGTACTGGTATTGCGTGGCCGACTGCCGGCCACCGATGTTCAGCTCCTGCGCGGACTGCAGATACGTGATGACACCCGGCATGGCGGACAGCTTGGGCCGCAGCCGCTGAATGACCTGCTCGGAGCTTTCGCCCTTGCGGTCTTTGGGAGCTTTGAGAAAGATAAACATGCCGCCGCTATTGTTCGCGCCACCGCCTGGACCGCCGCCGCCCACAAAGCTCATCACATTCAGCACGCCCGGATCGGTTTTGACCGTCTCCGTCATCTGCTGGACTTTGAGTTTCATGGAGTCGAAGGAGACATCCTGCTGACCCTGCACGCGGCCGCTCAGGCGGCCTGTATCCTGCTGCGGGAAAAAGCCCTTCGGCACCAGGATGAAGAGATAGATGTTCAGCAGGAAGGTCGCGATGGTGACCATCAGGATCAGCGGCTGGTGGTTCAGCACCCAACGCAGCCCGCGCTCATACTCTCCCAGAATGAAGTCAAAAAAGCGCTCGCCCCACATGTAAATGCGGCCATGCTTCACGGCCGAGTGCGGCCGCAGGAACTTGGCGGAAAGCATGGGCGTGGTGGTGAGCGAAACGACGAGCGATACAAGGATGGCGACAGAAAGCGTTACGGCGAACTCGCGGAAGAGCCGCCCCACAATGCCGCCCATCAGCAGGATGGGAATGAAGACCGCGATCAGCGAGATGGACATGCTGAGCACGGTGAAGCCGATCTCCTTTGAGCCGAGCATGGCGGCGTCATAGGCGGTCATGCCGTCTTCCAGATGGCGCGAGATATTTTCAATTACAACAATGGCGTCGTCCACCACAAAGCCCGTGGAGATGGTGAGCGCCATGAGCGATAGATTGTCCAGCGTGTAGCCCAGCAGGTACATGACGGCGAAGGTGCCCAGCAATGACAGCGGCACCGAAATCGACGGAATCAGCGTGGACCGCACCTCACGCAGAAAGAAGAAGACGACCAGGATCACCAGGACGATGGTGATGATCATGGTCCGGGTGATATCGCTGACCGAGGCGCGGATGGTGGCAGTGCGGTCCAATGCCACCTGCAGCTTGATGGTGGGTGGGATGGATGCCTGCAGGGTGGGTAGCTGCTTCAGCACGCTGTCCACCGTAGCAATGACATTTGCTCCGGGGGACTTGAAAACAATCACCAGAACGGCCGGCTTGCCGTTGAACATGCCGAAGGTGTGGATGTCCTCCACCGCATTCACCACGCGCGCTACGTCACCCACGCGCACAATGCCGGCGGCGTTTGTGCTGGCGAGCGCCACATTGGAGGCGTTGGTGTTCACGGCAGCGGAGCGGAAACCGTTGCCGGTGTTCAGGGCCGCGGTGGTGGGCGCGCCGGTGTTGCCGGCCGATGTTGCCGCGGTTCCGCCGCCGGAACCGGTGGATGTGCTGGCACCAGCCGATGTACTCGCGCCGGAGGAACCGGGCGCCGCACTGGCGCCACCCGCACCGGAGCTGCTGCTGCTGGATGCCGATACGGACGAGCCGTTGCCGTTGGCCGAGCCGCTGCCCGTCGCATTGGTGCCGCCGCTGCTGCCCGTGGTCGCACTTGAGACATTGGCCTGCAAACCGTTGCTGGCCTGCGCGTTGGAGACAGGGCCGCGGCTGGTGGCCACGACCAGCGGGCGGTAGGCGTCCGCGCCGAAGAGTTGATCGCTGGTGGAGATGGACCAGCGCTGCTCGTCGCCGTTCAGATAGCCCTTCGGCTCCAGCACGTTAAAGGTCTGCACCGCGGCGGAGAGCGTGTTGAGCGACAGGCCATTGTTCGCGAGCTGCAGCGGGTTGGCCTCCAGCCGCACCGCCGGCTTGGAGGAGCCGCCGACAAATGTTTGGCCCACGCCCTGCACCGATGCCAGCTTCTGCGCCAAGATGGAGTCCGCAGCGTCATAGAGCTGCGGCACGGACAGCGTGTCGCTGGTGAGCGCCAGAATCATGATCGGCGCATCCGCCGGGTTGATCTTGCGATAGGTTGGATTGCTGGGCAGGTTGGCCGGCAGCTGCGCCCGCGCCGCGCTGATGGCCGCCTGCACATCGCGCGCCGCGCCGTTGATGTCGCGCGAGAGGTCGAACTGCAGCACCACGCTGGCCTGGCCCTGTGACGACGTGGAGGTCATCTGGTTCACGCCGGCAATGCGGGAAAACTGGCGTTCCAGCGGTGTGGCGACCGACGAGGCCATGGTGTCAGGATCTGCACCGGGCAGGCCCGCGCCCACGGCAATTACCGGAAACTCGACCTCCGGCAGCGACGACACCGGCAGGAGCTTGTACGCAACCGCACCCGCCAGAATAATTGCGATGGAGAGCAGGAAGGTGGCCACTGGCCGCCGGATGAACGGCGCGGAAAAGTGAACGCCGCCGATGGGCTGGCTGGCGGTCTCCACGGCATGTTCCATCGCCTGCTGATCCTTAGCGGAGGCATGCTCGCTCGGTGCCTGATCACCGGCGCGCTTGTCCGGTCCGCGCGTGCCTTCACCTGCGTTCAGCTTGCCGGCATCACCGGGCCGCTGCAGCTCAGTGGGCTGTGTGTCTCCGGGTTGGGGGTCGATGTTCATTTGTTTCGCCGAGTGCCTTTGAGGACCGGAAACTTGTGTTCTTCAAAATTCATTGCGCTATGCAGAACACGGGAGACGAAGAGAGTGGTACCGTCTTGCTGCAAAAAGATGTAATGCTTTCCAACTAGCAGTTTAAGCAAGTCACTTCGGCCAGAAAGTTGAGCTGAACGGGCCTTGGCAGTCCCAAAAGCCAGATCGACAAAGGCACGCTGCAAGGCTGCCCTGTATTTTTGACTTTGCAGAACACCCCATTTCTTTCTCGTGAATCGCACGATGGAACGCAAGTCCGTGCGTGCCAATCGTGACAGCTGGATAATTTTCATGCCGCGTGATTCAAGTCCCTAGGAGCGAGCCGTGTCTTCTGGAGTGCTTCCTCGACATCCAGTTCTGCGAAAATCTGTTCAAAAACCTCATCGACCGTTTGCTCACATGGCCCGCTATCGAAACCGGCTTGCACCATACGCTCGAGGGCTTGCATCTTTTCTATTTTAGGAAGCTTGGCGTACATCGCGCCGATCGCCTCCTCTACCACCTGCCAGGGCTTGTCGTAGCCCTTGGCGATCA
>CAXTPQ010000041.1:0-12008 GCA_964246215.1 uncultured Terriglobus sp. | reverse complement strand
GCGCCGATCGCCTCCTCTACCACCTGCCAGGGCTTGTCGTAGCCCTTGGCGATCATCAATTGCTCGACCATGTCTTCAAAATGCGCCAGGATTTCAACGGTCATTCGGTCCCCTCTCTGCCAGCCATCTTAGTCGCCACTCGCGTACTGCGGTTCGCCTTCATGTTCGTGCAGCTTGAACTCGCGGTCGGCCTCTTCGGTGCCCAGATATTTGCGGCCGATGCGGTCAAAGAAGAGGTAGACCACCGGCGTGGTGAACAGCGTCAGTATCTGTGAGACGATCAACCCGCCCACAATGGTGATGCCGAGCGGCCGGCGGAGCTCCGAGCCGGTGCCCGTGCCCAGCGCCAGCGGCACACCGCCCAGCAGCGCGGCCATGGTCGTCATCATGATGGGGCGGAAACGCAGCAGGCACGCCTGATAAATCGCCTCCTCCGGCGATTTGCCGCCCTCGCGCTCGGCCTCGAGCGCAAAGTCGATCATCATGATGGCGTTCTTCTTCACAATGCCGATGAGCAGGATGATGCCAATCAGCGCGATCACACTCAGGTCCGTGCCTGTGAGTTGCAGCGCCAGGATCGCGCCGACACCCGCCGAAGGCAGTGTGGACAGGATCGTGATCGGGTGAATGTAGCTTTCATACAGCACGCCCAGCACGATATAAACCGTGATCAGCGCGGCCAGAATCAGCAGCGGCTCATTCGAGAGCGACGCCTCGAACGAAGCTGCCGTCCCCTGGAAATCCGCATTGACGCTGAGCGGAATGTTCAATTCCTTTTCCGCGGCGCGCACCTGCTTTACGGCGTCGCCAATGGCATAGCCTGGGGCCAGATTGAACGACAGATTCACTGACGGGAACTGGCCCTGATGCTCGATCGCCAGCGTCGCCGCCTTTTGCTCGAAGTGCGTAAAGGTGGAAAGCGGCACCTGCATTCCGTTGGAGCTCTTCACGTAAATCGCATCCAGCGCGGACGGGTTCCGCTGAAACTTGGGCGAAACCTCCAGGATGACGTGGTATTGGTTCTGCTGCGTGAACATGGTGGACACCTGCCGCTGGCCGAAGGCGTCGTATAGCGTGTCGTCAATATTTTGCGGCGTGATGCCCAGCCTCGATGCCGTGTTGCGGTCGATCACCAGCGACGCTTCCAGGCCGTCCACCGTCTGATCCGTGGCCACATCCACCAGCGCGGGCAGTGTCTTGAACTTGCGCTGGATGCGGCCAGACCAGTCAACCAGTTCATCCGGATTGGCATCCTCGACCGAGTATTGATACTGCGTGCGCGCCGTGCGGTTTTCCACGGTAAGGTCCTGCAGCGGCTGCAGGTAGGCGTCAATGCCCGTAATCTGAGACAGCTTCGGCTGCAGCCGGCGGATCACCGCGACTGCATCGGACGAGCGCTTTTCCTTGTCGACGAGATCGATCTGAATGCGACCCGAGTTCAATGTTGAGTTCGTCGCGTCGATGCCGATGAAAGAGCTGATGGAGGCAACGTCCGGATCTTTCAGGATTTCCAGCGCCAGCGCCTGCTGCTTTAGGCTCATCGCGCTGAAGCTGGTGTCCTGCGGAGCGTCGGTGATGGCCAGGATTTCGCCCGTGTCCTGCACCGGAAAGAAGCCCTTCTGCACCACGGCATACAGAAAGAACGTGAGAACAAACGTAGCCGCCGTGACCAGCAGCGTGAGGGTCTGGTGCCGCAGCACCCAGCGCACACCCACCGCGTATTTTGCAATCACCCAGTTGAAGAAATCTTCACTGCGCTTGTAGAAGCGGCCCTTCTGTTCTTCCGTCGTATGGCGCAGCAGCTTGGCCGCCATCATGGGCGTCAGCGTGAGCGATACCACGGCGGAAACCAGGATGGTGACGGAAAGCGTGACGGCAAATTCGCGGAAGAGCCGGCCCACGATATCGCCCATGAAGAGCAGCGGGATCAGCACGGCAATCAGCGAAACCGTCAACGACACGATCGTGAAGCCGATCTGCTCCGATCCCATCAGCGCGGCTTCCAGCGGCGAGTGCCCCTGCTCCAGGTAGCGGTCGATGTTTTCGACCATCACGATCGCATCATCCACCACGAAACCGGTCGAGATGGTGAGCGCCATCAGCGACAGGTTGTTGAGCGAGTAGCCCAGCAAATACATGACGCCAAAGGTGCCCACAATAGACAGCGGCACCGCAATGGACGGAATCACCGTCGCCCGCCACGAGCGCAGGAACAGGAAGATCACCACGATCACCAGGCCGATGGTGAGCAGCAATTCAAACTGCACGTCCTTGACCGAGGCGCGAATCGTATTTGTGCGGTCGGTTAGAATTTCCAGTTTGACGGAGGACGGCAGTGTCGCCTGCAGGCGCGGCAGCAACGCTTCGATCCGGTCGACCACGCCGATAATGTTGGCACCCGGCTGGCGCTGAATGTTGACGATCACCGCCGGATGCGTGACCGGGTCCTGGCCCGCGGCCGGTGCGCGCCCCATCCACGCCGCCTGAAAAGCGTTCTCTGAAGCGTCGATAGAATTCGCCACGTCCCGAAGAAAGACCGGCGAGCCGTTGCGGTAGGCGATGATGACGTTGTTGTAGTCCTTGGCCGCCAGCAGCTGATCGTTCGCGCCGATGGTGTACGCCTGGTGCGCGCCGTTCAAGTTGCCCTTCGCCTGGTCCACGTTGGCGCTGGCCAGCGCCGTGCGCACATCTTCCAGTGACAGCCCGTAGCCGGCCAGCGCCATGGGATTGGCCTGGATGCGCACTCCCGGCTTCTGGCCGCCGGCAATCGAAACAAGGCCCACACCCGAAAGCTGCGAAATCTTCTGCGCCAGAATGGTATCCGCCAGGTCCTCGACCTTGGTCAGTTCCAGCGTGTCGCTGGTGAGCGCAAGCGTCAGGATCGGCGCGTCGGCGGGATTGACCTTGTTGTAGATGGGCGGGTTGGGCAGGTCCTTGGGCAGATAGGTGTTGGCCGCATTGATGGCTGCCTGCACATCTTGCTGCGCCACATCGATCGATTCCGCCAGTGAGAACTGCAGCGTGATCACCGAGCCGCCGCCGGACGAGTTCGACGTCATCTGCGTCAGGCCGGGGATCTGGCCGAACTGCCGCTCCAGCGGGCCGGTCACCGCGGATGACATCACCTCTGGGCTTGCGCCCGGGTAAAAGGTCTGCACCTGAATCGTGGGATAGTCGACCTGCGGCAGCGCGGAAACCGGCAACTGGAAGTACGCGACGCCGCCCGCCAGCAGGATGGCAATCATCAGCAGCGCCGTGGCCACCGGGCGAAGAATAAACGGGCGTGACGGACTCATTGCACCTCAACTCCCCTGAAGCCCGGCGCGCCATGACGGCAAGCCGAACCTTACATCCTCGCCACCGGTCTCCGGGGCGCGCCTTGCCTGACCTACTGCCGTGGAGCGCCGCCACCGGTGCTCGTGTTCGTGCCCTGCTGGTTGGACTGCCCGCCCTGCCCGTTGGCTCCCGCCGTGTTGGACCCGCTCGCGTTCACGGAACCGGTTTGCGAGCCAAGCTGGGTCGCCCCCGCGCCCTGCCCCCGCGGGCCGGCAACGGAAGCATTCCCAACGCCGTTGTAGTCCACCTGTGCCGAAGGACGGGGAATGACCGTGCTCTTCAGGCTCAGCTTTTCTTCGCCATCGGTGATCACCTTTTCACCGGCCCGCAAACCGCTGTGGACGACCACCAGCGCTCCCTGGGTCAGGTCGATTTGAATGGGCCGCTGCTGCACCGGATAGCTCGTCTGCCGCATGTTGGCCGGCGCGCCGGCACCGCCGCCATGCCGCGTGCCGCCCGCGCCCGAACCACCATTGGCAGCGCCCGGCGGATTTGTTTCGCTGCCTGCCGTTCCCGCCTTGCCGCTCTTTTTGCCGTTGCCGCGTGTGGCCTGCGAAGCCAGCTGCGCCGTCTGCTCTGGCGAGATTGGGTGGTCCGTATCGATGACATACACAAACGAACCGCTCGATCCCGTTTGCACCGCGGTTGCCGGAATGGTGAGCGCGTTTGTCCGGTTTTCCAGCACAAGCCGGATGTTCACAAATTGGTTTGGATAAAGCGCTCCGTCATGATTGTCGAAAACGGCTTTCAGCTTTGCCGTGCCCGTCGTCGTGTCGATCTGGTTGTCCACGGTCAGCAGCGACCCAGTGGCCAGCTTCTGCAGGTTGGCGCGGTCCCACGCCTCGGCAATGAGCTGCCGGCCGCCCTTCATGCGCTCGAAGACCTGCGGCAGCTGGTCTTCCGGCAGGGTAAAGATCACGGCGATAGGCTCGACCTGGGTGATGACCACGAGTCCCGTGGAGCTGTTTGCCGCCACGATGTTGCCGATGTCCACCTGGCGCAGGCCGACGATGCCAGTGATGGGCGACGTGATCCGTGTGTAGTTCAGGTTGACGCGGGCGGAATCGATGGCGGCCTGGTCGGCGGCCAGCGTACCCGTTGCCTGGCCGCTGGTGGACTCCTGCGCCTGTGCCTGCTCCTTGCTCACCACACCCGCGGAATAAAGCTGGTTATAGCGCACCGCCTGGGCCTGCGCATTCGCGGCATTGGCCTGGTCGCGTACAAGGTTGCCCTGCGCCTGCCCCAGCGCCGCCTGGTACGGCCTCGGGTCGATCTCGATGAGCAACTGGCCTTGAGAAACGTGCTGACCTTCCCGGAAGTTCACGCGGGTGATCTGGCCATCGACGCGGCTCTTGAGCGTGACGGTGTTGTAGGCCGTCACCGTGCCCAGCGCGCTCAGATAGATCGGCACCGGCCGCTGCTGCACCACATCAAACGCCACCGGCACCGGGCGGTTTGCCATGGCGGCCGCGCCTTGCGCCTGCTGCTGGTCGGCTTTCTTATTGGACCGGATGCGGTAGACGACGAATCCCACAAAGGCCGCGATGACGAGCAAGACCAGGATTAATCTTGTCCACGACCGCTTCGGCTTTTCCCCGGCAGGTGGAGCGGTGCCAGGCCCCGGATGCTGCGATGCGTCGTTCGGCAGGCCGGTGGAGGCTGGGGATGCGTGCGCTGGCAGTGCCGCCTGTTCGCCGGGCAGATTCGTGGAAGACGGTTCACGGGAAACGGTGGACGACATGAATGAAAGCGCCTTCTCGGACTTGTGAGATGTGCAGGAGAACCAGCCGAAGACGGAGGGGCACCTGGCCTTGCATGAGAATCAGGACTCAAACTCAGACTAATAGATGTACGTTCCGGCGGCGGTAGAGTTTCGCCGGGACAATCTTCTGTTGGGTGCTGTGCACCGTACCGTTTACGCCGCTCCATATAATGCACTTGCATGTCCACGCCGCCGGCCAGCCTGACCGAACCCACGCCTGAACTCCACGCATCCGGCGCTGTGCCAGACCTTGCCGTGGCCGCATCGGAGCTTCCACTGTGCGTTGACCTGGACGGCACGCTGGTGAAAAGCGACACGCTGGTGGACGCCATTTTGCTGCTCATCCGCCAGCAACCTGACTCGCCGCTGCACTGGCCGGCCTGGGTGCGCAAGGGAAAAGCCGGTTTCAAGCGCGAAATTACCGGCCGCGCCGTGGTGGATGTGGAGCACCTGCCGTACAACGAGCCGTTGCTCGCCTTTCTGCGCGAGGAGCATGCCCGGGGCCGCCGCATTTATCTGGCTACCGCGGCGGACATCGGGTTTGCCGAGCAAGTGGCGGCGCATGTCGGCCTGTTTACGGGTGTCCTTGCCTCAGACGGTTCCCTGAATCTTGCCGGTAGAAACAAACTTGACGCGTTTCAGCAGCGCTTTCCTGAGGGCTTCTCCTACATCGGCAACGCGATGCCAGACCGCACACTGCTGCAGGCCAGTTACCAGCCCATGGTGGCCAATCCACATGGCAAACTGCGCGCCGCCATGCGGGCCGACAAAGTTACGCCCTACCGCGAATTCCTGGATCGGCGCAGCCCTTTCAAGTCGCTGCTGAAAGCGATTCGCATTCACCAGTGGGCGAAAAATGTGCTGGTGTTTCTGCCGCCACTGCTGGCCCACGTCCGCGACGCCAACACCATCGTCGCCGCGGTGATGGCGTTCTTTTCGCTCAGCTTTTGCGCCAGCGCCACCTACATCATCAACGACCTGCTCGACATTGAAGCCGACCGGCGCCACCCGCGCAAGCGCAAACGGCCCTTTGCCTCGGGCGATCTGTCGCCCTTTACCGGGGTTATTGTCGTCGTTCTCTTTCTCGCGGTCAGTGTCGCGCTCGCGCTGCTGCTCCATGCGGTTTATGCCGCGCTGCCAGGCATGGGCGGCGTGCATGAGGTGCTGGCCCGGCCCTACCGCTTCCTGGGCTGGCTGGCGATCTACACCATCACCACGCTGGCATATTCCTTTTATCTGAAGCGGCGCTCGCTTGTGGATGTGATCGTGCTCAGCGGTTTGTACACTGTTCGAATTCTCGCCGGCTCCGCGGCAACGGACGTGGGCGTCTCTGCCTGGCTTGCGGCGTTTTCGATTTTCTTCTTTCTCTCACTTGCCTTTGTGAAACGCTTCAGCGAACTGGAGTTGATGACCACCAACAACCAGACCAAGGTCAGCGGACGCGGTTACGGCACGGCCGACATGGAGCAACTCCGCAGCTTCGGCACGTCGAGCGCTTTCGCCAGCGTCGTCGTGCTCACCATGTACATTTCCGGTCTGGCGGGCGTGCTTTACGCCAACCCATCGCGGCTGTGGCTGCTGGTGCCGGTGCTGCTGCTGTGGATCATGCGCGTGTGGCTGCTGGCCAGCCGCGGCCAACTGCACGAAGATCCGGTGGTCTACGCCATTACGGACAGAACCAGTTGGCTGCTCGGTGCAGTTTCCGTCGGCATCGTCTGGTGGGCGTTGTGATACCTGGGTCGAAGTAGACTGAAAGCGAGATGAAGGTAAGAGATGTGCTGCGTCTCCTGCGTGAGGATGGCTGGAACTTGGACAGACAGCGCGGTAGCCACCGGCAATTCAAACACCAGACGAACCGGGAACCGTGACGGTCGCTGGTCATCCGTCTATCGAATTGAAAGAAGAACGTACAAGAACACTCTGAAGCAGGCAGGGCTTTCGCAAATGAAGAACTACGCAGTTGTTTTCGAGAAGACGTCGACGGGATGGAGCGCCTCCGCGCCGGATTTGCCAGGGCTCGGCGTAGGTGGTGAAACGTTTGAAGAAACAGAGCAGCTTATCTGTGAAGGCATTGAGTTCCACCTTGAGGGTCTCCGTGAAAGCGGAGATCAGGTTCCCGAGCCGGAGGCGCGTGTTCTCACGCTGGCGATCGCGGCATGAGCTATGAACTGCCCAAGAGTTTGGATTTCTCTTCGAAAGAAGTCGTAAAGACCGCGCTAATCGAATTACAAGATGCGTTTCATTCCGAATTGCAGGCAATTGATTCAGCGGACGAGCAGGAGCGATTTCGCGTTCGTTGGTTCGGCGACAAAGCAGGGTTCCTGAATAAGGGTGCTGCGTCTTGGATTCGTTTTGTTCCAAATGCAGATAAGCGTGATTTTGGCTCGTTGTTCAACTCAATTAAAGAAAGCCTGTCTGTCGACTTCAAAGGTATCGATGACCGTCTTAGAAGAAGGGCACACATACGTTCCGAACTGTCGACCGTCCTAGCTGATCACGTACATTCCTCCCTCGACATCTCCCTGCCCGGCATCCATCGTCCCGTCGGTGTAGAACATCCGCTGACCCGCACCATGCGCGAGATGACCGCCGTCTTCGCCGCGCTCGGTTACTCCGTCGGCACCGGTCCGGAGGTCGAGACGGACTTCTATAACTTTGAAGCGCTGAACTTCCCGCCGGACCACCCCGCCCGCGACACGCAGGATACCCTCGTCATGGCCGGCCAGGAGGGCAAGCCCCTGCGGGAGCGCCTGCTGATGCGCACGCACACCTCGCCCGTGCAGATCCGTAGCATGATTGCCAATCCGCCGCCGCTGCGCCTGGTCATCCCCGGCAAGGTGCACCGGAATGACGAATCCGATGCGACGCATTCGCCCATCTTTCACCAGGTGGAGGGCCTATGTGTTGACCGCGGCATCACCTTCAGCGACTTGAAGGGTACGCTCGACCATGCCATGAAAGCCTTCTTTGGATCGGCCGTGAAGACCCGCTTTTTCCCTTCCTTCTTCCCCTTCACCGAACCGAGCGCCGACGTCCAGATCTCCTGCCCCTTCTGCGGCGGCGCGGGCTGCCGCAAGTGCAAGCACTCTGGCTGGATCGAGCTGCTGGGCTGCGGCATGGTCGACCCTGCTGTCTTTGCCGCCGTGGACCAGCGCCGCATCGAGAACGGCCTGAAGCCGGCATACAACCTGCCCGGAATCAGCGGTTTCGCCTTTGGCATGGGCGTGGAGCGCATCGCCATGATGAAGTACGGCGTGGGCGACATCGGCCAATTTTACTCGGGCGATCTGCGTTTTCTAGAGCAGTTCGCCTAGTCTGGCCACCCATCTATAGGTAAATTACCAGGGTTTACCAGATTCTGGTAAACCCTGGTAAACTTCTTATAAGAAACTCCTCTCCTTTATAACCAAATTACCTAGGTTTACCGTTTTCCGATAAACCTTGGTAAACTCCCTATAACCTCATGGACCCTCTGCAGAATCCGTATGCTCCTGGTGCAGGCTACCAACCCCCAGAACTCGCTGGGCGTGAGCGCCTGAGAAAGACAATTGCCATTGCACTTGCCCGCGTCCGGGCGCGGCGGTCCTCAAAAAGCTTCATCCTTGTTGGACTGCGTGGTGTCGGGAAAACTGTTCTGCTGGACAGGGTCCGCTCTGATGCGGAGCAGGAAGGCATTCTTGGGCTCCGCGCGGAAACTCCAGAAAATCGTTCACTGCCGGCTCTGCTCGCACCACAACTCCGCCACGCGCTGCTCCGCCTCAGCCGCATCGACGCTGCCCGCGACCTGGCCAACCGCGGACTGCATGCGCTGGCGGGCTTTGCCCGCTCGCTCAAGGTGAAATACCAGGACATTGAAGTCGGCCTGGATTTGCAGGCCGAAGCGGGCCTGGCTGACAACGGCGACCTGGAAACCGACCTCGCCGTCCTGCTGGAACAGGTCGGCAAAGCCGCCGCAAAGGCCGGAACCGCCGCCGTGCTTTTCCTGGACGAGATCCAATACATTGAAGAGGACCAGTTTGGCGCGCTTATCGCAGCCCTGCACCGCTGTGCGCAGCTCAAGCTGCCCATCACCATGGTCGGCGCCGGTCTGCCGCAGCTAAGGGGGCTAGCCGGCAACGCCAAATCCTATGCGGAGCGGCTCTTCGACTTTCCGCAAATTGACCGGCTTTCTCCGGAAGAGGCCACCAAAGCGCTGGTGCTGCCCGCCCGGGCTGAAGGTGTCCAGTTCACTCCGGAAGCGATCGACGAAATCTTGAACCAGACTCAGGGCTATCCTTACTTCCTGCAGGAGTGGGGCAAGCACGCCTGGAACCTCGCCAAGTCCAGCCCTATCACCCTGGAGAATATTGAAGACAGCTCCCTCCAAGCGCTCACCACCTTGGATGAAAGCTTCTTTCGCGTTCGCTTCGACCGGCTCACGCCTCGAGAAAAGCGATATTTGCGGGCGATGTCGGAACTCGGCCCCGGCCCGCACCGCTCCGGCGACATTGCTACCGCCTTTGGCCGCAAGGTGGGCCAGCTGGGAACGGTGCGCGAACGGCTGATCACAAAGGGCATGATCTGGAGCCCCAATCACGGCGACACCGCTTTCACCGTTCCCCTCTTCGATGAATTTATGAAACGCATCATGCCAGGCGACGACTGGCGCACGGAGTAGACGTTTGAACATCCTGAGCACCTGGTTGCGCGAGTACCTGCCCGCGCTCGACGTTTCCGACCGGCAACTGGCCGAAGACCTGACTCTGCGCGGCATTGCCGTGGAAGGAATCCACGAGCTGCCCGATGGCGGCCATCTGTTTGAGATGGACATCACCACCAACCGCGTGGACGCAATGAACCACTACGGCATTGCGCGCGAAGCTTCCGCGATCTATGGTGTGCCGCTGTTGCAATTGGAAGACCGGCGCATTGCAAACGTGGAATTCGGCGAAATTGCCGGCATCGTCCCTCACTACGCCGCTGCTTGCGAGAACGGTGACGCATCCGGCAGCAGCGGCTCAGGCAAGCAGGGTTTTCCTGTTCGCATCGAGGCCGAGGACCTGTGCGGGCGGTTTACCGCGCAGGTGATCCGCGGCGTTCGGGTGGGTACCTCGACAGGTCTGGTCGCCGAGCGGTTTGCCGCTCTGGGACAAAAGCCGATCAGCAATGCGGTGGACGCGACCAATCACAACTGGCTCGCCATGGGGCATCCTACGCATGTCTTCGATCTGGACACGTTGGAGGGCGGTATCGTTGTCCGCCGTGCGCTCGCGGGTGAGCGACTGAAACTGCTGGACGGCTCGGAAAAAATCCTGTCCGCGGAGGATTTGGTCATTGCGGACGAGAAGAAGGCACTCGGTCTGGCTGGTGTGATGGGCGGGCGGGACTCGCGCGTGACGGAAGCGACGAAGAATATCCTTGTGGAGGCTGCATGGTTTGCGCCGGCGGCGATCCGCGCCAGTTCGCGCCGCCACGGCCTGCACACGGATGCCTCGCACCGTTATGAACGCGGAGCCGACCTGGGCGCCTGCGCTTTGGCAAGCCGCCTGGTCACCCGGGCTGTTCTCGCGACCTGTGGCGGCACTGCGGAAGATGCCCTGACCGATGTCTCCGTTCCCGCATGGGAAGAGCGCACCACGAAGCGTCCGCATGTTCGCCTGAGTGTCGACATGGCGCAGCAGCTCTTAGGCACAACGCTCTCAAGCGAAGACAGCTTCTACCTCATTCCCGCGGGAGCCATCGAGCAATACCTGGAAGCACTCGGCTGCCATCTACGGCCGACGCCGGAGGGAGACGCCTTTGAAGTCACCCTGCCCAGTTGGCGGCTGGATTTGGAGCGCGAGATTGACCTGATTGAGGAGATTGCCCGCGTCTACGGCTACAACCGCTTTGCGGATACGCTGCCCGCCTTTTCCGGCGGCGTGATCGCGCTGCCGCATGCCGAGCGTGAAGACAAGGTAAGGCAGACGCTGCTTGCGCTCGGCTACACCGAGGCGATTTCGAGCACCTTCTGCTCGGAGACGGATGCAATGCTTTTCGGCGATGCCGAGAAGGGTGCCGTCATGATGGGCAACCCACTATCAGCGGAAGCCGGCATGCTGCGGCCGGCACTGCTGCCCGGCATGGCGGGCATGCTCGCGCTGAATAACAGCCGCGATGTGCGAACCGCGCGGCTGTTTGAATACGGTACGGTCTTCACCGGCTGCACGCAGCAGGTTGCGGAGCATCCGTCGCTGGCCTTGGGGGCCTACGGTGGCGCGGCAGCCACGCGCACCATCTCCACGGAAGATGCGCCTTTCTTTGAACTGAAAGGCGTACTGGAAGAGATTTTCGCGCGCTTTGTGACGCCCCCGCCGGCTTATCACATGACAAACTTGCCGGCATGGGTGGAACCGGGCCGTGGCGCACGCATTCTGCTGGGCGGCGCGGCGCTCGCCACCGTGGGAGAGATTAGCGGCGCCGAGCGGGAGCGCCGTAAGCTGCGTGAACGTGCCGTGCTGGCTGAGGTCCACCTGCCAACGCTCTTTGCTTACCCGCTGCGCACGCCCACAGCAGTCGAGCCATCGCGCTTTCAGGCCGTCGAGCGGGATCTTTCCTTCTTATTCAGTGATGCCGTGCACTGGTCCGCCATCGAGCGGGCGCTGCGCTCGATGGACATCGCGGAACTGCTCTCGCTGACGCCCATGGAGATCTACCGCGATCCGAAGGGCAAAACCGTGCCGCCCGGGGAGTATTCCCTGCTTCTCCGCATGGTGTTTCAATCGCGAGAGCGCACCCTGCGCGATGAGGAACTTCTGACGTGGCAGGACCGTGCCATTGCGGCACTCACTACGCTCGGCGGCAAGCACCGCGCCAGCTAGTCCATGGGTGTAGTTGATCGGCAATCCACGTAAGTCCGGAAAAGTCGTCCCACCTTGACGACGATAGAACT
>CAXTPQ010000040.1:25306-29183 GCA_964246215.1 uncultured Terriglobus sp. | reverse complement strand
TTAATTTGAGTTAAATAGTTGCCAGCTGTCACACAGCCTAAGCGCTGCGTGGCACCAGCGTCAGCCGGTCAAACCGGACGACGTCTCCGCGATGAGACGCTTCCACTGGTGCAAGCAGCCGGGCCAGTTCTTCAGGATGCTGCGGCCTGCCCATCAGAAATCCTTGGAGCTCGTCGCATCGCATGTCGCGCAACATCTCAAGTTGCTGCTGAGTCTCTACACCCTCGGCGACCACGCTTAATTGCAGTGTGTGTGCCATATCGATGAGCGCCTTCACCACGGCGGTTCCATTCTGGGCACTTTGCGCGCTTTGCACAAAGCTGCGATCGATTTTCAGCGTGTCTGCTTCCAGATCTCGCAGGCGGGAAAAGGACGAGTAGCCAGTCCCGAAATCATCGATGGAAATGCGCGCGCCCAGCTGCCGCAAGGCTTGCAGATGTTCCCGCACTGACTCGAAGTCATTGGCCAGCGCGGTCTCCGTGACCTCCAGTTCCAGGTAGCTGGCCGGCAGACCGCATTCACGCAGCGTCCGTTCGACCATCGAGACGAAGTCGTGCCGGGAAACCTCAATCACGCTGATATTGACCGCGATCCGGCGCAGTGGAGAGCCTATGGCAAGCCAGGCTTTCATTTGCTCACAAGCCCGGCGCAGCACCCATTTGCTGAGCGGCACAATCAGCCCGGTGCTCTCAGCAATGGGGATGAACTCGCCCGGCGAGATGGCACCCTCCTCCTCATCTTCCCAGCGCGCCAGCGCTTCTGCGGCAATGACTCGCCCATCGCGGGAAAAGATCGGCTGATACACCAGGCGAATGCCCCCGCTCAATAAAGCCCGTTGCAACTTGCCGGCAAGCACGCGGTTCCGCTCAGTCCGTGGATCGCTGACGTGCCCGGAGTATTGAAACGAACTCCGCCCGGTTCGTTTGACGCTGTACATCGCCCGTTCCGCTGCGGCAAGCAGGCTGTCCTCGTCACTGGCATCGGCCGGTGAGCAGGCGATACCGATGCTGACACCCGTGCTGAACTCTTGCCCATTCAATGTTTGCGGGCGTGAGACGGAGTAAACAATGCATTCGGCCAAGGCATTGATCTCGGCGTGGCTCATCGGGCGATGCAGCAGAATGACAAACTTATCTCCGCCAAAGCGGCTCAGCTGATCCGTGGGGGCCAGGCAGCCGCTGATGCGCATGACGATCTGCAGCAACAGCTCATCGCCGGTCCGGTAGCCGAGCAGGGTGTTGGCATAACGCAAGCCGTCGATGTCCAAATACATGCAGACGAGTTGGCCGTCCCGCTGCCGGGCGGCCTGCAGCAGACGGGTAAACTCGTCCCGCATGGCCGGGCGGTTGGGCAGACCGGTCAGCTCATCGTGGCTGGCGCAGTGCACCAGGTGTGCCCTCTGCGAGTGATGATTGCGAAGCCGCGAAGCCGCCCGGAGCAGCCAAACGCACGTCAGGGGGCCGCTTACACACAGAGCCGCAATCGTTAGCAAACGCTGGCATGGCTGCAGGATAACGCCGGAGCGAAGCAACGCAGCCGCTATAACAGCAGCGGCACACCATTGGAAGATGGCGGCAAGCACCGTGACGCCGTCAAACTGCCGAAGGCAGGCAAGCAGGCGGAACTCGTCGCGTGTTCGCGACGCGGTTCTGCGAAAGGTGCCCGAGCGCTGCGAACCGTTTAACCGGAACATGTGCCTATTCACTTCGTGCGGACGTAGGCTGGCTGCTGTTGACATACACCAGCGTTATCGGCCTTTTGTGCGCCTGCCAGAGTTCGTGTCTCTTCTTGGGACGGCAGGATCGCGGACCAGCTCCGGCTCATGATGTCCAGACACAAGTTGACGCTCCGCAGCAGCTGCTGTGCAATGACAGAAGCGCTCATGCGCCTTTGAAGGTGGTTCCCACATGCAGTCGGACGCTGTTCTGACACCTGCGCCGGAGGCTGCGGCGCCCCCCTCCAGTACCCCGACCGTCGCTCCTACCAGCAATCGTCACCTGATCCGCTGGGTGGAGAAGATGGCGGAACTCGCGCAGCCGGACCACATCCATTGGGTGGACGGATCACAGGCTGAGTACGATCTGCTGTGCGACAAGCTGGTGCATGCCGGCACCTTTACCCGTTTGAATGTGGAACGCTGGCCCGGCTGCTTTCTTGCCAGGTCCGATGCGCGCGACGTTGCCCGTGTGGAAGAGCGTACCTTCATCTGCTCGCTTTCGAAGGATGCCGCCGGGCCCACGAACAATTGGATGGATCCCTTCGCCATGCGGCGCAAGCTGAAACAAATCTTCCGCGGCGCCATGCGGGGCCGCACCATGTATGTGCTGCCCTTCAGCATGGGGCCGGTGGGCGGGCCCATGTCGCGCATCGGAGTACAACTGACTGACTCGGAGTATGCGGTCGTGAACATGCGCATCATGTGCCGCGTGGGCGCCGATGTACTCCGCGAGATCGACAAGGGCGAGCAGCGTGTGGTGCCCTGCATGCACTCTGTCGGCGCGCCCTTGCAGCCCGGTCAGCCGGATGTGGCGTGGCCGTGCAACGACGAAAAGTACATTGTGCACTTTCCGGAGACCCGCGAAATCTGGAGCTACGGTTCCGGCTACGGCGGCAATGCCTTGCTGGGCAAGAAGTGCTTTGCCCTGCGCATCGCCAGCAACATCGCACGCGATGAAGGTTGGATGGCGGAGCACATGCTGCTCGTCGGTGTGGAATCGCCGGCGGACGCGGCAGGCCGGACGGAGAAGACCTATGTAGCAGCGGCCTTTCCATCGGCATGCGGCAAGACCAACTTTGCCATGATGGTGCCACCGGCCGCGTTCAAGGGATGGAGAGTCTGGACGGTGGGCGATGACATTGCCTGGATCAAACCTGATCAGCGGGGCCGGCTACGCGCCATCAACCCGGAAACCGGCTTCTTCGGTGTTGCCCCGGGCACGAGCGAGCACACCAATCCGAATGCCATGGCAACGCTGCGCCGCAACACCATCTTCACCAATGTCGCGGAGACGCCGGATGGCGGCGTGTGGTGGGAGGGTATGACGGATGAACCGCCGGCCGAATGCCTGGACTGGCGTGGTGAGCGATGGACGCCCGCGATCGCAGAAGAAACCGGCAGGACAGCGGCGCATCCCAACGGCCGCTTCACCGCACCGGCTGCCCAATGCCCGACGATCGATCCGGAGTGGCAGAATCCGGAGGGCGTTCCCCTGAGCGCAATCCTTTTTGGCGGCCGCCGCTCGTCCACGATTCCGCTGATCTATCAGGCCTTCAATTGGAGCAGCGGCGTCTATGCTGGCGCGACGATGGGGTCGGAGACAACGGCCGCGGCCGGCGGCGCGCTGGGCCGCGTGCGGCGCGATCCCATGGCGATGCTGCCGTTCTGCGGTTACCACATGGGTGACTACTTTCGTCACTGGATCAAAATGCAGCGTTCGCTGCAGTCCACGCCGCGTATTTTCCACGTGAACTGGTTCCGCAAGGGTGAGGACGGCCAGTACATTTGGCCTGGTTTTCGTGAAAATATGCGTGTGCTGCGCTGGGTAGTCGACCGTGTGCGTGGCCGTGCACAGGGCAGGGAAACACCCATTGGCTGGACACCTTATTACGAGGACATGGAATGGGCCGGCCTCGAGTTCACGCCGGAGCAGTTCGCCGAGGTGCAGCGCGTGAACGTGGCAGACTGGCGGCGAGAGGTGATCGGGCATGAAGAGCTGTTCATCGATCTGCACCACTATTTGCCGCCGGAAATGATTTACGAGCGGGAGTTGCTGATCTGCCGCTTGTAGCGGCACAGACGCCGGGCGTTACCGACGGTTTCGCGCGATGCAGCGGGCCTGCCATGGTGCAGCGGCAGCCGGGTAACACGATGGCACTC
>CAXTPQ010000040.1:0-25206 GCA_964246215.1 uncultured Terriglobus sp. | reverse complement strand
GCAGCGCGAAGCGTGGACGACGGAAAACGGACTGCCGCAAAACAGTGTTCACGCCATGTTGCAGGCCAGGGACGGCTATCTGTGGCTCGCCACTGAAAATGGTGTGGCCCGCTTTGATGGAGTACGCTTCACCCGGTTCGGCAGGGAAACCGAGAGCGCTTTTGCCAGCAACGATGCATGCTGCCTGCTGCAGACAGCCAATGGCACGGTCTGGATCGGCACCTCCGATGGGCTTGTGCAGTACCGGAACGAACGCTTCTCGCGGGTTCGCGGCGTGGGTGCTGTGCTCAGCATGGCTTCGGACAGCAGCGACTCTGTTGCGGTGCTGACCGCGGCTGGACTGCTTCGCGTACACGACGAAGCAGCCGATCCCGTCGCCCTGCCCAACGGCCTGGAAGCGACGGCGGTGGGAGCAGGAAGCGGCGGCTCCGTGCTCATTGCGGCCGGCGCAAGGCTCTACCGTGACAAAGACGGCCACCTCCAGGAGGAGCCCAGGCTTTCAGCACCGCCGGTCGATCTTGGGGAAGATCACGATGGACGGTTCTGGTTCCGCACAGCGTCTGAAATCGTTGAGCGGACTGCGGCGGCTGAGCGGCACTGGAGTTTAGGCCGCGAGCTACCCGGCACTCGTCTGGAATCCATGTCGATCACAGCGGATGGCGTGATTGCGGGAACAAACCGCGGAGCTTTCCTGCTCCGTCCAGACGCCGCCAGTGTCATATCAAAGCCGCCGGTAAGCGTGCAGCCGGTCGGGGAATTGAAAGACACGGCAGTGCTGAGTGCCATGGTGGATGCGGAGGGCGACCGCTGGTTTGGCACGGACAGTTCCGGCGTGGTGATGCTCCGGCGACGCGCCATGGGCAGCGCCGAAGCGCTTCAGAGTGAGGCAGTCACTGCCATTGTGAGCACAGCCGATGGTGTGCTGTGGGTAGGCACGCGCGACAGCGGTCTGCGAGTCCTGCGCAACGGCATCGTAACCACGCCCGCCGTGAATGCAAGGCTCAGCAGCCAGGTTGTCCTTGCGCTGGCACCGGATGCCAAGGCTGGCGTTTGGATAGGCACGCCGGAAGGTCTGGATCATGTGCAGGCTTCGCGGCTGACTCACTACAGCGCGGCGGATGGCCTTCCAGATGACCTTGTGCGCTCAGTGCTGGCGGAGACGGACGGCTCTGTCTGGGTAGGCACGCGCCGCGGACTGGCGCATCTGCAAGCGGGCCGCGTCGGCATGGTGCTAACGACTGCTGATGGGTTGCCGAGTGATGTGATTGGAACGATGCTTCGGACGCGAAACGGCGACCTGTGGATTGGTACGCTGGACGGACTGGTCCGCCTGCACGGTGAAAAGCTGGAGAGGGTTGCGCTACCGGCTGGCTCAGGCAGCCAGGCCGTTACGGCGCTGGTCGAACTGCAGGATGGGACGATCGCTGTGGGCACCAGGAACAGCGGCCTGTTTTCGATCTCACCGGCCGCTCCAGCATTGGCTCATCCGGTGCGTTCCTCACAGCTTCTCTCCGCGGTGGATGCTCTGTTGCTCGATTCGCGAGCAGACCTTTGGGTACGCAATCCGCTGGGCGTAGCTAAGGTGAGTTCCAGTGCTGTTGAGCACTGCGCGGAGAATCAGGTGTGCTCGTTTCCGGTACGTCAGTACGGTACGGCGGATGGCATGCCGAGTGTGGATGCATCGGTGGACGGACATCCGGCGGCATGGCGCGACGGCAGCGGTGTGTTGTGGTTTGCAACACGGCGTGGGTTAGCCACCGTGGACCCCGCACAGCTGCCCGTCGACGCCACGCCCCCTCCCATGGTCATCGAGCGTTTCCTTGTGGACAACAACGTCATACCCGTTGGCCAGAACCTGCAACTGCCCGCACAGTCCAGGCGCTTTGTTATCGACTACGCGGGCCTGAGCTTCGCCGCTCCGGCGCAGGTGATGTATCGCTTCAAGCTGGAAGGCTTCGACCACGACTGGGTTGACGTGGGCAACCGGCGCAGTGCCGAGTACACAAATCTGCCTGCGGGCGCGTATCGCTTCTTGGTGGAGGCGCGCAACGCCGATGGCGTGGTCAGCACAACCCCCGCCGGACTGCGTTTCAGGGTGGCCGCACCCATTTATCGCCGATGGTGGTTTTACGCGCTCCTGCTTGTGCTCGCGGCCTTGCTGACCTATGCGCTTTACCGGCTGCGGCTGCGCCGCGTTCAACGCGAGTTTGCCGCCGTGCTGCAGGAGCGCAACCGGATTGCGCGGGAAATCCATGACACGCTTGCGCAGGACTTTGTTGCAGTCTCCCTGCAATTGGAGGTGACCTCGCAGCTGCTGCGTGCCAACGCGACACAGGCCGCTCAGGAGCAGGTGGATGCCGCTCGCACCCTGGTGCGCGACGGCATCCGGGAGGCTCGCGAGAGTATCTGGGCATTGCGTGCCAACACATCTTCAGACAGTCTGCCGGCCCGGCTGAGCGTGCTTGTGCAGCGAACGGATGCTTCGCCCGCGACCGCGCAATGCGTGGTGAAGGGAGCCTATCGCGCTCTGCCGCAAACTACCGAGCAGGAGATCCTGCGTGTTGCAAAAGAAGCTCTGGGCAATGCCATCCGCCATGCGGCCGCGCGCCAGATCGTTGTCTCTCTCCACTATTCGGAGGATGCGGTGGAGCTTGTTGTGCGAGATGATGGGCGCGGCTTCGCTGTGGCCGACGGTGCCGCCCGGGTGGGACACTACGGGCTGCGCGGCATGCACGAACGGGCCGCCGGGGTTGCTGGCAGTCTCGACCTGCAGAGCGCGCCGGGGCAGGGAAGTTCCGTGACTCTGGTGGTGCCCGCTTAGCCGAAATGGAAGACAGGGAGAACATGGCAGACAAGATTCGCGTCCTGGTGGTGGACGACCATCATGTGGTCCGGCAGGGGCTGGTTGCGTTGCTGCGATCTTCCGCTGAAGTGGAAGTCGTTGGCGATGCGCCCGACGGCGGCGAGGCGGTGACGCGCTTTGAGGCTCTCTTGCCCGATGTGACGCTCATGGATCTCCAAATGGCGAAGATGGGCGGGGTGGAAGCAATCACCCGCATCCGCGCCAGGCATCCGGGTGCCCGCATCGTGGTGCTGACCACCTACGACGGCGATGAGGATATCTACCGCGCGCTGCAAGCGGGTGCGAAGGCTTATTTGCTGAAGGGTATGACGATCGAGGAGCTGATCGAGACCATTCGCGTAGTGCATGCGGGAAAGTCGCGCATTCCGGCGGCTATTGCGGAAAAACTGGCCGACCGCGTGAGCGGACAGGAGTTGACCGCGCGTGAGTTGGAGGTGCTGCAGCGCATTGTCGCCGGGCGTTCCAACCGGGACGCGGCCAGCGATCTCGGCATCTCGGAAACCACAGTCAAGACTCACGTCAACAATCTGCTCAGCAAGCTTGGCGTGGTGGACCGCACGCAGGCAGCAACCGCGGCGATTCAGCGTGGGATCGTGCATCTGAAATGAAGTGTATGCCGCGACGAAATCTTTACATTTGGGTTGTGCTGCTCCTGTTGCTGGTGCCCTGTTCTGCCTGGCCGCAGCAACATGCCGCTTCTCAGTGGCGAGCCGCCACTGAGAAGGAACTCGAGCAGTCCCTGCCGGCGCGGGCACCCGTGGAAAAGGAACGCATCGAGACGGAAATGCGTACCGCTTCCGGCATTGTGGACGACCGCGGAAGGATTGTTGCCGGGGTTGTTCTGATCACGGCGGGATATTCGGCAGACGGGAAGTACTCGCACTACCTGATGCTCGGAACGGGCGTCCGCCTTGGCGCCATGCTGCTGCCGCCAGGGAAGTATGTCTTCGGCTGGAAGCGTGTCACCGAGGGTCTGGACACTACATTTTATGACGCGGCGACCGGTGCGGAACGCGGTCATGCGGTGGCGAAGCAACTGCCGCCGGGCACGCACGTGGAAGCGTTCCGCATCATGCCGCCGGCCGATCATGCCGTGCTGCAGGTCGGCCGTTTCGGCATTCCTTACTCGCTGGAATAGTGCGTGCGCTGGTGCTTGTCTTCTCCCGCGTGACCGGTGAGCTCATGCTGACGTAATCGGCCGTCGACGTGACCTTCAGACAGTCTGATGAGGAGCTACGCCGCCTTCAACCTCATGCGCGCCCATGACAAACACCAGCAATGATCGTGCCTGGACAGGGAAGATGTCACCCGGACGGAAAGGCTCGGCATGTGGCGGTGATGCCGACGTCTGCAGAACGCACTGCCAGCCTATTCCGCCGTTGCAAGCGGGCAGCCGGAACGGAACGGTGTCGTAGTGATCATTGATGAGTAGTAGGATTGTCGCTTCATGGCCGCGCTGTTCGATGCCGGTCGGCCTTGCCCGGCCATCCAGCAGCATGCCGAAGCATCGCGTTCTGGAATCTTTCCAGGAGTCTAGGTCCATCTCTTTCCCTGTGGCGTTGATCCAGATCAAGTCGCGAACCTGGAGGATCGGATCGATCTTGCCATCCAGAAATAGATTGCGGCGCAGGATGGGATAGCGCTTGCGCAACTCGATGAGCTTGCGCGTGAACTCCAAAAGGCTGCTGTTTCGCTGCAATAACGCCCAATCGACCCAGCTGATCGGCGAGTCCTGACAGTAGGCATTATTGTTGCCCTGCTGGGTTCGTGCAAACTCATCGCCGGCCAGCAGCATGGGCGTGCCCTGTGACAGCAGCAGCGTTGCCAGCAGATTGCGCATCTGCTGATCGCGTAGCGCAAGACTCACCGCGTCATCGGTTGGCCCCTCCACGCCGCAGTTCCAGGAGTGATTGTGCGTGGAGCCGTCGCGATTGCCTTCGCCGTTCGCTTCATTGTGCTTGTCGTTGTAGCTGACCAGGTCATTGAGCGTGAAGCCGTCGTGCGCGGTCACAAAGTTGATGGAAGCCCAGGGACGGCGGCCCATGCAGTTGAACAGGTCGCCGGAAGCGGTGAGCCGCCGGCTGAGTTCGGCGATGGTGGCCCCGCCCTTCCAGAACTCGCGTACCGTGTCACGGAATTTGTCGTTCCATTCCGTCCATCCCGGTGGGAACCCACCGACTTGGTATCCTCCCGGGCCAACATCCCATGGCTCCGCAATCAGCTTGGTGTTGGC
This sequence comes from uncultured Terriglobus sp., assembly GCA_964246215.1. Taxonomy (GTDB): domain Bacteria; phylum Acidobacteriota; class Terriglobia; order Terriglobales; family Acidobacteriaceae; genus Terriglobus. Next base: position 20,110 of record CAXTPQ010000040.1, on the reverse strand, counting down.
CAGCGTGGGGTCCTGGCTGACCGCCTTTAAAAAGCCGCTCTGGTTGTCGAAGCCGTTGGGCTCACGTGCCAGGATGGTTCCCAGATCGAAGCGGAAGCCATCGACATGCGTTTGCTCGACCCAGTAGCGCAGGCTGTCACAGACCATCTGCAGCACGCGCGGGTGGCTCACGTTCACGGTGTTGCCGGTGCCTGTGTCGTTGATGTAGTGGCGGGGCAGGTGCGGCAGCAGCCGGTAGTAGCTGGCATTGTCGATGCCTTTGAATGAAAGCGTCGGCCCAAACTCGTTGCCCTCCGCGGTGTGGTTGTAAACCACATCCAGAATGACTTCGATGCCGGCCCCGTGGTAACGCGCCACCATCTCCTTGAACTCTGAAAGAGCACGGCTCGGGTTGCTGGCATACCGTGGGTCGGGCGCAAAGAAACCGATGCTGTTGTAGCCCCAGTAATTCGTCAGCTTCAGGTCATATAGGTGGCTATCCGTAACGAACGTATGAATGGGCAGAAGCTCGATCGACGTCACGCCAAGCGAGCGGACATATTCGACAACGTTTTCATGACCCAAGCCTTCATACGTGCCGCGGAGCTTCTCCGGCACGTCAGGATGCTGCTTGGTGAAGCCCTTCACGTGCAGTTCGTACAGGACCGTCTCATCCCAGTTCACGCGCAGGTGGCCCAGCCGCGCTGGCTGACCGCTCCAATCGAACTGCGGATTGACCACCAGGCATTTCGGCATGCAACTCGCGCTGTCGCGTTCATCGAAGGTCGTGTCATCGCGTGACTCGAATTTGTAGCCGAAGATTGCCGGCTTCCAGTTGAGCTGGCCAATGTGGGCCACCGCATAGGGATCAAGCAGAAGCTTGTGGTGGTTGAAACGGTGCCCGTTGAGCGGATCGTATGGCCCGTACACGCGGTAGCCGTAGACAGCACCTGGCATTACCCCTTCCAGATAGCCATGCCAGACCTGGTTGGTGTACTCCGGCAGTGTGATACGCGCCTGTTCACGCCGGCCCTCCGCGTCAAAGAGGCAGAGTTCCACTTTCGTTGCATGTTCTGAAAACAGGGAAAAATTGGTTCCACGGCCGTCCCAGGTGGCTCCCCGCAGTGCTGAACTGCCCTCGCTCAACTTGTAGCTTTGCTTTTTAGTCACTGCTACACATCTTGGTTTTCATCAATTTCGACATTCTGTCTCATGATAATCGCCGCGCCCTTTCCGCTGTCAGCCCAGGCCTCCGCGGGATGCAGACGACACAGCCGTTGAAGACTGCATCTCTATTCCTGACTCCGCCAATTGGCATGAACTGAGGAATGATGGAACGTACGCTGCTGCCCGGTAAACCCTATCCGCTTGGAGCCACCTCCAGCCGGCTTGGAACGAACTTCGCTCTTTTTTCCGAGACGGCCACCGCGGTAATTTTGTGTCTTTTCGACGACGAAGGAACCGAGACGGATCGCATCACCCTGCGTGAGCGTACCGCGTTCGTCTTTCACGGGCTTGTGCGCGGCATCAAGCCCGGGCAGAAGTACGGCTATCGCGTGGAAGGTCCGTGGGATCCAGAAAACGGGCACCGTTTCAACAGCAATAAACTCCTGGTCGATCCCTACGCAAAGGCAATCGCGGGGCAGGTGGACTGGAAAGCACCAATCTTTCCGTACGACATCACCAGCGGGGACGAACTGAAATTCGACGATCGTGATTCCGCCGCGGGCGTGCCCAAATCGGTCGTGATCGATCCACATTTTGATTGGAGCGGGGACTGTCCGCCGGAAACGTCTCTCGCCGATTCCGTGATTTATGAAATCAGCGTGGGTGGCTTTACCCAGACCAATGAAGAAGTGCCTGAGAAGCTTCGCGGCACTTACGCCGGACTAGCCTCAGACGCGAGCATCGCTTACCTGAAGAAGCTCGGTGTGACGGCAGTGGAACTGCTGCCCGTACACCATTTCATTGATGAGGGGCAGCTTGTAGACCGTGGCCTGCGCGACTACTGGGGCTACAACACGCTCGGCTACTTTGCACCCATGTCGCGCTTCAGCTCCTGCGGCGACAACGGCTGTCAGGTGAACGAGTTCAAGGAGATGGTCAAAAAGCTTCATCAGGCCGGCATCGAAGTCATTCTGGACGTGGTTTACAACCACACCTGCGAAGGCAACGGCATGGGACCGCTGCTCAGCATGAAGGGCATTGACAACACCAGCTACTACCGCCGTGTTGCGGGTAAGCCACGCTTCTACATGGACTACACCGGCACCGGCAATACGCTGAACCTGGTGCATCCGCAGGTGCTGATGCTGGTGATGGACTCGCTCCGGTACTGGGTAACGGAGATGCACGTGGATGGCTTCCGCTTCGATTTGGCGGCGACGCTGGCACGTGAGGAGCAGGCTGTGTCAAAGCTCTCCGGCTTCTTTGATGTCATTCACCAGGACCCGATCCTGCAGGATGTAAAGCTGATCGCCGAACCGTGGGATGTGGGCGAGGGCGGCTACCAGGTGGGCAACTTTCCTGTGCAGTGGGCGGAGTGGAACGGCAAGTTCCGTGACACGGTGCGCCGCTTCTGGAAGGGAGATGACGGCACGCTCTCCGACTTTGCCTACCGCATTACCGGGTCGTCCGACCTGTACCAGTACGACGGTCGCAAGCCGTATGCCTCCATCAACTTCATTACCGCGCACGATGGCTTTACGTTGTGCGATCTGGTCAGCTTCAACGAGAAACATAATGAGGCGAACGGCGACAACAATACCGACGGCGCCAACGACAACGACTCCTGGAACATGGGCGCGGAAGGCCCGACAGACGATCTGGCGATCAATGAATTGCGTGAGCGCCAGATGAGGAACTTTCTCACGACGTTGATCTTCTCGCAGGGCGTGCCGATGATCTGCGGCGGAGACGAGCTTGCGCGCTCGCAACGCGGCAACAACAATGGCTACTGCCAGGACAACGAGCTGACCTGGTACGACTGGAAGCTGGATGAACCGAGAAAACGTCTACAGGAGTTCACCGCCCAGCTGATCAAGCTGAGGTGTGCCCACCCGAATCTGCGGCGCCGCAAGTTCTTCCAGGATCGCAAAATTCGCGGTTCGGTGGTGCGCGACATCGCCTGGTATAGCGCGGCAGGAGCGGAGTTCTCCGATGAGGACTGGAACACCACTTGGAACAAGTCGCTCGCGATGCTGCTGAACGGTAAGACGCTGGGCGTGGTGGACGAAGACGGCAAGCCGGTCACGGACGACAGCTTCCTGTTTCTTGTGAATGCGTCCTCAGAAGGCGTGGAGTTTACCCTGCCTGACCCGCCTGCCAAAACACCCTGGCATCAGGTGCTGGATACACAGAACCTTGACGATCCGTTTGCCGCGTGCGATTTTGGCGACAAGGTGATTCTGGGTGGACGCTCCATGCGCATCTTCCGCGACGGATCGAAGCAGAGCGAAGCCGTGTGTAAGTAACAGGTGCTCGCGGCTGCGTATCTTGATGTACGCAGCCGCGGTCTCCCTGTTCACGCTGCCGATCGCGGCTGCAGAACGATCTTCCATGCAGCATGCCATGGAAGCGGAGCTTCGAGGCACATCGATTTCGGCTGTCTGGCTGGATGTACCTTCCGGCAAGATCGAGGGAAGCTTTGGAGATGTGCGGGCCGAGGCGGCTCCGGGCTCTACGGTGAAGCCGTTCGTGCTGCGGGCGGCTCTTGTTTCGCATGTCATTTCAGAACGCACGACCTTTGCCTGTTCGGGCCAAACCATCATTGCTGGGCACAACCTTGCCTGCAGCCATTCCCGCGCGGTCACCGTGCTGGATGCCCGGCAGGCTCTGGCCAACTCATGCAATGCGTACTTCGCAGCGGTCGCGCAGAGACTCAGTTCTCTCACATTGCGGAACGCGCTGACATCCGAAGGATTCCGAGTGCAGGTTCCACCGCAAACGCCGGACGCAAAGGTCATGCTGGCGCTTGGTCTGCAGGATGCGAGCATCTCCCCGGCTGCACTGGCGCGTGCCTATCGCGAACTCGCTTCCGGTCTGCATGCGGAGCCGCCACTGCGCGATGGATTGCTGGATTCCGTCAACACGGGCATGGCGCACGCAGCCTTCACGCAGGGAGTTATTCTGGCCGGCAAAACTGGTTCCGCCCACGACAGGACACCGGCAGGTCAGCATGGATGGTTTGCGGGCATTGTTTTCTCTGCAAACATGCAAGCTCCCGCGCATGTGCTGGTGATCTATGTTCCAGGCGGCAATGGCAACGATGCCGCTGCCCACGCACACGCATTGCTCGCCAAGGTTCCGCAGTGAAGCACTGTGTGGGGAGCGTGCTGGTTGCCGTTTTGTCCGTCGTTTGCGTGCCGGGTCGCGTGCTTTGCGCGACGGCCGCTGCTACAGGCGCAATGGACGTGACCGTCCATCTGTTTTCCACGTCGGCAATTTCGCATTTGCGGATGGAGCCCCATGATGCGTCCTGGCGCGCGTGCACGCATTGCCCGGCTCAGCCCATACATGTGCCGATGGAACTGGACTGGACCGAGGCGATGCCCGGCCTGCTGAAAGTGAATGGCCGTGCAGCCTCATCGCTGCTGGTGGACGGCTCCGTCGAGATGGTGGCCAGCAACGGCCAGCATGCGCGCGCCGCGGGGCACTGGCGCATACAGGCGGCGAGTGACGGCCTGCACGTAACGGTCATCATTCCGAGCGAGCGATATGTGATGGCCGTGCTCACCGCAGAGGCCGGGCAGGGAACACCGGGGGAGGCGTTGAAAGCACTCGCCGTGGTTGCGCGCAGCTTTGCTCTCACGGGCTCTGCGCGGCATGGTGCAGAGGGGCTCTGCGACAGCACGCACTGCCAGGCGATGCGGCTTGCGGCTATCTCCCCGGAGATCGAATCGGCCGTTCAGGCGACTGCCGGCGAGACGCTATGGAGCGGCACAAAGCGGGTGCCCGGCTACTTCTCGCAAAACTGTGGCGGTGAGACGGAAGGTGCATCGGAAGCCTGGGGTGGCCCGCAGCGTACGTGGCTTGTGCCGCATGCCGATCCCTACTGCCAGCATGCTCCATCGCAATGGCATGCGGAGTTGCAGGAGGCGGATGTGCGCTCTGCGCTGATGCGGGAGGGCTGGAAGCTTGCCGGCGTGATCGAAGGCATTCAGCCCGCAGGACGGAATGCGAGTGGACGTGTGCACGCGCTGCAGCTGCGGTCTGGCGGCCAGACAATCACACTTTCCGCGAGTAGCTTCCGCTTCGCCCTGAACCGGACGCTTGGCTGGAACCAGCTGCGCAGCGATCGTTACACGGTCCATCGGAGCGGTGCAAAGCTGATCTTCGATGGCATGGGTTATGGCCACGGTGTGGGTCTGTGCCAGGCTGGCGCCAAGGAGATGGCAGCGGAAGGCAAGAGCTACCGGAACATCCTCGCCTTTTACTTTCCAGGAACAACCGTACGCATCGCAGCCGAGGATAACGGTTGGCACTCTCGGCAGACGTCGCATGTGATGGTGCGGGATGTCCTACAAAGTGCTGCCTTGTCAACGGAAGCCGAGCAGGCGTTCGCGGAGGCAAGGCAACGCTGGCAAGGCCGAGATGACCTGCATCCGCGTTTCACGGTGTACCCCTCAACGGAACTCTTCCGCCAGGCGACCGGCGAGCCAGGCTGGGTGCTGGCCAGCACTCGTGGCGAATCCATCTCGCTTCAACCGCTTACGATTCTGCAGCAGCATGGGACATCTATAGAGGTATTGCGCCATGAGTTTCTGCACGCCCTGGTAGAAGCCGATGCATCCAAAACCGCACCATTGTGGATGCGTGAAGGTCTGGTTGAGAGTCTCAACGGTGAACGATGTACGAGCGTTGCTGCTTTACCGGCAGGTTTAGTCGAGCAGGCTTTGCGGAACGCAGCGAATCAGGCGGAGAGCCAGCGCGCTCACACTGCTGCGTGTATGCTGGTGCGCGACTCGGTACAGGCGCACGGTTTAGAGGTCGTTCGTGGATGGCTCCGTAGCGGCGTACCGGCGGGCGTGGTACCGGGCAAGTAGCTCGGCGTCCACGGCGAGCAGGAACATCACCAGCGCAAGGTCAACGAAAAACACCAGCGGCAAACGCAGTGCAGCACTGACAAGTTCGCCGGAGACGGAATCCAGCGGATGCCAGTTCACCAGGCGAGGCGTGATCCAGAGCAATAGGCCGCCCGCAAGTGCCGCCGCGATCCAATGCCGCCAATTCCGTATAACAGCGAAGACGCTGGCCAAATAATTTGTCCATCTGCGGTTGGCGACACTCTCCACGACCCCGGGCAAGATCAGGGCAGGCAAAACGATCCACAGCAGGATGGTGATTGCATCCTGCTGCCATGTCACAAGCCGGTTGTAGGTGACCACCGTCCGCAGGCTGGGCCCGAATCGCGAATTCCAGAAGCCGGCACGTTCAGAGATGTGATCGCCGAGGTGTCCAGCCAGCCGCAACGCAAAAGCAGCGAGGGCGAACCAGACAAGGAGAATGAGTGATCCCAGCCAGAGACGCTGACGTTCTGACGGCCGCCGGATGCTCTGCGCCGTGTAGGCGTACAAGGCAAGGAAAGCCGCAACGATAACAGCACCCACCGCGACTGACAGCACCAGTTCCCAAACGTGAGAGTCCGGAATGCGCAGCCAAAGCAGGCCGGCGGCCAGCAAGAGCAGGTGACCGAAGCATTGCAGCAGTACCAGCCGCACACTGATCCGGCGCAGTGCATCGCGCGAGAGGTTCATCGGGCCACCTCTTTCACATCCAGGTGCAACGGATCGGTGGTGGCCTGCACTCCCGGCTGATACATGGGTGCTACCCGCGCGGGACTGATCTCAAAGCTGCCCGGGCTGACCACTTTCAGCAGATAGAAGGATTCGTGCCGGCCCTCAAAAGTAGTGGCGAAGATGGCCGCGCGGTCGTCATGGAACTCCTGCCTGGTGAACCAATCCTCCCACGTGCTGGGCCGGTCCAGGATGGTGTAACCGTCGCTGTGCTGCAGAAATTCGGTGCCGGATGGTATGGGATCCTCGATCAGCAGATACTTCTGCGGCGACCCGCTCACACCCAAGTGCACCGCCAGCACATCGCCCTGCGACACGGCACCATGCAGGGGCTGCAAACGATACACGAGATGCCCGTTCAGCTGTTCCGGCGCAAGCACGAAGTAGTCGCGCGTCACATTGAGTTGCATGGTTCCACGCTGCAGGCTGGCGCGCGCGGTGGAATAGAACTCTCCCTGCGCCGCCCAGTATGCCTTGCCCGTCCCCTGCGTCACCACGCGCACGCTGTTGCCATTACCCTGCAGGTGCTTGGCATCGAATTCGATGTGCAGCGTCTCTCCACGCAGCGCGTCTTCCCGCGTGAAGTGCCGCTTCCCGGCAGACTGCCCGTTGACCTCTACTTCGACATTCAGGTCTGCGTTGAGCTCCTGCGAAGCCGTCAAATAGTCCGTCAAGCCAAAGATGACGAACGCCGTGTCCTGCGTGGAGCCCCACCACTCACCCTGCGTGCGGTTGGCCACAAGCCACTGCGCCGCTTTGGGAATGAGCGGGCTTTGCGGACGCTGGTGAATGAGGAACTTCATGGCAAAGGCAGTTGTCGCGGCGCTCTCGTCATAGTCGATGTCGAGCAGATTGTTGCGGCTGGATGTCCAGCTTGCAACTTCACCCTGCACGTGTGCCTTGCCTTCCAGCAGCGTCGCCATCTCCCCGGCACGGTTGTCATGCGCAAGCTGCAGCGCAAGGCCGGCATAGGCCAGCGCCTGCGGACTCAGGTCGTTACGCCGGCCATAGAGGAGATCCAACTGTTTTGCATTGTTTTGACCCGCAAGAGCCAGTGCGTAGACAGCGTAGGCGCGCAGTTCCGGCAACATGCGTGGGTGCTGTTCCAGTTGCTTTTGCAAGAAAGCAGCGCCGTCACCAATCATTGAACCGCTCTGGTCATACCCGGCGGCCTTCGCCTCGGCAAGCCCGCTCACCACGTAGGAAGTCATAAAGATCTGGCTCTGGTCCTCCTTCCACCAGCCCCATCCACCATCGGCATGGTGGTAGTCCTGCAGTCGCTTAAAGCCGGCATCGATGCGTTCGTCCAGCTCCTTCGGATCAGTCCGAACGGGAACGTTCAGCTTCTGCATGGCTCGCGCTATGATGATGTTCGGCAAGAAGCTGGACATCGTCTGCTCGGTGCAGCCATAGGGAAAGCTGCTCAGGTAATCCAGCCCGGCAAATAAAGAGCCAGCAATGGAAGGAGAGACGTCCAAGCGAATCAGATGCGCATCGGGGTCGGTGCCTGCTGGGAAGTTGATCTCAGCGCTGCCGCTTGCGCCGCCGTTGAGCCTGCCGGAGGCGGCAAGGATTTCCTTCACTCCGGCCGGCTCCACAGGCAGCGAAATCTCCAGGGCATCGCTCTCCTCCGTTGAGATCGCTTTTGCTGTCAGCTTGGCCATGCCGATCACGGACGCACGCAGGTGGTAGTTCACCGTTGCCTCGGCTTTGGGAGCGATGGTGACCTGCTGCGGTCCACCGCTCACCACGTCGGCACCTGTGGCGTTCAGTGACACCGTGACCTGCTTTTCTGTTTGCAGGTAGTTGTGCACGATCACCGGCACAGTGACGCTGTCGCCTTTCCTCAGGAAGCGAGGCTGGCCCATGCGCACGATTAAGTTCTTGCGCACCAGCACGCGGTTCACCGTGGCACCCGCCCGGCTGTCCATCGTGATCACGCGGACTGTTGCGCGCCATGTCGTCAGCGAGTCCGGATAGTTGAGCGTCACGCGCGCGTGTCCGCTGCTATCCGTGCGCACCTGCGGCTGCCACAGCGCGGTGTCAGGGAACGACTTGCGGACGCGCGGCGCTTTGGCGTCATTGCCCGGCTTCACCTGCGCCAACTGCGGACGGTAGCGAGAGTGACGCTCCGCCAGCAGAGGAGAGCGCGTCCCAGCCTCCCCGGTGAAGTAGTAGGTCAGCGAACTGTCCAGGTCCGGGTAGACGGGCCGCTGCGGATACAGCGCGGAAAGCATGTCTCCGCTGCTATCCGGATAGAGTGCATAGATTGCCTCGTCCACCACACCGAAGCTGAGCTCCGCTGCCACGGGATTGCCCTTCCAATCGCGCGTGACCACGTCGTAGCTTGCGGCCTGGCCGGGCTGGAAGACCTCAGCCGCGGGCGTGATGCTGATCTGCAACTGCTGCTGTGCCGGAGGAACCTGCAACGAGCGGCGCGCCTGGTAAAGTTTGTCGTCCACGATAAATGCCACGTCGACGGTGAGATTGGGCTGCGAGTCGCGGGTGATCGGCAGGTTGAACTGCAGCGTCTTTCCGCCGCTCGACAGCACCTTCTGGAACTCCGCCGTGTAACCTGTGGCGGTCACCAGCGCGTGAAGGTTCTGCACCTGACTGATCAGGGTCAGGTGAGCCGTGTCGCCGGGTGCGTAGCTCTTTTTATCCGCAATGATGCGGACCTGTGCAGAGCCGCTCTCATCGTCCTCGGTGCTTTCGCCGCTGCCGCTCACATAAACGTACGTGTCGTCCTGCACGGTGCGATGTTCCGGTGTGTTCGCCGTCGCGGTCACACTGACATCGCCCTTGACGTTGACCGGAACCGATGCGACCGCGCTTCCATCCGCTCCGGTCGTTGTATCCACTTCGCCAACGTTGATCGTCTCCGTGATCAAGCCGCGCTGTGAAGATTTCAGGTGAGTCAGACGGAGGTGCACTCTGGTTTGCACGGGCCTCTCGTCATAGTCCACGGCAGTGACGCGGAACTGTGCCGGCTGGCCCTGGGTGAGGTTGTAACTCACGGGCTCGACGTGGATGCGGAACGACCCATAAGTCGCCAGGAAACGGTAGCGCGCGGTCATCTCGCGGCCAGCCTCGTCCGTCACTCCGGCCTCGACCACGTAATCCAGATCGTTGTGCTCTTTCTCGACAAAGCGTGTGGGTATGTTGACGGCGAGCTTGCCGTCGGCGTTCAGCTTGGCCTCCGTCTCACTGTTTTGATCGCCGGCCGATTCGTCGTTGGTGGGTCCGTCTTCTGCGGAGCTGCTCTCGTCGGAGCTCGTCGCATTCAGGCCGGTGCCGTTTCCGCTGTCATCGTCTGCCGCCGGGTCGCCCCACCAGTAGTGGCTCGATTGGTACACGCGATACTTCACCTTTGCCCCAGCTACAGGCTCGCCAAAGAAGTAGCGTGCTTCGATGTTGGCCGTGTTGCTCTCGCCCTCCAGCACCCGGGCGTGTGCGGTAGAGACCTTCACCTGGTACTCCGGCTTGCGATACTCTTCCACGCGGAAGGAGGCACTGCCGTCCTGCTCGGTCCGGTCCCCCACGGAAATCTCGATACGATCAAAGTCAAGCGACGCGTTCGCAGGCAGCGTAAGCTCGCCCTGCACGGAGCCGAAGCTCGAGAATGGCAGATTCCTGTCGAACAGCGTCTTCTGTTCGGAGTCGGTGATGGTGACATGGGCCGTCGTAGCCTTCGGCAGGATCAGCGCATCGCCTTCCCGTTGCCGCAGGATCGACCGGAAGTGGACGGTGTGCCCGGGCCGGTACACAGGCCGATCCGTATAGGTGTACGCGGCATAGCGCTCGGTGTTCTGTTGCGTGAACGCGGAGTACCACGGTGCGACCAGTGCAATGTCGTCACCGCGCCGCGCCATTACAAATGTCTTGCTTTTGCCGCCATCGTCGGCCTCCGCTGCGGGTGCGTCATCGCCGGTTGGCTTGGACTTTGCTCCCGTGGCTGACTCGCCCGCATTGAAGGTGACCACGCCATCCGCGCTTGCCGTATGCTCGTGGGGTTGTCCCTGAATGTTCAGCACGACTTGCGCACCGGCAACCGGTGCGCCCGATTTCCTGTCCACCACATAGGCGACGACCTGGCCCGCGACCGTCCTGGTCACCAGTGCCGTGCGGCTTACCATCAGCAGCGTGTATGCCTTCAGGTGACCGTCTGTAGCTTCCACCAGGTACATGCCGCTGCCGAGCGCATCAACGGGCAGCACCTGATTGTCAGAGACAAAGGTTGACGGCAGTTCCTGGCTCCACCGAGCGACCAACTGCTTGTCATTGAGCAGCGGTATTTGCGCAAACTGCGCGGCATTCAGAATGCGCGAACGCTGCGTCAGGCCGGATTGTTTCGTCTTGAGCGCATCCCGAGTGGGAGGCGAAAATTGCTCCCGAAGAAATTGCTTCACGTCGTACCAAAGGCCGTTCTTCCAATCGTGAAAGCGCTCCAGCAGGCTCTTCTCGTCCACCTGCTCAGTGGGACTCAGATGCTCCGGCGTGCCGAAGCTATGCATTTCCGCCAGACCGCTGACGAACTTCACCGGGTCCTGCACGCGATAAACGCGGAACTCCAGTTCGGACTCGTTGCGTGTGTACAGGTGGAGCTTGGGCTTCTCATCCGGCGAGAAGGTTTTGTACGTACTGAGCGTGAAGTATGGCGATGAGGCAGCGACGGCAGAGCGGGGAAGCAGCGCTGCCAGCGCCACAGTTAGCAGCGCTGTAAGCAACATCAACATCGGACGGGCAGCTAATCTTCGCGCAGAATGTTCCAACGGTAGACGCCAAGGAAATTGGGATTGGTGGCCGACGGATGCCAGCGCGGATCGGGATGGTGCAGCAGGTCGGCAATCAATACACGGCGCATCTCGCCGCGGTGCCCGTCGATTTGTCCGGTATGGTAAACGACCCATGCTCCCTGTTTCTCCGTGACGATCATCGAATGATACGTCGAGTTCTGCTCAAGCTGGTGAAAGAAAAGCAGGTCGCCCGCTTTGGCCAGGTGCAAGTCACGGCCGACCAGGAAGGCGTTGCGGGAAAAAAGCGTTTTTGCATCGGCAAACTGGGCAAAGGCTCCATTCTGCGGGTCCGCGAGTTGGTAACGCCCGGCAGTAACGCGGAAAAGATTTGCGCCCAGAAGTGTGTTGGGATAAGTCCACTGCTCAACAGAAGGCAGCGATGGCATCTCACCCGGAGCAAACTGCCGGTACCAGCGGTCATCATGCCGCAGCAACGTCTGACGGTAGGCCCAGCGCAGCAGCGAAGCGCAGTCCGTGATCTCAGCAGGCAGCCTCGCCGGCGGCGCGTCCGCCGCTTGCAGGGCGAGCTGGGTGAACCAGGCGCGGAATGCTGCGCGATCCACTGCCGAGTGCAGGCGCAGGTAATCCGGCGTGCCGTCACCAGCACTATCCCGATCGCTTGGAATGGCGTGAAGGGTGAGGCGAACAGGTGTCCGGAAAACGAGAACAGCTGCATGCACAGTGCCCGGCAGCACGGGGCTCCGTAGAGAAACTGCTACATGGGAGCCATCCAGATTCTCTGCACGAAGACCGGCGGCGGTGTTCTCTGCTATGACATCCGCCGACGAGAGCGCGAGCGGCCAGTGCCGCCGCAGGACAGCAACCTGATAGTCTCGGCCGTCTGCGGGCACCAGCTGTGATCTCTCACTCAGGTACACGTGATGCCGCAGGTGCATGAAGGTGCCTGCACAGAGCAGCGCGACGAAGAAGGCGGTCCACCAGCCAAGGCTCCTGTGTGAAAGGATATCCATCCGGGATGGCCTGATCATAGCGAAGAAGGGTGGCACGTTTCGAGAGCGCCCTTGCGGAAAATTACAGAGCAGGATTCGGAGTGCCGATCTCTTTGTTCCAATGTCATGCTTGAAACATGGAGATGACGCAGAAAGGGCCAGCAAACAGCGGGAGTGCCGGTCATGGAAAAGCAGGCGTGGTGACCGAAGTAGACCGGCAATGGCAAGCTGTGCTGGCACGCGCTTCTGAAAGCGACGGCACATTCGTCTATGCCGTGACAACGACCGGCATCTTCTGCAAGCCATCCTGCAGCTCACGGCGTCCGCTGCGCCAACATATCCGTTTCTTCAGCGATGTTGCCGCTGCGCAAGACGCCGGCTTCCGCGCCTGTCTGCGCTGCAAGCCTTCCGATGCGGACACTCAGGACCGGTTCACCGCCATGATTCGAGAGGCGTGCATGCATTTGGAGAAGCACATCGACGAAGCACCGGCCTATGAGCAATTGAGTAAGAGGGCCGGTGTAAGCCCTGCTTACTTTCATCGCAACTTTAAACGTGTGATGGGCATCACACCCCGGCAATACACGGCACAATTGCGCATAAAGGAACTAAAGAAAACATTGCGAAACGGAGCGAGCGTGACCGACAGCATCTACGCCGCCGGCTACGGCTCAAGCAGCCGGCTCTACGAGAAGGCCGATGCAGAGCTCGGCATGACGCCTGGAGAGTACAAAGCCGGTGGACAGGGCATCGCGATTACGTATGTATGCCAGGAGACGGCCGCGCTTGAAACCATGATGATTGCGGCGACCGACCGGGGGCTGTGCTTCCTGCAATTCGGCGAGAGCGAGGCAGCACTGCTGGTAAAGCTCCGGAGCGAGTTCCCGTCGGCGGTCTTGAGCCAAGCCACTAAACCGCCGCACCCGCACTTTGTGCCATGGGTCGAGGCGATCCAGAAGTACATCTCCGGCCATTCGTCCGGACTGCAACTGCCGCTCGACCTGCGAGCCACAGCATTTCAGATGCGGGTCTGGACTTATCTGCAACAGATCCCCTACGGCCAGGTGCGCTCCTACTCGCGCATTGCGAGCGACCTGGGAGCGCCGAAAGCTGCTCGTGCCGTTGCGGGAGCGTGCGCGGCCAATTGTGTCGCCTTGCTCATTCCGTGCCATCGCGTTCTGCGCAACAATGGCGACCTGGGTGGCTTTCGCTGGGGTCTGGACCGCAAACGCACCCTGCTCGACATGGAAGCCGCAGGTGCGGCGGCACGATCATCCGCGCAGAGCTAAGAACTCTGCGGCAGCAATCCGATGCTCTCCAACGGCAGAGGCACGGCTCTGGATTCCTGGTCCTTGTATTGAAGCTGGTAGAGCTTCCAGTACAGGCCGCGGCTCGCCAATAACTCATTGTGCGTGCCTGATTCGCGAAGTTGGCCTTTGTGCATCACCAGGATCACATCTGCCCGCTGAATGGTGGACAGCCGATGGGCGATGACAACAGACGTGCGACCGGTGATCATCTTTTCCAGCGCGGCACGGACGCGCAGCTCTGTTTCTGTGTCGACGGACGACGTGGCTTCATCCAGAATCAGGATCGCCGGCCGGTGTGCCAGCGCACGCGCAAAGCTGATGAGCTGCTTCTGGCCGGTGGAGAGTGTGGCTCCGCGCTCATGCACCTCGGTATCGAAGCCCTGGGGCAACGACCGGATGAAATCGCCAACATTGACCTCATCCGCGGCCTGCTCCACCTCCGCATCCGTGATGCCCTCCGTTCCTAGGCGAATGTTCGTGCGAACAGTGCCGGTGAACAGAAACGCATCCTGCAGCACGACGCCGAAGCGCTTCCGCAATGCCTCCAGAGGCTGTTGCCGTACATCCACACCATCCACCCGAATGCTGCCACGTTGAATGTCGTAGAAGCGCATCATCAGGGCGGTGATCGTCGTCTTACCGGCACCGGTATGCCCAACGATGGCCGCGGTCTGGTCCGCCGGCACGTGGAACGAAACACCACGCAGGATCCACTCGATTTCCGTAGAAGCGGCAAGCTGGTCCGCCGTTGCGCTGGTAACGAAAAGCTCCTGCTCGTGGCTGAGTGCCTGGTAAGTGAACCAGACCTCGCGAAACTCGATGGAGCCGCTCGCGTGTGCCACAGGGCTGGCCGTGGCCGTGGGACTCACGATTGCCGGTTCCGTGTCGATCAGGGTAAAGACCCGCTCAGAAGCCGCCATTGCCGCCTGCAGGATGTTGTACTTCTCACTCAGGTCCTGAATCGGCCGGAAGAAGCGCTGCGCGTACTGGATAAACGCGATCAGGACGCCCAACGTGACCGTGCTGCCCAGCAGCCGGTTGCCGCGCAGCACGCTGCCGCCGCCCTTCCAGATGACGATCGCAACCGCGAGAGTTGAGAGAAACTCAACTGCCGGATAGTAGAGCGAGTATGCCTGCACCTGATCGACATAGGCATCGCGGTGCTCCGCATTGGTGTGCTCAAAGTCGCGGTAGGCACGCTCTTCGCGATTGAAGAGCTGCACCACGCTCATGCCGCTCACGTGCTCCTGCGTGTACGCGTTGATCTTGGCGATAGCTGTGCGGATCAGCCGATAGCTGCGCCGCACCGCATCCCGGAAAAGCCGTGTGATGTACATGATGACCGGCAGCACGATAAGGGTGAGCAGCGCCAACACCCAACTCATCCGCAGCATGATCGCGACGATGAAGATGAGCACGAAGACATCCTCAAAGATTGCCAGCACGCCGCTGGTGAACATCTCGTTCAGCGCGTCTACGTCACTGGTCACACGCGTCACCAGCCGGCCCACCGGATTTTTGTCATAAAAGCCGATGTGCATGCGCTGCAAATGCCGGAAGATTTGCGAGCGCAAATCAAACATCACGCGCTGGCCCGTCCACTGCATCAGGTAAGTCTGCGCGAACTCAAGCACATAGCTCAGGACGATGGCGATCAGATAGACAACCGCGCACTGACCGACGCCGGTCATTGCATCCTGAGAAAGATAGCGGGTAAACCAGGGAGGATCCGGCGATGGCGTGTCCACCATGTACCGGTCAACAGCCAGCTTCACCAGGTAAGGGCCGACCACGTCCGTGCCGGCCCGCAGCAAAACGGCAATCGTACTCAGCACCACGGCGAGCTTGTAGGGGCGCAGATAGGTCAGCAGCCGACGCATCAGGCGGCTGTCGTAGGCCTTGCCCAGGACTTCGTCATCCGAACCGCCGGCCTTCTTGGATGTCTTTGCTGGTTTTGCTGGTGTGGACCGCGCCATCTCTGCTGATTCTAGATGCGCGCATGGCGGTCCCGGTGCAACGAAAGATCGTCGGCCTCTAGGCGCATGGGAAAATAAGAGGGATGGCACAGCCTGTCGGCCTTTATCTTTCCGTGCCGTTCTGCCGTGCGAAATGCACGTTCTGCAACTTTGCGTCGCAGGCGTTCCCGCCGGAACGCATGCAGGCTTATGTGGACCGGCTGTTGCGGGAGATCCACGAAGCGCACACATTTGCGGTGGCGAATGATCTGGACCTTGCGGATGCCGCGAATACCGTCTTCCTGGGCGGCGGCACACCTTCGCTGCTTTCGCCAGGGCAGATGGAGAGCATTTTCACCGCGCTGCGAAGCGAGTTTGCCATCGCACCGGAAGCCGAGATCACCTTAGAGGCAGCTCCCGGCCAGATCGCCGACGATTTACTGGAAACCCTGCTGCGCTGCGGTGTGAATCGTATCTCTCTCGGTGTGCAATCTTTCATAAACCGGGAATCGCGCGCCGTTGGCCGGCTGCACACCGCGCAGCAATGCCTTGCCGAATTGCAGCGCCTGCAAAGTGCCGGCATACGCGAGTGCAACATCGATCTGATTGCGGGCTTGCCGCACCAGACTGCAGAGAGCTGGCAGGAGTCGCTCGGCCTTGCAACGAGCTCCGGCGTGCAACACATCTCCGTCTACATGCTGGAGATTGATGGTGATTCAAGGCTGGGCAGCGAGGTGCAGAGCAATCGTGCGCAATCGCAACTCGCCGTAGTGGGCCAGCAGGCACGTTACAGCGCTGCCGCCGTGCCGGAAGACGATGCCTGCGCCGACCTGTACCGGCAAGCGTGTGAGTTTCTGGAAGTGCAAGGCTTCGCGCAGTACGAGATTTCCAACTTCGCGCGCGCGGGACACAGCTCCCGGCATAACCGCAAGTACTGGGACCGCAAGCCTTATCTCGGCTTCGGGCTCGATGCCCACTCCATGCTCTTTCCGGCGCAGGCCTCTCCAGTCTGCCGTGCCGTTCGCTTTGCCAATGTCGATGACCTGAACGATTACCTGTCGGGTGAGACGATACAGGAACTGGAAAAGATCGACGCTCTTGCCGCTTTCGAGGAAACCGTCTTTCTCGGGCTTCGGCTGGTCGAGGGTATCTCGTTAGCAGAACTGCGCTGCCAACATGCCGCGTCGCTGGTGGATTCACTCACACACAAGGCAGGGGAACTCGCATCCGATGGCCTGATGACGCGGACCGAGGGTCGTCTGTGTTTGACACCGAAGGGCAGAGTTCTTTCTTCCAGCGTCTTTGGTGAACTGCTCGCCGTGGCCGCATAAGATAGAGACATGATCGACCTGCGCAGCGATACCGTCACCAAGCCCACCCCAGCTATGCGCAGAGCCATGGCAGACGCCGACGTGGGCGATGATGTGTATGGCGAAGATCCCACCGTCAACCGGCTTGAAGAGCGGGCCGCGGAGATCTTCGGCCGCGAAGCTGCGATTTTTGTGCCCACCGGTTCCATGGGCAACCAGATCGCGCTGGCGCTGCACACGCAGCTAGGCCAGGACGTGATCTGCGAGGCGCGCGCGCACGTGCTCGACTGGGAAATGAACATGGCGGCGCGTTTTTCCGGCTGCCAGTTGCGGACCGTTCCCGCGGAGCGCGGCATCCTGCAGTGGAGCCAGATTGCACCGCTGCTCTCCACCGGCGGGCTTTACTACAAGGCAAACACCGGCCTGGTCTGGCTCGAAAATACCCACAACATGGCCGGCGGCACGGTGAGTTCGATTGCGGTCATGCGTGAAGTCACCGATGGCGCGCACGCAGCCGGGCTGCCGGTGCACCTGGATGGCGCGCGCGTCTTCAACGCAGCGGCCGCGCTCGGCACGGACGTTGCCACACTCACGCGCGGCTTCGACACGGTCAACTTCTGCCTCTCGAAAGGCCTGTGCGCTCCGGTCGGTTCTATCCTTGTTGGCACGCGTGACCTGATCCGCCGGGCGCGTTCCGTCCGCAAAGCCCTGGGCGGAGGCATGCGGCAGGCTGGCATTCTGGCCGCGGCCGGGCTAATCGCACTGGAGCAAATGCCCGCACGCCTGCATGAGGATCACAGCAATGCAAGGCTCCTTGCGGAGTCGCTGCGAGATGCGGAGGGCATCTCCATTGCGCCCGGTGACCCTGAAACCAATATCCTGTTTTTTGCCGTGGAAGGCAGTTCCGCGGAGTTGGTGGCGCGGATGAAAGAGCATGGCGTACTGGCCAGCGCCATCGGTGCGCATAGCGTCCGCCTGGTCACTCATCACGATGTCTCCGCCAGCCAGTGCCGCCAGGCAGCGCAGGTGATTGCCTTCCTGGTGCAAAAAGAGGTACCGGTTCCGGCATGAGTCGCGTAGACTAAGGCCCACACGATCCTGCGGCGGCAATTTCATGCATGTCGCCGCTTTCCTTTGTCCCAAGCGCACTGGAATGCTTTGGGAAGCGCGGTGAGATTCCGCCACTGCCCCGCAACTGTGATCGCGCGCTCATCCATCCTCAACAGATGAGCAAGACGTGGAAGGCTGCCGCAACCTCACTGCCCATGAGCGGGAAGAGGTCTGCGGCGAACGAGCCTCTCATGTCCAAGCGCGCAAGTCAGGAGACCGATTCCATCTGCCGGCCGCGAACCACGCTCCGAGGGGAGTGGAGGAGACTGTCCATGAAGAAGCCTTTCGTCAGGCGCGCCATCCCGCGCGTCTTCTTGCCTGCGCTGCTCAGTTGCATCGCTGCTGCGGTTGCCCACGCCGTCGTCGTACGGGGTACTGTACGCGACCCGCTCGGCCGCCCGCTCAACGCCGTTCACGTTCAACTGATCAGCGGTCAACAAGTCATCGCCTCCACCATCACGCTTGACGACGGCACCTACGAAATCCGCTCCACCGAGTCTGGGCGGTTTCTATTGCTCGCGTCCGCGAATGGCATGGCCGTCAACCTTGGTGACACGTTTTACGGCCGCGCGCTGGATGCGATTGAGCAGAACATCACCCTGACGCTCAGCCCCGTGCGCGAAAGCGTCACCGTCACTGCGACGGGCCTGCCCACACCGGAAGAACAGAGCAGTGCCGCCACCACCGTCATTCCGCGGGAAGACTTCGGCACACGCGCTTTCCTGACCAGTGAACTGCGCCTGCAGCCCGGTGTTTCCGTGGTGCAGAGCGGCCAGTATGGCGGGGTCACCAGCCTGTTTGTGCGGGGCGGCAACTCCGACGCAAACCAGATCCTGGTCGATAGCGTGCCCGCCAATGACGTAGGTGGCCGCTTCGATTTCAGCAACGTCGCGTCCACCGCGGTCAGCGGTCTGGAAGTGCATCGCGGGCCGGACAGCGTCCTCTACGGAACGGACGCGCTGGCCGGGACGGTACGCTTCGACACGCCGCGTGGCACCACGCTGCACCCGGTCGTCAACTACTCAGGCGATGCGGGAAACTTTCACACCTGGCGCAATGAAGCCGAACTCTCCGGCACTTTGCGCAAGCTCGACTATTACGGCGCATTTAGCCGGTTTGACTCGTCCAATAGCCTGCCTTCGGACCGCTACCACCTGACAACGGCAGCGGCGAATCTGGGCTATCAGCTTAGCGGCAATCTCTCGTTCCGCGGCACGCTGCGCAGCGGCACGAGTGCCACGGGTGTGCCCGGACCATTTGCCTTCTACGGAATCAGTTCGCTTGCGCACCAGGGCGATCAGGATCTTTACTTTTCCGGCGTAGTGGATGGCACCTACCACGACAATCTGCACACCAGCCTGCGCTACCTGGGTGCACGCAAGCGCGAGCAGTTCCTTGAGTCCGGCGCGGTCGGCACACCCGTTGTCATGAACTTCGGCGGTTCCCCGTTCACTGTTTACTTCGGCAAGCCGGTCGTGATTCGCGGTGCCAATGGCACCTCTGGTACGGGTCAGGCGGAGTTCGTGACCGGCACCAACGACCGCTCCGACAACATCAGCAACCGCGACGGCATGCAGTTCAACACCGACTACCGTTTCACGCCGCACCTCTCTGCACTCGCAGGTTTTCGCTTTCTCGATGAGCGGGGTGCCTCGCGCTATCCGGCCTTCGGCATCGACCAGACAGCGGACCGGCGCGACTACCAATACACGTTGCAGTTCCAGGGCGACGTGAAGCATCGCGTCTTCCTGTCGCTTGGTGGAGCGGTTCAGCACAACACCCTCTACGGCACGGAAGGCACGCCGCGTTTGGGCATTGCGGGCTATCCCGTGCGGCCCGGCAATGGACTGCTGCGCGGTACCAAGCTGCACTTCAGCTTCAGCAAGGGTGTGCAGGAGCCTAACCT
>CAXTPQ010000039.1:22792-31482 GCA_964246215.1 uncultured Terriglobus sp. | reverse complement strand
GCGTCAAGTGGGTGAGTCCGCGTACGTGAATGAAGGATTGAACTGTTGGCCGGCCGCGCACGTGACCGACGTTGCCCGTCTCTACAGGCTTGCGCTCGAGAAGCGCGAACCATCGCGCTATCATGCGGTCGCCGAAGAGGGAATCCCGCTTCGAGATATTGCCGCCGCCATTGGCCGGGGCCTTGGGGTTTCAGTCACTTCTATCTCATCGGAGGAGGCACAAGCCCGCTTTGGTCGGATCGGCGGGTATGTAGGGATGGATCTTTCGGCGTCGAGCGCGTGGACGCGGGACCGGCTCGGTTGGGTACCGACTGGGCCGGGGCTGATGGAAGATCTTGACCGGACACGCTATCTAGAAAATTCAGATTCTTGAGGCGAAGCTGTTGTAAGCTTACGACTCTTGACTGCTGATGACAGACCCATGCACTCCTTGAGCCAGGAAGAGTCCTGACAAACGACGTTCCCGGAAGCAACCAACTTTTCGCTGCCACATGCCTGAGTGCCTGCGATTGAATACTACAAAGCCGAAGGCACGGCTCTTCTACAACTACCTGTCCTGCACGCTTCCGCGTTGCCGCTGCTGAGCGGCCTCGTAGAGCAGCAGGGAGCCGGCGACGGCGGCGTTCAGGCTTTCCGTGGGGCCGGGCATGGTGAGGGTGACGCAGGCGTCGGCGAGGGCGAGCAGCTCCGGGGAGAGGCCTGCGCCTTCGTTGCCGATCATGAGCGCGCAGCCGCCACGCAGGTCGGTGAGGTGGGCAGGGAGTACCGCTGGGCCTTCCCGAGCTTGAGCGGACGCCGCAGCAGGCACGGCGGCGAGCAGGCGTATGCCGTGTTGCTGCAAGGAGCGGCGCAGGGTGTCGCTCCAGCGCACCAGCGGCATACGGAAGACAGAGCCGGCAGAGGCGCGGAGCGACTTGGCATTCCAGGCATCCACGGTGCCTTCGGTCAGCAGGACGGCGGCCGCGCTGAAGGCTTCGGCAGATCGTATCAGCGTGCCCAGGTTGCCCGGGTCCTGCAGGCCCGCAGCTACCAACAGCAGGTCGCCCCGCTGCGGCAAATAGCGGCTCTCCGGCCGGCGTACCAGCGCGGCCACGCCCTGCGAAGTCCCAGTGTCGGCTGCACTGTCGAAGACCTCATGCGACAGCAGAACAACGCCAACTCCAGAGGAGAAGTCCTGAGCCATGGCAACGCGGTCCTCGCGCAGGAAGACGCTCTCGATAGCCAGGCCGCTCCGGAGAGCTTCATGGATCAGGTGGTCGCCCTCGATTGCGACGATCTCCCCGTGCCGCCGTGCCGCGAAAGCCGCCCGCAGCGCACGTACGCGCGCGTTCTGCCGGCTGGTGATCAGGA
The DNA here is from genome assembly GCA_964246215.1 of uncultured Terriglobus sp. Classification (GTDB taxonomy): domain Bacteria; phylum Acidobacteriota; class Terriglobia; order Terriglobales; family Acidobacteriaceae; genus Terriglobus. Next base: position 30,132 of record CAXTPQ010000039.1, on the reverse strand, counting down.
AAGGCGAACGGGACGGCACACTGCGGATTTTACCCGGCCCCGAGCCTCAGGACGACGCGTTATGCTACGCTGCGATTTTGACTGTCCCGCGGCTCCTGGCCGGGGTGCACCGTCAAATGGACCGGAGACTGCATGACCGCGGAACTGTTGCGCATCCATCCCGACGAACCCGAGCCGGAGCTTGTGCGCTACGTGGCGAACCACCTGAGCGCCGGCCGGGTCGCCGCGCTGCCCACCGACACCTTCTATGGCCTGGCGGTGGATCCCGTGAACCTGCATGCGGTGGAGCAGATTTACGAGATCAAGACGCGCGCCAAGCACAAGCCACTGAGTTTGCTGATCGCCAGCACCGCGCATGCCTATGAGTTGGCCCGCGACATCGACAGCGCATTCGACCGGCTTGCGGAGAAGTTCTGGCCCGGTCCGCTCACTATCATCGTCAAGGCCGGCTCGCGCCTGCCGTTACGAGTGACTGCCCAAACCGGCAACGTTGCGCTGCGTGTGCCGGAGGCGGCGATTCCCCGTGCCGTGGTGGAGCAGCTTGGCCTGCCCATAACCGCCACCAGCGCCAACCTGCGCGGCCTGCCGGAGTGCACATGGGCCGGTTGTGTGCGCGAGCAGCTCGGCGGTCAGGTGCCGCTCATCGTGGACGGTGGACCCACAGCGCGGTCCGTGGCTACCACCATCGTGGACTTGAGCGGCGGCGGCAATTCCTGGATGATTCTGCGGGAGGGTGCGATCCCAACGCATGAGATCGCCCTTGCACTGCAGCACTGAGACACCACTCCGGAACCATGAGGCGACGCAGGTCCAGCTACGGTAAACCCCGGCAACGGCATCCTGTCTTCTGGCTTGCCTTCGCGTGCGCTGTCTTGGGTCTGAGCTGGTTTCTGCACGTTTTTCATCAGATCGAGGTAGTTGCTTTGCATGACGACGCGCGGCCGGCCGATGCCATCGCCGTGTTTGGCGCGGCGCAGTATCGCGGCCATCCGTCGCCGGTGTTTCACGCGCGGCTGGACCATGCGGTCTCGCTTTACCAGCGGCGGATGGCACCGGTGGTCATCACGCTTGGCGGCAGCGCGGACGACCACTCGACGGAAAGCGAGGGCAGCGTCGGCCGCGACTACCTGCTGGCGCGAGGTGTTCCCTACGACCACATCATTGCGGAAACCGAGTCGGTGGACACGGAACAGCAAGTGGAGCAGCTGGCCGAGATTGCCCGGGATCGCGGTTTTCGCAGCGTCGTTGCCGTCAGCGACCCAACCCACCTCTTTCGCATCGCCGAGCTTTGCCGCAATCAGGGGCTGCCCGTTTTTACCTCGCCACGCAGCACCTTCGGCAACATCTCCCGCTGGGACCGCGCGCAACGCATCGCGCATGAGGTGCTAAGTTACACATCGCTGCGTCTACATCTGCAAGGGAGTTTTCTGCACCGCTGGCTTGAGGGCAAGGAAGAGCTGTGACCGCGGGGTCAGCCGTGCGCTTCCGGTCTTATACAATGAATCGATCCGTCAGGAAGACAGCGGCCGCAAGCACCGCGCCGCGGGAGCAGCACTTGCAATCGGCAGTAAGGCAGACTTTGGTACAGCAGACTTCGACGCAGCATCACTCGACGCAGCGGAACACTCCAGGGCTGAGTTCAGCACGGCAGAGCCGGGCGCAGCGGGTCCTTTCCGTCATCCCCGGCGCGGTACTTTCTTCCACGGCACTGGCCGGTGTGGCGTGCCTTGCCTTGCCATTGCTGCTGGCGGGCTGCGGAAACTCCTACCGGCCCGTGGTGAGCGCGATCAATCCGGTCGGTCCGTCGTCGCAGCCCACCAAATACGCGCTGGCCCTGGCCGATCCGGGCAGTGGACGTCCGGGAATCGCCACGCTGATCGATTTTTCCGGCGACTCGGTCGCGGGTACATTGAATGTGGCACCGCTGCCGACGTATCTGGCGATGGATACCTCCAGCCAGGCGTATGTATTGCATCAGAACACCGGCCTCGTCGAGGCTTTTACCGCATCGCAGAACAGCAATAGCACTCCCAGCTTTATCACACGCAATGTGACGCAGACGACGTTGCCGGCCGGCTCCGGGCCGTCAAGCGGACAGGCCCTCACGAACGGGCTGTACATTGTGGAGCCGGGCACAACGCGAGTCGCGGCCCTGACCGCCGGCTCGCCGCCCACTATCCGGCAGGAGTTTCCAGTTGCCTTGAATCCGCAGTACGTGGTGGGTTCGGCGGCGGCGGCGCGCGTCTACGCCCTGAGCCAGGGCACCTCCGCAACCACTCCTGGCACTGCCACCGGCGTGGAAAATTCAACCACCAACGCGATCTCAAATGTCATCCCGGTTGGCAACAATCCGATTTACGGCGTGGTGAACAGCGATGCGCGGCGAGCTTTCATTCTGAACAACAATGGCGATGCCACGAGCGGCACAAATGGAACGGTTTCCGTCATTAACGTGCAGACCAACGCACTGGACACCATACCGCGTATTCAGGTGGGACAGCATCCCGTGTGGGCGGATGTGGACACCGCAACCAATGAGCTGGTTGTGCTGAACCAGGGAGACGGCACCAACTCCGGGTCGGTCAGCATCATCAACATCCCGCTCTGCTCCACCTCCACGGTGGGCAGCAATGCCAATTGCGATGTCAACAATCCTATCGATGCAGCGGGTTTTGGTGCCGTGCTGTCGACAATTCCGGTGGGCCGCAATCCCATTCAGGTAGCTGTGTTGCAGGACCAGAACAAGGCCTATGTGGCAAATAGCGATGGCACAGTGACCGTGATCGACCTGCAGCGCATGGTGGCCACGTCGACGATTCAGGTAGGAGGCACATTGAACTGGATCGCCGCCACCAGCGGGAGCCCGACGGGGAAGGTGTATGTGACCGCGAGCAACACGCAGGTCGCCACCGTCATCCGCACGGATACGGATGTAGTGCTCAGTACGGTTCCCCTGCAGGGCAATGGTGTCGCGATCCGCGTGACCGCGCAGTAGTCACGTGACAGCCGGGTAGCCTGGATTGCCTGCGTAGCTCGGATTGCCTGCGTAGCTAGGGCTGTTGACCGATGAGAAGGATGGGCAGGGTCGGCGTAGCGGTACCGTCCGCCTCCTCAATCGTCACGCCAAAATTACCGGCAATCGTTCCCGCCGGCAGCGGCGGCAGCACCACGCCAGCATCGCCGTGTACGTCCGGCTTGAAGGTTCCGGCCGGGATCGGCTGGCGGCCCTCGCCGACGGGAATGAGCCAGAGCTCGTAGGTCTTGTATGGCGGCAACGCCTCCAGATTGTTGGCCTGGAAAACAAGAGAGCCATGCTCGGGCAGGTAAGCGATGCGCGCCGTGGATGTGGGTGCGGCATCAGGTCGGGTGAGCACAAAGCGCTGCGCCGCGCTGGAAGACAGGGTCTGCAGAACCAGGTCCGCGCGCTGTGCGTTGCCGGTCCCTTGTGTCAGCGAAGCGGATTGTGTCTCGACCTTTTGCTGCAGGCTGTAGTTTCCGCGCACAAAGACCAGCGCGACCGCGGCCATGGCGACCGCGGCTGCCCAGCCGCTCCAGGCAAAGAGGGAAAAGCCTCGACTTTTGTTTGACTCCGCCTCTGGCTCACCAAAGGAACGGAAGGCAAAGTCACGGGCCGGCTCATAGCGGTCTTCAGGAAGGTTTTCAGCAAAGGCCGCCGCTTGGCGGGACGGCGCCGATGTCCGCTGGACTGACGGCGGCTGCGGTGCAGGCCGCCGGTCTGCAACTGGTTTACGTGCTGGGACCGGATCACCGGCAGGCTGCTCGCCAGCGAAATACTGCTCAAACATGCTGGCGGTACGAGACGGCGGCGCGGCGAGAAGCGGAGGTGTCTCGGAAAGATCCTCAGGAGTTGGCCGGGACTTTGTCTGCACATCGGCCTGGGACTGCGAAACAGCCCGGAACTGCTTCATTGCCAGAGGGACTTCCTGCGATCTGCGCCGCAGAATCTCATTGGGGAGAAAAGGCGGCGGGTCCGGTGTGAACGGCTCATCCTCCGGCATGTCCATCAGAATGGGCACGGTACGCCGCTCGCGCGCGACCTGCTTCATCAGCCTTTGCCGTGTGAGTGCCGGCGGAGTGTGCTGGGGCGTTGCCAGGGCAAAGGTCGCCAGATCGCCACGGACACGAGCGAGTTCCTCCCGCGCTTGGCTGGAAGACCGCAGTAAGGCGTCAATGCGGGTGTTGTCCTCCGCCGGCAGCAAATCAAGGGCATAGAGCGTTAGATCTTCCGCCGTGACGGATGCATTAGTACTGCCGTTGCCGGTTCGTTCACTCACGACTGCATCGCCTTTCTGAGCACCAGCAGGGCTGTGCGGATACGCGACTTGGCGGTGCCGAGGGCGTCCCCCGTCGTTTCAGCGATCTCGGCGTGCGTCAGACCATCGAAGAAGGCCATCTCCAGCGATTTCCGCTGTTCCATGGGAAGGCTGGCGACCACGAAGCGCGCCCGCTCGATCATGACATTGCGTTCGGAGTCAACGGACAGGTTTCCGGGCGCGGACAGCACAACATCCTCCACCGAATCGGAAGGTTTGCGGCGGCGCAGGGAATCGATAGACCGGTTACGCGATGCGACGGCAAGCCATGCTCCCACAGCAGCGCGATTTGCCACCAGGGCGTCAGGCTTGCGCCACATTTGCATGAAAACTTCCTGCAACACATCCTCCGCGGCAGCCGGGTCCCGCAATACTCGCAACGCCACTGAATACACCGCACGCGAGTACCGGTCGAAGATAGCCGCCATGGCCGTTTCGTCGCCTTGGCCGATGAGTGCCAGCAGCACGCTATCATCAGTGGCGGCCAGACTTGCCGACGGCGCGGCCTTGCCGCTGTCCCTGTTTGAGAAACGCACCGGCGCGCCCTCTGGATGTGGGCGGGGTGCGTTTCTGCGAAAGGATAGGTCTGCTTCTTCCATATCGTTTGACACCGTCAACATGCATTGCCAGACGAGCCGCATGCGCAGATCAAAGCGCGGCCAGCCGGGCATACGGGTGAATGCACCTGAGTGTACCGTGAGCGGCGTTGCCTGCCGCAAGTCGCCTGCCGGCCTGTTGAGCAGGCAAATGCGACCATAAGCAGATGACGCAACGGCTGGACAAGCTGATGGTGGAACGCGGGCTTGTTCCCTCGCGCGAACGTGCGCAGGGACTCATCCTGGCTGGACGCGTTTTGGTGAACGAGCAGAAGCTGTCAAAGGCCGGTGCTCCCGTCGCCGCCGATGCCGTGCTCCGCATTCTGGGCCAAGACATGCCCTTTGTGAGCCGGGGAGGCCTCAAGCTGCAGGGCGCTCTGGATCGCTGGAGCATCGATCTGAAGGACCGCTGGTGTGCCGATATCGGCGCGTCCACGGGAGGCTTCTCCGATTGCATGCTGCAGCGCGGTGCCGCCGGTGTGGTCGCGGTGGACACGGGTTACGGGCAGATGGCCGTGCCGCTGCGTGATGATCCGCGCCTTCGACTGCTGGAGCGCTGCAATGCACGGCACCTGCAACCCGAAGCGCTGCTGAAGGAAACGCAACGGCTGGCGGGCGAGGGGATCGAGGTGCGTCCGGCGTTCTTCTGCATGGATGTCTCGTTTATCTCCGCGACACTGGTGTTGCCCGCCGTGGTTGCCGCGCTCTGCGAACCGCAGGCCACGTGGATGGGTGAGGCCGTGGTGCTGGTGAAGCCCCAGTTTGAAGCGGGCCGTGAGTGGGTCGGCAAAGGCGGGATTGTGCGCGATCCTGAGGCGCATACACTGGCCGTCGATCGCGTCAAGGCTGCCATCCTGCTGCTCGGCGGAAGGGGCCTGGACACGGTGGAGTCGCCCATCACCGGGACCGAAGGCAACCGCGAATTCCTGCTTCACGCCCGCTTTGGCAAGCCCTGAGAAAGGGCCTGCGGTTTAGCCGTTTACACTGGCGTCATGCCCAGAGTTGCCATTGTTTCCAAGCCGCAGAAGCCGGAACTGCAGTCCATCCTGACGGAATTGCAGCAATGGCTGGGTGAGCACGGCTTTACCTCCGTGCTGGACAAGACGAGCGCATGCTACCTGGAGCTTGATACCTGGACCGAGCGGGAACAGTTGCCGGCCGAAGAGCCAAACCTGGTCATCGTGCTGGGTGGCGACGGGACACTGCTCTCGGCGGCGCGCGCCTTTGCCCGCACAAACACCCCCATTCTGAGCGTCAATCTCGGCTCGCTCGGCTTTTTGACGGAGGTGCCGCTGAGTGAGCTCTACCGCACGCTGGAAGGCTGGTGCGACGGCTGCTGCGACCTGGACGTGCGCGGCATGCTGACCGTAACGCTGGAGCGGGACGGTGCGCCTGCCCAGCAGTGGGATGTGCTGAATGACGTGGTGCTCTCCAAGGGTGCCATCGCGCGCATCGGTGAGTATGTCGTTGAGCTTGATGGGGAGATGGTCGCGAAGTTCCGGGCGGACGGTGTTATCGTCTCCACGCCTACCGGCTCAACCGCCTACAATCTTGCCGCGAACGGACCGATTGTGATGCCAAACGTGAATGCGACGATTGTGACGCCCATCTGTCCGCACCTCTTGACGATCCGTCCCATCGTGGTGCCGGGCGATTCGGAGATCAAGCTGCATGTCGAGGGGATCGCCGACCAGACATTTCTGACGATCGATGGGCAGGAAGCGGTGGAACTGAAGCTTGGCGACCGCATCCATTGCCGGCGTTCGCCCTACACAGTCAAGCTGGTCCGCCTGGGCCAGCACGGCCTCTTCAACGTGCTGCGATCCAAGCTGAAGTGGGGCCAGCGATAGCTGGGGATCATGGCGCAAGCCCTTGCCTTCCAACTGCTATGATCGCGCTGTGACGCAACTCGATGTAACGTACCGGTACCTGGCCCCACCTCGCGAAAGCTCCGTGCTTGCCCTGAACAGCCTGCGTGAGGTGTACGGCATACGGCGCCTCGAACTGGATGAACGCGCCCGCACCATACACATCGAATACGATGCCACGCGGCTGACCGACCAGGGAATCCGGCAGTTGCTGCGGCGCGCCGGCCTGGACCTTGCCCAGAACCTTGCGGAAGAGATTGTGCCCGACGAGTCTTTACCCGCGGCATAGCTTGCGATGCGTCACCAGCCTTGATATTCTTACGGAGTTGGGCGCTGCCAGGCGCCACGCCGTGTGCACCCGTAGCTCAGCTGGATAGAGCAATTGGCTACGAACCAATAGGTCGGAGGTTCGAATCCTTCCGGGTGCACCATTCCTTTCTTCACGGCAGCAGCACTTGCGCTCGTAGCTCAGCTGGATAGAGCAACTGGCTTCGAACCAGTAGGTCGGAGGTTCGAATCCTTCCGGGCGCACCACTCTTGCA
>CAXTPQ010000039.1:5187-22692 GCA_964246215.1 uncultured Terriglobus sp. | reverse complement strand
GGAGGTTCGAATCCTTCCGGGCGCACCACTCTTGCAAAACGCGCAGCGCTGGAGGTTCGAATCCTTCCGGGCGCACTACTCTTGCACAATGCAGTGAAATCACCTCGGCCTTCCGATACCAAACACATCGCCAATGCAGCCTCTCCTGCAAGCGATAACATCCTTCGCGTAGACTGCTGATTGCAGCATGGGAGGGCGGGTTTGACGCAGCAGCAAGTGGATGGCGTTCAGGCAGAGCATCGACAACGGTTTGGAACTGCCGGCAAGGTGTTCGCCGCACCCGCACGTGTCAACCTCATCGGGGAACACACCGACTACACCGGTGGATTTGTGCTGCCGATGGCGATCGATTTTGAGACGGTCGCGGTGGTCTCCTCCATACCCGAACCAATGGCTCGCATTCTTTCCACAAATTTTGGGAGTGAGATGGTGGAGGAGCCTCTGCCTCCCGTGAAGAATCACCATCCCGGAGATTGGAGCAGCTATCCACTCGGCGTGGCCTGGTCACTGGGGCTCGAGAGCGTGCAAGTGCCGGGTTTTGCGCTGACTCTCAGCGGAAATGTGCCGCTCGGTGCGGGCCTCAGCAGTTCCGCTTCCGTTGAAGTGGCAACGGCTATGGCGCTGCTGCACCTTGCCCGCCATGAGCTGCCGGGAGAGCTGATCGCGACGCTTTGCCGCCGCGCTGAAAACGATTATGTTGGTGCTTCCAGCGGCATCATGGACCAGTTCGTGATCACAAACGCCCAGGCGCACCGGGCGCTGCTGCTGGATTGCCGTTCGCTGCAGTATGAGTTGCTGCCGTTGCCGGAGCGGACGAAGATCGTTGTCGTGAATTCCATGGTGCAGCACTCCGTCGCCACGGGTGAGTATGGGGACCGGCGCGGTGAGGTGGAGCGCGGACAGGCCGCTTTGCGCGTGGCCAACCCGCGCATACAGCTGTTGCGTGACGCCACATTGCAGGACCTGGAAGCGGCCCGCGGCAGCATGGATGAGGCGGCGTTCCTGCGTTGCCGCCACATCATCACGGAAAACACACGCGTGCAGCAGATGAAGCAGGCACTCGCGGCGGGTGACCGTCAGCGCATCGGCGAACTGCTGCATGCCGCGCACATCAGCTTTCGAGACGACTTTGCCGCCAGCTGCCCGGAGGTGGACGCGCTGGTTGAGATGGCTGTCGCGGCACCGGGATGCATCGGCGCACGCATCACCGGCGGCGGCTTTGGCGGCTGCACCGTCAACCTGGTCGAGGAAGACGCATCAGAGAACTTTGCGCAAACGGTGCGTTCGCACTACCGCACGCGGTACGGCATTGACGCGGATGCGTTCATCTGTGAAGCGGTGGATGGTGCCGTGGCACGCGCGCACAAGCAGGAGGAGCACCAATGAGCGGCAACGGCGACCTGGCACAGCAGTTGAAAAGCTACCCTCACCGGCGCTGGAACCCGCTGCGGGGTGATTGGGTGCTGGTTTCACCGCAGCGCACCCAGCGACCGTGGCAGGGCCAGACGGAAACGCTTACGGCACCGGCGGCTTTGCACTTCGATCCAAGCTGCTATCTGTGCCCGGGCAATGAGCGGGCAGGCGGCGCGCAGACTCCGAAGTACAGCCACACCTTTGTTTTCGACAATGACTTTGCCGCGCTGAAACCCGATATGCCCAGCTTTCATTACGACGAGGGAGACGCCGGCCTGCTGCGTGCTGAAGCGGAAAGCGGCATTTGCAGGGTGATCTGTTTTTCTCCACGGCACGACCTGACGCTGGCCAAGATGGACGTTGCCGACATCCGCACCGTGGTGGACACGTGGACCGAGCAGCAGATTGAGCTCGGCAGCCGAGGGGACATCCGCTACGTTCAGATTTTTGAAAATCGCGGGGCCATGATGGGCGCCAGCAACCCGCATCCCCACGGCCAGATCTGGGCCAGCGCCACGATTCCGGATGAGCCGGCAATGGAAACCGCGCACCAGCAGGCCTACCTGCAGCAGCACGGCACACCCATGCTGCAGGACTACCTTGCGCTGGAGCAGAAGCTGAAGGAACGTGTTGTTTTTGAGAACGACACGTGGACCGTGGTGGTGCCGTACTGGGCAGTCTGGCCCTTTGAGACGCTGGTGCTGCCCAAGCGGCAAGTGGCGGCGCTCGAAGATCTAAATGATGCCGAGCGTAATGGTCTAGCGGCGACGCTCAAGCAGCTCACGTCGCTCTACGACCAGGTTTTCGATGTGTCCTTCCCATACTCCATGGGCTTGCACGGCCGACCGACCGATGGCGAGCCGCATGAAGGCTGGACATTGCACCTGCACTTCTATCCGCCGCTGCTGCGTTCCGCAACGGTGCGTAAGTTTATGGTGGGCTTTGAGCTGCTTGGCTCGCCGCAGCGGGACATCACGCCGGAGAGTGCCGCCGAAACTCTGCGCCAGGCAATGGCAAAGATCCCGGCATAACCAGCATCTCGTCCTGCAGACTGTGAAGGTGAGGCAAAAGTGGTGCCCTACCTTCACCTCGCAGTTTGCGGTGGAAGTGGAACCGGAGTGCCACAAATCTTATGCCAAAGGAAAACCACCTTGGCTTCGCGAAGGTAAGGCACCCAGATCCTCCAGAATAACGTCAGTCGATGAAGTCGACCGTTGCCTTGAGCGGAATGGCGCCTCGCTCATAGCCCATCTCCAGCAGCTTGCGAATTGCCACGCGGCCGTCATCGCCGTAGTTCAGCGTGCGCTCATTGACATACATGCCCACAAACCGGTTCGCGAGCGTCGTGTCCAGATCGCGGGCGAACTGCATGGCATATTCCAGCGCCTCGCTGCGGTTGTCCATGGCATGCTGAATGGACTCACGCAGCGCCTGCGTGCTGATGCGCATGACCTCCGGCCCAAGCGAGCGGCGGATCGCATTGCCGCCCAGGGGCAGCGGCAGACCGGTGAGTTCGCGCCACCACTGGCCCATGTCCAGGATTTTGTGCAGGCCGCTGGTTGCGTACGTCAGCTGGCCTTCATGGATGATCAGGCCCGCCTCGTACTCGCCGTTCAGCACCGCAGGAATGATCTGGTCGAAGGGAACCGTAACAGTTTCGACCTCCGGCGCAAAGAGCTTCAGGGTCAGGTATGCGGTCGTCAGCGTTCCCGGAACCGCGATCTTCACCTTCTTGATCTCATCCGTCGTGAAGCGCTTGGGGGAAACGATCATGGGCCCGTAACCGTCACCCACGGAACCGCCGCATGCCATGATGGCGTAATTGTCCTGCAGATAGGGGTAGGCGTGGAATGAGATCGCAGTCACGTCATAGTACGGATCGTGAATGGCACGCTGATTCAGCGTTTCGATATCCGTGAGCACGTGGGTGAACTTAAATCCGGGCTTGCGGATTTTGTTGGTCGCCAACCCGTAAAACATAAAGGCATCGTCGGAATCGGGGCTATGGGCAATCTTGATTTCCTGAACTTCGGCAGCGGTGGCGCTCATCTCTCAACCCTCATCAATCAACAGACATTAGACGTGAAACAGACACTGCACGGCTCAGAGTGCGCGGCGCGTCCGGTTCTGCCACGCGGAAGCGATACTCGCGGCAGCCAGCACCTTCACGAACTCGCCGGGCAGGAAGGGAAGCACCGATCCCATGAGCGTGGCGTACAGGCCCAGATGGTAAAAGCCGCCAAAGCGTGCCGCGCCGATGGTGAACAGCAGCAGCGTTGCCACTGTTGCACCGGCAAGAGCCGCGGTGTAGGACGAGCGCACCGGCAGCTTGCGGGAGATGAAACCAGCCAGTGCTGCCATAAAGGGGTAAGCAATCAAAAAGCCACCGGTCGGCCCCGCAAGCTGCAGCAGCCCGCCCGGACCATGCGGCTGAAAAACGGGCATGCCGGCCGCGCCTTCCAGCAGGTACAGGCAAAGCGTCGAGAAACCGAGCGCCGGACCGAACAGCAGACCCACCAGTAGCACGGCAAGCGGCTGCAACGTGAATGGAACCGATGTAAACGGCAAAGGAATGGCGACGTGTGCCGCCGCGGCAATTGCAAGCGTACCCAGCAGGGCAAGGCCCGCGCGTTGCAGGAAATCAGCGCCGATGGATCGCGGTTGAACCGGACTCAACGGCACGGTAATGGGGTTGGCTTGGGGCATGGCCATCGGTACTCCACTCGCGGCTGGCGAGACCTATTCGATTGTATGTGAGCACCGCTCCTGCAGGTGCTGCATTGTGACGCTACAGGCGAGAGGCATTGCGGCTGCCACCCGAGTACGCCGGGTACCGCACCGCCCGGTCCGCATCGGGATCGGACAGATTGCCCATTGCGTCCTCGGAATAGATCCTGTCCGGCCGCTCGGCCAGTGTGGGCCCCGGCTCATGGCGGTAGGAGTGCAGCGATGCCTGCCGTTGCTGGACAGCGGGGACAAAGCCGGTGGCGAGGTCCAAACGAGGATGACGTCTCCACGTTGGAATTGCGGCGGAGAGTCTGTTCTGGCTCGAATCCGGCTTGTCAGGGTGAACTGTCCGGCTTCTTGGCAGACGGACACACCGATGCAGCAGGGCTTTCCAGGCAAATGCGCCCAACCCGCCCATGAGCAGCAGAAAGAACAGAAAAGCCGCAGTCATCTGGAGAGCAGGTTAACAGTGCACCGGAAATGCGTCATGTCCTTTTTTGGGTACATGTCTCCCAAAGCATCGGCATGGCTGAGCCAGAGACAGGCGCGCCGGTCCACTCTTCCTGACTAACAGTCGCCCCAATCCTTGGAGGATGGGAAAGGGTTGCCGAAATCGATACCTTTCGCAGCCGGGCCACTTGCAAGCAACGGCCACATGATGTGTGCTGACGATATGGCCGCTGCCAACAAAATCGTTTCACGCCGTGCCCGGATGGCGGTGCGGTGGTCACGGCTGCGCGAACGGCTCTACGGCATGCGGCGCAAGATCGCGACAGGCATCGCTGCCGTGCTGGCAGTTCTGCTGGGCTTTCACGTTGTCTTTGGGCAGAATGGGCTGACCGCCTTCCGCAACAAGAAGAACGATCTGCACGATCTGCAGCAGGAAAGCCGCAGCCTGCAGGAAGAGAACGGCCGATTGCAGGGCCATGTGGACCGCCTGACCAGCGATCCGAACTCGATCGAGCACCAGGCCAGGGAAGACCTGCACTACACGCGCCCCGGTGAGGTCATTGTGACTCTGCCGCCGGCGGGTGGCGGCGAGCAGAAGACGTCAGGCAAGTAGCCGGCGGAATCCGGGCTAAGCCGGGTGCTTCCCGATGTTGCGTGAAGGTATCGAGCAGCGCTGAAAAGAAGCAGATCTCTCCACGAAGCGGGACGATAGAGCTGTCCCTCTCCGGTAGAGACGATGTTTGACGAAGGCTACGACCGTCTATGTCGTGCGCAGCCGCTGAAGCGTGCGCCGGTCCTTTTCGGTGAGCTGAGCACTTTCCAGTAAATCCGGCCGGTTCCGCAGCGTCTTGGCAAGCGCCCGCTCGCGCCGCCACTCACGAATGGCGCGGTGATCTCCACCGGCCAATACCTCAGGGATGTCGAACTCCCGAAAGCTGGCGGGCCGGGTGTAGTGCGGGTAGTCCAGCAAACCGGCCGCAGGGGAGACGGCAAGCGGTGTCTCGCTAGAGGAAAGCTCGTCCAGGGCAGGCGCGATCTCCGCGGCACCAAAGCTCTCATAGTGCGACGAATCGGCGTTGCCCAGAACACCCGGCAGCAGGCGGACGACCGTGTCTATCACGACTGCGGCGGCAAGCTCGCCACCCGAGAGCACGTAATCTCCGATCGAGATTTCACGGTCGCACAGGTGCTCGGCCACGCGCTCGTCCACGCCCTCATAGCGACCGCAGATCAAAACGATGCGTTCAAGTGTGCGCAGTTCGTGAGCCACGGCCTGTGTGAAGCGCATTCCCTGCGCGGAAAGCAGGATGACGCTTTCGCGGGTAGTGTCGCGCGTGGCTTTCGGTGGGATTCCGAGCGCGTCCGCCGCGGCAAAGATCGGCTCCGGCTTTAGCACCATACCCTCCCCGCCGCCAAATGGCCGGTCGTCCACGGTCCGGTGGCGGTCGGTGGTGAAACTGCGCAGATCGGTCGCCCGGTACTCAGCGCGGCCCTCTTTCAGCGCTCGTCCAACAACGCCGAAGGACAGAAGCTGATTGAGCATCTCTGGAAAAATCGTCAGCAGATCGAAGCGGAGCTGAGCTTTAGGCGTGGCCGGATCAGCCATTGACGTCGACCAAACCATGCGGGAGGCGCATCTCGATGCGACGGTTTGCGAGATCGGGGTTCTCGAGGAACTCGTTCGCGAACGGGACAAGAACCTCATCGCCATTGGGCCGGTTCACCACCAGCACGGGCGCGGCATCCTGCAGCTTTTGCCCACTGCTGTCCGTGGCGAAGTGAACGTCGGCGATGGTGCCCAGCTCGTCCGGACCGTCGCCGCCCGCGGTGTTAACCAGCACACATCCGCGCAGGTCACTGATATAAAACTCTCCGGCACCGAGCGGAACCCGCTCCGAGGCGGGCAGCACGACCTCTGCACCGATGAGCGCCTCGGCTTCCTGGATCGTGTCGACCCCCTTGAACTTCAGCACCACACGTCCAGCGGAACGCCCCGTGGGCAGCCAGTGCGATTCCAATGTGCGCGGCTCGGCACTTTCCGGCGACTCGCGTTGCAGGTACACAGCCGTGCGGTCGGCGAAGCGCTCCGGGAAGTCGGTATGAAGTTCACACAGCACCTCGCCCATGCGTCCCTGGGGACGAACGACGCGCGCCAGCAGCACCCAATCGGAGAATGTCATCGGCTCAGCATGGCAGAGCCTTGCCGTTCCGGTAAAGCGGCTGTGCTGCCATGCATCTACTCCGCTATGTTTTCGTGTCGACCGTCTGTCCCGCCGCCGTCGCCATCGGCCTCGACGACATCCAGCGAGATGCGATGTTGTGTCTTGCTGCCGATGGCGGTCAGGATAGTGCGCAATGAGCGTGCGGTCCTGCCCTGTTTGCCGATGACCTTGCCCAGGTCATTGGGCGCAACCTGGAGGCGCAGCGCCGTGCTGTTGGTGGTGGCATCCGCATGAACGGCAACGGCTTCCGGTTCATCCACCAGGGCCTTCACCAGGCCGGTGAGCAGCGCGACGAGACGTTCAGAGGTGGCGTCTGAAGAAGTCTGAGAAGAAGAAGAATTCATTCGAAACCTTGTATTCGTAAAAGTTACGTGCCGCTGCGTGGCAGCTCCGCATACTTCCATAGATTAGGGCAGACAACGAATGTGTGGCAGGAAAGGACCGCAGAAACGAAACGACCGGCACCCCTGTGGGTGCCGGTTGGTAACGTGGTTCTTCGACTTTTCCCAATTCGGGAGGGTTACGCGGCCGCCGTTTCCGCGACGGGCTCTGCAGTTGCGGGATTCTTTACCAGCAATTTCGCAACAATGTCCGACAGCTGAGCACCGACTGATTTCCAGTACTCAATGCGGTCACGCTTGAAAACGACAGAAGCAGGATTGGTGCGCGGGTTGTAGGTGCCGACTACCTCAATGGAGCGGCCGTTGCGTGCGCGGTCCTTCTCGATGACAACGATGCGATAGTAGGGCTGCTTGCGCGCTCCAACACGCGCCAGACGAATCATAACCAATGGGAACTTCCTCTCGAACCAAACTGTTTGGGATGGGCTTCCGACCGCTCACGACGGTCGAGCGGCACCGAAACAACGGGTGCCAGGCAGCGTGCGGCAAGCGCACGCGGTGCGTCCAGCCTTCTGAGTATCGCCGATTGGCGTGTGATTCACAAGCTATTCTGGAGCGGAGAAGAGTTTGTCCTCATAAATCCGATACACGGGCACGCCGTCGAATCTAATCTCGAAGCTCTGCCGGAAAGAGGAAGCGGAGCACCTCGCCAAAGCGCGCTGCCCATGCCGACTCATTGTGCACACCGTTGGGCACTCGCTCGTAGTGCAGGTCTGCCGGCCCGTCCACGGCGGGCGCGTACCTCTCAAACGGGCTGCCGAAACGCTTCAACCCGGCCGGTTTGGGCGGTGTGGAACGCGCGTCCATCTTCCAGCCTTTGCGCTCCAGCAGGTACGCCAGCAGGTCGGTGTCGCGCAGGTGAATTTGGCCTTCGGCCGTTCCCATGTCCAGCCACACCCTGAGCGGCAGCTTAGCCGGCAGGGCGCGCACCTCATCCAGAATCGATCGATGATCCCACCAGATGGACGGGGACAAAGCTCCAACCTTGCCAAAGACCTGCGGGTATTGCAGACCGATGGCCAAAGAAATCAGACCGCCCAGTGACGATCCGGCGATCCCGGTGTTGCCCGGCCCTTCTGCCAGCCGCAGATCGCGCCGCAGCACAGGCAGGAGCTCGTTGACCAGAGCCTCCGCGTACAAGCGGCCCTTTCCGCCGCCCAGCCGAGTGTCGGCAGTCGGTGTGTATTCCGCCATGCGCTCGGCACCGGCGTTGCCCACGCCCACCAGGATGAGCGATTCGACACGTCCAGCAGCAACCTCGGCGTCTGCGCTTTCTCCGCAGCGCCACGTGTTTCCCTTGATGTAGGAAAGTGCTCCATCGAAAAGGTTCTGCCCATCGTGCAGCAGCAGAATAGGGAAGCAGCGCTCCAGCTCGGAAAAGTAAGCTTCAGGAAGGTGGATGAAAAGGTCCCGCGGCGAGGGCAGAGCTTGCGAACTCCAGTTTTGAACACGCCAGTAGCGAGTCTCCGGAAGTGGTGTAAGTTGCAGCGCGCCGGACGTGACCACGTTGAGAGGATCGGATTGTCGAAGGAGCCCGCCGGGAGCCGTTTTTTCCCTCTCTGGAAGAGCAGGAAGGTCCAACGGCTCGGATTGAGGAGGGGCAATCATGCGATACGATCTTTTTGCAGGGTAGCAAAGCTGCTGGGGTGGCGCACCGAGTTGCCGCCCACGGGAGACACGCCAGGTTGCACCGCGAGTACCACGTCGATCATTCGAATGCGCTGGGCCGCCGCATGGAACGGCTGGTCTTTGGGCACGCGGGCCTTCCCATCATCGTCTTCCCCACATCACAGGCGCGCTTTTTCGAGTACGAGGATCGCGGCATGGTGGAGGCGGTGTCCGATAAAATCGGCCGCGGCCAGATCCAGCTCTGGTGCGTGGATTCGGTGGACAGCGAGTCGTGGTACGCCCGCAACGTGCCCGGACGCTGGCGCATTGATCGCCACCTGCAGTATGAGCGCTACATTGTGGACGAACTCATCCCACATATCCGCCACCGCACCTGGAAAGAGAGTGTCGCCATGCTGGGCTGCTCGTTTGGCGGATTTCACGCCATCAGCATGGCGCTGCGCCATCCGGACATCATCTCCGCCGCGCTGAGCATGAGCGGTGCCTTCGACATGATCACGCCATTTCTGCGTGGCCACTACGACCAGGATGTTTACTTCACGCTGCCCACGCATTTTCTTCCCAGCCTGGGTGAGTCCTGGCAGCTGGATCGCATGCGCCGCAACACCTACGTGTTGGCCACCGGCGTGCATGACCAGTGCTGGAATGACAATGAGCGGCTGGGCGGCATCATGCGTGGGAAAGGCATTCCCGTGCGCCTGGACGTGTGGGGAGATGGAACGGGCCACGACTGGCCATGGTGGCAGCGCATGGAGCAGGTGTATCTGTGACCGGCGTCTTGGCACGGGAGTGCGCATGCTTTCGCCGCGGTGGCTGTGATGTCTCCCAGCGAAGGCTCAGAGACCTAAACTTTCCACATCCAAAACTGCAAGGAGCAAGAACGTGAAGAAAATCGGCATCCTCTTTGGCCAGGAAAATACCTTTCCTCAGGCTTTCGTTGACCGTATCAATTCCATGGAACTGCCGGACATCCACGCGGAGTTTGTCGAAATTGGTTTGGTCAGGGAAGCGGTGCCGGCCGGCTATGCCGTGATTGTCGATCGCATCTCGCACGATATTCCGTTCTACCGCTCGTACCTGAAGAACGCGGTGCTCACCGGGACTGACGTGATCAACAATCCGTTCTGGTGGTCAGCCGACGACAAGTTTTTCAATTATGCGCTTGCCGCAAAGCTGGGTGTGGCTGTGCCGAAAACCGTCATTCTGCCGCACAAGCACATGCCGCGCGACACGAACGACATTTCCTTCCGCAACCAGCAGTTTCCCTACGACTGGGAATCGGTTTTCGACTACGTCGGATTCCCGGCTTTTCTGAAGCCGCATGACGGCGGTGGCTGGCGCGATGTCTTTCACGTCCACAATCCTGGCGACTTCTTCCACGCCTATGACCAAAGCGGCGACCAGTGCATGACACTGCAGGCCGCGGTCAACTTTCGCGAGTACTTCCGCTGCTATGTGGTCGGCCAGCGGGAAGTTCGCATTATGCCGTACGATCCTTCGCGGCCGCACCAAGAGCGTTACATCAAGAACCCGCCGACTTACGATCCGGCACTGCTGGAGCGGGTGGAGCGCGATGCGCTGGCCCTCTGCCGCGCGCTGGGCTATGACCTGAACACGGTCGAGTTCGCCGTGGAAGACGGTGTGCCGTATGCCATTGACTTCATGAATCCCGCGCCGGACGCGGACTACAACTCCGTGGGCGAGGAAAACTTTCACTGGATCGTGGATGCCGTGGCTCGCCTGGCCGTGGAGCGTGCCGAAGCCAACGACGGCAGCGCTCCGGAACTGAACTCGACAGGCCTGCTCGGGCATCCTGAGCTGGCAGGTGCGGCGGCCGGTACGGAAGGCGCAACGGCAGCAAAAAAAGCGGCTCCGAAAAAGGCAGCGGCCAAGAAGCATCCTGCAAAGAAGCACGCCGGCAAACATGCGGCAAAGCACGCGGAAAAACATGCCGCCAAAAAAGCACCCGGCAAGAAGGCGGCGGCCAAAAAGCAGGCTGCCGATGAGACGGACCCAGAGGACGGCGAAGAGTGAGAACGGCGGCCTCTGTGGCGGCAAGCCGGCCGGGGCTTGCCATGTTGTCAAGACGAAGCTTCACCTGTGCTGCCGCTTTCGTGATGGCTTGCCTGCATGCCTCAGCCCAGCTCTCCGGGCCCCCCGCCGGCGTGCCTGTTCCGCCTGCCCCGATCGCCTCAGAAGCTCCGAAAACCATAAGTCCGGCCGATGCTGCGCCGGACTCACACGTCTTTCGTGTGCGCGTGGTGGACGGCCGCAACGGGAGCGCCCTGGCCAATGCGCATCTTCGCCTGTGGTACGACGACGCGACCGGCTCCGGCTATGCACTGGCAACAGACAAGCACGGGGTGGCAGTGATGCCGGAGCCGGTAGGCCTGCCCATCCGTGTGCTGGTTTCACCCATCGACCGTATCGACTGCCGCAAAGTGCCGGAGAACGAACCTGCCCTGGGCTACAACCTGCAGGAGATCGCCGCAAAAGGTGTGGCGGCCGAAAATCATTGCGGCGATGCACCCGGCAGGCCGCGTCCCGGCGAGCTGGTGATCTTCGTCCGCCCCGTGCGCTGGTATGAGGGCATCAACCGCGGTACGCCCTGACCCATGTTGAAGCTGTCCCCAGCAAAGCCACCCCACCCCATCCTGTAGCATCTCTTTCACACTTCGTCCCTGTGCGGATGAGCAGGGCTGAGGCAGTGGAGGTGCAGATGCGGCCATCGTTTTCGCTGGGCATTGAAGAGGAGTACCAGACGATCGACCCAGAGACGCGGGACCTGCGCTCGCACGTCTCCACCGAGATGCTGGCGCATGGCAAGCTGCGCCTGGAGGAGCGGGTCAAGGCCGAATTGCACCAGTCCGTGATTGAGGTCGGCACGCGCGTCTGCCGCAATATTACGGAGGCGCAGGAAGACCTTTACGACCTTCGGCGCAACATGATCCGGCTGGCCGAGGAGAATGGCCTTGTGCTCGTCGCGGGAGCCACGCACCCCTTCGCCGACTGGCGTTCGCAGGAGATTTACGACGATCCCCGGTATGCCCAGGTGGTGGAAGATCTTCAGCTTGTGGCGCGGTCCAACTTGATCTTCGGCCTGCATGTGCATGTGGGCATTGAGGACCGCGAGGCGGCCATCCGCATCATGAACTCGCTGCGGTACTTTCTGCCGCACATCCTGGCGCTCAGCACCAACTCTCCCTTCTGGCTCGGCATGGAGACGGGCTACAAAAGCTATCGCGCGAAGGTTTTTGAGAACTTTCCGCGCACCAACCTGCCGGACAGCTTTGCCAGTTACTCGGAGTTTGAGAACTACGTCAACCTGCTTATCAAGACAAATTCCATCGACAATGCGAAGAAGCTGTGGTGGGATGTGCGGCCGCACCCATTCTTCAACACGGTCGAGGTGCGCATCTGCGACATTCCAATGCGCGCCGAGGAGTCTGTCGCCATCGCCGCGCTGATCCAGGCCACGGCGATGAAGCTGCACTGCCTGCACGCGAACAACGTGGACTTCCGCCAGTACAGCCGCGCGCTGCTGATGGAGAACAAGTTCCGGGCGGTGCGGTACGGCCTGGATGGCAAGCTTATCGACTTTGGCAAGGAGCAGGAGGTACCCGAGCGGGAGCTGATTGAGGAATACCTGCACTTTGTGGACGATGTCGTGGATGAACTCGGAAGCCGTGAGCATGTCGGCTACATCCGCACCATGATGGAGCAGGGAAGCGGCGCCGACCGGCAGCTGCGTGTTTTTCGCGAGACAGGCAGCCTGCGCGCCGTGGTGGATTACATGGCGGGCGAGACGCGCGCTGGGCTGTAGTACTTTGCAGAGTAAGCTGATTCTCTTCAGGGAGATCCGATGACCGCTTCTTATTGGCGCCAATGGTTGGTTTGTGCAGTGTTCGCGTTGTTCTCTGAACACCTGACAGTTGCGCAGACAACCTCATCACCTGAAGCCTTCCGATGGGGCGCAGCATCGGCTGCTTACCAGGTGGAGGGCGCCTCCGACGCGGACAACAAAGGCCGTTCGATCTGGGACATCTATCTGGACGAGCAGCATCTGGCCGGTCCGGGCATTTCCGGCAAGGTGGCGATCAACTTCTATGACCGTGAGCAATATCTGCAAGACATTGCCCTGATGAAGCAGATGGGTTTGACGAGCTATCGCTTCTCTATCTCGTGGCCGAGGATCCTGCCGGACGGTCTGGGCCCGGTGAACCCGGCTGCAGTGACGCACTACCGACGGTTCATTGCGGATTTGAAAGCTGCAGGCATACAGCCCATGCTGACTCTGTATCACTGGGACATGCCGGCATCGCTGGCGGCCGCGGGCGGCTGGGAGAACCGCGCCTCAGTGGATTGGTTCAAGCGGTATGCAGAGGTCGTGTTCGCCAATTTTGCGGATCAGGTGGACCTGTTTGTGCTGGTGAACGAGCCGGCGATTGAGCGCGACATCAAGACAGCCGCGGAAGAGCGCCTGGCGGGTGGTCCGGGCGAACTCCGATTGGTCCCGGATACAGCGCATTTGGCTGTTTCCCTCAAGACGTACAACCACGTCCTTCTTGCGTCCGCGGCGGCCAAAGAGAGCTTTCAGGCCAAAGGCTACAAGGGCAGGCTGGGGCTGGCGTTGCCGCTCGTCCCCGCTTTGACGGCTGCCGGTGCGCCACCACAGGACGTTGCCGCGGCGAAGTTCGGTGACGGCATTCTGAACCGGTGGTTTCTGGATGCGATCTACAAGGGAAGCTACCCGGCGGACATCCTCTCCTACGCGCAAGCGAAAGGAATGCAGATCGATGTACAGGCGGGGGATGCGGCGCGAGTTCATGCGGCGCACTTCGACTACCTGGGCGTGAACTACTACGCGCCTTCGTACTACCGGCAGGAGACCAGCGGTGAGCCCGCCGCGGCGTATCGGCCGGAGGGCATGGATTCAGCCTTCAACGGACCGGTGCGGCCGGACCAGTTCAGGGCGCTGCTGGACCGGATCAGGGTGGAGTACGGCAATCCCACGGTATTCATTACAGAGAACGGTGCCGGCTTTCCCGGTGACGATGTGCTGGTGGATGGTGCTGTGCGGGATGTACGGCGGTGCCGTTACCTGGTGAGCCATGTGGCAGCAATGAAGGCGGCGATGGCCGCCGGTGCGGACATACGCGGGTACCACGTATGGTCGAGCCACGACAATCTGGAATGGTTCAGCGGGTACGGTGGCCGGTTTGGCATGATCTACGTCGATTTCGATACGCAAAAGCGAACTCCCAAGCTGAGTTCCTCGATTTATGCGCGGATGATCAAGGGCGAGCAGATTTCGCCGGAGGCTTGCGGAAAGTAGCAGCGGCATGGATCTCCTTCCTGAAAAGTGCGCCCGGCCTGACGTTTTCAGATGGCTGAGTTGTTTGTGAAATAAAGGATAGTAATTCGCGCACAGACGCGGAATTCGCGGTATGTTGAAACAAATCGCAGTGCGGTGCCGTCTGCATTGCTGATTCACTCGGACAAGCTTTTCGTTTCACAGCGCCACTTCTGCGCCGCCGCCGGCGTGTATCCGTTTCTGTCCCACCGCAGTCCACCCCTGAGGAGAGGCACCATGGATGTTCAGAAGTTTTGTAGCCGTTCCGCCGTTTCCCGCCGTTCCTTTTTGCGCGCCGCAGGCATCGCTTCTGCCGCGGTCACGTTGCCCACCGCCGCGTTTGCCGGCCAGGCTGCCGCTGTGCAGGCCGCTTCCGCCGGCGGCAAGCCGCCAGCACGCCGCGCCTCGGATGATTGGGAGGCTCCCCGCGAAGCTCCGGGAACCGTCATCATCAGCGCAAACGAAAACCCGCTAGGCCCCTGTCCAGCCGCGCTGGAAGCCATTACCAAATATGCTCCAAGCGGCGGTCGCTACGATCGCTGGCATTCCGGTGAGGCGCTTAAGCTGGTCAGCGATGAATTTCAGCTGAAGAAGGGGTATGTCCGCCTCTATCCCGGCTCGGGCGGCCCTCTTGACCTCGCGCTCATGTCCAATTTGGGACCGGACAAGCCGCTCGTCCACGGTGATCCGACCTATGAGCAGGGGCCACGTGCGGCCGTCACCATGAACGCAAAAGCCTTTGCGGTTCCGCTGGATAAGTCGACGTACAAGTACGACGTGAAGGCGATGCTGGCTGCCCACCCGAGCCCGGGTGCGTACTACATCGTGAACCCGAACAATCCGACCGGTACCATCACGCCGCGCGAGGACATTGTTTGGCTGGTGAAAAACAAGCCGGCGGGTTCGGTCGTCATCGTCGATGAGGCATATCACCACTTCTCCAACCAGGAATCGGTCATCGATCTGGTCGGGCAGGACAAGGACATCATCGTGCTGCGGACCTTCTCGAAAATTTATGGCATGGCGGGCATTCGAGCCGGCTTCGCATTTGGCCGGCCAGACCTGCTACAGAAATTCGAGACCGTAACGCCGAGCGATCGCCAGATCGGCAGCATTTCTCTGGTGAGCGCGGCAGCTGCCCATGCCAGCCTGGCCGACAAGGACCTGGTGCCGCTGCGCCGCAAGATCAACCGCGACAACCTGGACACCACGCTGGCCTTTCTAGAAAAGCACAACTTCAAATACGTTCCCGGTGCCCAGGCCAACATGTTTATGGTGAACGTGAACCGGCCGGGCAAGGAAGTGCAGGCGGCCATGCTGTCGGAAAAGGTGGCGATCGGCCGTGTCTGGCCCATCATGCCGACCTACGTCCGGGTCACCGTCGGCACCGGCGACGAAATGAAGGCCTTCCAGAGTGCCTTTCTGAAGGTGATGAACGAACCAACCAAGCCCACCGCGGCGCACATGGAGATGCTGAAGCATGTGCCGCACGAGCTGTATCGCGGCTGACCTGCCAATCTAGCCCGTTCGCGGCCCCATCCTGCCAGAGAGTTACGGCAGGGTGGGGCATCGCACGTCCGGTCTTCTCCAGAGATTTTCCGGCGGGAGACGGAGAATCGGCGTGCGCCCAACCCGCAATTCACGCATCAGAAACAGTTAAGAGTATGCCGACAGCTTTCGCCACCACCCGACTTTCCACTGTCAGTTTTCCGCCTTCGTTTCAGGCGGGCGCGCGTAATGCCGTGACCACCTGTCTGCGTGTGCGGATCGATGAAAAAGTAACCCTGATCACGGACGAGAAGACGATGGAGGTGGCTGCGGCCATCGCCGTGGAACTGGACCGCATCGGCTGCCACTGGAATGGCTACGTTTTGGAGGAACTTGCGCCGCGTCCCCTGACCGAAATGCCGCGTGGCGTGCTGGAGGACATGGAGTCTTCGCAGGTAAGCATCTTCGCAGTGGAGGTTCAGCCCAATGAGCTGCGCAGCCGCATGCAGATGACCGACGTGGTAAACCGCCGGCGCATGCGTCATGCCCATATGGTGAACATCACACCGGAGATCATGGTGCAGGGCATGCGCGCGGACTTCACCGAGGTCGACCGCCTGAGCCAGGCCGTGCTGGACCGGGTCCGCAAAGCGACCTATGTGCGCGCCACTACTGCGGCCGGCACGGACATCCACGCCACACTGAATTCCGAGTACAAGTGGTTCAAGACGAGCGGCATCATCTCTACCGAAAAGTGGGGCAATCTGCCCGGTGGTGAGTGCTTTACCGCGCCCGAGGAGGTCAACGGGGTCTTTGTGGTGGACGGTGTCGTCGGCGATTTCCTGTGTGCCCGCTACGGCATTCTGCGCAGGACGCCGCTCTCCATTGCGATCGAGGGCAACCGCATCAAACGCATCTCTTGCGACAACAAACAGCTGGAGCAGGATTTCTGGGCCTACACCCACACCGACAAGAACTCCGACCGGGTAGGAGAGTTCGCCATCGGCACCAACATCGGCGTGGACCGGGTCATCGGGAACATCCTGCAGGACGAGAAGTTCCCCGGCATCCATATCGCTTTTGGAGATCCGTACGGTGCGCACACCGGTGCGCCGTGGAAGTCCTCGACCCACATCGACGTTGTCGGCCTCGGCTTTAACATCTGGCTGGGCGACGCGGACGGGGAAACCCAGATTATGAGCGAGGGTGACTTTCTAATCGACTATTGAGGAGAGCGTCATGCTCGAATCTCAAGTTCTAGGAAGTTTTGGGACAAACATTCGAAACAAGGAAAAGGCCACGCAATTTGCGTGGCCTTTCCGTTTGTTCCGGGTATGTAGGTCGGACCAGGCCGAATAACCCGTTCTTAGCGGACCCGGATCGAGGAACGCGTGGTGAAAGAGACAACGCTCTCCGCCGGAATCGACACATCGCGCTGACCCGTGAGCCCGCCCGCTGCCGTTCCCGCGCCGGCACCGGCCAGCCCACCGATCAGCGCACCCTTGCCGCCGCCAGCCAGGCCGCCAATCAATGCACCCACGCCGCCACCACCGCCGATGAAGCCCGCTGTGCGCTTGCCGCGGCCCTTTTGGCTTGCGACGAATTCACTGGTCTGCACGGTATGTCCGCCGATGGAGGTGAGCGTGATCCCAAGCACACCGGCACCCTTGAACCGGCCACGGCCCTTGGCGGAGGTGACCTCCCCCCGGACAGCCGCACCGCGCGCGAATGCCGTTCCACCACGCACGATAATGGAGTTGTTCAGCACACCGGTAAAGCCCTGGCCAACGTCGCTGGTCTTGGTGGACAGTGTCTCAGTGGT
>CAXTPQ010000039.1:0-5087 GCA_964246215.1 uncultured Terriglobus sp. | reverse complement strand
CACCGGTAAAGCCCTGGCCAACGTCGCTGGTCTTGGTGGACAGTGTCTCAGTGGTACGAATGGTGACCCGTGTGCCCGCCGGTACGACCAGCGACGGAGCCGGAGCTGGAGCCGCTGCGCGGTCCGCTGAAACACCTGTGCCGGTCGCCGATCCTGCTGTTGGAGGTGCTGCCGCGGTGGGGGATGTTGCACCGCTTACTGGCGCGGCTGCGGCACCCGGGGCCGGAGTGAGCGGAGTGGTCGCAGCCGGTGGTACGGCATTGGGTGTTCCCGGAGGTGCACTGGCCACGGTCGGCTGACCGTTGGGAGCGGCGGGAGTGTTTGTCGATTGCGGCGCGGGTGGTTGAGACTTGTTACAGGCCGAGCACAGCAGTGCTGCGCTAAAGCCGATGCTGAGCAGGGGTGCCGTTCGCCGTCGAATCATTTTGAGGCCTCCAGAGCGCCAGCTGTGTACCGATCCGCATGCGCGCCGCTTATCTGTAAGGCTAAGATGCGATCACCACCATTTACGCTTCCAACGCCGTACACTTTCCACTATGAATCCAAGCTCTGCCGTGAACCGCGCATGGCCGCATGCCATGCTAGCGGAGATTTATGAGCAGCCCGAGTCGCTGCGCCGCACCATCGCGCACTACGCGGAAGCAATAGCACTGCGTGCCGGCTTTACCGAGGCGATGCGGCCTATCCTCGCGCCTCCGGATATGATCGTTGTCGCCAGCGGCTCCAGCCGGCATGCCGGGTTGACCGGCGAGATTGCCATCGAAGATCTGGCAGGCATGCCGGTGGATGTGGAGTACGCCAGCGAATATGCCCTGCGTCCCGCGACTGCACGCAAGCAGGCCGCCGTGCTGGCGATTTCACAATCCGGTGAGACGGCGGACACGCTCTCCGCTCTGCGTGCCGCACGCCAGCGTGGACACGTGACCGTGGCCATCACCAATGTGCCTGGATCGACCATGGCGCGGGAAGCGGATGTGAGCCTGCCTACCCTGGCCGGGCGCGAGATTGCCGTGCCCGCGACCAAGAGCTTTACCGCGCAACTGGCGATGCTGCATCTAATCGCGATTGCCGCCGG
This sequence comes from uncultured Terriglobus sp., assembly GCA_964246215.1. Classification (GTDB taxonomy): domain Bacteria; phylum Acidobacteriota; class Terriglobia; order Terriglobales; family Acidobacteriaceae; genus Terriglobus. Next base: position 4,012 of record CAXTPQ010000039.1, on the reverse strand, counting down.
TCTCCAGCGCGGCACGCTGACTGACGGGCAAGCGGCTGAACGGCTGACAGAACTGGCAGAGGTGCCGGAGAGTTTAGCCCGCCAACTTGCGGGGTGGGAGCAGGAGATTGAGGCGCTTGCCCCGTTCTACAGCCGGGCCAAGACACTGCTCTTTCTGGGCCGTGGCATTCACTACCCCATGGCGCGGGAAGGCGCGCTCAAGCTGAAGGAATCGTCGTATCTGCACGCGGAAGGCTACCCCACCGGCGAGCTGCGGCACGGTCCGAACGCGCTCGTCTCACCGGAGGTGCCGCTGGTGGTGATCGCCACCAGAGACGACCGCGATGAGGATTCCGTGCGCCGCTACCAGAGCACACTGGCGCTGCTGGAAGGCATGAAGACGCAGGGCGCGACCGTGCTGGCCATTGCGAATACCGGAGACGCAGCCATTGCGGATTTGAGCACGCACACGATCGGCGTCGATCCGCTTTCGGAGCATCTGCTGCCCCTTGCGGAGGTGGTGCCACTGCAGATGCTGGCTTACTTTGTGGCGGTTCGGAATGGGATCGATGTGGATCGGCCGCGCAATCTGAGCAAGGCTGTGCTGGCGGAGTGATCGATGGCGCTTTGGGCATTGCTTCCGAGAACGGCGTTTCTGAGGACTAATCAAGTCGTAGCGCGAATGTGCTCCCGGGGAGAATTGCCCTTGTCTCGTCTAAACGCTGCGCTGAAAGCACTCTCGGACTTGTAACCGACTGCAGACGCGACAGAAGAGATGGACCCATTGGGTTCTTTGAGCCGCTTCGCGGCTACAGTCATGCGCCAGTGCGTCAGGTACCCTATGGGCGACTTGCCGACCTTCTCCTTGAAGAGCTGCGCAAAGGCCGTCCGCGACATACCTGCGGCGTGGGCCAAAGCTGCTAAGGTCCATGCTCGCGCTGGTTCTCGATGTATGGAAGACAGCGCCGCACGCAAGCGTACATCTGCAAGCGCATAGAGCCATCCTGGATCTTTTCCAATGTTTTCTGCCGCATGCAGGCGGAGTGCTTCGACGAGCATCATGTAGGCAACCTGCTGTGCGATCAGGGTGCTTCCCGGCTGAGGGTCACGCATTTCGCGCAGCAGCCGGTCCACCGCCCACCGCAGCGATTCCTGTTGTGCTTTGCTTTCCAGCAGGACAACTGGAGGCAAGGCATCCAATAGAAAGCAGGTGTCTCCGTCTAGTCGGAAGTGACTACCGAGGATCAGGAAATCATCGCCAGGGGTCAACGGCAGGATGCCGTTATACCGCTTCTGCTGTGAAAGTATCCCCCATGACTTCAGCGGCTGCGAAAGTTCACTGGAAAGACTAAACGGCCAACCTCGCGGAAGGAGCAGGCAGCTTCCTGTCTGCAATCGGACCGGCTCCGCAACATTCTCCACGGCAAGCCAGCACTCTCCCCTGACGACGCTGTAGCACTTGATCATCCCGTGTGCCGGGAAATGGACTCCCCAGTCGCTACCAGCACTTAGCCCGCCCGTGGCAAAGGTACTGGGCTGCACGAGGGAGAGGATGTCGGATAGTGGGTCCATAGTCCTGTACGCACGCGACGATTCTCTGAACGGTGCAGCATTGATCGTACTGCGTATGCACCATAGTTTGGTTTGTGGAGGCTGTACATGCACATTTTCGTCACTGGCGGCTCCGGTCAAACTGGCCCCGCAATCGTTTCTGAACTGATCGCAAATGGCCACACGGTTACAGGCTTGGCGCGTTCGGAAAGATCAATTAATAGGCTGGCCGGGCTTGGAGCGCAGACACTTCACGGTTCGCTTGACGACCTGCAGGTGTTGGCGGAAGGCGCGCGAGCTGCTGATGGTGTGATTCACATGGCGTTCGGCGGTGACTTCTCAGACCCGGCAAGCATGACGCGGCGCGACTGCGCAGCTATTGAAACAATGGGCAAGGTACTGACCGGCTCTGGTAAACCCTTGGTGGTCACTTCCGGAACACTAGTCATGATGACAGGAAAAGTGGCAACGGAACGGGATGCGCCAGACCTGCAGTCGCTCGGGAGTTTGAGGATACCGGGAGAGCAGGCGTGTCTAGGATTTGCCAAAAAGGGAGTTCGTGCCATCATCCTGCGGCTAGCTCCCACGGTGCATGGACCGGGTGACTATGGCTTCATTCCATTCCTGGTCTCCGCCGCGCGGCGAACCGGCATCTCCGCTTACATAGCTGATGGCGCGAACCGCTGGCCCGCAGTCCACCGTCAGGATGCTGCTACCCTCTACCGACTTGCCGTCGAACAGGCCCCGGCAGGGAGCGTATTGCACGGTGCAGGGGAGAGCGGCGTCACTTTCCAGACCATCGCGCATCTGATCGGCCGAATACTCAACATCTCGACAATCTCCATACCTGGAAACAAGGCTGTAGAACATTTCCAAAATGCCTTTTTCGCAAAGGCCTTTGCTGCCGATTCACCTGTTTCCAGTGCTTACACGCGCGAATTGCTGCGTTGGAGCCCGGTTCACCCGACTCTTCTACAGGATTTGGAAACAGGCGATTATTTCTCATCAGAGGCAGCATCGGCCTTTGATAAAGCCGCCAATTAGTCCTGCGATGTCGCATTGTCGGTAGCAATCATGCCGGAGGCGAGAAAAAGAGAAAGCCGCCCATGCTGGGCGGCTTTCATTTCGTACCGGGGGCATTGCTAAATCTTGGCTTCGCGGTAGGGGACGTGCTTGCGCACGACCGGATCGTACTTTTTCATTTCCAGCTTGCCGGAGGTGGTCTTCGGGTTCTTGGTGGTGGTGTAGAAGTGGCCGGTGCCGGCGGAGGAGACGAGCTTGATGATGGTCCGCATGAGTTATCCCTTCGCCTGCAGCAGGGCCGTTTCCACGCCGAGCTTGTTGATGGTGCGCAGGCCGCGCGCGCTCACGCGCATGCGCACGAACTTCTTTTCACTCGGAACCCAGATGCGCTTCCACTGCAAATTCGGCTCCCAGCGGCGACGCGTTTTATTGTTCGCGTGCGACACCTTGTTGCCGGACATCGGCCGTTTGCCGGTGATGGGGCATACCTTTGCCATGACGGATCTCCTCTTGACGTGTCTTTTGAGCTCTTCGAGCCTGCTCGTCAGCGCCTGAATCCCGGCCCCGCTCAACTCATGGCAACGCAAGGCTCAGCCACGCGTCGCACCCGCTCAGATCAACCTTTCTATTGTGCCATGGAAGCGGCGGATTTCCTAGCATCCTGCAGAAATTCTGCACCGCATCCGCGACAAAGAGTGCCTGTGCTTCATCCTAAGTGCAGGCGCGTATATGCTGAATGTGGTGAGCAACACGTTGATAGCGCCGGCCGTTGTTCCTCTCCGCGAGGACGAGCGCGCAGCGCTTGCCAGGCGTGGCCGCCAGTTGGAAGTTTTCACCGTCTGCTGGGCCGCTTTTGAAGCCGCGGTGGCGCTTGCGGGAGCCTATCGCGAGCACAGCGTCTCCCTGGCCGGATTCGGCTGGGACAGCTGCATTGAAATGCTCTCCGGCGCGGCGCTCTACTGGCGCATGACCCATGAGCTGAATCACCACGCGCGCCATCGCGCCGAAAAGATCAGCCTAAAGATTGCTTCCATCTGCCTCTTCGCGCTTGCGGCCTACGTGCTGGTGGAGTCGGTGCTGGAGTTGCGTCTGGGTGGAGAGAAGTCGCCCGGGTGGACCGGCATTGCCATCACCCTGGCCGCGCTTGTGTCCATGCCGATCCTGACGCGCGCCAAGCGAAAGGTCGCCCGCGGCCTGAATAGCCGCGCCATGATGACCGATGCCGACCAGACGAATTTCTGCGCCATCCAGGCGGGCATCGTCTTGTCCGGTCTGCTGATCCGGTCGGTCTTCCACATTGGATGGGCTGACGCCGTCGCCGGTCTGGTCCTTGTGCCGTTTCTTATTCGAGCGGGCCGGGGAGCTATGCGCGGCGACGCCTGTTGCGCTCACTAGCGCACACTGATCTGTGTCGTTCGAAACAGTCGCTGCAAGCTTTAGTCGCGCAAGCCTGCAGCGA
>CAXTPQ010000038.1:10922-31520 GCA_964246215.1 uncultured Terriglobus sp. | reverse complement strand
GCCCTGAACATCCTGCTCGCAGGACTGACCATCATCTTCCTGCTGGCGGTGGTCACGTTGCAGCCGTTCGCACAGTATTCCGGCGCGCCGCAGACCGTCTTTGTACTCATTTCATTGCTGGTTTGCCTGATTCCGACGACCATCGGCGGCCTGCTTTCTGCCATCGGCATCGCAGGCATGGATCGGCTCGTGCAGCACAATGTGCTGGCCACCAGCGGACGCGCGGTGGAAGCCGCCGGCGATGTGAACACGCTGCTGCTCGACAAGACCGGCACCATCACCATCGGCAACCGGCAGGCCTCGGAGTTCCTTCCCGCACCGGGCGTGACCGCCGACCAGCTTGCCGACGCAGCGCAGCTTTCGTCCCTGCCGGACGAAACGCCAGAGGGCCGCTCCATCGTGGTGCTGGCTAAAGAGCAGTACAACCTGCGCGGCCGGGAACTTGGCCAGATGAACGCTGAGTTCGTCCCGTTCAGCGCCACCACCCGCATGAGCGGCATCGAGGTGGATGGCCGCAGCATCCGCAAGGGCGCGGTGGATGCGCTGGCACGTCACCTGGAAGAGCACGGGTCGCGCCTGCCGGATGAGGTGCGCGCCGCCGTCGATAAGGTCTCGAACAGCGGCGGCACGCCGCTGGTGGTGGCCGAGAACGGGAAGGCGCTCGGTGTGATCCATCTGAAAGACGTGGTGAAGGGCGGCATGAAGGAGCGCTTCGACCAGCTGCGCGCCATGGGCATCCGCACCGTCATGATTACGGGTGACAACCCGCTGACCGCGGCCGCCATCGCGCGGGAGGCCGGCGTGGACGACTTTCTCGCGGAAGCCAAGCCCAAGGACAAGATGGACCTGATCAAGCGCGAGCAGGCCGAAGGCAAGCTGGTGGCCATGACTGGCGACGGCACCAACGACGCACCCGCGCTGGCCCAGGCCGACGTAGGCGTCGCCATGAACAGCGGCACGCAGGCCGCCAAGGAAGCCGGCAACATGGTCGATTTGGATTCAAACCCGACCAAGCTCATCGAGATTGTGGCCATTGGCAAGCAGCTGCTGATGACCCGCGGAGCACTGACGACCTTTTCCATCGCCAATGACGTGGCGAAGTATTTCGCCATCATCCCGGCCATGTTTGCGGGAGTGTTTCCGGTGCTGCAGTCGCTCAATATCATGCGTCTGCACAACTCGGAGTCGGCGGTGCTGTCGGCCATCATCTTCAACGCGCTCATCATCGTCGGCCTGATCCCGCTTGCGTTGCGCGGCGTCACCTACCGGCCCCTTTCCGCGGCGGCGTTGCTGCAGCGCAATCTGCTGATCTACGGCCTGGGCGGCATCATCGTGCCGTTCATCGGGATCAAGCTGATCGACATGATCATCACCGCCGTCCACCTGGCGTAGGCACTTGAGCAGAGAGACAGAGGCGTTATGAAGAAGCAAATTGTTACAGCATGCCTATATACAGCGATTACGGCGGTGCTGCTGGGCCTTGTTTACCCGCTGGTGATCACAGGTCTGGCGCGCGTGCTTTTTCATGACAAGGCCGACGGCCAGCTCATCACGCGCAACGGCGAACTTACCGGTTCGCGGATCATCGGCCAGCCCTTTACCGGGCCGGGGTACTTCCACAGCCGGCCCTCCGCGGCGGGCGCCGGCTACGACGCGCAGGCGTCCAGCGGATCGAACTTCGGGCCGTCCGGCAAACCGCTGATCGATCGCGTTGATGCGAGCGTCAAGTCCGAAGCGGACGGCAAGTCGCCCGTGCCGGTGGACCTGGTGACCGCATCGGGATCGGGCCTGGACCCGGACATCACGCCGGCGGCGGCGCTGTATCAGGTGGCTCGCGTGGCACAGGAACGCAAGCTGGCCGTGGCCAATGTGGAAGCCATGGTGCGTGCCCATGTGCAGCAGCGGCAGCTCGGCCTGCTGGGCGAACCCAGGGTGAATGTCCTGGAGCTGAATCTGGCGCTCGATGCGGAGCATGCAAAGTAAACGGCTGCAATTACGGGAATGCAAAGTGCAATCGTTAGCCCCATGTTCGCCAGATGTAGAAGTGAGAAGGAGTTGGCCTCAGCCGCTGCAACAGCCGAGGAATTCCTTAGCAACCGCGGTTTTAGCTGCCGGGATAGCCATGAGTGATCGACTGCAGCTTTAGCCGCCGGGATTCGGAATCTCAGCGGCTGAAGCCGCAGTCCTACAGACTCTGTTAGCTATCTCGGCGGCTGAAGCCGCAATGTCAACGAACATTGTTCTATCTTGGCGGCTGAGGCCGCGTAAAGCATTCTCGGCGGCTGAGCTGCTCAATATATTCTCTGCATATACGCGGAAATCGCATTACAGCATGCTCGCAACAGCGCTGGCCGTGCTTACCAGCCCAAATTTCCGTTCCAGCCAATTGCGGATGGCAAGCTGCATCTGCGGCAGCTTGGGGGAAGGCGATTCGGGCACGCCCATGAAGAAGTGCTCCGCGCCTGCAACCCAGTGCATCTCCTTTGGCTCAGGTGCGTCGGCGAAGATACGTTCCATCTGCTGGCGAGGCGCGAAGGGATCCCTGGCACCTGTTACCAGCAGCTTGGGATGTGTGCAGTTGCGCAGGAAGTCATAGCGATACTCGCGGCCCGCGGCTTGCAATGGCATGCCCAGGCCGATCAACCCGGATACTCGCTCGTCCCCGCATCCTGCCCGCCAGCTGACGTTTGCTCCAAATGAAAAGCCCGCCAGCAAAATGGGCAGAGTCAGGGTGCGATCAATCCAGTCTAGTGCCGCGCGTGTGTCGTCCACCTCGCCTTTGCCGTCATCGTACGCACCGGCGCTCAGGCCCACACCACGGAAGTTAAATCGGAGCGTGGGGACGCCAAGCGACTCAAACACCTTCATCGTCTGGTAGACCACGCGCGTGTGCATGGTGCCACCCGAGGGAGGATGCGGGTGGCAGATGAGCGCCGCATAGTCTGCCGTGTCCAGGCCTTCGTTCAGCAGGGCTTCCAGCTTGCCCGCGGGGCCTTCCAGGTCGTCAATGGTGCGAATCACTTGGCGTCCTCCTCCGCTATGCAGTCTGATGCGAGACGCGCGAAGCGGAGGCAGCCCGGCCCTGTCCTGACTTGACGCATATAAAGTTCAGGCGGCCCGGACGAACTCGCAGGCAATCCGCAGGTCATCGCGCATCTGGCGATAGAGCATCTCGCGCGTCTCATCATCCTTGCCGCGCAGTACCGCCGACGGGTGCAGCGTCGCCATGATGTGGTCGGTAAAGCTGGTGGAGAGCAGCTTGCCGCGGTCGCGCATGAGCGCGAAGGTGCCGCCCAGCAGCGACTTGGAGGCGGACGCGCCCAGGCACACCACCAGCTTCGGCTTCAGCGCGTCCAGCTCGGCCATCAGCCACGGCCGACAGGCCATGATCTCGCTTGTGCGCGGGCTCTGGTGCAGGCGGAGCTTGCCGCGCTGCACAAACTTGAAGTGCTTTACCGCGTTGGTCATGTAGACGGATTCGGGTGCCAGGCCAACCTCGGCCAGCGCCTTGCGAAGCACGCCGCCCGCCGGTCCGACGAACGGTTCGCCACGGCGGTCTTCCTGGTCACCGGGCTGCTCGCCCACCAGCACCAGGTCGGCCTGCACGGGGCCACGCCCAGGCACCACCTGCGTGGCGTGCTCGTACAGATCGCAACCGCGGCAGGCGGGCAATGCTTCCGCGATGGCGGGCAGCACGTGAAGTTCTGGAACAAAGGGTGCCGCGCTCGGCTTTGCACTCTGTTTGGCGACCATGCTGGACACTCTCCCGGTTGCGGACTGCAGTAAAGAAGGAAGCAACTCCACCTCCGGCAGGTTGCCCCAGTACTTCAGTGGCATATGACTGCGCATCACCTCCGGGTTGAGCCGCGCCGGGTTGAAGATGCTGCTGTAATAGCTCTTCCAAAGCATTTCCAACTCGTCGTCAGCCGGTGCGTGCGTGCGGTCGAGCGCGGGGCCGTACTGCAGCCTGGCCACGGCGGGATCCCAGTACACCGAACCATCCGGAGTCAGGATCGACCAGCGCATGATGGCGAATCGCTCCGCAAAGAACGGCGCGGCAAGTTCCAGGATGCGGTGCGCCGGCTCGTACCAGGAGATGAACTGTTCGCCCGCCTCATCCGCTACGCGGCGGAAGCGCACAAAAGCATGCATTTTGTGTTCGTCGCGTTTGATCTGCTGCACCAGACGCAGCATGGCGCTCACGTCATGGTCCACTTCCATGCGCATCAGGTCACGATTGCTTTGCAGCCGCCATAGCAGGCGATAGAGCAGGTTCCAGCGTGCCGGGTCGCGGTGGTAGCCGGCCATCTGCGCCCGGTCCAGAAAAGCCTTCGGCACATGCGGCCGGAGTTGCGACATTTCCGCGGAAGGTCCAGAGAGCAGAGTCTCATCGGTTCGCAAGGTACCGAAAAGGTCGTCCGCCGCAGGAACAGTGTCATCTGCGAAGTCGATGCGATCCGGCTCGATGCCGCGCAGCAGAGCGGCTCGCGCGCGGTTACGCCAGACGTCGAAGCTCGGCGGCACCGGAATGCGTGTGACTGCCGGCGCGGGAAAGCTGCTCATAGCACGCCTGTTACGGCGGAGTGCGCGGCCTCAGCGAAAAGCGGGATCTGCACTGCCTTGCGTGGGAGAGCGGTGACCTGTAGCTTAGGCACTTCCTTGATCGCCGCCGCGGCAAGACGCGTTTCGTCTTCGACAGTCTCATCGAAGAGCTTGATCGTGGCTGCGGGCACGTGATCCGCCGTGATCAGATAATCGACGGCGTCTTTCAGCCGCACGTGCAGCTTGCGCAGGTCCTCCAGCGCGAGCCGGTGATAGCGCCGGATGCGCAGAATGCGATCGACATTGGCATAGCCCAGGCCGGGCACACGCAGCAGCACCTCACGCGCAGCTACGTTCACATCGATGGGAAAGAACTCAGGGTGCCGCCGCGCCCACGCGAGCTTTGGATCAATCGCAAGGTCAAGCTCCGGCTTGTCGGGCGTGGTGATCTCGTCCGCTTGAAAGCCGTAGTGACGCATTAGCCAGTCGGCCTGGTAAAGCCGGTGTTCGCGCACCATGGGTGACGCCTGCAGCGGCAGCCGTGTGTCCGCCTCGGGATAGGGAGAGAAGCCGGTGTAATACACGCGCCGCAGCTTGTAGCTGGTGTAAAGCGTGCTGGCGCGCTCAATGATCTGGCGGTCGGTCGAGGGCGTGGCACCGATCACCATCTGCGTGCTCTGGCCGGCGGGCGCAAACTTCGGCACAGCAGCGCGTGCGATGCTGCTGATCGTGCCGGCCTTGATCCGGTCCTCGTCACTTTCGGCCTTGCGGTCATGGATCTGACCCATCGTGCTTTCAATGACGGAGGACTTCTTTTCCGGCGCAAGCTGCACAAGATCACTCTGCGTGGGTAACTCGATGTTGGCGCTCAGGCGGTCGGCATACAGCCCCACTTCGTCAATCAGCCGTTGCGCGCAGCCGGGGATCGCCTTGATGTGGATATACCCACCGAAGTGGTGAACAGTGCGCAGTGTCTTCGCGACCTGAATGAGCTGCTCCATCGTGTAATCGGGCGACTGGATGATGCCCGACGAGAGAAAAAGCCCTTCAATGTAGTTGCGCTTGTAGAAGTCAAGCGTGAGATTGACGACCTCTTCCGGCGTAAAGCGCGCGCGGCGGATGTCGCTCGACACGCGGTTAACGCAGAAGACGCAGTCGTAGGTGCAGTAGTTGGTGAGCAGCAGTTTCAGCAGCGAGATGCAGCGGCCATCGGGCGTGTACGAGTGGCAGATGCCCTCGCCCGTGGAGTTGCCGATCCCTTTGCCGTTGCCTTTGCGCGTAGTTCCGGAGCTGGCGCAGGAGGCATCGTACTTGGCCGCGTCGGCCAGAATCTCGAGCTTCTGCTGCACCGTCAACGAGGCCATGGCACCTTCCATTCTAAGCGAAGAAGAGGCGAAGTACTCTTTCTCTCCAAGTCAGATGCAATCGGCTCAGGCCATGGTGCTCGTTAGCGTGACCATGCTGTTTGCCGGTATGGCCACATGACCGGTTTGCCCCTGAATCGATAGGCTCATCGAGCGCTCACCGCCACTGTTCGTCAGCACCAGGACAATGGATCCATCCGGCTGTGCAAATGCGACATGCCGCAGATCGGTCGCATCGGAGTGCGAAGCGACGCGCACCGCATCGCGCCGCAGGTGCTGCGAAAAGTGGCGCATCGCCCAGTACTGGCCGCTGCGGGTGACGTTGCCGGAGTCGACGGTGACCATGCCCGCACACTGAAACGGTCCGATGTTGGGGCGGCCCTGCTTGTCCAGCGCATAATTCCAACCGATGATGCACCGGCACCAGTTCGCCAGCGCATCGGTAAAGGTGTTGCCCCAGCGCGTCCATTCCGTTTCATACGCGGGATTGGGGTAGTCGGGGCCGCCTTCGGTCCAGTACATCGGCACCTCCGGGTGCTGGCCGTGCACGCGGCTCACCATGTCCGGCGTGCCCACGTAACCATGCCAGGCGATGCCGTCCACATATTTGCGGAGCCCCGGATCGTTCAGTTGCCAGAGCACGCGCTTCCACAGGTCGTAGTTGTGGTCCAGCAGCCAAATTTTCGTATCGAGTTTGCGCTGCCGCAACAATGGGCCGAGGTGATCGCGGATGAAGTCCGCTTCCATCTCTGCGGTCCAATAGGTCGCCGGCATGGAGCCCTCCTGCTGGCCCACCTCCACCTCATTGCCGGTGGTGAGCGCCTGGATCGGCACGCCCTTTGCCCGGTAGCTCTCCAGGAAAGCCGCATAGTACATGGCGTAATCCTGCAAGTGCCTGCCGCTCATAAAGCCGCCCAGCATGCTGCCGTACATCTTCATCCAGCCGGGCGGACTCCACGTGCTGCTCAGCAGAAAGAGCGACGGCTGCAGCGCACGCGCTTCGCGCAGAACCGGCAGGATGTACGCATCGTCATGCGCGGTGGAGAAATGCTGCATGGCACTGTCGCCTGCCGCATCGTCGTAACTGAAAAGATTGCGCGAGTAGTCGCTGGCACCCACACAGCAGCGGCCAACGCTCAGGTTCATCTCCGCCGGCGAAAACAGCTCGCGCATCAGCGACTGCCGGCCGTTCACCGGCATCTGGCTGAGCGTGTAGCAACTGCCGTCGGTGAAGGCCGCGCCAAAGCCGAGGATGGACTGAAAGCGCTGCGATGTGTCGATAACAATGCCCTCGCTCAGGTCAGAGGGCGCGGGCTGCGCTGAGAACGAGACCGGCTTGGCAGGTTGGTGCCGTTTGTCATCATGCGTGACAAAGACTCGAGCCATGGCAGGTGGCAAAGCCATTGCAGCATGCCAGCCGGGTGCAAGCAGCGCGGCCGCACCGGCCAGGGATGAGTCCTTCAGAAAGCCGCGCCGGTCCATTTGCAAAGCCTACACCGCCAGATCTTCGGGGAAGAGCCGGATGTCCACAACATTCCGGTACTTTTCGGCATAATCCATGCCGTAGCCGATTACGAAGCGGTTCGGGATGGAAAAGCCGACGTAATCCGCCTCAATCGGGACAAGGCGGCGCTCGGGCTTGTCTAGGCAGGTGGCGATTTTCAGGCTGGCGGGCTTGTGCTGCAGCATCAGCTTGCGCAGGTAGCTCAGGGTCAGGCCGGTGTCCAGGATGTCCTCCACCACAATCACATGCTTGCCTTCGATGGGCGTGTCCAGGTCCTTGATCAGCTTCACCGCACCGGTGGTCGTTTTGCCCTTGCCATAGCTGGATACCGCGACAAAGTCGAAGGTGTTATCGACCTCAATGGCACGCGCCAGGTCAGAGAGAAAGATGGCCGCACCCTTCAGCACACCCACCAGCACGATGCTCTCACCGCGGTAGTCCGCGGAGATCTGCGCGCCGAGCTCGCGGACACGATGGCGGATCTGCTCTTCAGAAAAGAGCACTTCACAGGAAGAGGCAGGCACAAAGACGGGGGCGGCGGCGGCGCTGGACATGCCCTCTAGCCTAAATGCGTGCGCCGCACTCGCAACCTGCATTTCTTCCGGCAGTCCGAGCGCCGCGAAGCTCCAGCACCAGCGCCGTATACTCGGTCAGGCACATGTACCCGTATCTGCACTTCGGCTCGTTTCAACTCGGCACCTTCGGCATCCTGATGTGGCTGGGCGCGGTGGCTGCGACTGCTGTTCTGCAAATGAACATGCGGCGCAATGTGATTTCTGCTGATGCGATCGTGATCGTGGCTACGGTGATGATTGCCGGTGTACTGGGAGCCAAGGTCTGGCATGAACTGCAGGATCCGGTGCGCTTCGGCATGGGCCTGCGCGGCATCGTGCAGCCGGGCCTCTCGCATCCTCTGGAGATTGCCATCAACTTCCTGCACTGGTTTCAGGCGGGCTTTGCCTGGTTTGGCGGCCTGCTCTTCGGCATTGCGGCGCTCATGTGGCAGGGCCGTTCGCTCAAGATCGGCTCCGTACGCATGCTCGATCTTGCGGCACCGGCGGCGGCCATCGGCTACGGCATCGGGCGTATCGGCTGCCTGACCTCCGGTGACGGGGATTATGGCGTCAATACGACTCACTGGTGGGGCGTGCACATCAAGGACAGCGCGCTCGACCCGCCGCAGCCCAACCCGCCCGGCCTGCTGGTAGAACCGACGCCGGTCTACGAACTGCTCTTCGGTCTGGCACTCGGCTGGTACCTGTGGAAGCGCGGCGGCGGCAGACGATTGCCGCTCGGCCAACTTACTGGCGAGTACCTGTTGCTCAGTGGAGTGGGCCGCTTTCTTGTAGAGTTCATCCGCCGCAACGAGAAGATCTACTTCGGCCTGAGCAATGCCCAGGTCGCGGCGCTGCTCACCTGTGTCGTCGGCGGCGCGTTGATCGCGTTCGCGCGATGGCGCAGGGAAGAGATCGGCCTTGAGACGGTGCAACGCTCCGCATAGCCGCCTCAGCAGGACAGTTCCGACAAGGCACTCATCGCTGCAATCCGAAGGAGACTTGGCCTCTGCTTGAGGTCTTCGCTTGAGGCGAATTGCTTACAACCGCTTCAGGAAAGCCTTGGCGCTCTCCAGCTCTGGAAAGAGACGCTCCTCTGCCTGAAACTCGCGCGAGTGGATGCAGCGCCGTCCGCCGCGCACCTTCACGGGATATTTCAGGTGCAGCATCTCGTGGTACATCAGGTACTCGATGGCGTAGCGTGGCACGCCTGGCCGGTCAAAGACGCGGCTGACCATGATGGTGTTGTGTGCGGCGTCGTAGTGGCCCAGCAGCCGGCGTGCCTCCTGGCCGCTCCAGGTCAGCACCGGCCGGCCCAGCAGACCGTGAAAGAAGCGTACATTGACGGCTTCAAAGACCTCATTCAGGTCGTAGGTCTGGCCTTGCGCGGTGGTGATCTGCTTGCGCCCCCGCAGTTGACGTGTGTGCTCCGTCTGGCGGCTTACGGCTTCACTGCCGGTGTAGCGGCGGTAACGGTCTGCCTGTGCGCGGCCCACCGGCTTGCGATAGAGCTTGGCCAGCAAAATGTGCGCAATTGCCTCAAGCACGCTTTCCGGCGCGGCCTGCAGCAGGTCGGAGAGCCGCACCAGCAGCTGCCCCTCCCGAAGGCGGATTGTGGTGTTGAGGGAGACAAAACGCCGGAATCGTACATCGAGGGGCGGCATGGGCGCACGTGGACGAAGCTCGCGATAGGCGCGCGCAAAAATCAGTTGCAATTCAGGGGAAGCGACCACTGCTCTCAGTGTAGCGGGATAGGGTCGACTTGCAGAGAGAAGGCGACCCGCAGTGGATCAGGCTTCCACTCAGCAGAAGCTTAACGCGGCTTCGGCATCTCGGACGAGTCAGTCTCCTGCTCCTTCGATGGAGGATGTTCCTTGAAGTATTTCTGCTGCTCCGGCAGTAGCTTGGCCGCCACATCTTTCAGGTCCGCCACGGCTTCCAGCGCAAGCTGCCGCGTGACTTTGTATTGCGCGTTGTCTGGAGGCTGCTTCAAAATGCTGGACCAGCGGTCCGTTGCCGTTAACAGCTTGGGCAGCGCCTTTCGCAGGTCTTTGTGCGCCGGTGCGTACTCGTCGATGTTGTCTTCCAGCTCATTCACGACGCTGGCGATCTCTTCCATGTTCTGGTGAACGTCTTCGGCACGGCCCTGCGCACGGACATCAGCGAGCACACGCTGAATGCGGTCGATGCGCGTATCAACGATCGTCTGAAAGACAATCACACGCTGCGCGGGATACATCGCCGCATCACGAACCGCTTCCACCTCCGCCTCGGAGAGATTGGCGGAACCACGCTGGCCTGGTGCCGCGATCCAGGTTAGGCAGACGAAGGCGATGGCGCACAGCAGCAACCGAAAGAATCTACCCCCACGCGCATTCCAACCGGATCGCACAGCCGCTCCCGCTTACTTGGCGAAGATCAAGGCAAGCAGCGCGTTCTGCGCGGCATTGAGCCGCAGCAGAGCGGACTGCACATGCGGCTTCATGTCGTAGGAGGCGGCCCGCACCATGTCCGTCAGACGGCGGTTGGTGTTGTGCAGCAGCAGCTCGGTCTTCTTCAGGCTCTTGCTCTGCTGGAAGTTGGTCTCCATGCGTGCAGTACAGCCTTCCAGCTTCACGAGCGTTGCTTCCGCCTCTTCAAGCTCGCCGGCGGCAATCTGGTGGCTGGCCAGCAACGTCATTTTGTCAGCCAGATCTGCGTACAGAAATGCCTGTTCCGCCGGCTTGGCCGCCATGGCGCGCTGCTCCAGGTCGGCAACCAGATGAAGATCGATCCCGTCCGGCGGCGTGAGGGGAGACGCAGCCACTGTGGGCAGTGTTCCCAACAGCAATCCGCAACAGATGACGGCGCTTCGTGTCTTCATCCGCACGGCGCGTGCCCTGGGGAGCACAAAAGGTTTCACGGAATAGAAACGTCGAACTGAGACGTGCATGGCAGACCTCCCCGCACACCACCGGGTCGGAGGGCTACTTTACTCGGCTGAGAATTTGCAGCCGTTGTTTGGCCTGCCACTCCTCGTCCGGAAATTTGCCATTCGCCAGTTCCAGGAACCGGCGGTACGACTCGGCGGCTTGCCGTGTGTGATGCAACGTATCATGCGCCGTGGCCAAAAGGAAAGAGCTGGACGCATCCGGAGGCAAAGTGGCGTTCCGGATGTTTACCGCACGAAGTACCACCTCCGGGTGATGGTCAGCCGACGCCGCAAATGCAAGCTCCGCCGCGGCCTGTGCGCGCCCTTGCGGAGCAGGGAATTGCGCGGTTAGCGCCTTTTCCAAAACCGCTTCCGCTTCGGCGTTCTGCTTCTGCCGGATCAGCGCATCCGCATAGGCTGACAGCAGTTCGCCATCTTCCGGCGTTGCCTTAACCAGCTCTTTCAGAAGCGGAATGGCCTGGTCCGGCTTGCCCTGTGCGACATAGGCGCGCGCCAACAACCGGGCTACCTGATTGTTCGCCGGGTCCGCGCGATGCAGTTTTTCCAGCACTGGCGCGGCCGCAACGAAATCCTCCTGTTTCAACAACAGGGCTGCATTTTCCGTGAGGAGCGCGGTGTTGTCCGGGTGCGCTGCCAGTGCGGGCAGCAGCACGTGCGCCTCTTGCTCCAGCTTGCCTTCGCGATTCAGCGCGCGGGCATATTGTGCAGTGAGTTCAGGGTCCGCCGGCGCGCTTTGCCAAGCTCGTGCAAAGGCCGCCAAGGCATCCGGAGTGGAGTGCAGTGCTTCCGCAACCTCTCCGGCCAAGGCCGTGTCCGCCGGTGTCTCTGGAGAGAGCTTCAGCGCGGCTGCCAGTTCGTCGCGCGATTTGTCCGGGGCCGCGGCAAGATGGAGACGGGCCAGCGCACGATACGTTTGTGCCTGTTGCGCGGCGGCAATTTTGCCAAAAGCGGGCAGAGCAACGGCGGCGGAAAGACTCTGCTCGGCTCCCGGGAGATCCCCGGAACGCGCCAGAAGCAGGCCGAGCGCGATGCGCGGCTCAGCTGCGGTTGCATCGGCCGTGACTGCCCGCCCGTACGCTGCTTTGGCTCCCGCGACATCGTCGGTCGAATCCAAGGCATAGCCCAGGTCGTAGTTGGCACGCTCATCGGTGGCACTGGCCGCCAATGGACGCAGCAGCTTCACCGCCGCAGGCCAGTCTTGCGCTTCCAGCTTCTCTTCCGCTGCGCGCAGGGCCGCAGCGTGCGGATCCTCCGGCGGCTTGGTGGTGCTGGTGTCGACGGAGGAGCTGGTGCCCGGCGGCAATTGCCATTGCGCGCAGGCAGCTCTGCCGGTCATGCTCAGAAATGCCAGCAGTGCCACTCGACAAAGCACGCGAGTCATCGGGAGACAACCTCGCCCATGCCGAGAGCCGGACGCAGCCACTGCCCGGTGTACGATTCCGGCACGCGCGCAATCTCTTCCGGCGTGCCCACGGCGACCACTCGGCCACCCGCCGCACCACCCTCCGGCCCCATGTCGATCACCCAATCCGCGCACTTGATCACGTCCATGTTGTGCTCGATCACCAGCAACGATCCGCCGCCGTCGATCAGCTTCTGAAACGCCAGCAGAAGCTTCGCAACATCGTCAAAGTGCAGGCCGGTGGTGGGCTCATCCAGAATGTAAAGCACGCGGCTGCCCACCTTCTTCGTCTCCGTCCGGCCGCTGCCAATGCTGCGGATGTTGGCCAGGTGCGCTGCCAGTTTGACGCGCTGCGCCTCGCCTCCGCTCAGCGTTGTAGCGGACTGGCCGAGCCGCACATAGCCAAGGCCGACCTCATCCAGCACCTGCAGCCGGTCAACGATCTTGGGGTGGCCCGCGAAGTAGTGCAGAGCATCCTTCACCGTCATGTTCAGGACGTCATGGATGTTGCGGTTCTTGTACTTCACTTCCAGAATGCTGTTCTTGTAGCGCGTGCCGTTGCACTCCTCACATGGCAGCTCGATATCGGCGAGGAACTGCATCTCCACTGTCACGGTGCCGTCACCCTCGCAGACGTCGCAACGCCCGCCGGGCACATTGAAGCTGAAGGCACCCGCCGCGTAGTTCTTGCGCTTGGCATCGGGCTGCGCGGCGAAGAGTTCGCGGATCACATCAAATGCTTTGATGTATGTGATCGGGTTGGAGCGCGGAGTGCGGCCGATCGGAGACTGATCCACCAGCACCACTTCGCGCAGGTTCTGCGTGCCAGTTAGCTCGCGGTAGAGCTTGGTGGCGTCGCTCGTCGCACCCTCCATGCCAAGTGCAAACTGCAGTCCACGATAAAGCACCTGGTGCACGATGGTCGACTTGCCGGAACCGCTGACCCCGGTTACGCAGCACAGCATCCCGAGCGGAATGTCCATGTCGACGCCGCGCAGGTTGTGGATGCGCGCGCCTTTCAGCTTCAGCATCTCGCGGCCCGGCTCACGGCGGTCGCGCGGCACGGGGATCGTCATGCGGCCGGAAAGGTAGCGCCCAGTGAGCGAGTTAGGGTCCGCCATTACCTCCGGCACGGTGCCGCTGGCCAGCAGCTTGCCACCCAGTTCGCCGGCACCGGGGCCCAGGTCGATCAGCCGGTCGGCGGCAAGGATCACATCCGGATCATGTTCAACGACCAGGATCGTGTTGCCCAGGTCGCGCAGCTCATGCATGATCTTCACCAGCTTGGCGGTGTCGCGCGAGTGCAGCCCGATGCTGGGCTCGTCCAGCACATAGAGCGCGCCCACTAGCCGTGAACCGAGCGAAGTCGCAAGCTGAATCCGCTGCGACTCACCACCGCTGAGCGTGGACGAGAGCCGGTCCAGCGTCAGGTACTCCAGGCCCACCTGCTCCAGGAAGCCGATGCGCTGGCGCACCTCCTCCAGGATCTTGCCCGCAATCTCCATCTGCGAGGGCGAAAGCGTAAGCGAGTCGAAGAACTCACGCGCGCCGGTGATGGTCAGCCCCGCTGCTTCGCAGATGTTTTTCTCCTGCAGCAGCACGGCACGCGCTTCGGCACGCAGGCGCTGGCCGCGGCAATCGGGGCAGGGCGCATATCCCCGATACTTCGATAGGAAGACGCGCACATGCAGCTTGTACTTCTTCGTGTCCAGCAGGCGAAAGAAGCCGCGAATACCGGAGAAGCTCCCCTTGCCATCCCACAGCAAGGCCTGCTGCGCCGGTGTTAAGTCGTACCAGGGCGTCTTCACGGGAATATCGTTCAGCTGGGCGAAGCGCTTCATCTCGCCATGATGCGCGCGGTACTTTGGCTGCGCCCAGGGCGAGATGGCATCGTCGTCCAGCGACTTTGACTCGTCCGGAATGATCAGCTTCGGATCGAAGTCGATGGTGTTGCCGAAGCCCTGGCAACGCGGGCAGGCACCGAAGGGATTGTTGAAGCTGAAAAGACGCGGCTCCGGTTCACGGTAGGCGCGATGGCAACTGGTGCACTCGAAAGCAGACGAAAAGCGCATCCGCACCGGTGCGCTCTCGTCGCGCGGCGCGGTCAGGAAGACAATCTCGTTGGCCTCGCGGTAGCCGGTTTCAATCGCATCCACGATGCGGGTACGCACATCGGCACTCACACTCAGCCGGTCGGCGAGGACGTAGATCGGCGCGGTATCAAGTTCCTGGAAATTCAGCTCCAACAGCGACTCCGGCGTGGAGAACTCCACGATGCTGCCGTTCTGAAAGAGCCGGTTGTAACCGCGGGTGCGCAGCTCGGTCAGCCGCTCCTTCAGCCGGTCGGAAATGTCGATCACGGGTGGGGTGCCCGCCTCCGCCGCGGCTTTGGCGGCCTTTTTGTTGGCAAGCTTTTTCGGCTTTGGCGCGGCGGGCGGGGCTGCGGTCACCGGATCCGATGCCGGCAGAAACTCCTGCATCGGCTGCAGGATCACCTCGCGGCGCTCAATGGGAAACAGCGCGTAGACACGGGTGCCTTCTTCCAATGCGACCAGAGCCGTGGCGATTTCGTCCACGGTGTCCCGCTTCACCACGCCGCCGCAGTGCAGGCAGGTGACCGTGCCGCAGCGCGCATACAGCAGACGCATGTAGTCGTAGATTTCCGTAGCGGTGGCCACGGTGGAGCGCGGGTTGCGCGTCTGATTTTTCTGTTTGATCGCGATGGCCGGGGCCAGGCCGTCCATAAAGTCGACATCCGGTTTTTCAATCCGCTCTAGGAATTGCCGGGCATAGGCCGACAGCGACTCGACATACCGTCGCTGCCCCTCGGCGTAGACCGTGTCGAACGCAAGCGAGCTCTTGCCCGACCCCGACACACCGCTCACCACGGTCAGCGTGTTGTGCGGAATATCGACATCAATGCCCTTCAGATTATGCGTGCGCGCACCACGAATGACGATGTTGTCGTTCGCGGACACCTTCACATCAGCAGGCACGCCTGCCTCGATCCCGAGCTCTACGACAGCTGACAAATCATCTCCTCACCATTGCACTTCTTGCCTCGCCCCGAAGATGATCGCGACAGAGAACACTGAAACTTCTCAGGGCTGAAAGCCCGGCACATAACAGCCTGGGTCGAAGCCCCAAATAGCCGAATCGAACACAAACCGGAGGACTAAAGGTGCCGGCCCATTCCGATCGCCTCTAAAAGCGATCTCACTCCGCTACCGCGCTCACATCATCCACATGCGTCTGCTTCGACTTGGGCCACAACAGCTCCACCAGCAGCAGCACGGCACCGATGCTGATGCAGCTGTCGGCCACGTTGAAATCCGGCCAGTGGTAGTGAACAATCCGCACCTCTAGAAAGTCGATGACGTAATGCAGCTTGATGCGGTCGTACAGGTTGCCGATGGCCCCACCAAAGATCAGTGCGAGGCCGAGCGACGCCGGCGAAAAGACCCGGCCCATCCGCAGCAGCAATCCCAGCACAATCAATCCAGCCACAATGGAAAAGACGATCAGCGCCGAGCGCACCGCCAGCGGCGAAGCGGACTCCGCAAACATGGAAAAGGCCGCGCCGAAGTTCAGCACATGCGTGATACGGAAGACCCCCGGAATGACGCTGATGGCCTGCCCGGTCTCCAGGTGCCCATTGATCCACAGCTTCGAGAAGCGATCTACCAGGATGACGAGAAGCGAAACCAGCAGCAGCCAAGGCCGCGCATCGCGTCCCTGTGCCGCGACAGTCTCTGCGGAGCCATCACCACGCGTCGGGCGCACGGCATCCGCAGCACCAGCCACAAACCCGCTGTTCGCGGAACCACCGACCAACCCGTCATTTCGACCGGAGCGCAGCGGAGTGGAGAAACCTGCTTTGCTTTCCTCGCCGCTCATGCCATCTGCTCCTCAGCGGGCGCATACGCCGCAAAGCCGATCTTCTCCAAGGCATCGGCACACCGCGCACACACGGACGGATACATGCCTTTACTGCCTACATCGTCTGTGAAGCGCCAGCAGCGCTCACAGCTCTCGCCATTCGCGTGTTGCCAAGAAACCTCGATCTCCGGGACGCCATCTCCGGTTGGAACACCTACGACTTCCACCTGACTCACGCCGAATGCTTCAGGCATGGCTCCGATCTGTGTCTGCAGCAAAGCCTCGATCTGTGGCGAGCCAACGGTAAAGATCAGCTTTGCCTCAATTCCCTTGCCAATTTTCTTCTCCTTCCTTGCCGTTTCCAGCGTCTTCATCGCAATATCGCGCACACGTCTTGCTATTCCGAAGTGAGCGGCCTCATTCAATTCCGACATCGATGGAGCATCGAAGTCGGCCTGCTCTGGAAACCTTGCGATGTGCACGCTCACCTCGCGCGCTTCAACGTGAGGCAAGTACCCCCAGACCTCGTCTGCGGTGAAGCTCAAGACCGGAGCAATCAGGCGAACTAAACCTTCGATAATCTTCCATAGGGACGTCTGAGCGCTCAGGCGGCGAGTATCTTTAGGTGCCAACGTATACAGACGATCCTTAAGTACATCCAGGTAAAAGGCGCTCAGTTCAGCGTTGCAGAAGTCGTTAAGCATATGAAAAACGCGATGGAACTCAAAGCTGTCGTAACTTTGGCGACACCTTGTTACGACCTGTCCAAAGCGAAGCAGCATGTACCGATCCAGCGGCTCCATCTGCTCCCACGGCTGCGCGTCATCAGCCGGTACAAAGCCATCCAGATTCGCCAGCAGAAAGCGGAAAGTATTGCGCAGCTTGCGGTAAATCTCCTCGGCCAGCCGCTTCATCAGCGGCACGCTCGCAATCACGTCTTCGCGAAAGTCGACCGACGCCACCCACAGCCGGACAATGTCGCCGCCCAGCTCGTTCATCACCTTGACCGGATCCACGCCGTTGCCGAGTGACTTGGAAAAGGCCCGGCGCTGCTCATCGAGCGTCCATCCGCTTGTCGCCACGTATTTGTAGGGCGCATAGCCCCGCATGCCCACGCAGGAGAGCAGGGAAGAGTGAAACCAGCCGCGGTGCTGGTCACCGCCTTCGGTATACAGGTCGGCGGGCGTCTCGCCCTCGGGGCGGCGCAGCTCCGGCTCGGCTTCCAGCACCGCATGCCAGCTGGCGCCGCTCTCAAACCACACATCCAGGATGTCCATCTCTTTGCGGAAGTCATCCTGCGTGCCGCAACTCGTGCAGGCTGTGCCTTTCGGCAGCAGCTCCTCCGCGGAATACCTGTACCAGGCGTCCGCGCTCTCCTTCGCAAAGAGGTCGACGATGCTCCGGTTCACTGCTGCGTTCATCAGCGGCGCGTGACACTTCTGGCAAAGAAAGACTGCAATCGGCACGCCCCAGATGCGCTGCCGGCTGATGCACCAGTCCGGCCGTGTCGCGATCATGTTGCTGATACGCTCCTGCCCCCATGCCGGGTCCCAGGTCACCTTGGCAATCTCGTCCAGCGCCTTCTGGCGAAAGCTGATCGGCTCGCCATCCTCACCCGTCATTGGCGTCTCCATGCCGATGAACCACTGCTCCGTGGCGCGATAAATCACCGGCCGATGGCAGCGCCAGCAGTGCGGATAGCTGTGGTGGATGTCCGTCTGCGCCAGCAGCGCACCCTTCGCCTTCAGCAGCTCGATGATGGGCGCGTTGGCCGCGTGCACGTTCAAGTTGTCGTACTCGGGCAGGCCGTTGCGCAGACGGCCCGCCTCGTCCACATTGCAGACCTGGCTCAGCGCGTACTTCTTCCCAGTCAGAAAGTCGTCCGGACCGTGCGCCGGCGCGGTGTGCACGCCACCGGTGCCCGCGTCCGTCGTCACATACTCGGCCATCACGCCGATCACCTCGCGCGGCAAAAACGGATGCTGAAAGCGCGCATGCTCCAGCGCCGAGCCCAAGAACGTAGTGACTCGTATCGCATCGTCCAATTGAACTGCTTTGCGCACCTCTTCTTCTAAGCCCTTGGCGACGATGTAGACGTCGCCGCTCATGTCTCGAAGAGCTACGTATTGAAAATCCGGATGAAACGCTATCGCCATCGAAGCAGGCAGAGTCCAAGGCGTTGTCGTCCAGATCAAACCGTAGACGTTGCCATACTTCAAATCGGGCGAGACGAGCTCTGCATCGCTGGTCAGCGCGTAGCGCACGTAAACGCTGGGCGAGGTGTGCATCTCGTACTCCACCTCGGCCTCCGCCAGCGCGGTCTTGTCGTGCATGCACCAGTACACCGGCCGCAGCCCCTTGTAGACGAAATCCTTCTCAAAGAAGCTGTAAAACGTCTGCAGGATGCGCGCCTCGTACGCGTGGCTCATCGTCAAGTACGGGTCGTTCCACCGGCCCAGCACACCCATCCGCAAAAATTGTTCGCGCTGCAGGTCGACGTACTTCGCGGCGTACTCGCGGCATTGCTGGCGAACCGTAAGCGCGTCCATTTCCAGCTTCTTACGGCCAAGCTGCTCGTCCACCTTGATTTCGATCGGCAGGCCGTGGCAGTCCCACCCCGGCACATATGGCGCATCAAAACCCGCCATGGTTTTTGACTTCACCACAAAATCTTTAATGCACTTATTCAGCGCATGGCCCAGGTGGATCGCGCCGTTGGCATACGGCGGCCCATCGTGCAGGATGTACTTGGGCGCACCCTCGCGTGCCTTGCGAATCTGGCCGTACAGGTCCTCGTCCTTCCAGCGCTGCAGGCGCGCGGGTTCGTTGGCCGGCAGGTTGGCCTTCATCGGAAAGGCGGTCTTGGGCAGGTTGAGCGTGTCTTTCAATGCTTTTGCGCCCTTTGCGGCGGTTGTCGCCGGCCCGTTGGCGGCGCCGGCCTGCTCCGCCGTGCCGTTTGAGGTGTGACCGGCTGATCTCTGCGCGGACTCGTGTTGCGCGTCGTTCATGCAATCTCCAGGGAAGATGGGCCGCATGCCCGCGCCGATTCGCAGGCTCCGTGCCTAAACCTTTATTTTAAGGCCAGCCCTCATCGCTGGTCGTGCGGGAGTCCCAGCCAGCTTCGCTATGGGCGAAACTAGCGAAAGACGCCCCATCTGATCCCGCCACACTTCTATGTAACAAACTGCGCATCTTCTGCGTCCAATGGAGAAGGAATGGCAGATGCCCATGGTGTCTCTTGTTCCGCTGTATTGTTGGTTGACGTTCGACTTGGCCGGGATGCCGGCAAAGCACACCGCATTGCTCTGCAGACCCTGCTGAACAGGGCGAACTGGAAGAAGTTCACAGGCAGTGCACCGATCGTTTCGCATCGCGGCGCATGCATCGCCGCACCATGAGACCGAGGCAATGGCGAATACTCTGATCACACCTCCCGAAATCGACTCTGACGTGGACGAGCGCGACAATCCGCGTCCCCACACCGGCAACCCGCTTGCCGGCAACACTGACCGCTCCTTTCGCGGTCGCGCTGAAGCCTCGGCTTTTGCCAACGCGAACGCCGGGCCGAATCTGGGAGAGCCGGAACAGCTCAAGTCGATAAATCCATTCCAGTCGCTGATTTCCAACTTCCGGGATACTTTTTTCCCGGAGAAGCTGCCGCCGCTGGTGCTGGAGTCCAAACCCATTGCAGTTGCCGACCCCATGCAGGTCAAGCGCGACCCCGTCTCCACCGGCATTGCCGTCGGCTTCCACGCGCTGGCCCTGCTGTTGGTGATCTGGATCAGCGCCAAAGCGATCAAGACGGTGATTGCGCCCACGCCCAAGAAGGTGGAGAAAGTCACCTTCAATGAGCCGCCTCCGCCGCCGCCGATCCTGCGTACACCGGTGAAACAGAGCTCGGGCGGTGGCGGTGGCCAGCATGACATCGCGCCTGTGTCCAAGGGTGCCCCGCCGAAATTTGCCGTCGTGCAGATTGTGCCGCCGTCCGCTCCTCCGAAAATACCGCCAAAACTGGCAGTCGCTCCCACAGTTCAGGTAGATCCCAAGCTGCAGATGAAGAGTGACCTGCCAAACATCGGCATGGTGAACTCGCCAAACGTTGGCGTTTCCATGGGCAATGGCCATGGAACCGGTGTAGGAAGCGGAAACGGCAGTGGTTATGGTCCTGGCTCGGGCCAGGGGACTGGCGGGGGCGCGTACCGTCCCGGTGAGAATGGTGTCTCCGAGCCGCGGCTGATTTATCAAGTCGATCCGGAGTTCAGCGAAGAAGCTCGCAAAGCCAAGTTCCAGGGCGAAGTCATGGTGCATTTGATCGTTGATTCAAGCGGTCGACCCGTGCAGGTGAAGGTGACTCGCCCTGTCGGCATGGGCTTGGATGAAAAGGCCCGGGAAGCCGTTAGCCAGTACCGGTTCAAGCCGGC
>CAXTPQ010000038.1:2966-10822 GCA_964246215.1 uncultured Terriglobus sp. | reverse complement strand
GCGCTCCAATGCGGCATCGATCCAGGCGGGCTCGCCTTCCAACTCGGCGAAGTTGCCGATGGGCGTTTCGTCCAGCACTAGGTGTCCGTCTCCATGCAGGTCGGAGAGTTCGGTCCGGAACTTCTCATAGTGGAAGACCGGCCCGAAGCCAAGCTCCACAAAAACAGCACCCATGGCCTCTCCGTCTTCGACGGACGTTTCCGTTTCGAGGCGTTCTTTGTACTTCGCGGAGTCGTCATTGTGCGCGGGTGGCCGCTTGTGTGTCACCACCCACTTGTCGCCGTAGTGGCGCATGCGCAGCAGGCATCGCTCATGCAGCAACCGGCGGTCCGGTGTGTCAAAAAGGGCATTGCGTTCCATGGTGCGGGGAGTTTCCACCAGGAATCCCGCTCGCAAGGCACGTTCCAGAAAGCCGGAAATATCTGGAACACGAAACTTGAGCTCGATTTCCGCTTTTGCCATGCCTGAAGTATAGGCACGCCCGGAATGAAGTGTGTCACGTGAATGGTGCAGTTGAGGAAATCCGGTCCCCTTGCCACGCGATGTCTTTGGCCGCCTGCTGACCGATAACATGGGTCATGCCCTTGCAGCTTGAGACGCGCCGCCTGTCTTCCAGTTGGGGGGACCTCTCGGAAGCTGCGGAAATCCTGCGCTCCGGGGGCCTGGTGGCGATTCCAACAGAAACCGTATATGGCTTGGCGGCTGACGGACTGAATGCGTTGGCCGTCGAAAAGGTCTTCGCCGCCAAGAGTCGGCCACGCTGGGATCCGCTCATTCTGCACATCAGCGACGCCCGCATGCTGCGACAGGTGGTGGCGGACATCAGCCCAACGGCTCAGCTGCTCATAAACGCTTTCTGGCCTGGCCCGCTCACACTTCTACTGCCACGCAGTCAGGCGGTGCCGCCGATTGTGACAGCTGGACGGGAACTGGCCGGCGTCCGTATACCCGCGCACCCGGTCGCTCTGGAGATTGTGCGGAGAACGGGCCGTCCGCTGGCAGCGCCTTCCGCCAACCGCTTTGGACACATCAGTCCTACATCTGCCGAGCACGTTCTGGCCGACCTGGATGGCCGGATCGACGCCGTGGTCGACGCGGGCAGCTGCCGCATCGGGGTGGAGTCCACCGTGCTTGATCCTTCCGGAGAGCGCCTAACAGTCTACCGGCAAGGCGGTGTGCAGTTGAGTGAGATTGAGCACGTCACCGGCCTGCCAGTCGACCTGTATGTCCCACCTACGCGGCAGGAAGCACTTGAAAGCCTGCCGTCGCCCGGAGTCGGCATACGCCATTACGCTCCCCGGGCCCGCGTGGTCCTTGTCGGCTCCGAGCGTGAGTTGCAAGCTGCTGCCGCAACCAGCGATGCCGCGGTGACGGGTGTTCTGCTGCCAAGTAAATGGCGCCTGGAGGGCTTTGGAGGCCGGGTGGTGCGCTGGGCAGATTGGAACGATGCGCCCGGGCTGGCGCGGGAACTTTATCGCGCGATGAGGGAGCTGGATGAGCAGGAAATTACGGTGATGCTCCTGCCCTTGCCTTCGGCTTTGGACACACCAGATCCGACCGGTTTACGAGGAGCGATCCGGGATCGGCTGCTCAAGGCCGCCCAATAGGAAGTGCTCGATATGGCCGTCAGATCAGAAGTTGCGTGTGATTCTCCAAACGGAGTCATCGAGCAAACAGATCATTGCGCCGCGGCGCGGTTGGCTCGATGCTCGGCCGGCGCTTCCATTGTCAGCGTCGCTGCGTGCTCCGTATCATCACGCAGTTTCAGGTAAAGGGTCTTTCCGTCAGCCGGGTGGGGGACAGTCAATGAGCTTTCCGCGTATCCCGCTGGGACTGTCACCGGATTTTCGAAACTCGCATTGGCGGATGCCGAGTCGATCAGGAACAAATCCGTTCCGGTGATCTGGCAAGGTGCGTCTGGGCGCTTTGCACTGTCTGGCTGCTGTGCACGATTTGCCGCAGCCAAGCTGGCGAGTACCAGATGAGAACCGTTCCGTGGTGCATGCGCCGTGCCATTGACTGCTGCACGCGGATTGCAGTTCATGGCAGTGATGTCCGGTGTGCGTACCAGCGTGCCAAGCGGTTGCCAGTCGGAAGCATTGCCGTCTTCGGCAATCACACGCATCTGGATGGGGCCGAAAGCGGATGGGCCAAATATGGTGGCGGGCGTCAGAAATGCGAGCGCCGTACGATTGTCTTGCAGAACCAGGCTGCGATCGGCCAGCGAGAGCTTGGTATCGAGCGTGCCGTCAACTGTCGCAATCTCCACTCTTTGCGTTCTTGGGAACTTTGCAGGGGAGTCGGAACGCAGCGCCAACGTGAGCTTCGCATTTAAGGGCAGGTCCGTCTTGTCTCCAAGCACTAGGGGAATGCCTGCTAGCGCCGGCGGCTGCTGGACGGACTTGCTCAACAGGGTAAACGCCGGCCTCGCCGCGTCTACCGTGAAGTTCACGGGCAGTGTCCGGCCGTCCTGCAGGGTCACTGTCGCATTGCCGCGGTCCCCGGCTTTGTAAGCTGGTTTGCTAGATCTTTTCAGGGTGTCCTGACTCGTGGCATTGTTCGATGCTGGACTCAGGCGCAGGCCCTTGTCGTCCGGCAAACCCTGAGAAGCTGGTTGGTAGACTATGCCGTTCAGGTTGACGCTTTTGACCGTGGCGAGACCGCTGCCGGCCAGCGTTGCATAGGCGTCGCCAGCATGCATGCGCAACTCCTGCACGCGTGTTTCATCGGAATAGGCAATGATCGCCAGCTTTTGTGGAGCAGCCGCACCAAATTGGTAAATCGCGAGTGTCAGATCCGCCGACGCGTTCTTCTCCAGCGGCAGCTTCACGGCAATCTCGTGCGGGCCTTGTGCATCTTCTAGTTTCCACTCCAGCTGCTTCGGCGCGGCCTGCCCATCCAGCTCGATTTCACGGGTGCATGCTGTTGCATCCGAGCGGAGCAGCAGGGTATTGACTCTGCCCATGAAGAGTTCATTGTGCGCAGCCGCAACTACCCAGCCCTTGCCGGGAATGCGCTGCAGCGGCAAATCCGGCCCGTCAAACGCGTCAAAGCCCCAAAAGCCGTGAACCTTTCCCTTGATCTCGACCGGGCCCGTCGAGGCAACGGTCACAGGTGGATCGGACTTTGAGACGTCTTCCGTTGGGGAAGGGGCCGGAGACAAAGCTGAAGCTGAGGTCGAGCCCGGCGGAGCCGATTTCGTATCGCGCGGCTGTGGTGCGACCGCAGCCAGCGGTTTGCGCGTAGACCCTGTGCTGACAATCAGTCCGCCGTCATAAGCACTCGGCACAAGTGGCAGATCTGTTCGGCCGTCCGGTCCGGGCTGCTCAAGATGAAGCGTCAAGTCGTGCGCAAAGCCCGTCGCAAAGACCAGTGGAGCACCATTGAGCGGAAGCACCATGCGGGGCTGCAACAGGCAGGAGACGTGGCGAGTGTCCTGCAACTGCAGTGGTGGCGGCACAGCCTTCTGGATCGCGGGCAAGGCAATCACGATCACCGACTTGGGATCGTGAAAGGACGGCGCCGTGTTCAGCCGGAGGTTGAGTGCGTCCGCATCTGGAAACGCGATAGCTGGAATGTACTGAAATTTGGCCGTGTGCAGGCCGGTTAACAACCGTACCACGTCGAGCACTGTGCCCACGTAGGCCGAGTAAGAAGCCGCGCCACCCTGTGTGGCCACCGGCGTGCCCGCTACCGCGCCAATCAGGTCGGAGCTGGGTCCGGAGGAAAGCATTTGCGCCAGGTTCTGGCCGTGCCCGTCGTCCAGCAGCAGTTGCGTGCCGGACTGACGCAGGCAGGCAAGTTGCGTGTCGGGTGGCCGCTTGTAGCAGTCATCATTTGGCTTCAGATTCAAAGTCGCCGCAAGCTTACGCGAGTGATCCAACAGGTCCTCTGACGAGCTGCCCGAAACTCGTTGCAGCGCCTGCACATATCGCTCAATGCGGGATTGTTCGAAAGAGGCCTCATTCAAGTCCTGCGAGGCACGAACAAAAATACCCGGGCGGCCACGCACGGCGGACTTCAACGTTGAGAAATCCCCGCCTGTTTCTGGTGCGATAAAAATCAGCGCCTGCTGTGCTTCTTCCGGGACCGTGACCGTGACGCCTTCCTCACGCACATGCCTGTTCCAGGTCTCAATGCGGGTAAACCAACCATCCGGCGGCGGATTTGTGCTTCCGCGAAGAAACGCGACCACCAGCAGCAGGTGAACCGATTGTGTGCCTGGCAGGTCCGCGTGGATCAGCAGCTTATCGCCTGGCAGAAGATTTGGAACTGAAGCGATGGGCAGCGCCTGACTGCCGCGCGTGACACGGATGTCGATTGGCGGGCCGAGCAGGTCGAATCTGCCGTTTTGCGCTGAAAGGAGCGCCACCGTACTCAGCCAAGTCAGGCTCAGCAGAGCGAGGCTTAACAGCCTGTGGAACGATGTGCGACCTGAAAACGGCATCTATAGGTTTAGACGACAGCATCTCTCCGCGCGTCGCATCGCCTCATGATCGGCCTGTGTCAATTTATTTGGAATTCCCCATTTAGTCCGAAGCTGCAGCTAGATGGGGGATTGCGATACCGCGGCCAGCAGTTCGTCATTACTCAAGCGCGATGAAGGACTGTCACTTGCAATCACACCGTCGCGGATGGTCACCACGCGGTTTGCATGCTCGGCAATGTCGGGTTCATGGGTCACAAGCACGATGGTGTTGCCCTTACGATGGAGTTCCTCAAAGAGCCCCATGATCTCAATGCCGGTCTTGGAATCCAGATTGCCGGTCGGTTCGTCCGCAAGAATGATCGATGGTGAGTTTACAAGTGCGCGGGCAATGGCCACACGCTGGCGTTGCCCGCCTGACATCTCGTTGGGCTTGTGCGACATGCGCGTGCCCAGTCCGACAGACTCCAGAACCGCCTTGGCACGTTCGATACGGGCGACGGCACCAGTCCCGTTATAGATGAGCGGCAACTCGACGTTGTGCAGCGCAGTAGCGCGGGCAAGTAGATTGAAGGTTTGAAAGACGAAGCCGATTTCCCTGTTGCGAATGCGAGCCAATTCGTCATCATTGAGCCGCGAAACGTCATGCCCGTTCAGGCAGTAGCTGCCCTGCGACGGCGAATCCAGGCAGCCGATCAGGTTCATCAGCGTGCTCTTGCCGGAGCCGGACGGGCCCATGATCGCAACGTACTCGTTGTGCTTGATGCGCAGGTTCACACCGCGCAATGCATGCACCTCCTGGTCGCCCATGACATAGGTTTTCCAGAGATTTTCCGTCACGATCACTTCACCGGGAGTGCAGTGCACGCCTGTGGTTTCGGCAGCGGTTGCGGCGGCTAGCGCAGTGGCCATGGTTTCCAATCCGGTTCGGTTCTTGCAAAGTTATAGTGCGGTGAAGGTATGCAGCGATCCTGACTGAAACAAAGTGATCGTTTTCCGTTAAGAACTTGCCTCGGCACCGGTCGTCTCAGCTTCGGTATCACGTTTTACCGGCGTACCGCTTTTCAGGGTACGCAGCGTCTTGAACCGTCCCGTTACAATCTCATCCCCGGGTGCCAGGCCGCCGGTCACCTGAATCTCCGTAGCTCCAGTGATGCCCGTGTCCACCGGCTTGAAGAAGACACGTAACTTGCTCTTCTCCTGCCGGATCACGTACACACCCTGCTGCGAAACGGGTTTAGTGTTGCTCGCCGCCTCCGCCGTGTGTTCCGGCGGCTTACCGTTGTTTTTCGCAAAGGTGGCCTCTGCTACCGCATCCCGTGTGACCAGTGCCTGCAGTGGCAGAACAACCGCATCCGCGACGGACGCCGTGCGAATCTTTGCAGTTGCGGAGAGACCGGGGCGGAGTTGGTCGTTATTCTGTCCGGACACATTGTCCAGCGTGACGACAATCTTGAAATCCTTTGCTTCTTCCGTGCCCGTTGTGGACTGCGAGGTCGCAATGCCGGTGGTGCGCAGCAGTGCCTGGTCGCCCACCTCCGTCACATGGCCCTTGAAGATTTTTCCTGGCAGCGCATCCACCGTGATATCGGCCGCCTGGTTCAGCTTTACGTTCACCACGTCCGTCTCATCGACCTTGACCTCCGCGGTGATCACGCTCATGTCCGCCAGCGTCATCAGTGTGGAACCCTGTGCATTCTGGATACCGGTCACCATGGTTTCGCCTTCGCGCACCGGCACATTGGTGACAAGCCCGTTGAATGGCGCGCGAGAGATGGTTTTGTCCAGTGCATCGAAATTCGCGCGCTGCGATGCAACGGCCTGTTGCATGTGACCGCGCGCTGAGTCGGTTTGCGCCTTCGACTGAACTACAGCCGCGTCCCGCTGCTGTACCGTTGCAACATCGACGTCAAAGGCGGCTTTTCGCTGATCGTAATCCTGCTTGGAGACGAGCTTCTGTTGGTAGAGCTGCTGATAACGTTCAAAGTCGAGCCGCTTCTGAACCAGGTCCGCCTTGGACTGCTCCAGATTGGCTTCCGCCGTCTTTTCCGCGGCAATGAAGCTGCTGATGTCTGTTTTACTGGCGGAAATGGACGCGCTCTGTGCAGCCACGGTTGCGTTCGGCTGCACGTTCTCCAGCGTTGCCAGGACTTGACCTTCCTTGACGTGATCGCCTTCACGCGCATACAGATGCGTGATGCGGCCAAAGGCCGTGGCACCGATATTGACGTACGTCTTCGGCTTAATCTGGCCCGTGCCGCTCACCACTGACACCAGATCCTCGCGGCTGATCTTGGCGGTGGTCACCGGCGTGACCCCAGCCCGGCTCTTCAAGATGCTTCCGACCACGATCGCGGCCAGAACCAGGACAACCACGACAACAAGGATGACTCGTTTCGTCTTCATGTTCTCCAACTCGACAGCGGAGGTGATCTGCCGCTTCCGGCAGTGCAGGCAGATACGGACCATCGACGTCTTTGGTTCCGTTTGGAAATCTCATTGTCGCAAGGAGCGGCAGCAGAAGCAATGTATCTGGGAAGAAAGTTCCCGGTGCTCTCCTTTTTCCTTCCGGTTCGTCGCAGAAGGAAAGAACTATTTGGGCAATACTTGGCGAGCTCTGAGGCGACCTTGAAGACCCGTTGCTTGCTGGCCGGGGTGTTTGTTACTAAACTGTCATGGCAGCCGGAAGTTCTCCCGGCGGGATTTGGGGCAACATGTTGCATCTGTGGGGAAAAGGGCGCGCGATCGCGGCGCTCCGTACGTGTGTGTTGATGGCGTTTGCCACGGGCGTGTTCGGCGGCACCATGCTGATCCGGGCGCAAAGCGGTGCGGCTCCAACTCCAGCAGCGGCACAGGACCCGAACGGCAAGGTGACCAAAGGCGAACCGGCCGAGGAAAAGCCGGATCCATTGAAGCGCCGGCTCTCTGATCGGGAGCGCAGTCAGCAGCAGAAGTATCTGAAGAGTGAATTGAAGGGCGACAGTCCCTGGAAAAAGTGGCTGGATCAGGACGTTGTCTGGATCATCAGTGACCAGGAAGTGCAGGCCTTCAAATCCCTGAAGAATGACGAAGAGCGTGAGCAGTTCGTCGAAAACTTTTGGCTTCGGCGCAACCCGAACCCCGAGTCGCCCGACAACGAGTTCCGCGACCAGCACTATGCCCGCATCGAGTATGCCAATGAGCACTTTCCGGCCGGCAAGCCGGGCTGGAAAACGGACCGCGGCCACATCTATATCGCTTTCGGCAAGCCGGACTCCATCGACTCCCATCCGAGTGGCGGCACCTACGAGCGACCCATTGAAGAGGGCGGCGGCAGCACCTCCACCTTTCCCTTTGAGAGCTGGCATTACCGCTATCTGGAAGGCATTGGCGACAACATCGATCTGGAGTTCGTGGACAGCTGCCAGTGCGGCGACTACCACCTGACAAT
>CAXTPQ010000038.1:0-2866 GCA_964246215.1 uncultured Terriglobus sp. | reverse complement strand
AACGACACCGTGCTGATGCCCGTCACCCTGCAGATCCGTACTCGTGACATTACCTTCAACACCAAGGATGGGGTATCGACCGGGACGGTCAACATCCTCGGACAGGTGTCGAACATCAATCACCGTATCGTGCAGACCTTCGAGGACACCGTAACAGTCGAGGTGGCGTCTGAATTGCTGGGCAGAGAACAAGCCAGCCAGCGACTGTATTGGAAGGCGTTGCCATTGCGGCCCGGTATTTATAAAGTCGACATCGTGATCAAGGATGTGAACAATCAGGAGCACATCGGAACCTGGCGGCGCTCTGTGAATGTACCGAAATATGATGACGACCGGCTCTCGGCGTCTTCGTTGATCCTGGCCGACAAGATGGAGCGCGTGCCGACGAAGGAAATCGGGGCAGGCAATTTCGTGATTGGCAACACCAAGCTGCGGCCGCGTGTTTCCACGGGTCCTCAGGTGCCGGTGGATTTCAAGCGCAATCAAAACCTGAACTTCTGGATGCAAATCTACAATCTTGGCATCGATGACAAGAGCAAGCAGAACAATGCCAACATCGAGTACAACGTCATGGATCTGCAGAGCAACAAGTCTGTGCTGCAGGCCACTGAATCGACCGCAAAGCTGAGCCCAAACGCGGACCAGATCACCCTGGAAAAGAGCATGCCGCTGGCCAGCCTGCAGCCTGGAAAGTATCAGGTGGTCATCAAGGTGGATGACGGCATCTCCAAGCAGCAAATTTCACAGTCCGCTCCGTTCACGGTGGAGTAACGTATACGCAGAGCTGCCGTCCAACGGCGTAGCAGCAAACAGGTGAATCAGGCCGCGCGGGACAGAATCGCGGCGGCCGTTTCGAAACGGGTTTCCAGGTTCGTAAGCAGAACTTCTGGCTAGCAGTGGAGGCGGACCAAGGACTACTGGCAAGCGGTGAAACGGTTTTGCGGCCAACTCGGATTGCATGCGGCGGCAGCCTTCCTGGCTGCAACCGGATCATATGTTTGTGTGGCCGGCGCACAGACCAGCCACGGCTCCGCGGGCTTCTTTCCGGGCGGGTCCATCAGCGGAACGGTTGTCGATGCTGAAGGACAGCCCCAGATGGGTGCCATGGTTCAGCTGCTGCTGCCAGATGCCTCGCTGGTTGCCACGGCACTGACTGACGTACGCGGCCGCTATCACCTTTCCGATCTCCATCCCGGTAACTATCGTGTCCGCGTGAGTGCGGCACTTTTTCTCCCCACCGTCCGGCAAAAGCTGCTTGTCTCCAATGGATCGCGTTCCGTTGTGAATCTGACGCTGTCGACGGTTCTGTCTACATCGCAGTGGCTTCCCGCCACGCGGCGGACCGCCGCCGATCCAGAAGACGACTGGATGTGGACGCTGCGAAGCTCCACCATGCGCCCTCTCTTGCGCCTCGCAGAGGATAACGATAGCTCAGGACTCAGCATTTCTACCAGCGCCGTGGAGGCAAGGGAACTGCGCACGCAGGGCCGGCTTGCCATGCACCAAAACAACGGGGAATTTGCCCGTGGCGGTGTGCACCAGGTCATGTCATTGGAGCGCAGGAACGGTGACCGGGGAACATCGTTTCTTCGCGCGGACTTCTCCGGATCGAGATCGCCCTTTCCCGTAGCTCCATCTTCAGACTTAAGTGTCGGTTGGGAGCGCCACCTGCCCATCGGTGCCGAATCCCGCTCAACGCTCACCTATAGCTCCCATCCTGAGGTACTTGGCTTCCACTCCGCCGGCCTGCAAACCGCCGTCCTGCGGAACGCAGAGCGGATGGAGCTGGGTGATGCCGTCCGGGTCGATGTGGGTTCGGTGCTGCGTGTCGTCAACATGGCGGGCAATGCCATGGCGATGGAGCCCTTTCTCAAAGTGGCTTTCCGGCCCAGTGATGGCGTGGTTATCGCCTACACCCTGTCCAACTCCCGCGGAACCGAGTCGCTGGAAGATCTGGACCGCGTGCAGCCCGCCATGCCGGTTGCCACGGCGCAGAACGGACATCTGCGTCTGGAGCATGGGCGGCATGAGGCGCTGTCGCTCTCCCATCGAACGATCAAGAATGGTTCGGTACAGATAGCCGTCTATCGCGACGCGATGCACAATCCAGTGATCGACGGAACG
Organism: uncultured Terriglobus sp.; assembly: GCA_964246215.1. GTDB lineage: Bacteria > Acidobacteriota > Terriglobia > Terriglobales > Acidobacteriaceae > Terriglobus. Next base: position 742 of record CAXTPQ010000038.1, on the reverse strand, counting down.
GGAGTGTTGCCGCAGTTGGACGCTGACACAGCGGCAACGCTGGTCGATCCCACAACAGCCGCCTTCGTGGTCGGAGCGCGAGATTACGATGCCTCCGGAATGCGTGTGTTGCTGCAGCAACCCATCGCTGACGCGGTTTCGGTCACGGCGGCCTTTGCCAACGGCCACGCGCTGGTCGGCACTTCCGGTCCAAACCGGTCGCTTGCCGATGCGGTGAGTGCGCTGGAAACACAAAACAGCATGACGGCGACGCTGGCGCTCGATGCACGATCCGCGCGGACTGGAACGCACTTGCATACCGGCTATCGCTGGCAACCGGCGAACGCACTCACGGCTGTGGACGGCTTCCATTCCGCGGATGAGAGCGCCTACCTGAACTGCAAGTTGAGGCAATCGCTACGGGCAATCCGTGTGCTGCCCGAGGGACTGGAAGCCATTGTGGATGTCCAAAATCTGCTGGCAGAGGGATACCGGCCTTTTGTTTCTCAGGACGGTCATACGCTCTACTTGGCACAGGCCCCGCGCGTTCTGCAGGCAGGGCTCTCTCTTACCTTTTAGGCCTCCCAGACAGGCAACTAGCCGGCAAACTTATGTTATCTTTCAAGAGTGCACGGGGTGCGCAGCAAGCGGCGTGAGTATTTCCGCAGCGTTGCCGGTCATCCTTATGGACGCGTAGCTCAACTGGCAGAGCATTCGACTCTTAATCGACAGGTTGTAGGTTCGATTCCTACCGCGTCCACCA
>CAXTPQ010000037.1:0-31654 GCA_964246215.1 uncultured Terriglobus sp. | reverse complement strand
CGGCCATGCGCCGCCGGCTGCTGGCCATGGTGCTCTCCGCCGTGCCGGTGGGCCTAGGCTTTGCGTGGGCGCTGCTGGACGACGATCGTCTCGGCTGGCACGATCGCATTTCGCGGATGTACCAGCGGGCGTACTAGAAACGATTGGTTTAGCTGTTTCTCGCTTGAGTGTAGTTGCGCTAATCTGCCGTGAAAACGATTGGAGCGGTAAAAAGCAGGTTTCTTCGCTTCGCTTCGGTCGAAATGACAGAGCTTTAACTGTGCGAGAAACGCTTTAGAGCAGTTTCTGTGAGGGTGTAATGTTCCGGGGAAAGGGCCGATATGCCGGGCCTTCAGCCCTCGGACTCTCCTTCTACTTTTCCTGAGGCTTATGCCCCAGGCTGTTCAATGACGGGCTTTCAGCCCTGAAAAGCCAGGCTCTACACGCTCAGTGAATCAGCCGCTTGAGTCTTATATTTTACGTCAGAAGAGCGCAGCTTCAGCGCACTACGATCTCTTCAGACGAAACCTCTGGCGCAGTGGGCTGCTCCTTCGACTCAGTAGCGGAAATACGCGAGCCGGTCAGCGTTGCGGCCTTTTCCCGGTTCAGCTGCAGCGTGGTGGTGGGAAAGGCAGCATTGTTCGGATTGGGAATGGAGCGGGTTTCGATGTAGCCGCTCTGAATCGTGCGGTTGAGGACGCGCTGCCTGTCCTGGATGGAGGTGACCCAGCTCAGCTCCCGTTCGGGCAGGAAGATGTCGCGGAACCACTTGATCGCGTAGAAAGGGCGGCCCAGCTTTTCCGCCTCTGCCAGAGCCTCACAGCACTCGCGGACCTCGTCCTGCGCAGAAATCTTGACTACCGCCGTGGGCAAAGCCGCAGGTGTAACGGACAGGGCCGGAATCGCGTTCATGATCGGCCCGCGAGCCACACTGCCCGCCGCAGCCGCGGCAGAGCTGGCGTCTGTATTAGGAGCGTCTGCTGCAGGAGCGGCAGCGGTGGGGATTGTCAGAGTTTTTGTCTGAGCCGCGGCGGCTTCCGCGTTCACTGGCTCGAAGAATAGAACGATTTCCCCTGTTGCGTGATTCCAGTTGGAGATGGACGCGGTGCTGCGCTTTTTCCGGCCTTCTTCTTCCATTTGCGCAACGACGCGATAGCCCTTGGGAGCAAGAAAGGCCAGTGCGGAGGTGATCACCTCATTCAGAGGCGCATCACGGAGGCGCTCGAGGCCGGCCTGGATCAGGGCTTCGGCTTCGGCAATGGTGGAAGGCGGTGTGTTGGTCGAGGACATGAGTTAAATCTCCAATAGATAAGTAGGTGGTGAAGGTCGCGGAATAAGCTCGCAGGCGTTGTGTTGGTCCTGCTGTGTCTTCGAGGTCTAGCTATTCAGGAGCAGGGCACCACACGGCACCCTGTCCTGCTATTCGGAACTGGTTAGAAGGTTGTGCTGACCGAGAGCCGGATGGTCTTTCTTGGCTCACGAAGGACATAGTTTGCACCGTAGAGCTGCAATGCCTGCGCATAGCTGAAGGCACCCGCGCTGCTGGTGGGGAAGAGGCCTTGGAACGATGGCTGGCCCGGTGCTGCGGTGTTGGGCAGTGCCAACTGTTGCGGCAGCGACTCATACAGCCGCAGCGGGTTGTAAGCATAGAAGATACGGAAAGGCGCATTGACCACCGGCAGAATGACGGAAATCTGCGCGCCGTTGGACATGCGCGGTACGAAGTTGGTGCCGGAGGCGGTCTGCAGGAGATTCGGGAAAGTCAGGTGGGTGCCGCCCGAGCATGCGCCGTTGGTGATGATGGGGCAACCGTAAAGCGGGCTGTTGATCTGAGCCTGGCCGAGCACGCTCTGGCGCGTCTGGCTCTTGAGCGCGTCAAAGGTCAGGTTGAAATCGGTGAAGAAGGAAAACGTGACCTGCGACACGATGGGGATGCGGTACTCCACGTTGCCGGTAAAGGAAGTATCGCCGCCCACCTGCACCAGCCGGTAGACCGGGATGGGAATGAGCTGGTTGCCGAGCGCCGTGTTCGATGGATCGCGCGGAACCACGCTGCCGTCCGGATTGGACAGGTTGAAGTTGACCGTGGTGGGAATGAAGGTGTACGGCGCGCCGGAACGGATGTCGAAGCCGCGCAATTCATTTTCGCCGCCCGAGTAGAAGCGGTTGAAGGGTGGAGCTACCTGACCGCCAAAGCCTTCCACGTGGGCGAACTGGCCGCGGATGCCGAGCACATTGTGGCCTTCCCGGCTGATGCGGATGCCCTTCATGGGGTAGAACTGGCGGATGCTGACGGTGGGCGCGAAGTACTTCACGTTGCCACCCGCGCCGGCCAACTGGATGGAAGCATTGAAGTCGCGTCCACGGTGCGGGCCCACGGCGGCGTCCACTGAGGAGTAGCTGAAGCTCGGCGTAATGATGGAGGAGATGATGCCGTCCAGCGCATTGTTGCTGGCGATGCCGCTGCGAAAGTTCAGGGTCTGGAAGACGTTACGCGTGTTGTCGTTAAAGGTGCTGATGTTGGAGCGTTGCAGCGCGTAAGACAGGCCAAGCCGCTTGAAAGAGCGGCGGATCGGGTACCCGAGCGAGAGCGTGATGCCGGTGGACGACTGGTTGTAATTCGTCAACAGGCTCTGCTGCGCATTCGTCAGGTTGGCGCTCGCGCCGGTGGTTTGATAGCTCTTGGCTGGGTTGTAGTCGTACTTCTGCGCGTACACCTGGAAACCGAGCGAGATCGGTTTGTTGCGGAAGTACGGCTCGGTGAAGCCAAGCGTGACGTTGCGCGACAGGTCGCCGATGTTGGTGTTCAACGAAAGCGTTTCACCCAGGCCGAGGAAATTGTTTGTTTCATAATTCAGGCCAATGAAGGAGCCGGACAGACCGCTCAGGCCGCCGTTCAGGCCGATGGAGTTTTTGCCCTTTTCCTTCAGCTTGAGCAAGAGGTCGACGGTGCCCTCGTCGTTGTTGGTGCGGGTTTCGGAGTCCTGGTCGGCCTTCAGCGTGTCGAAGTAGTTCAGCTGGTTCAGGCGCAGGATGGAAAGCTCCCATGCCTGGTTGTTGTATTGCTGACCCTCTTCCAGCAGCAGCTCACGGCGGATGACCTTGTCGCGGGTGATGCTGTTGCCGCTGAACTCGATGCGCGAGACGAAGAACTGCTTGCCCTGATCGACGTTGATGTCGAGGAAAATGAGCTTTTTGGCCTCGTCAAAGCGCGGCGCGGGCTCGGCCACCATGTTGATGTAACCCTGCGAACCGTAGGCCTTGCGCAGATTCTCCAGGCCCTTGCCAAAGATGGTGGCACTGAAAAACTCGCCGTCCTTATTGGCAAACTGCGCGCGCAGGCCGCTGGCCAGGAACTTGGTTTTGTCGAAGCCGGTGAAGTTGATGCCGCCCAGCCGGTAGCGGTCGCCCTCTTCCACCGGGATGCGGATGTCGATGCGCTTGCCGGTGGAGGGCCGCAGCGTGAATGGGTTGATGCCGCCGGCGTTGCGCACCTGCGTGGCGGGCTCGCCTGGCTGCATCTTGGCGTAGCCGCGGTCACGGTAGGCCTGACGCATGCGCTCCACGTCTTCGTCCAGCTTGGTCGCGTCAAAGGTGCGCGCAAAAAGATTTTCCAGCACGACGGAGTGCGGCACGCCCACCGGCTTGGTGTTCTTCATGGCCGACCGAAGCACACGGCCGCTCACGGAAGTGTTGCCGTCGAACTCAACTTTTCCGACCTTGACCGTTGGGCCTTCCTTGATGATGAAGGTCAGGTTGACGCGGGCTGGCGGAACGGTCTTGATCTCGTAATTTACTTGGGCAAACTGGTGGCCGTGCTCGGCTAGCAGGCCTTTCAGCACGACAATGGCGCGCTTGATGCGGGTGGGATCATACTGCGACTCGACGGAGATGCCGACCTTGGCCTTTTTCAGCCGCTCCAGCGCGTCGCTCACGGTGACCGCGTTCAGTCCCTTGTAGTTAATCTCGCCGATGGTGGGCCGTTCGCGCACATACACGATCAACTGCGTGCAGGTCTCGGCTTCCTTGCGCTCAATGCGGACATCTTCGAAGTAGCCGGTGTTCCACAGCGCGTTGAAGTCGCGCTCGACCGTGGCGGGGTCATACTGATCGCCCTGGCGAGAGAAGAGCCGCGCGATGACGGACTCCTTCGGGATGCGGCGATTGCCCACGACCTGCGGCGCGCAGAGCGGAAGACCGGCCACGGGTGCGGCGGCCGGTGCGGCCGTTTGAGCCGGCGACGCTTGGGTTACGGGTGCCTGGGTTGCGGGTGCCTGGGTTGCGGGTGCCTGGGCGAACGCCGCTTCCGACGTGGCGAGCGAGGCTATTGGCGCGAAGAGCAGGCCGGCGGCGAAACCGCTGGCGGCGGCACCACGCAGGCCCGTGCCGATGGTCAGGGCTGCCCAAAAAGGTCGTGAGGAAGACCGCACACCTGTTCTTTTTTGCTGAGAAGGGCCGTGGCCCTTCGGCTTTCCGGTCAAGATACGCACATCCTCACTGCTGGATCGCGGCGCCCGCGACGGTCATGAACGCCTGCCCAAATTCCGCCCCTTCGGGCCATGTTGCACCCAGCCGGGACTCAATCCTCTCACCACGGCGATCGGTCCGGCCGCGGTGACACGCACAGTCCCAAACCGCACGGCAGCCCCTTCCGGAACGCCCACGCAGATGACCAGTGCTGAGAAGACGATTCTATATGACCGTGGAAAGCAACGGGAGCGCGGAAAGTTTTTACAGCTTGCATGGACTTACGAGCGATGCACCAATTTCAGTGCAGCGGCTTCCAGGTGCAGCGCGGCCTCCAAAAGAAGATGAGATATGAACTCGTTAACTACAACGGGCGAGGCATGGTGAGACACAACGGGTAGGATGTGCCCTCGTATTCCACCGCGGTGTGTCGTATGCTGTGGACGAAGGAAAGGCGAAATGATGCTGGTCGTGCTTCTGGTGCTACAGGGTTTGCTTCTGGTTCTGCTGCTCGCGTTGTTTCTGCGCAAACCTGCCGCCGCGGATGAGCGCACGGCACGGCTGCCGGAGGCGGTGGCTTCGCTAGCGGCACGGCTGGAGGGAACCGAGGCGGCCCTGCGCGGCAGCGTGGCGGAGTTGCGGCGGGAGCAGGCGGAAGCTGCGCACTCCGCACGGGCCGCCGCGGACGTGGCGGGCCGCAATTTGCGCGAGGAGCTCAGTGGAAGCGTGGCCGTGCTGAGCCGTACATTGCACGACCAGCTGAACGGCTTTCGTGCCGACAATGCCAGCTCGTCGGAAACGCTGCGCGGCGGCGTTCATGTAGAGCTTCATAAGATCGGCGAGCGGCTTGGCAGCTTCTTTAACGAGGCTGCGCGCAATGGCACGGAGGCACGTGAAGCTTTGCACAGCAGGTTGACCGAGCTGGGCAGCCGCAATACGCAAAGTCATGAAGCGCTGCGCGAATCGATGCAGGGCAAACTGACCGGCCTGGGCGAGGAGCAGCGCGCCCACCAGGAGCGGCTGCGGCAGACCGTCGACCAGCGGCTGAATGAGCTTGGCATCAAGAATGAGGCCAAGCTGGAGCAGATGCGCGCCACCGTGGACGAGAAACTGCAGAGTACGCTGAACGAGCGGCTCACCACCAGCTTTGGCCAGGTCACCACACACCTGGGCGAAGTCCAAAAAGGCCTGGGCGAGATGCGCGAGCTGGCCACCGGCGTCAGGGACCTGAAGAAGGTCTTCAGCAATGTAAAGGCACGCGGGATCGTGGGCGAGTTTCAACTCGGCATGCAGCTGGAGCAGATGTTTTCCCGCGAGCAGTATGAGAAGAACGTTGAAATACGCGAGGGCAGCGGGGAGCGCGTGGAGTTCGCGCTCAAAGTGCCGCAGGGCAGCGGCACGGCACTTTTCGCGATCGACTCCAAGTTCCCCCGGGAAGATTGGGAGCGCCTGCAGGACGCGCGCGAGAGCGGCAACGGAGAAGACATCCGCAAGGCCGGCGACGCACTGGAGCGGGCGATCCGCGCCGAAGGCAAGCGCATTTGCGAGAAGTACATTTTCGAGCCAGTGACCCTGCCGCACGCCATCCTTTTTGTGCCGACGGAGGGCCTGTATGCCGAGATCATGCAGCGGCCCGGTTTGCAGCTGGACCTGCAGCAGAAGTGCAATGTGACGATCGCCGGCCCGTCCACGTTGACGGCTATCCTGACCAGCTTTCGCATGGGCTTTCACACCATCCAGATGGAGCGCAAAGGCCGCGAGATCGAGCAGGTGCTGGGCCGCGTGAAGACCGAATTCGGCAACTTTGGCGACCTGCTGGCCAAGGCAGAAAAGCAGGTGGGCACCGTGCAGAACACGCTGCACAGCATCCGCGGCAAAACGACGACCATCACGCGCAGCTTGCGAAGCGTGGCGGAGTTGCCGGCGGGCGAGTCGAATGGCAATCTGATCCACTTTGAGGAGATTGCGGGTGTCGCGCCGCTGCTGGCGGCCGGGGGAGAGGATGTGTAAGTAGACGGGTGGCTTGATCGAGCCTTGAGCGACAGCGCCTTCAGCCCGAAGAACATAGACCTATATTTGGAAGAACGTCCCAGACAGGTGGAGTGCTGATAACCTCTCCGCAGACGAGCATCTGCACACCCTATGCCACCTTAGCTTCGCGATGGTGGAATAGGGTCTTTTGAGTCTCCTGAGCATTTCTCTTGAGTGTAGTTGGCTAATCTACCGTGAAAACGATCAGGATGGGAAAAGCAGGTTTCTCCACTTCGCTTCACTTCGGTCGAAATGACAAAGCTTTACCTATGTAAGGAATGTAAGGAATGCTCTAAAGTCCGCGCAGGGCGATGCTGCCATTGCCGGTGGTGATGTGAAGTTTGTGGCCGCCGCCATTCAGGCTGCCACGCAGGTGATGGCGTTCCTCGTCGCTGCCTTTCGCGGTGAGCGGCAGATCGCAATGGACGGAGCCATTGCCGCTGTCGAGTTCCACGTCGGCGCGAACGCTGTTGGCCATGCGCAATTCAACGGAGCCGTTGCCCGCGCTCAGCGTCGCATCTTCGCGCAGGTTGGAGCCGTCCAGCAACCGTAAATGCGTGCTGCCGTTGCTTGTCTGAACGTTCAGGCTGTCCGCGCGGGCGTCCCCGGTGACGGCACCGTTGGTGGTAGACAAATGTACGCTGCCCGCCACATGTTCCACGGCAAGGCTGCCATTTGTGGTCTCCGCACGCAGGGCACCCTCACTCTCGGTGACGTGAATTGAGCCATTGTTGCTGCGGAGGTCGAGCGTGCCGTGCAGGCCGGCCACTGCCAGGGAACCGTTTGACGAGCGAAGAGAAGCGTCGGTCGCGGCTGGCGTCTGTACATGGATTTCCGGTCCACGGTGCTCGCCAAAGTGAAAGCCAAACCCGGCGGAGTCCTTCTGCTTCAGAGTGAAATGCACGGTATTGCCGCTCTGGAACTCTTCCAGCTTGTAGTCGGAGAGTTTGGCATCGTGCATGTCCACGTGGATGCGTACGGCAGTGCAGCTTCCGCAGCTCTCTATTTGTACAGAGGCATTGTCGACGGTGAGCTGCAGCATGGCTCGGCCATTTACAGGATAGCTTTTGTCAACGGCGTTGCCGGATTCGGCGAAGGCCAGTGAGGAGCTGAGTGAAAGGAGCAGGGCAGCCGTGACGACGCGCATGGACGTGGATCTCCTGTCCCCTTATACGCAGCGTAGGGCAGTTCTGTTCAGTAAAAAGAGCGGGTTGCGAGAATTTTAGGATTCAGCCAGTCAGATGCGCCCAGCCTGCCGCAGCGCGGCGATCTCGTCTTGGGTAAAGATGCGCGAGCGGATCAGGAAGCGCACGCCTTCCGGGTTCTCCAGCGAGAACATCCCGCCGCGGCCGGGCACGACGTCCAGTGTCAATTGCGTGTGCTTCCAGTACTCGAATTGCGAGCGGCTGATGTAGAACGGCGTTGGGTCTTCCGGCTGGCCAACCGCCCCGAGCAGCACATCCTGGTCGCCAGTCAGGAACTCGCCACGTGGAAAGCACATGGGGGACGAGCCGTCGCAGCAGCCGCCGGATTGGTGAAACATCACGGGGCCGTGCTGCGCTACGAGCTTGCGGATCAGGGCAAGTGCGGCTTCGGTTTGAGTGACCTGCGGAGGCATATGTGCTTATGGAAACAAGAGCGTCCGCAAAGTGCGCGAAGGTTGCGCGAAGTACGCGACCTTTCTGTGCGTACTTCGCGCCAACCCGGCGTACTTTGCGGACGCCCTTGCTGTTGCCTTTAGAAGAACCCGAGCTTGTCCGGGCTGTAGCTCACCAGCACGTTCTTTGTCTGCTGGTAGTGGTCCAGCATCATTTTGTGATTCTCGCGGCCGATGCCGGATTGCTTGTATCCGCCAAAGGCCGCATGCGCCGGGTAGAGGTGGTAGCAGTTGGTCCACACGCGCCCGGCTTCAATGCCGCGGCCAAAGGTGAACGCCCGGTTCATGTCGCGCGTCCACACACCCGCGCCCAGGCCGTAGAGCGTGTCGTTCGCGATTTCCAGCGCTTCGTTCTCGTCCTTGAAGGTGGTCACGGAGACGACCGGCCCGAAGATTTCTTCCTGAAAAATGCGCATTTTGTTGTGCCCGGCAAAGACCGTGGGCTCGACGTAAAAGCCGCCGGACAGTTCCGGCCCTACATCGGCACGCTTGCCGCCGGTCAGTACCTCGGCACCTTCCTGGCGGCCGATGTCGAGGTAAGTCAGGATCTTTTCCAGCTGTTCGCCGGAGGCCTGCGCGCCGATCATGGTGGATTTGTCAAGCGGTGAACCCTGCTTGATCGCCTTCACCCGCGCGATTGCCTTCTCCATGAAGCGGTCGTAAATGCTTTCCTGCACCAGCGCACGCGAGGGACAGGTGCAGACCTCGCCCTGGTTCAGCGCAAACATGGCAAAGCCTTCGAGTGACTTGTCAAAGAAGGCATCATCCTCGCGCATGACGTCTTCAAAGAAGATGTTAGGCGACTTGCCGCCCAGCTCCAGCGTGACCGGGATCAGGTTTTGCGAGGCGTACTGCATGATCAGGCGGCCGGTGGTCGTTTCGCCGGTGAACGCGATCTTCTTGATGCGCGGTGACGACGCGAGCGGCTTGCCTGCCTCCAGGCCGAAACCGTTCACGACGTTCAGCACGCCTGGCGGCAGAATGTCCTCGATCAGCCCCATGAGCACCAGGATGGAGAGCGGCGTCTGCTCGGCCGGCTTGAGCACGATGCAGTTGCCGGCGGCCAGTGCCGGGGCGATCTTCCACGTGGCCATCAGGATGGGAAAGTTCCACGGGATGATCTGGCCCACCACGCCCAGCGGCTCGTGGTAGTGGTAGGCCACGGTGGTCGCGTCGATCTCGCTGATGCCGCCCTCTTGCGCACGGATCACTCCGCCAAAGTAGCGGAAATGATCGACCGCCAGCGGCAGGTCCGCCGCTGTCGTCTCGCGGATTGGCTTGCCGTTGTCCCACGTTTCCACGGTGGCCAGCAATTCCAGGTTGTCCTCCATACGCTGGGCGATGCGCTCCAGCATGCGGCCGCGTTCGGTGGTGCTGGTGCGGCCCCATGCGGCGCGCGCGGCGTGGGCGGCGTCCAGCGCCTTTTCAACATCCTGCGCGTCGGAGCGGGCGATCTGGCACAGCACCTCGCCGGTAACGGGTGTGATGTTGTCGAAGTAGCGGCCCGCAACGGGTTCCACCCAACGTCCGCCGATGTAATTGCCGTACTTCTGGCGCAGGTGAATGGGGTGGGTGCCGGTGGCAGGGTTGAGAGCCGGTAGGGTGGCCATGGATAGGTGCTCCTCGGTGACATTGGCGGACGCAGAACGATACCTGTCCGCGGCGGTGAAAGTCTACGCCTGCCAGAGTGCGATTGTTGTTGGTAAACGATTGTTCTAGAAAACGCAACGAAATGCGTGTCGGTTACGGGCCTCATCGCAGCACGATAGTTTGTCGGCTACCGGCGATTCATCTGTATGGTGAGCGGTTTACTAAGCGATTCGTTTGTATGATCAGCAACGACAACTCAGTCGGTTGCCTCTCCGGAATACTCCGGTACAGGACGCTCTCTGAAGCCGAACTCGTACGAGGAAAGGCGGAGGCGTGAGCGTTCATCTCATCAATCCCAGCGATAACTCTTTTGGAACAGCGGTCATTACGCCGCGTTGGCTCTTTGTGCTCGCCGCCGCCACACCGGCCATCGCGGGCGATCCCATTCTGGTGGATGAATCGCTGGAGCAGGTGGAGCCGGAGACGATTCAGCCGGGCGACATCGTCGGCATCAGCGTGCACACCGGGAACTGCCTGCGCGGTTACACCGTGGGGCGCATGGCGCGCGAGCGCGGTGCATGGGTCGTCTACGGCGGTATTCACGCGACTCTCTTTCCAGAAGAGGCGCTGGAGCTTGGGCAGGCCCATGCCGTGGTCAAAGGCGATGGCGACATTGCCTGGGGCAACGTCGTCCGCGACTGCCTGGCCGGCACCCCGGGCCGCGTTTATGAGGGTGGCCGCATCGAAGGCCGGCAATTTCTAGCCGCGCGTTGGGACCTGATGCCGCGCGACAAGTACATGTGGGCCTCCGTACAGACGATCCGCGGCTGCCCCAAACACTGCTCGTTCTGCAGCGTATGGCGCACGGACGGCCAGGCACCGCGCCAGCGTGCCTTCCAGAGTGTCGTGGATGAGATCGTAAATCTGCGCCGCTTGGGCTACCGCTTTATCGCGCTGGCCGACGACAACTTCTACCCAGTTACGCTCACCGATCTGCGCCTGGCGCGCGAGCAGGGCAATCACGCCCGGGTGGCCGAGTTGACGGCGATCCGTGCGGAACGTTTTCAACTCATGGCGGAACTCGCCAGGCTGCCCAAGGATATGGTCTTCTTCACCCAGATCACCATGGAGGCCGGCGAGGATGGCGAGTACCTGGATGCCATGCGCAAGGCCAACATCAAGGGCGCGCTGGTGGGCGTGGAAGCCGTCACGCCCGAGGGGCTGAAGGCCGTTTTCAAGGACTTCAACTACTCCGGCGAGGCGCTGGCAAAGCAGCTGCAGACCTTTAAAAAGCATGGCGTTCACGTGCTGGGCTCCTTCATCTTCGGCCTGCCGACGGACAAGCCGGCCACCTTTGACGCCACAGTGGCCATGGCACTGAAGGCAGGCGTGACCTTTGCGCAATTCGTTATGATGACGCCGTTCCCGGGCACGGTCGACTTTGCCCGCTGGGAAAAGGAGCAGGCCAAGGACCCGACCCTGGTGGACGGCGTGCCGATTACGCGCTACTGGCTCATCCCCACCGAATCACGGCCCAAAATGTTCACACCGCACCCGTCCATGAGCTCCGGCGAGATCAGTGAGCGCACCCAGAAGGTGTGGGACCGCTTCTACAACTGGAGCGCCATCTGGCAGCGTTCGGCCTGCACGCCCACGCTGCGTGCGCGCGTCGCCTTTGTCTTTTTGTCGAAGCTCTACCGGCAGATGTACGCGGGTACCGGTATCTCAACGGATAGCGCCCGCAAGAAAAAGTCGAAACGTTGGGCGCGCTGGACCGCGGCACAGACCCGCAAGGTCTTTTCCGCCAGCCCCATGCCGTATCTGCAATCACCGGCATATGAGAAGGAATTTGCGCCGGCGGAGGTGCGTTCCCCCGCACTGCGAAACGCCGGAAAAGACGAATTGGTAACCATCGGCCAGCGCTGACTGCCCGAGCAAAGGATGCAGTCACTCCGTTGGGGCTGAGATAAACTAGGCCAGTAGGGGTCAACTCGCGCACGAGCTTGTCGCCCTGCCGCCTGTTGCTGGCAGGCAACTAAGTCTCTGGCCTGGATTTGCAGGATGCTCTGGTACAAACGTTTTCGGCAGCATCTGCTTGACGATCCTCGCTTTGCCCGTATTCTTCACGGAAGCTTTTCCGGATTGCTCGTCCGGATCCTTACGATGTCGGTGAGCGCGGTAACGCTGCCGTTGACCTTGCGTTTGCTTGGGCCGTTGGAATACGGCATCTGGATCACTGTCAGCACCATGGTGGTGATGCTGTCGATCCTGGACCTGGGCATTGCCAATACCCTCACCAATTTCATTGGCGAAGCAAACGCGTCGGGCGATCGCGAGACAGCACAGCATTACTACGCAACCGCATTCTGGGGGACGCTGGGCATGATTGCTCTGCTCGCACCTCTGGCATACGGTGCATGGCACATCATCTCCTGGGCTTCTGTCTTCCACCTGACGGATCCCGCACAAATCCGGCACGCCGCGTTATGCGTCGGTGTAGCTGCCGGCTTTTTCTTTGTATGCCTGCCGCTCAGCCTGGCAAATCGTGTGCTGTTCGGCTATCAGCAGACGCACATTGTGAACTATTTTGCGATGGCAAACAGCATGCTTGGCCTGTTTGCCATTCTGCTGACGGCCGCCATGCACGGCTCGCTGCTGACACTGATGGTGACTTATAGCATTGCGATGCTGCTGGGAACGTTGAGCCTGAACATATGGCTATCCTTCTGGCACCGGCCCTGGATCAAGCCGCTACCAAACAAGGTGAAACTCGGAACCGTGCGCAAGATGTTTGGCCAGGGATCTCTCTTCTTTGTGTTGCAGGTTACAAACATGGTCGTCTTCAATTCAGACAACCTGGTAATTACGCACTACCTGGGTGCGGCGGCGGTGACTCCCTACAGCGTGGCTTGGCGGCTGGCGCAATACGTTTACCTGCTGCAAAGTCTGCTTGTGCCCTCGCTTTGGCCAGCTTTTACCGAGGCATACCAACGGCGGCAAATGGATTGGGTCCGCAGGACATACCTGTCCATCCGCCAGAAGACGATGCTTGCAGTCGGGGTGGCGGCGTTGCTCGTGGGCCTGTTTGGCCGCTGGCTGATACGGGTTTGGGCCGGCCCCACTGCCGTGCCCGGTACCGCGCTGATGTGGTTTATGGCGGCCTATGCGTTTGTGGCTGCCCTGACGACCAATCAATCAGTGCTGCTGACCGCAACTGGGCGCTTGAGGCTGCAGGCCGGTGTGGCTGTGCTGGCGGCTGCCGCCAATCTGGCTTTGTCCATATTCCTCGTTCAGAAAATCGGATCTGTGGGCGTGATTGTATCTACCGTGGCGTCTTTTGCGCTGTTTATGATCGTGCCCCAGGCCCTGGAGGTGCGCAGGATTCTGAGTGGGCGTTACCTGCCTCCCGTCATCTCAGACGCATCTTTGGATGAAGTTCCCGTGCTGCCTTAGGGCCGGTGTCTCACTCGTGCAACAGATCCCGGAACAGGCTCACAAAGCCATTTTGGAATCGAAAGTAATCAGGGAGCAGAGCTGCTGCTGTTAGAAACCTATTAGCGCGGGGCCTCTCCAGCAGATTGGCCCGCCGTTGCAGATAGCGTGCCCGCCGCCGCATACGTGCAGCAATCCCGAGATCGACGGAATAGCCTTGCGCGGCCAGGCTCTCCAGCTTTTCTGCCATTTCCGTAAAGCGCCTTGCCCCGTGTTTGTGCATGGCCAGCGCCTTGTCTTTGCGCGCGGTCAGGCGCTCGTGCCACGTCAACTTTCGAATGCCGATTTGCTGGCTTGTGTGCAGGCGGTAACTCATCAGGCACTCCGGCAGAGGGCGGACTTCGGCCACGGCGGCAAGGATGAGTGCGATCCAGCCGTCATGGACCCACTCCGTTGAGATGGGAAGAATAAGCTCACAAAAGGCACTGCGGAACAGAAAAGTGGCACCAGTGACTGTGTCAAAGTTTGCAAGCTGAGCGGCTCCGGTCGCACGGCGAAAGGCGGCTTGCCGCTTTTTGGTGAACATTGCCCGAGACCACAAATCTTCCGCCAGATATTGCCCGTTGCCGTCGAGCAATCGCGCGTTCGAAAATACCCCGGCCACGCCGGGATTCCGCTCCAGCACGGCAACCATCCGGCTCAGCTTTTCCGGGAACCAGACATCGTCCTGATCACAAAGTGCAATAATCTCGCCGTTACACATATGAATGGCCTGCTCAAAATTTTTCGTGGAGCCGAGATTGTGCAGATTGCGATGGAAATGCACTGGAAAGGGAACCGATTGCCTAAAGCTCTCGACAATGCTGGCCGTCGCATCCGTCGAGCCGTCGTCGCAGATGACCAGTTCAGAAGCCTGCAGAGTCTGCGATGCAATCGAACGCAACTGCTCTTCAAGATAGCGCTCACCGTTGTAGGTGCACATTGCTATGGAGATTGTCATACGTCTATGCTCACTGCGGCAGCCTCCAAACACCCAATTCCGGCATGCTGGTTTCAAGTTCCGGGTTAATTTGTCGAAATCTAAATACGATATCCGCGTTATGGAGTATCACTGTCCCGGCAGGCTTTCGTGTAAGTGGCGCCTGAATGAGCATGCTTTGCTCTGTTCCATAACCTTTTCCGTAGAGAAAAAGACGATCATAGACCTGATCCTTATGCAACAAAGGTGCTATGAAATAACTAATATGCATGTTATGGGCATACATGGTAAATCCTTGATCGGCAAGCCTGGCGTTGAATGTGTAATCTGCCACCAAGCCGTCCGCAGGCAGCAGATTCATGCCTGAGTAAAAGGCCACCCCACCAGGGGCATCAAAAATGTAAACGCGTGATCCCGCCGGTAATACTGCGCGTAATTTCTCCGCAAGTGCGCGTTTCGGTTCAACGTAGGCTGCTTCGAAAGTAACCGCGTGATGAACAAAACGCGTATATGTGAAATTTGAAACAACCCTGAGCCATCCTAACGCAATCAAGCATGCAATCGCTGTGCCTGCAATCGCCATATCAACAACATTGCGCTTCGGCAAACGCCAAAGTATCTGATCTGCAAGCCAAAGTGTAGCCATTGAGGCCGTAAGATAACCCGTGGTGAGATACCACGGCGCAAGCTCGCCAAATGAAAGCGAATATGCAATATGACAAGCCGTTGCTGTTGCAGCGAGAACGAGAGCGGTTTCAAAGCTGTTGCGACTCTTCTTAAAAAGGAGCGCAGCCGCGACCAATATACCGAACAAGGGCGCATATGCAAAGCTTTGAATAACCCATCCATGCGGATGAGGAAAAGTGCTCTTGATGGCCGCACTAATCGGTAAAAGGTGATGAAAACGAATAAGGTTCCAGACAAGATAGGGCAAAGTCAATGTGCCCGTTGCAGCAGTTTGCAGAAAAAATCCGGTGAGTCGCCGAGTTGCGGAGAGTTGTGTCTTCGTCAAAAGTTCATGGCTCAATATTACTAGTACAAAGAAGATAAGATCGAGCCTCGAGAGCACGGTTAGGCCGAGCAGAACGCCCAAAATGAGATCACGCCACCATCCGTTGCGGTTCCAGATGCCAGGATAGAGCGGAACAGCGACATAGAGTGATGCGACCTGAAGCGCAAGAGCCAAGTGACACTCAAGCAAGCGCCAGATGCCGACTGTCATTCCTATAAACAGCAGAGGCAAGGCGCCTATGCAAGCCCCAGACATCTTGGCTTTGTGGGCGGCAAGCAGCAAAGCAATCAGCACACCTGCTATCAGTAAATCCTGAACAATCGCAAGTTCCTGAACGAGAGGACCGGGTGAATGCGTCAGAGATGCCGCAGCAACACAAACAATCATCCACAACGGGTGATAGCCATTGGTTGGCATAATGCCGTTAAAGGTACTACCCTCTCCAGACGCAATAAAGCGAGCGATTTCCGGGTAGAAATAGCCATCATCGACAATGAAATTGTCGGGTCGAAGATGAAAAGGTATTGCAAGGAGCACTAGGCCGGTAATCAGGAGGTATAGTGCTCCACGCGATGAAGGAGCTTGCCGATCTGTCATATATTTTGACCTCCTGCGGATCCTCCTATATGGATCATCCTAGTTCTATTAAGGATCCAGGATAGATGGTCGGCATAGCTATGCACACTTACGTGGCGTGTGCCACAGTCACTAGTTCGCCTTCTTGCCTGTGTCCTCAAAAGCAATACTGCGGTCAGCGCTCAACTGTGCGAGCGCTCTTAAAGAGGCGTATGAGATAGCTGCGGTTGCGTTCATAAGCATGGGGTTGAAAAGTCCTGAAGCGAACCATGTAGCGAGTAGCACGGCAAGACAGAACTTTTCACTGATTCGCCTGCCGCTCCAGGAGTGGTTCGGTCGCCAGAGTGGTTGAAAGTAATAAATGGCAATCAAGCCCATGATCAGCAATCCAACAATGCCAATCTGCCCGGCAAGTGCATAAATCTGCACCTCATAACCATAGGGCTTCGTAAAATCGCGGATGATTTCGTTGGTGTGACTGCCAAGCCCGTGGCCCAAAAGCGGAGCATCCAAGAAATACCTTACCAAGGGCGGTATTTGCAGCACGCGTGGTTCATCAGAAAACTCCGCCGTTGCAGCAGAAAAGCGCAAAGTGGTGATTGCTACGATAAGCGGGAACATGACTGAGAGACCGACTAACAGAGACGCAATCAGAGTTGCCTGAAAGCGATCTTTGCGTCCGAACAGCATGCCCAATAGAAAAGCCAGAGCGCCAAACGCCCAAAAATAACGTGAGAAAGTGAAAATAAGAGAAAGGGCTAGAATAACGAAAATTACGGTAGCGCGCCAAGCTTGTGTTATTCCTAAAATCCGGCGGTAGCGCAGGAGAATAAACATGCAGATCGGAATAAGACCATCTGCTACGAATTGTATTCTCCCGATGGCTGATTCAAGATTCGCTCCCATCAATTGCACTTTGAAGAAAGCGTTGATGCTATCCACCAACACACCAACCTGCACCCCACGGACCAGCGCATAGCATAAAAGTCCTAATTTAAGTATGCATGAGCTAACCTCAGCGTATAAAACCAAACGCAAAAACAGGATGCATCTCGCCTTCCTTTGACTACAGTAAATCGCTGCAATCCAGGCACTCACTAGGGTGAGCACGATCTCGCGATACTGCTCCACGGCGACTTTGAAGTCGAAGCCGTAGTATTGAGAAAGCAATATCCATAAGCCTAAAATTGCAGGAATGGAAATCAATGCACAGAGGTGGAGCAGTGTCATATGACGATGCTCCACGAAATGCATCAAGATTGGCAGTATCAGGAGGCTGAAGCAAATCATCTTGACGTTCACTCCGAACAGCGATCCGCTCGGCAACAGGACCATCAAGAAAATCAGAACGCGGAAGAGGGGATCTAAGCTCTTCGTGAGCAGAGCCGAGACGTCCCAGGACATTCCTGACCCGAACTGGGCGGTAACTACAGGTCGCGTCATTGTGACTCGCTTAACATCTCACACTAGTCTTCGTCTGGAACTGGAGCCGAGGCGAGTGAGAATGTAGAAAGACGGGCTGCTCGGTAAAGTACCCATACAGTTCCGCTGAGTAAGCCTGCAAGGAATCCCACACCGATAATGAGCGAACGATGTGGCCCGGACTTGTTTTCGGGTGTTACGGCACGATCCAAGATTTGCAGAGGGGAGTCTTTCGATTCATCCAGGCGCGCCGCTTCATATTGCTTGGCGATTATGTCGAAGAGTGCTTCATGATACTTCACCTCTCGGGTCCGCCGGATGTACTCCAATTCCAGACCTGGTACTTGGGCCGTCGAGAAAAGACCGTATTGGCCCTTCTGCTGCCCATTTTCCAGCGCCGCAACCTGCCCTTGCAGATTGGCAATCTCACTTCGTACCCGGACCACATCCGGATTCTCTTCCGTTTCATCATGCAACAGAGACGCGAGTTGCACTTGGCGTTGGGTGATTTGCGCATGCAGACTGGCCAATGTCTGAATTTCAGAAGCCGTTTGTCCGGCGGGAGCAATTAGCCCGCTGCGCTCCTGGGATTGTTTGAGGGCAATCTCTGAATTCGCAAGCTCATCTTTTTCTTTAGCGAGCCGCTGCTCGAAAAACAGGCGTCTCTGAGAGCTTTCCGTAACGGCGAGATCTGCTGTCGCCCACTCCAATACCTGCAGATAGCCGTTGGCCAGGTCGCGAGCGAGAACAGGATTCTTTTCAGTCACATTGATCGTGACGATCGGGTCTTTCAGTCCAGTCTCAAAGGAGCTATGACCAACGATGCCGCTTTCCGCATCGATATCACGCTTCACTTTGTAGACATCTTTAAGGTGAAATCGCCTCACTATTTCGCGGCTTACCAAATGGCTTTTTAGAATACCTACATATAAGTCACCCTGACTTTTGCCTCCGCCGAACAGACCGGCTCCGCCCACTGCGCTGAGCTGACCCATAATCGCGGCTGCGCTGGACGAAGTATTGGAGCCGGGCGGTAGGAATGAAGCCTGCGCGGTATATGTGAGCGGTAGTGTATACGCCAGGATAGTAGACAGGATCAGCGCTGCAAGCGTCACGCCCATGATGATTGAGCGCCCTTGAAGCAAGATTCTAACCAGGTTAAGAAGCGTAAGAGGTGGAGCTTCTTCCGGAGGCTTTGACGCCGGGGGGTTTACCGGTTGGGAAAGGGTTTCAGTCGTTGGCAAATTATATTTCCTGCAAAGCGCCGCACCTGGATAGCGCGAGTCTTTGGCGACTCGGAATGGTCCTGCACTTCTTTATTCTAACTGTGCCAGAGTACACCTGCTGCTCGGACAAGCGATAGATGTCATACCTTCTATGAGTAAGCATTTATTGCCCCTTGTATTCAACGAACAACTCCGGGTACGCGGCTTTGAGCGCGGCGATTTTGGGCCGGTCGCAGACCTGGATGTAGGGGTTGTCGGGGTTGTGCAGAGCGTAGTCCTGGTGGTAGTCCTCGGCGCGGTAAAAGCCTTTGAGCGGGACGACCTGGGTGACGATTTTGCCCGGGTACAGGTGCGCTTCGTCGATTTGGTGGATGTAGGCACGGGCGATCTGCTCCTGATCGGGCGTGCTGAAAAAGATGGCGGAACGGTAGGAGTCGCCGACATCGGGCCCCTGGCGGTTGAGCTGGGTTGGGTCGTGCGCGACGGAAAAGAAGATGCGCAGCAGGCCGCCGTAGCTGATCGCGGCCGGGTCGTAGGTGACCTCCACCGACTCGGCGTGACCGGTGGTTTCCGTGGTGACCTGGTCGTAAGTGGCCGTGCCGGCGGAGCCGCCCGCGTAGCCTACGACGGTCTTTTTTACACCTTTGACGCGCTCAAAAACCGACTGCGTGCCCCAGAAACAGCCCCCGGCAAAAACAGCTTTTTGCAATGGACCGGCCTTCAAGTGACTGTCCTGCTGAGCCACGGGGAACGGCTTGGCGGATGCGGCCGAAACCGAGTTGCAACCGGCAAAGGGCAGTGTCAGCGTGGCGGCAAGCAGAATGGTAGACAGGGTCTTGCGCATGATTTGAAGTCCTCACCTGATTCGACTGGGCCGAAGCCGAAAAGGTGGTTGTAGGACCACAAGCCTCGCTGCAAAACCCACTTTGGCTTCACAAACGCAGGGCAACCGCATCCGTACCTGCCTTTACTTCACAGGCACTTGTGGCTGCGAAGGCGCGACCGTCAGCGTGATGCTGCTGGGGTACTGCCCGGAGTGGTGGAGAGCCGTGTGCGCCACCACACCCGCCGTCTCGTCGTAGTTATTTCCGCCGGTGTTCAGGTTGCGGTCAAAGCGCGGGAAGTTCGCTCCGGCCACTTCCAGCCGGATGCGGTGCCCCGCGGCGAAGAAGTTGCTGGTGTTCATGGGCGTGAGTGTCACTTTGTAAACTTTGCCACTCTCCATGAGCGTTACGCGGTCGTCACCGTCGCGGTAGCGCAGCCGCTGGATTGTCTCGTCCAGGTTGTAGGCGGTGCCGTCCGGCAGCACGTCGATGAGCTTCGCGGTCACGTCGGTATCCTTCACGTCGGCGCTCACGTAATAGGTGACGGTCACGGGGCCGCTCACCTCAACGCCTTCCGTCAGCGGCTCGGTCGTGTAGACAAGGATGTCGTCGCGGCTCTCCATCTTTCGCTGGTCCAGCGCGCCGCCGTTGCCGGGAATGGTGTTGGCCGCGCAGCACACGTTGCCGCCGTAGCTGGGCGTCGGGTGCATCGGGTCATAGGTGAACAGGTCGGGCGCATCCACCAGCTTTTTCGGGTCGATCCTCTTGCGCGGACTGGTGGAAGCATCCGAGGTGAAGTGCAGCAGCGCCGGCTCTTTCTTGGCGCGGTCATAGCGGAGGAAGCCGTCGCCGTTGAGCGTGTTGGCGTGGCCGCCGCTGGCCAGCATCAGTGTCACCGGTTTCGCGCCCTGCGGCGGCCAGCTGTCGCTGTGCTGCCACTTGTTCAGGCCCATGGTGTAGTACTGCACCTTGGGCGTCTTCTCCAACACGCCGTTCGCGTCGCCCTTTAGGAAGTGGTCAAACCAGGCAAAGGTCATGGCGTCGTAGTCCAGCCGTGCGTCGCCCATGTCGCGCTCACCGACGACCGTGTGCTCGGTGGCGCGCTTGTAACCGCAGTGCAGCGTGGGCGCAATGACGGCATACTGTTGGTCCTTCGCCGGATTTGCCGCGTCACTGCGGACAAAGTTATAGGCGGCCAGGTTTGGACCGGTGGAAACGTCATACCAGGTCATGAACCAGAAGCCCGGCACTTTGATCGGCATGGTGTCGCTCTGCCACAGACCACCCTTGCGCCAGGCCGGGCTTGCGGGCGTGCGCTGGATCATCGCGCCGCCTGTGGGCACGGGCATGGTGTCGGCGTAGATGCCGGCGGGGCCACCGGCGGCCTTGATGATGTCCTGCTCGGGCAGGTGCTCAAATGCCTTCGCCCAGTCGGTCATGAGGGGCGCGGGCCAGAGATCGAAGCGTTTCGCGCCGGCGATAAGATCGGCCTGCGAAGTGTCTTTGGGGAACTGCGGGCGCACCTGGTTCTGCTCATCGGCAAGCCAGTCGATGAACAGCATCTGCACCGCGCCGCCGCGGTACCAGTTGCCCTGCTCGTTGTATGGGCCGACCTTGCCCACGCCCGCGCCAAAGCTCTGCGGGACAATGGTCGTCAGCGCCTTGTTGCCCAGGCTGGCCGCCGCCAGCTGCCACTCCGCCGTGCTGGAGCAGCCGATCAGGCCAATCTTGCCGCTCGACCACGGCTGCCCGCCCATCCAGGTGAACTGGTCGTCGGCATCGGTGAGCGGCGCGCCCAGGATGTCATAATTGCCCTCACTGAAGAAGTGGCCGCGTTCGTTCATTTCAACGAGCACATAGCCGCGCTTCACCATGTCCATTTCCTGGGTCATGTCGCGATAAGTGCCGAGCTTCACATCCCAGAAGTTGAAGTTGTAAGGAGTACGGCTGAAGATCACCGGGTACTTCTTCGAGGTGTCTTTGGGCCGGTAGATGTCGGCCTGCATACGCACACCGTCGCGCATGGGCACCATGATCTTGCGGTCAATGATGGCGATCTCCTCCAGTTGCTTTTCGATGGCTTCGCGCTTTTCGATGAGGGCGGCGCGCTCTTCCGGCGTCAGACTTTGCGAGGGGCGCTGGGCGTATGCCGCAACGGAGCTGATGGCAGCGGGAATGAGCAGTGACACGGCAAGGCGAGCAGCGCGCATGCGGAGGAACTCCTGAAAGGGACGGGATAGCGGAAGGTTAACAGACGGTTCATTCGTTGCCGGCCATTGGGTTATGGGCGCTGTCTATCGTGCCTGCTGTTTTCCGCAGCGGTTTCCCCAAAGGCTCGTCATTTCGACCGGAGAAGATACAGTTTTATCGTGTCTTCGCAGGTGGAGAAACATGCTTCTTTGCACTGCCGTGCCGTTTTGAGAACAGCAGCTTTCTCCACTGTGCGGCGCAAAGCTTCTTGCCGATGGGGGACTGTGTGCGGCCGCTCCGGTCGAAATGACAAAGTGTAGGGTGGTTTAAACGTTGTGAAAAGGAGCGGATGCGGAGACTTGATTTCCGTTCCCTCTGCCCTGCGTACGACGCCGCCGGTGTAGGCTGGTGCCGTGGCCAAGCCGGACGATGCAGCAGTGCTGGAGATTGCGGGGCATGCCGTGCGCGTGTCGAATCCGCAGAAGCTTTATTTTGAGCGCGAGGTGCGGCTCACCAAGCTGCAGCTGGTGGAGTATTACCTCGCCGTTGCTCCCGGTGCGCTGGCCGGCGTGCGCGGCCGCCCGTTCGTCCTGAAGCGCTTTGTGAACGGGGCGCATGGCGAGCCGTTTTACCAGAAGCGCGCGCCCGACAACCTGCCCGGTTACGTCCGCACGGTGACGCTGTCGTTTCCCTCCGGCCGCACCGCGGATGAGATCGTCATCGACAACGAGGCCTCACTCATCTGGGCGGTGAACCTGGGCTGCATTGAGCTGCATCCCCATCCTGTGCGCGAAACCGATCTGGACCACCCGGATGAATTGCGCATCGACCTGGACCCCGGGCCGGGCGTCGGTTGGGAGAGCGTGCGCGCCGTCGCGCTGGAGGTGCAGCAGGTGCTCGCCGATGCCGGGTTGACTGCCTGGCCGAAGACGAGCGGCTCGCGCGGCATGCACGTGAATGTGCGGATTGAGCCGCGGTGGAGCTTCACCGAGGTGCGCCGCGCCGCTCTGGCGCTGGCCCGCGCCGTGGAGCGCCGCGTGCCTGCGCTGGCCAGTTCCAAATGGTGGAAGGAGGAGCGGCATGGCGTCTTTCTGGATTACAACCAGAACGCGAAGGACCGCACCACCTGCTCGGCCTATTCGGTGCGGCCTTTGCCGGATGCCCGCGTCTCCGCCCCGCTGCTCTGGGCCGATGTGCCCATCTGTAATCCGGCGGAGTTTACCGTGAACACGATGCCTGCCCGATTCGCTTCGATCGGTGATCCTCATGCCGCGATGGACGCGGCGGCGGGATCGCTCGAAGCTCTGCTGGAACTCGCCGCGCGCGATGAGGCGGAGGGAATTGGCGACGCTCCCTGGCCTCCACATTTCAAAAAGATGGAAGGTGAGCCTTCGCGCGTGCAACCTTCCAAAGCGCGAGGCGGGACGAAGGTGCCCGGCTCCGGCAGAACTGTCAGGGAAGCTGCGGTCAAGCGCGCCGCCAAACTAGGGGCAGATTCCGGCTCGGAAGCAGAACCCGCGGCCAGTGCCGATGCAACAGGAATGCCGCAAATTTCCAAGCCGAAGGCCGTTGCCACGGGCCGGCGGAAATCGACCATGCCTTTGATCGTCATCGGCCAGTCGCCGGACCGCGCCGCGGCCGATGCGGGCCTCCAGCGATGGAAGGTGAGATACCCGGAGGCCGCGGCGCTGCTTGCCGAGGACGACATCCTGCTCGATCGCATGCGCGGCACCGCCTATGTCTGGTATCGCTACCGGGTGAACCTGCGCCATGTGCCGGAAGATCAGCGTCCCCCGCAGGAAGCGCCCGACCCGGACAACGACCCTACACGCAAGTGGCGCGAAGGCAACGCCGTCCCCACAGATACCCAGGACGAGCCGCGGGAGACAGACAAGCAGCCATGAGCAGCGACACGATCTTCGGAAAAATCGTCCGGGGTGAAATCCCGGTGAATAGGATCTATGAGGACGACGTGTGTCTTGCCTTTCACGACATCGCTCCCGTGGCTCCGGTGCACGTCCTGATCATTCCGAAAGTGGCGGTTGCCTCCCTCGGTCACACGTCACTCGAGCACGCAGAGATGCTGGGCCACTTATTGCAGAAGGCTGGCGAACTCGGCCAGCAGCTCTGCCCCGGAGGCTTCCGTGTGGTGGCCAATACCGGCGCGGACGGCGGCCAGACGGTCGATCACCTGCATCTGCACCTGCTCGGCGGGCGGCACATGGGATGGCCTCCGGGGTAAGAGTGGGTTCGCCCAGGCTAAGTGCGGTTCGCCTCTGTAGAGAGTTGCTAAGGGCTGCTTCAGCCGCCGAGATAGACAGTGAAGTGTGCAGAATGCGGCTTCAGCCGCCGAGATTCGATTCCGGGCGTTGAAGCGATTGTCCTAGCCTATGGTTCTGCCCGAAATCGAAATTTAACGCAGGCCTTCAGCCCGCCTGCCTTCCTGCACATTCCACCTAGGGCGTTGCCCCAGGCTAAATATAGCCCGGGCCTCCAGCCCAAAACCGAGCTGCTCTACCTGAAGGAACCGCCTTCTAAGCCGCCACCACAAACGGCTTGAGCTCCTGCATGTAGGAGATCAGTGCGCCAAAGCATCGCTCGTCCAGTTTGGCGGGGACGTCCTCGCTCATGAATTCTACGATTTTTGTGGAGGGCAGGCCTTTGCGGTAGGGCCGGTCCTCCGCCAGCGCGCCGTAGACGTCGGCCACTGCCAGAATGCGATCGTGCAGGGTAAGCTGCTCCGCGCGCAGCTGATTGGGATAGCCTGAGCCGTCCAGGCGCTCATGGTGCCGGCCGGCGGTGCAGGCAATCTCCGCGAAGGCTGGAATCCGGCTCAGGATGTCATGCGTGTGCCGAGGGTGTTCGCGCATGATCTTCCATTCGTCCGGGTCCAGTTTGCCCGGCTTGTCCAGGATGTGATTCGACACGCCCAGCTTGCCGATGTCGTGCACCAGGGCCGCCCTATGTAGGTTGCGGATGCTCCATTCCGGGAGCCCAAGATGCCGGCCGATGCCGGTCGCGGCCGTGGTCACGCCAAGAGAGTGCCGATAGGTGAAGGCGGATTTTGCGTCAATTACACTGGCAAAGGCCTCCAGCAGGCTGTCCACCTCCGCTTCGGTCAGCACGGCGATCGTGCCGGGCTCCAAAGCCATCAGCATCTCCCGCTGAACGGCGGCCGTGCCATCCGTCCACAGTCCTCCCGCCGCATGCAGCTGGGCACTGGTTTCCACCAGTTCAGGATCGAACTGGCGGCCACTCTGCTGTCTCAGCCACTCCATGGCTTCCTCCCTGCCGAACTCGGAGCCGAAGATGTCCAGATGCTGCACCAAACCAATGATGCGGGAGAGGACCGGGATCGCCTTGCCGCTGAGCTGTCTCGGATAGCCTGTGCCGTCCCAATGCTCATCCAGTCCGCAAACCGCCTCGGCGCAACCTTCGCCTAGTCCTACATTGCGAAGAATGGCAGCGCCGCGTTCGCATCGGGACTGGATCATGGAGATGTTGGCCTGGTGCCGCTGCATGCCGAGCCTAACCACGCGCATACCCTTGCGCACCGGGTGGGAGCCGGGCAATGCGTGCTCGTGGAAGACTTTCAGCAGAACGTCCAGGGAGGGCCTGGTCGCGTCCAGCAGCTTGACTGCGCGTCTGCTGCCGCGGCTGTTCTCGCCCAGCATCTCGCACATGTGCGCGGCGACACTGCTGCAGCCCACGTCTTTCAGCAGGGTGGCGTAATACAGGTCGCGCAACTCCGCATCGGTGAGGCCGACCGCCTTACCGATGCGCATGGCCAGCAGGCAGGAGCGGACCGCATGCCCGGGTACGGCGTCTTCGGTTAAATCCAGCGCGTAGGACAGAGCGGAGGTGATATCCGACTGCAGGATCTGCCATTGCTGCGGCTCCATGATTGCCAGTGCGGCTTCGTTTCGTGGCAGCTCCGGCGAGGCCGCCTTTTTGTGCGGCAATGGAGGCGTTGCTGGTGGCTGCTCTGAAGCGGTGGATGTCAACATATTTGAATCCTTCGGCCGTGAATTCGACGGGGCGGAGCGTTGCAAGCTGCCGTGGCAAATGCCTTGCAAACGCGCGCGGTCGGTCTGAAAAGAACCTGAAACGGCCGGCATGCGTTGAAACCGCATAGAGGAAGTCTGCCAAGGTGTTTTGGGAAGTTCATCACGCAGAAGTGGTATCGCCGGACCCTGTTGGATCACGGACGTGGTCTGATACGGTCAGGCCCGTGCGGTTCTCCGGCTAGAAGCTGCATACGGGGAGGGCGGCGTCTTGCCCGGCTGCCCAACGATGCCGCGCACGCATCACACACGATAGTGGTTCCCCGCACAGTCGGCGCACCTGTTAGAGAAATGAGCGTACGGCAATGAGCAGTGAAGCGGAGCAGGTTCAGCCTGCAGACAACAGTGATGCCGGCCAGGACGGCTATGCCGGGCAGGATGCGGCTACGCAGAACCTGGGCGAGGCCATTGCAGACGGATCGATCCTGGAGTCATCCGCTCTAGCCATCACATCTGTCTCTGCCGGCAGCGAAGAGGAAAACGCTCCGGCGCTGGACCACATCGTCGTTGGTTTCGGCTCCTCAGCGGGCGGACTTGCCGCGTTCCGTGAACTCCTGCGGCAGCTGCCACAGGATACGGGCATGTCTTTCGTGCTGGTGCCGCATCTGGCACCGGACCAGGTCAGCCACTTGAAGGAGATCAACGAGCACTACACCCACATGCCGGTGCTTGCGATTGAGCACGGGGACCGGCCCAAGCCGGACCACCTGTATATCCTGCAGCCGAATCAGACGGTGCAATTGCAGGGTGGACGTTTCCATGTGGAGCCGCGTGCGGTGGACGAGCGTATCCGCCGTCCCATCGATCTTTTCTTCCGTTCCCTGGGTGCGGACCAGCGTCAGCACGCGATCGGCGTAGTGCTTTCCGGTGCCGACTCCGATGGAGCACTGGGCCTGAAATCGATCAAGGGCGAGGGTGGCGTTGCGATCGTGCAAAGTCCGGAGACGGCGCAGCACAGCAGTATGCCACGCGTCGCCATCATGGCCGACCATGTGGATCTCGTACTGCCGCCGGCTGCGATCGGCCAGGAATTGGCACGGCTGGCCGCGCAGTTCAAGCGGCTGGACATCCGCATGCTGGAGCGTGGCAAGCCGCTGCCCACGGAAGCCGATCAGTTCCAGAAGATTCTGCAGATGTTGCGTACGTTCTCCGGCCTGGAACTGCGGCAATACAAGCCGGACACCCTTCGCCGCCGCATCGCCCGCCGCATGGTGCTGCTGCGCATGGACTCCATGGGCAGCTATGCCGGCTACCTGCAAGCGCGCCGCGAAGAACTCCACAACCTGCAGGAAGATGTGTTGATCAATGTCACGCGCTTTTTCCGTGACCCGCCTTTTTGGGAATCGCTCCAGGAGGAAATCCTGCCGGCTTTCTTCAAGGACCGTGCGACGGACGAAACCATTCGCGTCTGGTCGGCGGGCTGTTCCAGTGGAGAAGAGGTGTACTCCCTCGCCATGACACTGCTGGAGTACATGT
This sequence comes from uncultured Terriglobus sp., assembly GCA_964246215.1. Taxonomy (GTDB): domain Bacteria; phylum Acidobacteriota; class Terriglobia; order Terriglobales; family Acidobacteriaceae; genus Terriglobus. The sequence goes on along the minus strand of CAXTPQ010000037.1, from coordinate 4,729 downwards.
CCGCCAACAACATTGAAGCTCCGCTGCAGATTTTCGGAACGGATGCAAGCGAACGTTCGATTGAGATTGCCCGCCTCGGCTTTTACCCGGAAACGCTGTTGGGAGAGATCAGCCAGGAGCGTGTCCGGCGGTTCTTCAACAAGGTCGACGGTGGCTACCAGGTGAACAAGCGCATGCGGGACAGCTGCATCTTTGCGCGCCAGAATTTGTGCATTGACCCGCCGTTCTCCCACATTGACTTTCTTAGCTGCCGCAATGTGCTGATCTACTTCAACCAGCCGCTGCAGCGCCAGATCATCTCCACCTTTCATTACGCGCTCAAGCCCTCCGGCTATCTGCTGCTCGGTTCGTCGGAGAGCCTGCGCGAGTACGATCACGCGTTCACCATGATCGACCGCAAGAACAAGATTTATTCCAAGGTGGGAGCTACCCTGCCGGGCGGCTACGATCTGCCGGTGCTGCGCAGCGCGGCGCCCACGTATGTGCCGGACACGATGCCACCCGGGAATCTGCAGGCGCTTTCTGAGTTGGAGATGCAGCGGGCCGCCGACCGGCTGGTGCTGTCACGCTTTGGCCCCCCGGGCCTGGTGGTGGATAGCCGGATGATGGTGCTGCAGGTGCGGGGTCAAACCTCTCCGTATGTGGAGTTGGCCAGCGGCGTTCCCAGTTGGAATCTGGCGCGTGTGCTGCGGGACAGCCTGGTGAGACCGGTGCGTGAAGCGGTGGAGCGAGCCATGGGCGGCAACATGCCCACGGTTGGCTCTGCGGAGTTCCTGGAAAGGTTCAACGAACCCCGGCAGGTGCGCATCGATGTCTTGCCGCTCTCAACGGAGGGTTCCCTTGCCAAGTCTTACCTGGTGCTCTTTACGGATCCGGCGGCACCCAACCTGTTGAGCATCGGAGAGCCGCCGTTTCCACCTGGGCTGGGCTCTGACGAAAAGGATCGGCTGAATCTGCAGTTGCGGCAGGATTTGCAGTCCAGCCGGATGCATCTTCAGTCGATGGTGGAAGAGCGGGACACGCGCAACCAGGAGTTGATTTCCGCCAACGAGGAGATACAAAGCGCCAACGAGGAGTTGCAAAGTACGAATGAGGAGCTGGAAACCACCAAGGAAGAGCTGCAAAGCGCCAACGAAGAGCTGATCACGGTCAACGATGAACTGCAGCAGCGCAACAACGTGCTGACGCAGACGGGCAACGACTTGAACAACCTGCTCACCAGCGTGAACATTCCACTGCTCATGTTGACGGAGAGCCTGCAGATCCGGCAGTTCACGCCGCCCCTGGAGCGGTTGCTGAGCTTGCGGTCCGCGGACATCGGCCGTTCCATCAGCGACATCCGCCTTCAGCTGTCCATTGAAAACATCGAGCCATTGCTGCATGAAGTTCTGGAAACGCTCAGCGCGCGCGAGGTGGAGGTGCGCGACCGCGAAGGCAAGTGGCACCTGATGCGCATCCGGCCATATCGCACCTCGGAAAACAAGATTGAAGGCCTAGTTGTCGTGCTGGTGGACATCGATCAGCTGCGCCGCAGCCAGCAGGGTCTGAGGGAGGCACGCGATTTCGCGCATTCCATCCTGCAGGGCGTGCCGGTGCCGCTGGTGGTGGTGGCCAGGGATTGCACGATCCGCACGGTCAATGAGGCTTTCCGCACTCTGGCAGGCTTGCCGGAGCGCGATCTGGTTAACCGGTCCTTTCCGGATTTCCTGAGCGTGACCTGGGGCATTGACGATATGCGTCATCAACTTGCCGGCCTGATTGAGGGCGATGCCGGGGCCGTGCTGAAATTCGAGCACGCGTTCATCACATCCGACGGGAAAACGCTGCTGGTTAAGGCGGAGGCCCTGGCGAGCGATGACGACCGCGTCGTTCTGCTCACCATGGAAGACATTACGCAACGCCGCCAGTCCGAGCAGGTAATCGCGCAGCAGAAGCGGGAACTGGAGAAGGAGGTTGAGCGTACGAACATGGTGTTGCTGCAAGCGCAGGAAGAGCGGCGTGAGGTGGCCGCGCGGATGTTTACGGCTCAGGAAGACGAGCGCCGCCGTGTGGCCCGCGAACTGCACGACGACGTTGCCCAGCGGCTGAGCGCCACGCTGATGGATGTAGAAGCGGCGCTGCTGGACAGTGAAAATGATGGCAGCAGCCTGCAGACGATCCTGGATGAAAAAATCTTTCCGTCATTGCATGCGTTGAATACGGATGTCCGCCAGATTTCCCACGGGCTGCACCCCGCCATCATTGACGATTTGGGCCTGGTGCCAGCGTTGAAGTCGCTGATCGATGAGTTCCGCGAGCGCGAGCAGATGCCCGCCACGCTGCTCACCCAACCGGTCCCGGAACACCTGCCGTCCACCACGGTGATCACGCTGTACCGCATCGCCCAGGAATCGCTGCGCAATGTGGCCAAGCACGCCGGCAAAACGCATGTGAAGCTGGTCCTGCACCTGAAAGACGACAAGCTCTGCCTGGAGATACGGGATTCCGGCTTTGGTTTCGATCAGGAAGCGGACAGCAAGCGGCAAGGGCTGGGGTTATTGTCCATCAAGGAACGTGCCCGCATTGCCGGAGGCAGCTCGATCATTCGCTCATCGCTCGGCAAGGGCACCGTCGTCACCGTTGAGGTTCCGATCCATGCCGAACCGTAGGCCGACCGTGATCATCGCGGACGATCACCCGCTGGTCGCCGAGGGGCTGGCGCGCATCCTGGCCGGCGGCTATGACGTGGTGGCAATCGTGGGCAATGGCAAGGATTTGATGGAACAGGCCGTGCGGCTTCGGCCTGAAGTGATCTGCGTGGACGTTGCCATGCCGGAGATTAACGGCATTCAAGCGGCGCTGCGGATTCATGGGGCACTGCCGCGCACAAAGATCGTCTTTGTGACGCAGCAGATTGAGATGTCCTACGTGCGGGCAGCGTTTCGCGCAGGCGGCTCCGCCTACATCGCCAAGCAGTCGGCCACGGGTGAGTTGACCATGGCGATCGAGAAGGTGCTGGCCGGTGGTACGTACATCACGCACCTGCTTTCACGGGAAGCAGCCGTTTTCCAGAACGAACTCACTTTCGACGCAACCAAGGTCTATACCGATCCGCTCACCGACCGGCAGCGCGAGGTGCTCAAGCAGGTGGCCGAGGGCAAAACCGCCAAGGAAATTGCCCTGCTGCTCAATATTTCGGCAAAAACAGTGGAGTTCCACAAGCAATCCATCATGGACGAACTGGGTATCCGCACCATCGCGGAACTCACGCGCTACGCGGTGTCCCACGGGCTGGTGGCTTCGTAAGAACGAGCGGCAGGTGGCTCGGGGCTGACCAGCTACTTAGAGGGCCTTTTGTACACGTCGCGATACACCTGGAGCGTCTGTTCCGCGGTTGCTTCCCAATTGAACTTTGCAGCCTGACTTTCAGCGGCGTGCTTCAATTGTGCCTGTAGTGATGCATCCTCAAGCAGCCGCTTCAGCGCACTTGCAATCTCCTCGACACTTAGCGGGTCAACCAGCAGCGCGGCGTCTCCGGCCACCTCCGGAAGAGACGAGGTATTGCTAGTCACAGTCGGCACGCCGCAGGCAAGTGCTTCCAGCACGGGCAGCCCAAAGCCTTCGTAGAGCGAAACGTAAGCAAAAACCTCGGCAGCCCACAGCAGCGCCGGCTTGTCCTGCTCTGCAACAAAGCCAGGGAATACGACAAGTCCCCCCAGTCCAAGCTCCTGCACACGCCGGAAAAGCCCCTCAAACATCCACCCTTTCATGCCGGCAATGACAAGAGAGACGCCGGGATGCTCCGGCGCGACTTGGGCAAAGGCTTCCACTAGCCGTACCAGGTTCTTCCGTGGCTCAATTGTGCCGATGTACAGGATGTACCGGGCAGGCAGACTGTACCGGAGAAGGATCGGATCCACCGGGCTGCGGTTCTGGCATGGGGTGAAGTTTTCTGACTTCCCATGATAAATAACTGAAAGTAATCCGGCGGGCGACCCAAGGCGGGCGATGTAATCGCGCCGGGCAGAGTCTGAAATGAAAATGAGCCCGTCTGCGTGTACGGCTGATTTACGAAGAAAATACCGGAAGTAGATCTGCTTGGTACGGAGATGCATCTCCGGCAGTGAAAAGAACGTCATGTCGTGCACGGTGACAACGCTCCTGGTTTTGCCGCGCAGCAGTGGAAAGGAATAGTGGAGCGAGTGCACCACATCGACGCGGTGTTTTCGCAAAAGAAAAGGCAAAACCGACTGCTCCCAAAGCATGCGGAGCGGAGTCTTCCGAAACAACTTGGAAGGCAGCCAAAGTGTCGTGATTTGTGGGCACGCGCTGTAGTCGAAATCGGGATCGTCATCCTGTGCGACGATCAGCAGGTGCAGGCCAGGAAGCTTGGCCAGCCCGTCAATAAGGTTCTTCGCGTAGACGCCAACGCCGGCCTTTTTCTTCGTGATGCCACTCGCATCGATCAAAACCCGCATGTCAGGCCATGGTCCGATCGGCAAACCAAGCATGCAACCTGAGCCTGGCTGCCTTACTCCGCAGTCGTGTCATGAACTCTCCGTTACTGCTATGCCATCTATGTTCATCATATCGGGCGGGCTGAGAGAATGATTGTGTATGTCGAGTGGGCTCAGGGTAGTAGCGAACCAGGCAGATTCCGGAATTGGCGCGGGACCGAATCTGACTTGCTCCGTGGCGATGTGCACTTACAACGGTGCCAAGTACCTGCAAGCGCAGTTGCAGAGTTTGG
>CAXTPQ010000036.1:0-32204 GCA_964246215.1 uncultured Terriglobus sp. | reverse complement strand
ACGTCGGCTCCAACCGCACGATCCTCATCTATCCCAGCATCGACGCGATCGCGGAGTTCAAGATGCTGACCAACAGCTACGGCCCGGAGTACGGCCAGGCATCGGGCGCAGTCATCACTATCGCTACCCGCCAAGGCACTAACACTTTCCATGGGTCAGCTTTCTATGACGGCCGGAACGATGCGCTTGCCGCCTACACGTATTTCTCGCGGCGTAATGCCGGTCAAGGTCAGCCGCTGAATGGCAAGGACAAACTTCGTCGCAACGACTGGGGCTACGCTGTCGGTGGACCGGTCAAGCGCGATAAGCTGTTCTTCTTTTTCAACCAGGAGTGGAATCACACGATCTCCGGCTTTACGAAAAGTGACTGCGTCGCTGGACCGGCAGAAGTCGCGGGTGACTTTACCACCACTTATGGAACGACTGATGGAGGCCAGCCTTCCAGCGGTTGCAATGAGCCCCAGCCGACTTTTGCAAACGGTACGCACCGGCTCGCAACCGTAGACAAGGGCGGTGCAGCTATTGCGGCATACTATCCACTTCCAAATAAGCCACTTACCGCGAAAGGTAATAACTGGTCGCAGTCGCTTCCATCGTTCGTGCGATATCGTCAGGAGAATGTGCGTGCGGACTACAACTTAACTCCACGCAACCTGATCATGGGCCGCTACACGCAAGATAGCTGGACAGACCCTTCCTACAACGGCAACCAGTACTGGGGTGACACGGACTACCCTGTCATTAACTCCGGCTGGGCACAGCCTGCCAAGTCTGTTATCGGTCGCTGGACAAGCACCATCTCGAATACTCTGATCAACGATGCAGAATTTTCCTACTCGAACAATCGCATCAATATCACTCCGGGCGGGACGAACCCTGGCTTGATTGCTACATTGAATTCTGCGATTCCCACGCTGTACCCCTCAACTCTCAAGAACAACAAGGCAGGAAGCATACCCACGATCTGGGGCGGTCTTGGTAATTACGGGAACGGGCAAAATTTTGAGACAATCGCTCCCTGGAACAACAAGCTGGATCTGTACAACATCAGCGACAATGTTTCAAAGGTTGTCGGGACTCACCAATTGAAAGCTGGACTCCTGATTGGCATCAATGCAAAGGATGAAGATACCGGCCCATCAGCTTCGGAACACCCATCATTTTCTACACAGGACTACCAAGTCGACGCGAACTCGGGTGGCTTGCGGACGGGCAACAATCTTGCGAATGTTCTCATTCCCGGCAATCCTTTCACGCTCTCTGAAACATCCACGAACATTCGTGCACAGCTTCGCTGGCGCGATTACGAGTTCTACGGTGGCGATACCTGGAAGATCACACCGCGCATAACGTTGAATTACGGTGCGCGCTGGTCGTTCTTGCGGACGCCATACCAACCCAATGGACTGGAAACCAGCTTTCAACCCAGTCTTTATGATGCCAGCAAACCTGCGAGCGACGCTTGCAATGGTTTATTGATCGTCCCCGGCAAGTCACCCTGCACTGACTCAAACAAGCAGTTCGGAACAGCTTTCAGCACTGGTCTTGCTGGACCTAACAAGTACCTCGTGAATCAGAACAATCACATGATTGCACCGCGTCTCGGTGTTGCATGGGATGTGCTTGGAAATGGTCAAACAGCACTACGCATCGGCGGTGGAGAGTTCTTTCAGCGTGAGCGGGTATCCCGCTACACACTTGAAGCCAACGCACCATTTGCTGTCAACACAGCTAACTACTCCCGCGCGCTGTCCGGTCCCACCCCCACTTCTTTGGGTGCCGGCTCTGCTTCTCCTATGGGCGGCTTCGACCCTTCTAACGTCGTTCCGCAGTCGTGGCAGTGGAATCTGACAGTTGAACAGGCCTTGGCTAAAAACACTACCTTCCAAGTAGGTTACGTAGGCAATCGCGCGAAGCGCTTGACCTCCAGCTATGACATCAACACGATTCCGGTCAACAACTGGATACAATCCACGTTCGTTTCCAACGGGGCACAACAAGCCCTGCGACCTTACAGCAACTTCAGTTCGCTCGCATACTGGACTCACAATGGTGACTCGAATTACAACTCCTTGCAGTCGGCTTTCCGGACGCAAGTCGGTGGTCTTAAGCTCGGTGCTTCATTCACATGGGCACACGGCATCACGGACATCCTGACAGACGATTCCAGTGGCGGCACTGGAGCGCAGAGCTTTACCTACTACCCAAACCCCCGGCTTGACCGAGGCAATGCGGCCACTAATCGTCCAGTCTTTTTTGTGGCGAATGGAACATACCTCTTGCCTCGCCTCGAAGGCCGCGGCCAGCTTACACAACAGACACTCGGCGGATGGGAGTTGACGGGCATCACAACTGCTGCCTCTGGCAATTCCTTCTCGATTTACCAGAACGGCATTTCAGAAAATTCCGCCGCTGTCAGCGGAATTTCAACTGCAATCATCAATGGCGGCGTCCACACCTACAGCGCAGGTTCTGTAAACTCTCTTTTTCAAACAGGCCTCGTCGGCAACCAGCGGCCGTTGCTTGCTTCAAATCAGAGTTGCAACAGCGGCAACATCGGCGGCGATCAGATTATCAACGCGAACGCGTTCACTCTAATCGGCTACCACCTTGGCACGTATGAGCCCTCCACATCTCCACGTGGGGCATGTCACGGTCCAAGACTGGTCAATACCGACCTGTCGCTGGACAAGAACTGGCGCGTGCGCGAACGGTATAACGTTCAGTTCCGTTTCGATGCATTCGACCTGCTCAACCACGCCAACTTCCGCGCGGATCAGGGCAATTTCACCCCGTTCTCCTCGATCAACTGCGGACCGAAGAATGTTGCCGTAAATGGCACGCTCTACTATGCTCCATGCTCACCTTCAAATAACGTCGTTACAAGTCAGGTCTCCGGAACGAATTTCGGCAGGTCGACCGGCGTCAACGGCAACGCACAGCGCCAGTTCCAATACGCACTTCACTTCGAGTTCTAACCGGAACTCCTCACCGGAAAGGGCAGGGCAAACGCCCTGCCCCTTTTCATTTGCCCGGCAACAAACCCATCCCACCTGATTCCCACACCATGTGTCACTATCAGAATGTGCGTTGCTATTTCCGGCTAGCTGTAATTTCTGTTCTGCTAAGCAGCTCCATGTGTGCTCAGAATCAACGTCCAGCAGCTACAGGTCACGCAGGCAGGCCGGCCTCTCCGGTCCAGGTATCCATCGGCACTCCGGCGGCACGCCCCACCGAGCAACTGGACCGGCTCAAGCGGCTTCAGGCGGCGGCTTTACAGGCCGGCAATCCTGCAACGGTTGCGGCAACCTCAAGGGACCTGAACGCGGAGTTGCTTTCGCTCCTAGGTACGGTCGCGGCAGCCGGCAAGGATCCTCAAAAATCCATCGAGCTTTACCGTGACTCTCTGGCGATTCATGACGATACCGAGCTCCGCCTTCGCCTTGCCACACAGCTCCTTCAGGCTGGAAATGCAGCTCAGGCCGTTGACGAGGCCCAGCACGTCGCGGCTGCCGAACCGGCCAACGCCCGCGCCTTGAACGTGCTCGCTGCGGCACTCAGCGCCAATCACCGCGAGGAGGAAGCCGCCGCCGCGCTTGCCCGCTCGCTGGAGATCAACCCGCAGCCCTCCACCGCTTTTGCGCTTGGCTCCGCCCTCCTCGTTCTCCATGACAAGGCCAGTGCGGATCAAATTTTTCAGCGCCTGCTGGCCGCCTCAGGAGATGCTGCGATCTGGCATCTGACCGTCGGTGATGCCTATCGTGAGGCTGGCTATTTGCCCGAGGCCGCCACTGAGTTCCGTGCCGCACTCGCACGCGACCCACGCGTGCCTCATGGTGAGTTTTTTCTTGGCCTTGCAAACCTGCAGATGAATCAGTGGGGACCAAATCCGGAGAGCTTCACTCACCTGCGCAAGTCCGTTGAGCAGAATCCGCGGGAGTACCTGAGCAACTTTTATCTGGGTGCGCTGGAAGCGACGGACGGCAGCGATATCCTGTCCTCCGATCGTCACTTGAAGACCGCCGCTCAAGCCGATCCATCGCAGCCGGAAGTGTGGATTTACCTCGGTCAAAATGCGAATCGCGAGAAGCGTGCCATGGAAGCGATCGCCGACTTCCGCAAAGCGATCGAACTCACTGGCAAGGATGAATCGCGCAACGATTACCAGGTACGGCGTGCGTACTTTGCCCTTGGCCGCTTACTCATCGCGCAAGGCGATCGCGCCGGTGGTGAACGCCTGCTGAACGATTTTCGCCGAACCCAGCAAGCTGCGGCCAAATCTGCGTCGGTGGAGGTAGCGGAACGGCAAGGTACAGCAGTCACGCCTGCATCGGAGCAGGAGACTCCTCCGCAGCAAAGCACGCTCACATCCCTCTCCGCGCAACACATTGACAATGGCAGCCCTGCCGCGTCTGAGATCGCCAAAACTGAGCCGCCACAGGCCTCACAGGAATTGCAAGCGGCGAGAACGCAACTGGAAGCGCTGCTCGGCAGCAGCTACAACGATCTGGGCACAGCGGAAGCTCGTCAGCAGCAGTATGCCGAGGCATTGCTTGATTTTCAGCAATCACGACTATGGGGAAACACCAGTCCGGCGCTGCTTCGCAACATGGGCATTGCCGCGTATCGCTTGAACAATGCGGCGCAAACGGCACAGGCGCTTGACGATTACTTTGCAAGCAGCCCGGAGCCGAACGATCCGCGCGCTCGGATCATGCTTGCTATGTCGCAGTTCGACCTAGGCAAGTTCCGCGAAGCCGCCGAGAACTTTAAACAGGCCGGTGAGTTGACAGCCCAGGACCCTCGTACCGCTTACTCTTACGCATTCTCGCTGGCGCGTGACGGCCGGGCGCAGGAGGCAAATGCATTAGCGGACAAGCTTTCCAACCAGCCACTGCCCTCCAATATCCTGCTCCTGGTCTGTCACATCTACTTCGACGCGGAGAACTTCAAGGGCAGCGAGGCGTGTTACAGAAAAGTCAGCGCCGCCGACCCGAATGCGGCGACAGCGCACTACTTTGTCGGTGAATCACTGATCCGGCAGGACCGGCCTTCTGACGCAGTTCCTGAACTTCGGCAGGAACTTGCGCTTAGCCCCGCAGAGCCGGGAGTCAAGAGCGCCCTTGCCTTTGCCCTGCTGCAAACGTCGCACAAGGACGAGGCGCGGACCATCCTGGAGCAAACTGCCGCGGCATACCCGGCCCACGCCGAAACACAATATCAGCTGGGCAAGCTGCTGCTGGAAGACGGAAAGCCCGCCGATGCCGTCATGCACCTTGAACTTTCCGAGCGGTCTGATCCTTCCAAGGATTACCTGCACTATCAACTAGCCAGTGCTTACCGGAAGGTCGGCCGCACGGTGGATGCGGATCGCGAACTGAGAACCTACCGTGAGATCAAGGACCGCCACCGGAACGACCACGCCGTTCTAAAGTAAGCGCTTCGTCGACTTAGCTAGTCCACAGCACTTGACGATTTACGCTCAACTCACCCGGCTAGATCGTCCTCCGATCACCTGCATCGTAAGCGGCATTTGGTTTTCAAACTAAATGCAAGAGGCCGCCCTCGCAGGCGGCCTCTTGCATTCCTCAAGGCTGTTTACCGGTCGGAGCGCTTCCAGTTCAGCAGGTCACCCAGCGTGGTGGAACCGGAGTTAGCGGAAGATGAATTGGAACTGGAGGGGCCACTTGGCTGTTTGTAGCTTTCCACTTCCTGACGGCTGGCCTCTTCGCCTACACCGCGCAGGCTCAGGCCGACCTTCTTTTCTTCCGGACTCATCTTCACGATCTTAAACTCGTGCTCCGAGCCGACTTCCAGGTTCATCTGCTTGCCACGATCGTCCACTGCCTCGGAAACGTGGCATAAACCTTCAACGCCCTCGGCAAGTTCGACGAATGCACCGAACTGCGCGGTGCGGAGTACCTTGCCCTTGATGACGTCGCCGGTGCGGTGCTGCGCGAAGAAGGTATCCCAGACATCGGGCTCCAACTGCTTGACGCCAAGCGAGAGACGGCGGTTCTCCGGCTCGACACCGAGAACGATAGCCTTCACCTTTTCGCCCTTCTTCAGGACCTCTGACGGATGCTTGACGCGCTTGGTCCAACTCAGGTTGGAAACGTGGACAAGGCCATCGATGCCGTCTTCAATTTCAATAAAGGCACCAAAGTCGGTCAGGTTTCGCACGCGGCCTTCCACCGTAGCACCAATGGGGTACTTGTTCTCCAACTGCTCCCATGGGTTGTCCTGCAACTGCTTCATGCCGAGCGAGATGCGGCGGTCGTTGGGATTCACGGCAAGGATAATGGTATCGACCTCGTCGCCCGGCTTGACCATCTTGCTGGGATGCTTCATCCGCTTGGACCAGGTCATCTCCGAGACATGGACGAGGCCTTCAATGCCCTGCTCCAACTCGACGAATGCACCGTAGTCGGTGACGGAGAGAACGCGGCCCTTGACCTGCGCGCCAATCGGATAGCGCTCGGTGGCATCGAGCCATGGATCGGGCGTGAGCTGCTTGAAGCCGAGCGAGACGCGCTGCTTGTCCTTGTCGAACTTCAGCACCTTTACCTGGATTTCATCGCCCACCTGAACGAGGTCGCGCGGATGAGTCAAGCGCCCCCAGCTCATGTCAGTGATGTGCAGCAAGCCATCCAAACCGCCAAGTTCGACGAATGCACCGTAGTCAGTCAGGTTTTTAACGACTCCGGTCAGGATCGCACCCTCTTCCAGGGTCTCCAGCGTGACAGACTTCCGTGAGTTCTGCTCTTCCTCAAGAATTTCCTTGCGGGAGATGACAACATTGCCGCGCTTCTTGTTCAGCTTGATGACGCGAACGTCCAGAGGCTGGCCGATGTAGGTGTCCAGATTCCGGACGGGGCGAATCTCCACCTGCGAGCCGGGAAGGAATGCCTTGACGCCAATATCGACCGTCAGGCCGCCCTTTACGCGCGACACGACTGTGCCGGTGACGGGAGTTTTATCTGCCGCGGCTTTTTCAAGCTGGTCCCACAGGCGGTGGCGCTGAGCTTTCTCATAGCTGACGATGTAACCGCCCTCATGCTCCTCCCGCTCCACCACCACTTCCACTGCGTCGCCCACGGCGAGCTTGGACTCACCCATGTGATCGACGACCTGCTCTTTGGGGATCAGGCCTTCGCTCTTGAGGCCGATGTCGACCACAACGTGCTTGTCCGTGATCTTGATCACGGTGCCGGTAACAACCTTGTCCTCTTCCATGGCGGAAGCGGCAGCGGCTTTGTCTTCGGCCTGTTCGCGGTCAAAGTTCTCCAGCGCAGCGGCAAAGTCGGCAGCGTCGTAATCCACGTGTTCGTCCGTGGCCGCAACCGGGCTTGGCGTCACCAGATGATTGGCACCCATGGCAGGGTTGGAGACTGGGTCGGTCACGGGACCATTGGCTTCGTGCGCGAGCGTGTCAGTTGGGTGGGTAGTTTCGGTCGTCTGGACCGTTTCTTCGGTGGGCATGGTTTCCAGTTCAGTGCTCAGGGATTTGCTCTCGGGTTCGGGATAGGAGTGCTGCATGAAATCTGACGCTTAAGATACGGCCGGGGTCGCAGCCTTCCTCTTCGTCCAAACATTTGGCGGACAAAACAGCGCGGCCGGAAAGGCCACGTGCGTCCGGAAAACGAATTGTGCGGAGGAACCGGCGCCGACCCTGTCGCGCTCAAGCTCTACTTAAGTATAGCCCTGAGGAAAACGTGGGGTCAACGAAGGTCTCACGCTTTTATGCTGGAACCCGCATTGCCAAATACGGCCACATCGCAGAACCGCGCAAATTCGGGGGTCATGTGAGCTTGGCCCTATACTCCTGGCATGGACCGGCTCTGGACGCCATGGCGATACGCCTATGTCACCAAACAGCACACGGATAACCGAAAAGGCGTTCCAAAGGAACTCGCCAGCTTCCCTGGGGATCACGGTTCCGTCTTCCTGAATCTGATTGGCTCCGTGCAATGGGCCGCCCAGAGCGGCTTCTGCTCACAAACCGCGGCGGAAAAGGCCGCTGGGGTCCTGCTGCAGGGCAAACACCACTTTATTTGCCTGAATGCCTACCCCTACAGTTCCGGCCACGTCATGATCGTGCCGTACCAACAAGTCGCGAGCCTGGCCGAGTTGAATGAGGAGAGTTCAGCCGAGATGATGCTGCTCGCACAGCGGATGGAGAGGGCGCTTCGCATTACGTATCAACCAGAAGGGATCAATCTCGGGATCAATATGGGCGAGGCCGCGGGTGCCGGTGTTGCGGAGCACCTGCACATACATCTGCTCCCACGCTGGTTTGGTGATCACAACTTCATGTCGGTCATTGGTGAAACACGCATTCTGCCTGAAACGCTGGACGTTACCTGGCAGCGACTCCGTGAGGCACTTGAAGTGCCGATTGACTGAAGCGGACAGTTTTGGCAAAAGATTTACAACGAAAGTCGTAGGTCCACCCTCTTAAAGAAAGCTGGCTGTTGCCTGCAATCCCTAAGGAGGCCTCATGATCCCCCCTGAGATGCCATCCATCACCCCAGGGCTCCGGCCCATTTCTCTCCCGGACAGCCCGGGGCAGCGTACCCGTCGCGCGGTTCCCCCGGCCCCTGTGTCCTCTTTTATTTATGCGGAAGACGAGGACGCCCAGATCACCGGGATGACCAGATCCTTGCAGCGCCGCGTCATGGCCTTGAATTTTCCTGTACGGGGTAAAAACATACCATCGGCACGTAAAGCTGCTTAAGCGTTTCCATAGATCAGTGGGTTCCACGCTCATCGAATCTCCCATGAGCCGCACGGAATGCCCGCGCAGCGGCACACTACCGGTTCATGGGAATGCCCCGGCGCAAATCCTCCGTGGCGGGCGTTCCAGATACCCGGGTCGCCTCGAAGTTCACGACCTTCCAACCGCCTGATTGCCGGTTGTACACACGCGTGTAGCGAAAGATTCCGTGAACAGGAATCCCGTCGAGGGTTCCTAACAGGTTGATCGTGGAGATAACCACAGCCGTGGATGGAGCTTGCAGGCGGATCTTGCGATCCACGACATCGATCGTCGTGAAGTGATTTTCGCGATGACTCACGCGCCGCACATACTGCTGCTTGTCGGAAACTTTGCCGTTGGACGAAATTCCAACAAAGTCATCCGCAAGGTATCTCTCCATGGTTGCACCATCGCCGGCGAGCAGGGCCGTCCGCAAATCATCCTCGATTTGAGAAATCTGTTGCTGCTCACTGTGGTTCGGCCGGTGCGAGTGCATCGCCAGTGCATGGGTGGCCGGTGAGACTATGAACAGCGGAGCGGTGGCCAGTAGCCAAAGAATGCTGCGTGCGTCGCTGTGGCGGGATATGGTCATCGCGTAACGCATCGTAATTCGATTCAGGCAAGCTGGTCAAAGTACTTCTGTTGCAGGTTTCGCAGGACCGATTTGCCCGCACACCCAGGTTGGGTGATTCATTCGATAACGATCAACGTTTCTACAGAACGTTCGCGCACCTTGCGGTACAGCCCGTTGTTAGCGTACTGCTCAAAGTGCGCCGAAGCGCGATGTGCTTCCAGCGCTTCCACATCGCGGTACTGCTCGTAGATGACCACCGTATTGGGATCACCCTCGACCGCATGCGTGACGTAGCTGACGCAACCTGGCTCCTGGCGCGAAGCGGAGCCGATATTCCGCAGAATATTCCGGACCTCTGCCTGATCCTCCGGGGCGAAACGCATGCGAACGGTGAACGAGATCATCGGGGAGGTTCCTGACTGATCATGTCACGACGAACCGCCGAGGTCGTCACTTCAGCAAACTCCGGCAGGCTGATCGTCTGTTCACGGTCCGGTCCAGTGGAAATCATGCCGATGCGCGCGCGCGACTCGGTTTCGAGAAATCGCAGGTAGGTCTGAGCCTTCTGTGGCAGGGCCTCAAAGCTTTCCGCACCCACCGTAGAGGTTTGCCAGCCCGGCAGCCTGGTGTACACCGGTTCGATTTTGTTAAAGGCAGCGATGTCCGCCGGAATGCTTTCCGTTTCTTTGCCATCGATGCGATACCCAGTGCAGACCGGGATTTCCGCAAGTGTATCCAGCACATCCAACTTGGTGACGACCAGCCACTCCGTGCCGTTGATCATGTTGGAGTAGCGCAGCAGCGGCAGATCCAGCCAGCCGCAACGGCGTGGCCGGCCTGTGACGGCACCGTATTCGTTTCCGCGGGAGCGCAGTTCGTCGCCGGCGGCGGTGAAATCCTCCGTGGGAAAAGGTCCTTCTCCCACCCGCGTCACATACGCTTTTGTAACGCCGACGACGGTGCCGATCGCGGTGGGTCCAACGCCGGTCCCGATCACCGCTCCACCCGCCGTTGCGCTGGACGAGGTCACAAAGGGGTAAGTGCCGTGGTCGATGTCGAGCAGCGCACCCTGTGCTCCCTCAAACATCACCGATTCGCCCCCGCGGATCGCTTCGTTCAGCAGCATGGCCGTGTCAGTCACATAGGGCGCGATCTGGTCAGCATAGCGTGCGTACTCATCGTAGATTTTGTTCGCGTTCAACGGTTCAGTGCCAAAGAGTGCGTGAGCAATCTGGTTCTTTTCATGGCAGGCGTTCAGGATATGCGTGCGCAGCAGCGCCGGGTTCAGCATGTCCACCACGCGCAAGCCATTGCGGTGCATTTTGTCTTCGTAAGCCGGACCGATGCCACGCGAGGTTGTGCCGATCTTGGTGCGGCCGGGCGCGTTCTCCGCGGCAAGCTCAATCATGCGGTGGTACGGCAGGATGACCTGCGCGCGATTGGACAGAAAAAGCTGGCCATCGATCGGCAAGCCCTTCTGCTTCAACATCGCAATCTCATTCAGCAGAGCGGCCGGATCAACCACAACGCCGTTACCGATCACGGCGCGGCAGTCCGGGCGCAGCACGCCGCACGGTACCAAATGCAACACAAATTTCTCGCCCGCGACGATGACCGTATGCCCAGCGTTGTGGCCGCCGGCATAGCGGGCCACCACCTGGTAGCGTTCTGAGAGCACATCCACGATTTTGCCTTTGCCCTCATCACCCCATTGGGCACCAAGGACGATGGCGGTTTGCTTCTTTGTCACGTGCGGCTCTCCGGCAAGGGCGTTCATAAGGCGAGTTGTCTGCAGTGAAAGTTCCGCAAACTCCCATCACCATTTTACTGTTACCGGCGAAAGCCGGTGCTTTAGCCCACAGGTGCGTGGTCCTGTCATCCGCACTGACCGGTTCGGTTTGCCGGCCACAAGCTACTTAGGCTTTGCTTGACTTTTCGATTCCGCAACAGGGTGTGAGACCGCCGTGAAGACGTGCAACTGTTCCGCTTTTAGAGTTATATCCACCGCGCGGGAGGCCAGCTTTGCACGCGCAAGTGGCTCTGACTGGGGAACAAAGTAAACCGGATCCGGCCGCTTTCCTTCCTTCCATGCAAAGAAGGCCTGCTGAACGTTTTGCTTCTCATCATGGAGGCTCTTGCCAGCGATAGCGACATAAGGGCACCAGAGCAGAAAACCACCGATGGCGAAACTAACTTGCAAACGTTGGCGAGACCGCGTCAGCGAGTTGGCCGGCAGGAACTCTTGCGAGGCCGCCATAGTCAACGCGCCGAGATACACCATCGAACAGAAGAGCAGACCGTAAAGTGCGTATCGACTGGGAACAGCGGCGCTCCATCCGCCACCATTTCGCGTGAACGTGACGCCCAAGGCTGTGCACAGAACGAAGATTGCAGTATGGAAAGCAAAGGGTTGCTGCCGTCGCATGCCACGCCTGACCAGGAAGACAAATAACGTGAAAAGAATCACACCGAAAGGAAATGCCAGCCCAGGCTTTGGAAGTGCATTACCAAGGAAAGTGAAAGGGAATGCCGCGATAATGAATACCCGCCGCGCAGTCCACGGGACCGCGCCGTGGGGAAGGACTGTGTAGTGATAGGCATAGATCAGGGCGCATCCAGCTCCGGTAAGCCACCACGCGAGCAGCATTCTCCAGCGTCGGCGTTCCATCAGCGGAACGGCTCCGGTTACCAGCAGAACAAAGCCGTTTCCGGACGAGGCGATCGCGAGAAGCAGGAAGATGCAAGCCAACCACGAAGGCCGAGGTCCAACCCTCACCAGGAAGTGCAGCGCAAGCAGGGCAAAGAGCAAAACTGCCATGTTTTGAAGGCCGCTCATCGCAAAGTTAAGCGCGTCGTGCGATCGAAGCGAGAAGATGAGAAATGCCAGAGGCAGCAGCGCAAAGCCTCGCCTGAATCCGGTTTCAGCGCCTGCCAGATTGGCGGCCACCACTGCAAAAATTCCCAGCACTGCCAAATCGCCCAAACATTGAAGAACGGCGAAATTAACACTGCCTGTGGCTGCATGTTGCACGATCGCCACAATATGTTCCAAGTACAACTTGTATTCGTTGTGTTGCGACGCTGCAAGATACCTCAGCTTTTGCAGCCACCCGGACTGGATGGTGTAGCCATTCATGAAACCCAAGATTGCGTCGTAGTCATCTTCTTTCGGCAGATTGAATGCCGTCCCGAAAAGCATGGCATAGTACACGGCAATGACTGTCGCGACAGCCCAATACCAGTGCACAAATCGACGAACGGGGGGACGAAGAGACACAAACTCCGGAACAGTAAAAGAAGTATATCTTCAATATATAATCAGTGATATCGCACAGTGCATTTGACACCACTACTGGCAAGACCTGACCAGCAGACGGCAAGGTTCGCGAGAGCAGTTGCAACGAGTCGCATGGAAATGCCGGCCCGCTTACAATTCGTGGCTGACAAATGGCGTATCCTGCGTTTCATTGAAACAAAATGCCTGAATTACCCGAAGTAGAAACAGTTGCCAACGGTGTCAACGCCCGCGTGCGCGGCCAGCGCATTGAGCGTGTGACCCTGGGCAGCAAACCCGAGCCACTCAAGTCTCCTGCTTCGGTCATTGAAGAAACGCTAACCGGAGCCCGTATCGAGCGCGTGCACCGTGTTGGCAAGACAGTTGTGATGGATGTGCGCCGGCCTGGCGGCGAGGCTGCTCAGGCCACTGTGCACCTGGGCATGACGGGACGGCTGCTGGTGAGCCAAGCCGACGTTCCGCTGCCGCCGCATACGCATGCTGTATTGCACCTGCACGACGGGCGAGAGCTGCGGTTTGTGGACCCACGGCGCTTCGGCCGGATCGGCATCGTGGATGCCTCGGCAGCTTACGAGGGTCCCGGCGAGGAGCCGCTGACCATTTCGCCGGAAGGCTTTGCCGCGCTCTTTCGCGGCCGCAGGACTCCGATCAAGGCAGCCCTGCTGAATCAATCGCTGTTGCAAGGCGTCGGCAACATCTATGCGGATGAGAGCCTCTTCCGGGCGGGCATCCGGCCGCGGAGACACGCAGGCCGGCTTACCCGTGCGGAGCTGCTCCGCCTGCATGCTTCGCTGCGGATGGTTCTGAAGCAGGCGATCGAGCTGGGCGGCTCCAGCGTGAGCGATTACGTGGATGCCGACGGTGTGCGTGGTTTTTTTCAACTGGAGCATCGCGTCTACAGCCGCACCGGGCTGCCCTGCCGAGAGTGTGGCGAGCCGATTCGGCGAATCATTGTGGGTGGCCGCTCCACACACTTTTGCAAGCACTGCCAAAGGTGACGCGGAACCTTCGCAATCACTGCGCGGTTGCCGGCTCTTGATGGCGGCCCTTCACCATGCCGAAGCGGATCAGGCTTTCCGCGGAGGCCACAACTGCTTCACGATTTGAACGCGGGGACCAGCCCAGGACACGGCTAGCCTTCTCGCTGGTTGCGTCCTTGCCGCTGCCCAGCTCCGGTAAGATCTGCCAGGTATTCGGATCAAAGACAGAGACAGCGCGTAGCAGCCAGTTAGGAAGCTCCCGCGTGGGGACACGTTTGGCGGCCGGCCCCAGAGCCTGCCGCAGATACGTGCCGAACTCCGACAATGAAACGTAGTGGTCCGCAATTGCAATAAAGCGCTCACCGTTCGCCGCCGGACTGGTCATCGCGCGCAAGTGCAAATCGGCGACGTCGCGCACATCCACCACGCCGGTGCGGATTTTGGGAAAGCCGGGCAGAGTCCCGTTTAGCATGTAGCGGATCAGTACCAGTGAAGTGGAATCGTCTTCGCCGAGCGCCGGCCCAAAGACACCGACCGGGTTCACGGAACTGAGTTCCATTGCACCGCCCTCCCGCCCAAGAAAATCCCATGCGGCTCGTTCCGCAATCGTCTTCGACTTGGCATAAGCCGTCAGCTCGCCGCTCTCGACCACGCTCCAACTGCCTTCATCGAAGGGCTCGTCCTGCGGCGGATGACCATAGGCCACGGCTGCAATAGACGACGTGAGTACCACCCTCTGCACACCCGCATCCCGGGCGGCGCGCAGTACCCGCAGCGTACCTTCGCGGGCTGGCACAATCAGTTCCTCTTCATGCCGGGGGACCTTCAGCGGGAAGGGCGACGCGACATGCAGAACGTACCGGCAACCCGCTGCTGCGTCAGCCCAACCGCCATCCGCCAGGAGGTCGGCCACGGCAAAAGTGAGCGAGTCACCCGCCTCGGCACCGCCCACCCTCACCATGGCACGCACGCCGGCCTCTCTTGCCAGGGAACGCACCGTTGCCCGGACACGATACCCCGCCTGCAGGAGCCGCACAATGCAATGCACGCCGACGAAGCCTGAACCGCCCGTGACCAGAACCAGATCTTCGCTCATGCTCATAAGCGTATCCCCGTCTTTCGCCTGCTAGATGGCGTTGATGCCGCCATCCACGAACAACTCCACTCCGGCCACATAGCTGGAGTCGTCTGAGGCGAGGAAAACAGCTGCCCTGCCGATGTCGGCGCCCTCACCGATGCGGGTACGCGGCACCATGTTGGTCACAAAGTCGCGGACTTCTTTTATGCTGCCCAGCGTTGACGCATTGCCTGCCGTGTCGATGGGTCCAGGACTGATGACGTTGACGCGCGGGCCAACACCCTTCAGTTCCGCCGTAAAAGTTCGCGCAAAGCTGCGAATGGCGGCTTTCGTGGCGCCGTAAACAGCCATGCCGGGAAAGCCCGAGCTGCCGATAAAGGAGCCATTCAAGATAATGGAGCCATTCTTGTCCATCAGTGGGATCGCTTTCTGAATCGTGAAAAAGACTCCCTTTGCATTGATGTCGGCACACCTGTCGTAGAAATCTTCGGTCACCTTGTCGTAGGGCATCTGCTCATAAATGCCGGCGTTGGCAAAAACAACGTCGAGCTTGCCCTTCTTCTCTTGAATCTCGGCGTACATCCGGTCCAGATCTTCCAGCTTTCCAGCATCCGCCTGGATGGCCGCAGCGCCTTGTCCCAGCTCCTTAGCAGCTTTGTCCAGCTCCGGCTTCCTGCGTCCCGTGATGAAGACAAATGCTCCCTCGCGCAGAAACTCTTTTGCCGTGTCAAAGCCCATGCCTTCGCTTCCACCCGTGATCAGTGCGATCTTTCCATCCAGCTTTCCCATTTACAGTACTCCTTCTAACCTGGACTTTAGACGGCCACCATGCTTCCGCCGAATTGCACGATACGCCGGAATTCTTGCCTGTTTCTCCAAATCTTTGGATCACCACTGATTCATCGGCGTTCGGTGCGGAAAGAGCATAATGTGTTGCTAATGCCCATATTAGCTGGACTGATTCAAGAGCTGTGCCCACGTGAAGGTTCCTACGCGACCGGGATCGAGGGTCTCTTCCTTACCCGATACTCCACCACTGAGGTACCGCGAACGTCACTTGATCAGGCCGTCTTCTGTGTTGTGGCGCAAGGGGCAAAGTCCACGCTGCTGAACGAGCGGCGGTTCCGTTACGACCCCAATACGTATCTGCTTGTCTCGCTGGACCTGCCCCTTGTCGGGCAGATTGAAGAAGCCAGCCGCGCCAAGCCGTTTCTCGGGCTAAGCCTGGTGCTTGATTTCGATGAGATCGCCTCGCTCATGCGCGAAGCAGATTTTCCCGGCCAGAGCGCTTCACCGTTGCAGACCGGCCTGATCATCGGCGCGATGGAAGATGATTTGCTGGATGCCGTGATACGGCTTACCTCGCTCCTGAAGAAGCCTGAGCAGATCGCTGTTCTTGCGCCGCTCGTCAGGCGGGAGATTTTCTACAAGCTTTTGCTGGGCGGCCAGGGGGGCCTGCTCCGCCGTATGGCTGCCGATAGTGGCAAAGTTCAGCGTGTCGCTGCCGGCCTGGCATGGCTCCGGCGCAATGTTGCGCGGCCCATCCGGATGGAAGAGCTTGCCCGCGAAATGCGCATGAGTCCCTCCGCCATGCACAGCTGGTTTCGTGCCGTTACATCCATGAGTCCGTTGCAGTATCAGAAACAGTTGCGTCTGCAGGAAGCTCGCCGCATGCTGCTGTCAGAGGCGCTGGATGCAGCTACGGTCAGCCGCAACGTCGGTTATGAAAGCGCTTCCCAGTTCAGCCGGGAGTATCGCCGATTCTTCGGCGCTCCTCCCATGCAGGACATTGAACGGCTTCGCTCCGCCTAGTGTTCAACGCGAAATCGATCTCTCTTCTCAGCGAGTGGCTTTCCGTCGCACTTCAGGGCCGGGCCTCATACACAATGTTGAACGGCGTCTCGGCCGCGCGCCGGAATCGCGTGAAGCCGGCTGTCAGGACAACATCGCGCATCCGTGATTCTCCTGATTGCGCTCCGAGGCAGGCACCAACCTCCTGCGAGCGGGAACACGGCGTGCACAGCAGTGTGGAGAACGAATAATACACACGGCCCACGGAATTGAGGTTGTCCTCCAGCTTGTCGTTGGCAAACGGCTCCACAATCATCCAGGTTCCGTCCGGTTTCAGCGACCGGAGCACATGGGCCGCCGCTCCAACCGGATCGCCCATGTCATGCAGCGAATCGAAGACAGTCACCAGGTCGTAACTCTCACCCGGATACTGCTTGGCGCTGACTGTCTGAAAGCTCACGCGGCTGCTGTCGACCGATTGCCGCCCCGCCGCCGCCTTCGCCGCCTGAATCGACCCGTCGTGGTAATCGAAGCCGCGGAAATACGACTTAGGGAAAGCCTGCGCCATCAGGATTGTGGAAGCTCCCTTGCCGCAACCCACATCCGCCACCAGCGCACCGGCTTCGAGCTTTGCCGCCACGCCGTCCAGCGCGGGAATCCAGGAACTCGCAAGGTTAGCGACATATCCAGGACGGAAAAATGTTTCGCAACCGTGAAAAACCGAGTCCGCGTGTTCATGCCAGCCCATGCCGGCACCAGTGCGGAAAGCCTCGGTAATACGTGGCACAGCCAGGAGGCTGCCCAACGCCATCTCAAAGGCACCCGGCAGGTAAGCCGGACTGTCCTCATTGGAAAGCGTGAAGGCCTGCACCTCGCTCAAACTAAACCTGCCTGTTGCGGCGTCATGTGTAACATAGCCACCGGCGGCCTGAGAAGCCAGCCACTCTCGCACATACCGCTCATCGGTATGTGTAGCAGCGGCAAGTTGGCCGGAGGACATCGGTTCAGAAGCGAGCGCCTTGTACAAGCCCAGCTTGTCGCCGATGACCACCATGCCCGCATGCACCGCCGCACCCAGGTCAGTCACAAAGGTCCCAAGAAATGCGTTAAGTTGTTCCTTTTCGATCGCCATGACGACTCTCCTCTACAGGGCGACAAGGCTACGCCCGCAGAGCAAGACGCGCACACGATTCTGCGGACTGAGGACTATCGCCGACTCGCGCACACGATTTTGGATTCAGGACAGACGATCTTTGCGCCCTACTTTTTTGGCTTTGCCTCTTCATTCGGAGAGTAGCTCTCCTTTTGCTTTTTGCCTGTGGGATCGAGTTCTTCATCTTCGGCCGGTGCAGATCCGGTTGCGCGGCGCGGCGCGGCGAAGGGCTGCTTCAGGCCGCTCTCGGCGGCTGCCTGCAGGTCGGGCTGGATACCTGGCGTGCCTGCCGCGGCTTTGTACTCTGCCAGCGCCTTGGGCCGGGCGGGCGGGTTCATGGCATCGTAAAGGCGCCCCAGATACACATGCGACCAGCCAACCGTACGCGGGTCCTTGCCGGTGGAAACCACCTGGGTAAAGCGGTCGAAGGCCTCCTGCGGCTCGCCTTCCATCAGGTTCAGGCGGGCAAGGATGTAGAGTGCTTCCGAGGAGCCGGGGTGGGTCGCCAATTCTTTGTTGGCCAGATTCTCCGCAGCGGCTCGGTCGCCGCGCTGCAGTGCGACCTCAGCCTGGTCCATGGGCGTGAGCACGCGGCGGGGGGCACGGGCGCGCTGCGTGCGTGTCGAGGCTCCCACGATCTCCGGGCTGCCTTCCGGAAAGAACGGCACCTTCTTTGCGCGGCTCGTCTCAGAGTTCACATCCATGCTGTAAACAAGCTCCGCCATGTTGTCCTTGATCGAAACACCCTCGCGATCGGTGAGCGCCAGCTTGTCATAAAAGGACTCAGTCAATACCCAGCCGGAGCGCATGTCTGCAATCACCTGCTTGCGGCGTACTGCTTCAGCGCGGCGGTCGTAGTCGGCCAGGGCGATGTTGTAGCCAGCCGGATCGAAGCGCTCTTTGCCGCCGGAGCTCCGCGCCGGTTTCGGGAAGCCCACATCCATGGTGCGCGCTTCCACGGCTTTGATCAGGCACTCCGTGGTGAAGGCCAGCACGTCATTCTTGTAATAAAAGTCGATGGGCGCGCCCTGCACGGCTTTCAGGATGGGCAAGAATCGGTTGGTCGCCGTGGCCCGGGCGTAGACGAGCGGATCGATCTCGTACAGAAGGTAGACATGGCGAATGTCGTCAAGCGGCAAGCCGGCGGCCTGGATCAGGCCGTGGCTGTTGTCAGTCGCAGGCTGACCGGCTGAGGCAATCACGAAGTAATCCGTTCCATAGACACGCGCGTTCACCGCGGAGGGGCTCAGCAGCGGCTCCAGCAGCACAACGAAACGGCGGCCATCGTAGCTGGAGACAGGCTGGTGCAGGTACACATTCGCCTCCAGGAGCATGCGCGTGACAGGGTCATGCACCTGGGCCAGCGCGGCATCGTAGTCGCGGCGATGCGCCACGAATATCGCGTGCAGGTGCACGGCCTCGGCGAATGTGCGCAGCAACGGGAGCACGTTGACGACATTGAGGGCGTCCGGCGGCATCTCGCTTTCCGGGTAGGAGAGCGCCAATTGCGGCGGCGGCGTGAGAAAAAGAGCCAGCGAGGCGTACTGCGCCAGATTTTGTGAACCGGGCAGCTGGTGCGCCGCGATGTAGCCGCAGAGCGCACGCTTGGCGGGCAAAGCACCTTCCGCGGTGCCGACCTGGTCGGCAATCTCCTGCCGGATGTGCGCGCGCACAGGCAGCGAGCTCTCCAGGCCTGCGTCATAGCCACAGGTATTCAGGGCCGCGGCCACGGTAAACAGCGGCTCGCTTATGTCCAGCGTCACCGCCGAGCCAGCTGCCTCAACGCCACGGCGCGGCGAAACGGAGCTGGATTGCGCGTTTTCGCCATTGGACGAAGAGATTTGTGCAGGAGCCGGAGAGGCTGCAAGCAAAACCGCAGCGGCAATCGCGGACAGCAGGAAGGAACCGCAAAACTTGATCACTGGAATTGGACGGCTCCGGGAAGGAAATGGCAAACGAGGCTAAGTCGATGCGTCCTCTGCAATGCGACATAACCCCCAGGGCCGTGTGTTAGCCCTGCACGTTGACATCGGCAAAGGTGAGCACAACCGTGCCTCGCACTGGTTCGCCAAAGACACGTGCCGGTGCGAAAACACTGCTCAGCATGCGCTCGCGCAACGTATCGGAAGTCGCAGCATCCAGCGTGCCGGAGATGACGCGGTAGTCATACACGCGGCCCTCAGCATTCACCTTGGCCTCCACCATAAGCGCACCTTCGCCGGAAGAGGTGACCGAGTGATGAGCATCGATGGCGGCATAGAGAAAATGCGGACGCGAAAATCCAATCAGCGGTATGTCGTTGGCTTCCACCGCCGTCTGCGGAGCAACCGTGCCAAGAGTCGCCGCGCCACCGACCAACAGCAGCACAGCCATGGCAGCAACGGCACCATGCAACGCAAGCGGCCGCAGCGTGTTTTCGCGCAAGAGATGCCAGCGGTAGGAAAGGCGGCCCGTCCAGCGGCGGCCGGCGCGCACCTGCTCATGCGAGATGGCCACGCGGAGCCGAAGCTGTAAATCCGCCGGTGGAGTGGCCCGTGACAAAGCGAAAAGGGCGGCGTCCGTGTCCACGCGCTCGCGATGCGTCTCTTCCAGTGCTTCGAGCTTGGCGGCGAGCGCCGCATCTGTCCCGGTATCCATGCTGGAAAGATCGGCAGCGGGCAGAGTGACCTTGAGGTATTTTTTCAACGGAAGCAGGCGCATAAAGTTGGAAAAGAAGGCAGCCATCACTTACCTCCCTTTGCTGAGAATTTTGATGAACCTGGGTCTGGGTCAGGTGCAGACGTGGAACGTGGAGAACGTGCCACTTTCGTGGCAGGGGCCACGGACTGCATGGCAAATTCGGGCAAACGCGCTCCGAGAAGGATGCGAAGGCTGGCACGCCCCCGCAACAAGCGGCTTTTGACCGTGCCCATGTTGATTTTCAGGATGTCGGCAATCTCGTCGTACGCCATGCCTTCGATCTCGCGCAGGATGACAACGGTCCGAAAGCTTTCCGGCACCTCGCGAAGGGCGGCTTCCACCACGCCGCGGAGTTCGCTTTGCCGGGCGTGATCGAACGGCGAATCGCGCCGATCGGCCAGAGTCTCACGAAGCGGAAAGAAGCTGCTGTCATTCTCGTCGGAGGAGTCGCCGTCAATGGTGACTTCCTGCCGTTTGTGGCGCGACCACCAGCGCCGGCTGTTGGATGATTCATGCAGTGCAATGCGGTAAATCCATGTCCGCAGGCTCGATTCGCCATGAAACCCGGCAATGCTGCGGAAAATCTTGATAAAGACTTCCTGGGTGATGTCGGCGGCATCGGCCGGATTTGGCAGTGAACGCGCAATGAGCGAATAAAGCGGAGCGCTGTATTGCGCAATCAGTTGCGCAAACGCCTCATCGGAGCCGGCCTGCAACGCCGCGACGAAGGCAGCATCCTCTACCCGAAGCTCGACCGTGGCAGTGAATGAAGCGCTGAGCGGATTGGCTAGATGATTCAGAATCGCTGCTCCCACTTGCCGCTCCTTTCAAAGTACGTTGGCGATGCGCGCACCGCAACTGCCAGCTTGCCGAGAAATGTAGGACACCGCCGGCGGTGTGGAGTGCTCTCGCTCACTCTGCAGACTTAGACACCGTTGCCCGGCGTCTTTGTTCCCACTTTGCGCGCGGCGTTACACCAAAGTGTGCACGAACACTTGATAGCCACTCGCAACCTGCAGGCCAGGGCAATCCGCTCCGGGTTGACCTCCGCTCACAAACAGGCGAGAATCTTCAAAGTGGGCCTGTGGCGCAGCTGGGAGCGCGCTTCCATGGCATGGAAGAGGTCATCGGTTCGATCCCGATCAGGTCCACCAATCCTTTCAATCATTGGAAGCACCTCCCTTCCGCGACTTTATCGCATCCTTGTCGCAAATTCCCAAAGTACTGAGACCGTCCAACATCACTGGCTCATGGGTCGATCCCAACGAGCCGTTCTCAGGGCCGTTCCTCACGCCCGGGATGCGGGTTGGCTTCCCCGGCCTTGTCACCGGCCGGGAACACTACATCCTCCACCGAGGTATTTGTCGTTCCGAACTTCGGATTCAGGTAATGGTCGAAGAAGGCCAGTTGCTTCGCCCAGGCATCCAGGCGATGTGATGGCTGAGCGAATCCGTGCAGCTCTCCCGGGTAGGTGAAGTAAAACACCGTTTTGTGCTGAGCCCGCAGTGCCTTCACAAATACCTCAGACTCCGCGGGAGGCACCTGCGGATCGTTCTCTCCATGCATCACCAGCAGCGGCGTCCTGACCTTGTCGATGGAGAGGAGCACGTTTGCCCGGCGATAGGTCTCCGGCTTTTCGGCCGGCGTGCCTCCCATCTTCATCATCCAGCGCGTGGCGGACTGCGGGTTGGTGCGTTCGACGAAAAGTGTGCGGTCCACCACGCCATAGAGTTCAATGGCGGCGGCGAAGAGCTCCGGGTAGCGCGTGACCGCGTAAGCGACCATGGTTCCGCCGTGGCTGCCACCACCGATGCCGATGCGGGCCGGGTCTGCACCCTGGCTGGCAATCAGGTACTGCGCACCGGCGGCCACGTCGTCCATTTCGCCGCCATTCGAATCTTCAACATTTAGATTGCGGAAGATCTCGCCGTAGCCGGTGCTGCCGCGGTAATTCGGTTCAAGCACCAGGTAGCCGGCCTGTGCGAGATACTGCGCCCAGCCATCCAGGTGGAAGGTGTCCTGGCCTTCCGGGCCGCCGTGGACCCACAGTACCGCGGGCAGCTTTGCACCCAGTCTTGCCGTGTGCGGCTTATACAGCAGACCGGAGATGTCGCGGCCATCCTTGCTCTTCCACGTCACACGTTCCGGAACTTGAAAGCCCTTTGATAGGTTTTCTGGTGTCGCATGTGTCAGCGGCCTGGGCACATTGGAGCCGGATGCATTCACCGCGAACAGATCCGTGGCTTCATTGGCCGACTGATGATGGAAGTAAATCTCTTTACCGCCGGGGCTCCATTGCGGCTCGGAAGTGACGCCAGGCGTGCTGAATGTGACAGCCGGCTGTGCTTTTCCGCCCTGCACCGGAACCGTCCAGAGATCGGTGCTTTCCGGCACATTCCGGTTGGAGAGGAAGGCGAGTGTCTTGCCATCCGGCGAGAACGCAGGCTCTGCGTCTTCGAAGTTGCCCTCGGTAAGCTGCTTCGGTTCGCCGCCTTTCGTTGAGAGCAGGTAGAGGTGGTCCCATCCGGAGTTCTGCAGAACGGTAGCCAGTGTCTCGCCATCCGGAGACCACACGACGCTGCGAATCGACCAGCCGCCGCCGCGATCGACGGGGGATGTGTAGAGAACGGCAGGCTCTCCCGTCGGCTGTCCGCTGTGCGTGTCGAAGCTCATGAGATGGATACGTCCGCTGAAGTACTCCTTCGAGCGGGTGACATACACAATCTTCCGGCCATTGGGCGACCAGCGGCCCTCGGAGGCTTCTTCGGAAGCTTTCGTCAGGAAGCTGGTCGTGCTGCCGTCCGCACTCACCACCAGCAGGCTGCTGTTGCCGCGGCGGCCGCTTGTGAACAGAATCCAGCGGCCATCGGGGGACCAACGCGGCTCGCGGTCGGTGGCCTGCCGCGGGTCGCCGCCACCCGGCGGAGCGTTCGTCAGCCGGGCCGGTGCGCCGCCTTCGGCGGGCACGGTCCAGATGCTTCCCTGGCTTGCGTAGGCGAGCCGCTTGCCATCCGACGACCATGCCATGCCGGACTTGCCGCCTTGCGTGCTGGTCAGCGTGACGGGCCAGCCGCCGTTTGCCGGCAGCAGGGCGATCTGTTGATTACGGACCAAGGCGAAGGTCTTGCCATCCGGCGAGAGCGCAGTCTCACCGATCGGTTCCGCCGACAGCAGATCCTGCAATGTCAGGCGTACAGGGGTCTGTGCCTGCACGGTGCCGCTCACGGCGGCATGCGGGAGCAAAACACTCCCCAGCACGGCGGCAATCTTGAAGAAGTTCACTTGGCCTCCAGCGGCTTGCTTAGAAGTGGTAACGAACGCTGATCTGCGCCGATCTTGGCAACTGGACATTCTGCAGTTGTCCAAAGGTGCCGGAGGCGGCATTGTTGCCATTGACGAATTGCTGCGCGGCTCCGTTGTTGGTGATGTTGTAGATGTTCAGATCCGCCTCGACGCCCTGGCGGTCGGTGATGTGGAAGTCGCGTCCAACGAGGGTGTTCCATTGCGTCAGCCATGGGCAATAAATTTGTCCGATTCCGCGATCGGCATACTTGAAGCGGTAAACCGTCGCCAGCGGGTTGGAAACAGTCCGGCCATTGATCTTCAGGGTCGACGGGCCGTACTGTCCGGCATATGGCGTGCCCAGTGCCGCAAGGGTCGTGATCACCGGTCCACCCGGCGTGCCCGATTGCACTGTCAGAAGGGTGGAAACGCGCAGGCTCCACGGTGCCCGGTAGGTCACGCCGCTGCGGAAGTCCTGACGCTGCCACATGCGGTCGCGCGTGTCGCCCGTGTAGCTGTTCGTGACGTATCCGCGCACAGAACCGATGCCGTTGTTGTTGGCGAACTTATTGGGTTCGATGATAAAAGCCGGATCGTTCGGCTGAGCTACGCCGGCGATGTGGTCCGGCGAGTACGTATAGGTGCTGAATAATTGCAGAGCCTTTGTCTGCTTGCTCACCGTGACCTCATACCCCTGGTAGACCAGCCAGTTGTAATGATTGTTGGTAAGGTAGTAGGTGTTGTTCAATGCTGGATTCACCAGGCCGCTCCATACCGTGCCGCTCGCCGTCGCCGTGTAGATCTGATTGGTATCGATGGCGGCCGGCCTGTCCCGGTACTCGCGATCGATGTAGCTGGCATCCAGCGTGATCTCATGCGGCAGTTGCGCGCGGTAACCCACAAGCCACTCACGGACAAAGCCCTGATGCCGTCCCGGGTCGAAGGTGCGGCCCGTTGCCGAAGCATTGGTTCCGGGCGTCACAATCGTGTTCAGCACGGAGCCGTTCGGATTGAAATAGGTCGTTGTCGACGTCGGCGTGTTGGTGCCGCCGACCGCGTTTGCACCCAGGTAGCTTGCATTGGTGATGTCCGTGATCTTGGTCCAGCTTGCCCGGACCACATTGCGTTGATTGCTGGTGAGAACGTATGTTCCGGCCACGCGCGGTGCCCAGTTCCAACTGTGCTGAATTGTCTGCTTCGCGATACGGTCACTGGCCGAGATCCAGTCCGGTCGGATGCCCGCGGTGATCGCCAGCCGCGGGATAGGTTTCCACCGGTCCTGGATGTACCAGGCCGCATCCTTTGCGCTGATGTAACTCGTCAAAAGGCTGCTCTGGTTCACGCTTTGCGAACTGAAGATGCTGTAACCCTGCGTAGGATCGCTCGAATTTCTAAGAGCCGCATTCTGTTGAATGACACTGCCATTGTTTGCGTAGTAAGTGGTCGACTTACTAAGTTCATGCGGCTCCAGGTAAAACCCGGCCTGCAGATCGTGCTCACCGAGAGCTTTGGGAATGAGGTATTCCAGATCACCGCTGAGTGTAGGTTTGCTCGCCGGATTCGTTGCAACCGACGAAAGATTGTTCAACGTCACAAGCGACGAGCCCTGCCCGACGTAAGTGCCGCTCGAGAGTGCGGCCGTTTGGTAGATATCGACCTCCGGATGGCTGCCCACGCCGCGAATGGCAGACAAACTACTGTTCACTCCCTTGTTGTTGTAGGAAGCAAGCAGGCGCGTGTTGAAGCGCGGCGTCCATTGCGAGATGAGCCGGATGCCGTAGGCACCGCCGCCGAACTGGCTGTGAGCGATGTTCGAGGCGTACCACTGAAAGTTCGCGTCCTGCTTGCGGCTGTCGTACTGCACCAGTCCCATGAGCCGTTGCTTCTCAGAGAGCTGCACCGAGACATCCCCAAGAAAGACAAAGCCTCGCGATGGATTGGCAAAGGTTTGGAAGCCCGGTGCCAGGGCCTGCAGGTATCCCGTTTGTGTACTGGTCTGGCTGATGCCGTCGTCGCGGTGAATGTAGCGGCCGGAAGCGAAGAACCAGGCTCGCTGCCGCTTGATGGGGCCGCCAACGGAAAAGTCCGGCTGCTCCACGGCCGACGCCGCCGCATTGCCGCCGGCCACGTTGTTTCCATTGAAGGCGGCAGGGCCGGTCAGCCATAACAGGGAACCGTGAAACTGATCGCTTCCCACCGGGCTCGCAAGGTTGATCACCAGGCCCATTGCCGCGGGGGAGCTTGCGTCGTTGCCGCCGGTCTTGATCTGAATATCCCCGAGCGACTCATTGGAAATGCTGATGGTGTTGGAGGGCCAGTTCTGCTGGAAGCTGCCGACATCCATGCCGTCGAAGAGCGTGGCATGGTTCTCGTTCTCGGAGCCGCGTAGGAAGTATGTCTGTCCGCCCTGCGCGTCGGAGGAGGCGCTCGTGATCCCGGGTGTGATCTGCAGCGAATCGGACCAGTCATGCCGGCCCGTGATGGGCACATTGCGCAGGAGCTCGCCGCTCAGGTTCACCGCCTGTTCAGCATTTTGCGTATCGATCAGCGGAGATTCGCCCGAAACCTCCATCGTGTCTGTTTGTGCGCCGACTGGCAGCGGGATGTCCACGGTGATGTCCAGGCCCGGGCGCACGAGCAGGCCGTCACGCAAGAACTTCTGAAAGCCCGGCGCGACGACTTCCACGCTGTAATCCGCGCCTTCGGGCAGATCCGTCAGGCGATAGTTGCCCTCCTTGTCAGAAGTGACCTTGAAACTGCCGCCCACCGCGGGGCTGCGGGCGACGATCTGCGCGTTGGGTATGAGGGCTCCAGATGCGTCAGTAATCTGGCCATGAATAACACCAGCGGAACTCTGGGCCTGCGATGGGAGATCGCAGGAAAGGAGGGCCAGCAGGGCGACCAGGTTGCGTACGTTGACGATGTATTTCGGCTGCACAGACACTCCTCTTTTCAAGCCCTTTTCTGGGGCGCACAGGGTCGAAAGACCAGCCAAGGCATGCTGGCCAACACAGGAGTCAATCTGGAGTCAGGGTCGACAGCGATGGCGATGAAGGAACATAGGAAAGCGCATGGCAGCTATCTCCGCTTGCCGGACTTGCCGGCGGCTACTGTCCCGGTACTTGCGCCCTCGACAGCCGCGGGCTGTGAGCTTGAGAACAGCAGCGCATTGAACAGAAACCGGTAGGTCACTTCCGATTGCGCGCGGTACTGCGGTCGAAAGCCAAACAGAATAACGTGCCCCTTGCCGACAGGTTCATCCACCAGGGCAGAGGTGCCGCGAAGGTGTTCCCCGCCCAGGATCCAGCCGCTCAGCAGCGGCTTTTCGCCCGCGTAGGTCGCGACGGATCGTGCATTGCCCGAGACGGAAAAGCTGGGGCTCTGCTCAAAGAAGATGGGCACGGTTGGCTTGGAACCAAAGGCGAGCGGGTTGGAAGTATCGACCGCAACCTGCAGGATGGAACCCGGGATGTAGAACTCCTTTGCCGGCAGGACCTCCAGTGCGTTTGCCACGGAGGTGTTCTTGCCCGTGTAGACCAGCGAGGCCTTGTTCAGAGCAACGATGGTCCCGCCCGCCTCCACAAAGGAACGCAGGCTCGCCAGCCCTGCCTGCCCCAGGCCGCCGCGGAACTCAGGTGGTGCCGGCGGGCCTTCCTCTTCGCCCCGGCCATAGCGGCCTTCCGTAATGGCACCCGGCGCGTTGTCCGGCAGCAAAACGACATCGAAATGCTGATTGAGATCGCCCTTGCGGATGTCGGCATCCACCACCCTTGTGTAAGGAATCTCATTCTGATCGAAGATCCATCGCGTCCAACCCTCGTCCATCGACGGAACCCAGCTTTGATATAGCGCGATGCGGGGCAGGTGCACTTGAAACGCTGGGCTTTGCGGCAGCTCCGCCGGAGCCGCTTTGATCGCAACGGGCAGTTTGCCCGCTACATTTGCCAACTCTGCCTCAAGCCCCTTCTGCTGCGGCAGATAGATCGTGTCCGGCTCCTGCCCCGTCCCGGCGATCCGGTAGGCGCGGAAGCCGTGTTTCAGCAGCGCAAATAGCGCGTAGATGCTGCTGTTCGCCTCATCCTGTAGAACATAGCCTCTCGCACCCTGTTGCCGTTCAAATGTCCCAGGCTCGATCTGCACACGGGCAACCGGCTTTGCCGAAACTTCAAATTCTTTTTTCACAGGAACCGCAGTGACGCCCAGCAGTAAGGGCATCGTCTGCGCCGTTACGTCGTAAGGCCGTTGTAGCGGACCACCCGGGTATTCCGGGATGTTTGGGTACTCCTGCACCTCGAGGATCGACTTCGCAAAGGCGCCATAAGGCTGGGCGAGCTTTACGATGTAGCTGCCCTGCTTGTAGCTCTTGCCGTCGGCGGTGAATTCGGCCGTGGCCTGCCGCACTTCGTTCGCTCCCGTGATCAGCGTGTTGATGAGCCGGGCCGTCGCGGCGGTGTCCTTCTGCTCCGCGGGAATCACAAACGCATACGGACCGGACCTGGGATGAAGCGCATGCTGCCCCAGCTTGTAGGAGTCGCTCAGGTAGCGCTCGCGATAGTTTGCGGCACTGCGGGCGATGGAAAAGAATGCATCCTCCTGGTAGGAAACGATGTCCCCGAGCGTCCAATGGCCGCCCTTCCAGGGATCGGGAAAGTTCCATGCCGCTACCTTGGCGTCGTAGCCAATGCCGTGATCCAGCTTCGAAAACGGGATGTCGATGGGCGAGGCGATGTTGACGCTCGCCGATTCGGTGAGGATGCGCAAGCCGTTGTGCAGGGCGATGTAGTCCCGCAGCGGCGACCAGAAGTCATACACGCCGTGCACAAGCACGCCCTGCTTGCCTGTCTCGCTTATCTCGAGTGCTGTGTTCATCCCCAACGCATTCATCGACTGAACCAGCAGCGGGTCCACATTGGGGTCGATCGGATCGACCCAGGGTGGCAGATAGATTCTTGGACCGTTCGATCCCATCTGGTGCAGGTCGTAGAGAATCTGCGGGTGCCACGGATTGATGATCTTCTCGACGGCGAGTCGTGTTTCGACCTGTGTGAAGGAGCTCCAGTCGCGGTTGTCGTCGTGCCCCACATAGTGGTGCCACAGCACCACGGGACTGCTGCCCTCATACGGTGTGCCGAGGTACTTCTTGTACCAGTCCACCACCAACTGCTGGCCGTCAGGGTTCAACGACGGCACAAGGACGATGATGACGTTCTTCAGAATGGCTTGGATCTCAGGGCTGTTTTCCGTCGCACGACGGTAGGCGAAGAGGCTTGCACTCTGTGAGCTTGCGATCTCTGTCGAATGCACGTTGCAGGTGACGACCAGCACCGTCTTGCCGCGCGCAATCAGGCCTTTGGCCTGGTCTTCGGTGGTGACACGCGGGTCCGCCAGCTTCGCCTGAATGTCCTTGTACTCGGCAAGGTGCGCGATGTTCTCCGCCGAGGAGATGGTCACCGTGACGAACGGCCGGCCTTCGGTGGTTGTGCCCACCTATTCATAGCGAATGCGGTCGGATTGCGTACCGAGCGTTTTGAAGTAGGAGGTCAGCTGCACCCAATCGGCGAGCTTCCTGTCGGTTCCGGGCTTAAAGCCGAAGGCCTGCTCCGGCGAGGTGACGGCCGTTTGCGCCATCGCAGATGCGCAAGCAAACAACAATGCAGAGACAACAACAAGCCTTCTCATGAGGTCCTCGGAGACAGACGATGTGAGGGTTCTGGCCGCGGAACTGAACACCTATGCAACAGTGTCAGGATCAGCATGGGACGTAGATCGGCGAAACCGCGCTAGCGACAACAGAGAGGCGTGAGGCAACAACAAAGCATCAGCTTTGGCGAGACAGCCAGAGGTACAAAGGTGCTCATCACGATGTCCGTAGCATACACCAGTCCAACCGGCAGCATGGATGAAGCTCCGGCATCTTTGCGCAGAGAAGCGCGTTCGAGGCGCTCCCCGGAGTGCGAGCCGCTTTTAGTGCTCTCCATGAACAACAGCCCGCGCGGCGGTCGGGTTACGCCTGGCGGGCAGGGGGTGCCCCTCTCCTGCCGGGCTATGTTCCTCATTCTATTGGATCGAGCTGTTGATTTTATGTAACATCTTCATTCGATTGGGCTTACGGCTAAGTTCCTCGATTGGAAGGAGTTGCGGTGGGCTTGCAAGGCAGAAGCGCCAGCCTGGATGCGCTGGCGCTTTTGTTTGGATGTCTTCTTCTAGTTTAGCAAGTGGAGATATCTATCGTGCCAAGTGTATCTGGCGTGGAATGAGGCACTTCGCTGAAAATGGGCTTGACAGGGCGTGGAACCCGCACGTTGCCAAGAGCGCGATGTATTCATCACCGGGCACCCGGCCCTCAGCTCGAACAGGCAGATCTGCGCAAAGCAAAACAGCTTGTGCCCTGCAAACCCACCTTGACGACGATAAGGCCGTCGTGAAGGTGGGGCACCCGCTCTTGTCAGTGTTCCTTAGAAGCTGTAGTGGAGTTGCAGTTGCAGGACGCGGGAGGCGCTGCGGGTTGTGCTGATCTGGCCGAAGGCCGGGTCGGTGACGCTGCTGATCGGGTTGCCGTAGCTGGCGATGTTGCCGACATTGAAGGCGTCTGCACGGAAGCCGACGGATTGGCTTTCGGCGATGTGGAAGTCCTTGAAGAGGGAGGAATCGACTGTCAAGTAGCGTGGTGTGCGTTCCGTGCCCACCGTTGCCGTGCCGAAGGTGTTCACGGACGGTGTACCGTAGGCGCAGATGCCGTTGTCAGCACCCAGGCATGGCGTGGCGGAAGGATCGATGCCGAACCAGTTGTTGACACTGCGGCCCGCAACGTTCAGCCGGCGATAGCGATTGGCGCGCTCGTTGCCAAAGCTGTTGGTATTGCTCTGGTTTCCGGGACCGTTGATGGTGATGGGGAAGCCGGAGTATGCCAGCACGGAGCTGGATGCGGACCACCCGCCCAGCGCCAGATCGACGGCGCGGTTTACACCGCCGCCAAACTGCCGTCCACGGCCAAACGGAAAGTCATAGGTGATGAGGCCGGAGAAGTTGTGCGTGACATCGGTTCCAGCGAGCCCGTAGTCGGCGGCGCTGTTGTAGCCGTCCTGGTAGGCCCCGTTTTGCCCGTTGACGTTGGCCGGGGTGTAGTTGCCAGCACTGTTGGTGAGCGCTTTGGAGTAGGTGTAGTTGAAGGTGTATGTGAGGCCGTAGCTGCCGCGGTCGCGGACGGTGACGGAGCCGGCGTTGTAGTTGGCCGTTGCCGCGGATTCCGTGATCAGCAGATTGCCACCCTGCCCCACCAGGCCGGCGAAGGGAGCCGTGGTGGCTGCCGTGACCGTGCCACCATTGGCCGCCAGCAGTTGCGCCTGCGCCAGTGTGAGTTGATTCCCATTGCGGTAGTCCGCCAGGTGTTGGCCGCTTTCGCCCACATAGCTCAAAGCGACCGATAGTTTGTTGTTGACCTCATACTCCGTGGTCAGGTTGTACTCGTGGATGTAGGCGGGCCTGATATTTTGCGGCCATGCGCCGAAGCCGGCGCCCGTGTTGTTGATCGCGCTAACGGAGAAGCCATTGGCCACCTGCAGTGGCGCACCTGGACTATAGGGTGTGGTGCCGCTGGCGGGTACGGGCTTGCCGGCCTGTGGCTGAGAAAAGACCAGGAACGGGCTCTGATAGGTGAGCCGCTGATTGTTTGAGTCACCTTCAAAGAAGCTGGTGGTGCCGTATCCGCCACGCACAACGAATCGCTGTGCGGCCTGGTAGGCGAAGCCGAAGCGCGGCTGGAACTGGTTCTTGGTCGGCTGATAGCAGGAGATGTTGTCGCAAACGATGGAGCCGGCCGGCGCGCCCGCGGGAATGGAGCCGGCGTACTCCACCTTGCCCGCATTGGGACCGGTGAGCAAGACGTTGGCGGTCTTGTTGTGGACCTCATTCCAGCGCTGGTCGTACTCGTAGCGGATGCCGAAGTTCAGCGTGAGCTTATCGGTCGCCTTCCAGTCGTCCTGGAAGAAGCCGGCGGTGCGCCACTGCCGGTTGCCTACCAGACCGGTGCCGCCGGGCAGTGCGATGCTGCTGCCGCTGGCCAGGCCAAGGACAAAGTCTGCACCGCTGTAACCGGTGTTGGTGCCGTCGCCGGTGAAGGTGCCGTCATAGGTAAAGGCGCCTGTGGAGCCCTGCGCTCCCAACAGGGCATAGTTCTGCTGGTAGCGGATGGCCTGCGCGCCGACACTGAAAAGGTGACGGCCATGCTGGATGGTGAGATTGTCTGTGTAGAGGAAGGTGTTGTCACGCAGGATTTGCGGCGCGCCGGAGTTGCCGACACCGCTGATCTGCGCATTGTTGAAATTCTGTGAGGCGAAGCCCACGTACTGCTGCGTGCCGAAGGGGATGCCGATCGCCTTGTTGCCGGTGAGGCCGAAGAGGCCGCTTGGGTCAGTGGGCACACCCTGGTCCCAACGCACACGTGTGAAGCCGACGCGCGCCTCATTGACGATGCTGGACGAGAGGGTGCGCACCCATGTGCCGCCGCCGAGTTTGGTGGGGAAGGAACTAACTCCGGGGAAGGAAATGGGCAGGATGGCTGTGCTGCCGTCGTTTGCGGTGGACTGCGCATAGAAGGCAGTAATCTTGTCGGCCG
>CAXTPQ010000035.1:28994-32605 GCA_964246215.1 uncultured Terriglobus sp. | reverse complement strand
CTCTGTCATTTCGACCGAAGCGAAGCGAAGTGGAGAAACCTGCTTTTTGTCCAACCCCAATCGCCCTCATGGCAAACCATTGCAATTACACCCAGTCGAAAGCGATCCAGCTGCGCAAAGGTAGGGCACCCAGCATCTACCGAAACTCCGCATCCTGCATCGACTCACGCTTCGCGGGCACTGTCATCGTCTCGCCCTCGGGCAGAATCCGCACCTGCCCAGCGATACCGGCGGCCAAAGCCGCGGCCCGCAGCCGCACCGGTGGCTCGCTCATCGGCTCGCGCCCCAGCGGAAACGTCCCGTAGTGCATGGGGATGAGCGTCGTCGCGCTGCGCAGGTCGAGGTAGCCCTGCAGCGCCTCTTCCGGGCTGGTGTGCACGGCGCGGTAGCTGTCCGGAAAGTACGCGCCGATCGGCAGCAGTGCGACCTCGGGCTGCAAGCGCCGGCCGATCTCGCGAAAGCCGTTGAAGTAGGCCGTGTCGCCCGAGTGATACACGCTGTGCCCCTCACCCGTCATCACGTACCCGCCAAACAGCCGGTGCGTGTCTTTGAACAGGCGCGCACCCCAGTGCTTGGCGGGCGTCAGCGTCACCTCCACACCGGTCGGCGTGCCATCGCTGCAGCGCAATTCGGTGTTCTGCCACCACTCCAGTTCCGTCGCCATGCGAAAGCCCACCTTGCGCACCAGGTCGCTCACGCCCATCGGTGTGATCACCTCCGGGGCCACGCCCGTCAGCTTCTGGGTGTGCCGCACAATGCGCCGCAGCGAGGGCAGGTTCAGGTGGTCCATGTGCGCATGGGTCAGCAGCACCGCATCGATGGGCGGCAAGTCCTGAATGCGCAAGCCCGGCCGCCGCTGCCGCCGCAGCAGAATCAGTGCCCGCGCAAATACCGGATCCACCAGCAGATTGCGCCCGCCAATTTGAATCAGAAACGACGAATGACCGATGAAGGTGATACCCAGCTGCTCCGGCAAAACCAGAACCGGCGATTGGGACTCACCTTCCAGCGGCGCACGATAGCTCTCCCGCGCCACGCGGTACAGTTGCTGAAATTTGCGAATCATGGTGGGATGCCTGCGCGTCTGCACAATTATTGGATGAGTGCCGGTGCCTTCGCGTCGCGGCGTGAACTGGTTTGTCTGCCCAACCTTGAGCAAGCCGGACAAATCCGGTGAGATCTTCCAGGGCCATTCAACCTGGATGCTCCACTCATTCGCGCACTTTGCGAAAGGGTGGCTTACAAAGGCCGCACAGCCACAACCCTCGCCATCGCAACACTCCCCCACATCCTCAACCTGCATCCAAGCAAATCAAGGGTGCCGCTGCGCCAGGGAGTCCGTATGCCGCAAAACACCTCCGATCCTCCAACCACCGCCACACCGGCGGCCCAGCCGGCCTCCATGAGTCACCATCACCGAATGGAAGTGCACAACATGGAGCGAAGCATCTGGGCTCACGTCTCGCACAACCCCATCCGCTCCATGTGGGACCTGCACGGTCTTTCCGTCAAGGAGATCGCAAAGCGCACCTGGAACGGCATCGACGAGGACAATCTCTTCGGCCGCGCTTCCCAGCTTGCCTATGCCTTCTTTTCAGCAATTTTCCCGGCACTGATTGCCATCAGCTCGCTCATGGGCCTGATTGCCAAGTCGTCCACGCACCTTTACGTTGAGCTGCTCGACCGCATCGGCCGCCTCATTCCGCCCACCGCCTTTGCGCTGGTCATTGAGACTTTCCAGCAAACCACCAGCGCCAGCACCGTGGGCAAGGTTTCGCTGGGCATCCTTGTTGCGCTCTTCTCCGCCAGCGTCGGCATCGGTGCCATTCAGGACACGCTCAACACCGTCTACAAGGTCAAGGAAACCCGGCCCTTCTGGAAAGCGCGGCTCCAGGCCATGGGCATCACCCTCATCGTCGCAACGGTCGTGGTGCTTGCGCTGCTGACCCTGTTTGCCGGAGATTTCACCGCCAACTACCTGCTCAAGCATGCCTTCGCCGGCAGCCTGTTCATCTCCATCGCCCTGCGCGTGGCTGCATGGACTCTGGCATCGCTGCTCATGATTCTGTCGTTTGAAGTCATGTATTACCTCTGCCCCGACCTGAAAGAGCGCAAGTGGCGCGGCTTCACGCCCGGCGGTTTGATCGGCTTGGCCGGCTGGGTACTCGGCTCGATCATCCTGCGGATTTACCTGCACTTCTTCAACACGTTTTCCGTCACCTACGGTTCGCTCGGCGCGGTCATCATTCTGCTGCTGTGGTTTTACATCACGGGCGTCATGATCCTGCTGGGGGGTGAAGTGAACTCTGAAATCGAACATGCCGTGGCCGAACGAGCCCTGCAAACCGGAGCCGCCGCCGTGCCCACGGAATCGCAAATTTCCAGTACCGCCGCATAACTCCTGCCACTTGCATGGCATGGCACCGGCGCGTGATTGGAGAGTCGAGTGCCCACAGCACACACGTATCATTCTGAGATGGCAGGAAGCGTGACTCCCTCGTTTTGAATTGCCTCCACATCATCCAATCGCTCAGCAAGGAATCCGGCGGGCCCGCCGAGAGCGTTCGAAGCATCGTGGAGGGCTATCTTGCGGATGGCCACACGGCCGAAATCGCCACGCTTGATCCGCCGGAGCGTGCCGCCACCGACTTGCCCGTGCCCGTTCATGCTTTCGGCTCATCCGCCAAAGGCTACAGCCGGTCGCCGCTCCTGCGGACTTGGCTCCGTGCCAACGCAGGCCGCTTTCAGGTCATTGTCATCGAAGGTCTCTGGCGTTACCCCGGGGTTGTGGCTCTTCAGGAGCTGGCGGGCCGCCACAGGTACGCTGTCTTCACTCACGGCATGCTCGATCCCTGGTTCAACCGGACGTATCCCATGAAAGCGCTCAAGAAGCTGCCCTATTGGCTGGCCATTGAGCGCCGTGTGCTCTCCCATGCCCACCGCGTCCTTTTTACCTCTTCCGTGGAGCGGGATCTTGCCCGGCAAAGCTTTCCATTCAGCCGCTGGAGACCGGAGGTCATCCCGTTTGGCACGGCGGGCCCGCCGGGAGGCGATGCCGCAGCCCAGACCCAGATTGCCAGCTTTTACGAAAGATTCCCCGCCGCCGCCGGTCAACCCTTCCTGCTCTATGCGGGCCGGCTGCACCCGAAAAAAGGTTGCGATCTGCTGCTGGAAGCCTACGCGGAAGTCGCGCGGGACACTCCACTGCCGCGCCTCGTCATGGCCGGTCCGGACCAGGCCGGTCTCACACCGCAATTGCAGGCTTTCGCCGCGCAGGCCGGCATCGCGAACCGCATCCTCTGGCCCGGCATGCTTACGGGCGATGCCAAGTGGGGCGCCTTTCGCGCGGCAGAGGCCTTCATTCTGCCATCGCATCAGGAAAACTTCGGCATCGCCGTCGCGGAGGCTCTCAGCTGCCGCACGCCCGTGTTGATCTCGCGAGAGGTCAACATCTTCGCCGATGTGCTCAGCTGCCGAGCCGGCCTTGCCGAGCCGGATACCCTGCAGGGTACGATCGCGCTATTGCGGCAATGGGCAGCGGTGCCGGCGCACGAACGAGAGATCATGCGCAAGCGCGCCGTGCAGTGCTGGGCTACCCATTTCGACAGCGC
>CAXTPQ010000035.1:25412-28894 GCA_964246215.1 uncultured Terriglobus sp. | reverse complement strand
GAGAGATCATGCGCAAGCGCGCCGTGCAGTGCTGGGCTACCCATTTCGACAGCGCAGGCACCTCCCGCGCCATCGTCCAATTATTTTCAGAGTGACTTCACAGCCCACCTGAACACAGATTCGCCTGTGCCGGGCATACCCCTAACGGCGCTCCGGGCCGTGCTCCGGGCGGGGCTTCACAGCAGCAAATCCGGCGTCATCGGCAGCCGCCGGATGCGCTTGCCGGTCGCATGAAAGACTGCGTTTCCGATCGCCGCCGCCACACCCACAATCCCGATCTCACCCAAACCCTTCGCGCCGAGTTCACTGCCGCGTGAATCGTCCTCCTCCACCAGGATCGCCTCCAGCTCCGGCACATCCGCATTGACCGGCACGTGTGCCTCGCCCAGGTTGCTGTTCACCCATGTGCCCGTGCGGCAGTCGCGCACGGTCTCTTCCATCAGCGCATGGCCGATGCCCCAAACCATGCCGCCCAGCAACTGCGACCGTGCCGTGCGGGCATTCAGAATCTTGCCCGCCGCAAAGGCAGAGGTCATCTGCGTCACGCGAATGCGGCCCGTGATCTCGCACACCGCCACCCGCGCGAACTGTGCGCCAAAGGCATGCCGCGCAAACTTCGACCTGCCGAACATGCGTCCGGCCACGCCCTTGGCCTCCACGCGATCCAGCCTGTGCCGCCGCAGCAGCGCCGCCGCGTCCTCCACTCGCGCAGACTCCACGCGGTGCCGCAGAACGCCACCCCTGAACAGGATGTCCTTCAGAGAACATCCATAAAGCGGGCTCGCCTTATCGACCCGGGCAATGCGCGCGAGTTCCACGCGAAGCTTCTCTACCGCGGCCTGCAGCGCCGATCCCACTGAAAGCGACGTCGCCGAGCCACCCGTAAATACCCCGAACGGCAGGGAAGTGTCGCCGATCTCAAAGCGCACACGCTCCAGCGGCAAGCCCAGCGCCTCCGCCGTCACCTGCGAAAGCGACGTAATCACGCCCTGCCCGATTTCCTGCGTCGCCGATTGCGCCAGCACAGAACCATCCGCCTGAAACGTCACCCGAGCCACGGAGGGAAACTGGTGCGTGGGGTATGCCGCTGTCGCCATGCCATACCCGATCCGCTCCGTCCCCTCGCGCTCCCTGCTTTGCTGTGCGCTGCCGTTCCGCTGCCGTCGCTCCCAGCCAAACCGTTCCGCCGCCACCTCGTAGCACTCGCGCAGATTCTTGGACGACCACGCCTTGCCGCTTTCCGGGTCGGTCTCCGCGTAGTTCCGCAGCCGGAATTCCAGTGGATCCATCCTCAACGTGTGCGCCAGATCGTCCATGGAGCACTCCACCGCGAACTGTCCCGGTGCCGCGCCCGGAGCCCGCATCCACCCCGGCGAGTTCGTGTTCAGGTACACCGCGCGATGGTGGATCGCTAGATTCGGCACGGCATACAGGTGTGGCGTCAGCTCTCCCGTCGGCTCGAAGAAGCTCGCCGTCTCGCTCGACTGCAACACACTCTCCTGCTGCACGGACTGCAACTGCCCAAACGCATCCGCCCCCAGCTTGACCCGGATCTGCATCCCGCCCCGGTACGACATCTGGGAAAACACCTGCTGCCGCGACAGCACCAGCTTGACCGGGTGGCCCGTGATCTTCGCCGCCATCACCGCCAGCGGCATGTGATTCATACCGTTCTTTGAACCAAACGCACCGCCGATCAGCGGTGCCACCACCCGCACGCGCCCCTCATATTCCACGCCGGCCATCACCTGCGAAACAATGCGCAGGATTTTGTCCTTGTGCCCCAACTGAAACGCCTCGGCCAGCCCCATCGCTTCGCCATAGACAAACTGCGTTGTTGTCAGCACGGTCACGCGGTTCACTTCACCATCCTCCGCGTGCCAATACGCCAGCGTCGCACCCGGCTCGATCGCATTGTGGTGCGCCGCCTCCAGCGTGTAGGTCGCGTCCGTCCGCACACTCGCGATCCTGTACGCCTCTGTCGCATCGCCCCAGGTGACGGTCGCCTTGTCGTCGGCACCGACTTTCTTGACTGGCTCGCCTTGCTGGCCTGAATCGATATGCCCGTTTTGCGGAGCAAATTGCACTGCGGCGGAACTCGCCGCGTAATTCACACGCACCAGTGCCGCGCCCTGTGTCGCCGCCTCAAAACTTTCCGCCAGCACCACGGCCACGGGCTGTCCGGAGTACAGCACCTCCGCGTTCTGCAACGGCAGAAACTTGGTCTGCTCGCTGGAGACCATCGACTTGAACTTCTTCAGCCGGGGCGCATTCTCATGCGTCATCACCGTCGTCACGCCGGGCAGGGCAAGCGCCGCGCTCACGTCGATCGCCGCAATCGATCCATGCGCAATGCCAGCCGGCACCGTCACGGCATACAGCATTGGCTTTGCCACTTCACCGGCGTGCAGATACGGCCGCAAACTCGCGTCCGTAAAGTCACCGGTGTACATGCCGGTACCCGTGACTTTGGCACGGCCATCGACACGCACGGGAGCCAAGCGGACATCTTCAGAGGACAACGTACTCATGCAACCTTAGATGAGCAGACGTACACCGTAGTCGCGCAGCCGGCGATCAACGGACAGAACAGGCAGGTCTTCCACCAGCGCCTGTGCCACCAGCATGCGGTCAAACGGGTCCTTGTGATGATAAGGAAGCCTATTTACGAAGCGAATGTGTGATGCGCCAATCGGAAGAAAGCTGAAACCGAAGTCTTCCAGCTTGCTCACAAACGCGTCGTAGCTGCCGGCGAGCTGCAGCTTGCCGAGTGAGTGCTTGATGGCAATCTCCCAAAGGGACGCCTGACTCAGAACCAACCCAGAGACTGTACTGTAAACAAGCTCTTTCGCGCGCAAGCTAAGCCGCTCCGGTGTGACAAGTGTCCAGAGGGCCATGTGCGTGTCAGCTAGGAAGGTCACACATCCTCGGCCTCGTCGGGAAAGACACGGCTTTCCTCAAAGTCGCGTTCGATCTCTTCATCCATCGCCCGCCATTCTTCGTCAGATGGCATCACAACGGTGCCGGCCAGCATACCCAATTGCCGGTGGCCCTTGTTGAGCCGCAAGCCTCGCCAGAACATCTGGACCGCTTCGTCTCCTGACTGTGCGAACGGCATTGCATGTTCGCCTCGACCTGATGTGGAGTCAGCGTGGTCTGCCCCGGTGAGCTGCAGGTCAGCTTGCTCAGGATTGAGTTGACGTGCTGAAGATTCGTCGTGACCTGGAATTAACTGAAGACTCTTGCCGTCACGTCGCGCGATGGTCACTTGCTCTCCACAATCCACCGCCGCAATCAGCTCTCGCA
The DNA here is from genome assembly GCA_964246215.1 of uncultured Terriglobus sp. GTDB lineage: Bacteria > Acidobacteriota > Terriglobia > Terriglobales > Acidobacteriaceae > Terriglobus. Next base: position 25,588 of record CAXTPQ010000035.1, on the reverse strand, counting down.
GGTGCGTTTCGGCGTATTGAAGTTCGACCGTCATGCCAACAGCATAGCCGATGTACCGCGTACCGGACTGCATAGCGTTAGACTGCTCCTACCCATGACCCAGCCCACCCATCCGGCCGCTACCGCATGAACCTGTACGCCGCCATTCTCCTGCTCATCGTGCTCACGCTGTTGGC
>CAXTPQ010000035.1:12708-25312 GCA_964246215.1 uncultured Terriglobus sp. | reverse complement strand
ACCGCATGAACCTGTACGCCGCCATTCTCCTGCTCATCGTGCTCACGCTGTTGGCCGTTTCGCTCTCCCGGCTGCGCAAAACACGTACCAAGGCGGACTACCTCGTCGCTGGCCGATCTCTTCCCGCGGCCGTGCTGGTCTTTACCCTGCTCTCCAGCTGGATCGGCTCCGGATCCTTGCTGGGCGGGGCAGAGAACGCCTACCGGCATGGCTTTGCCGCGCTGTGGCAGGGCGGCGGTGGGTGGATCGGCCTCCTGCTCATCTATTTCATCGCACCGCGCGCCCGCAGATTCGCCCAGTTCACCATCCCTGACCTGCTGGAGGCCCGCTATAACCAGGCTGCACGCGTCCTCGGCGTGGTTGCCGTTCTGTTCACTTACACGGCCATTACCAGCTACCAGTTCATCGGCGGCGGAGACATTTTGCATCTCGTCTTTCCCGCAGTTGACGCTGTCACCGGCCGCTACTTCCTCGCGGCCTTCGTTGTGCTGTTTACCGCCATCGCCGGCATGGCTTCCGTTGCCTACACTGACCTCGCCATCGGCATCCTTGCCACGGTCACCATGTGCGCCGCGCTGCCGACATTGATTCACCGTGCCGGCGGATGGGGCGCGGTCCACGCCGCTTTGCCCGCCACCCACTTTCAAGTCCTCGGTGAGATCACACCCATTCAGGCCGTGGAGTTGTTCCTTCCCACCTGCCTTCTCCTGCTCGGAAATCAATCCATGTACCAGAAGTTTTTCTCGGCGAAAAGTCAGAAAGATGCGCAGCGGGCCGTTGTCGGCTGGGTCATCGGCACGGTCGTCCTTGAAACGGTCATCATCGCCCTTGCTGTTACTGGCTCGGCACTTTACCCTGCCGGCGAGGTACACGACCACCCGCGCGAAATCCTTGCCTATAGCGCCACGCATGGCTTTAACGGCAATGTCGTCACGCAACTGCTTGGCGCTCTCCTGATGGGTGCTATCTTTGCCAAAATCATCTCCACGGCCAATAACTGGCTCTTCTCGCCAGCCACCAACCTCGTCAACGATGTCTTTGTCCGCTACATCCGGCCGAACTCCCCTGACAAACAGGTGCTGCTCGTCAGCCGGCTGATGGTCGTGCTGCTTGGTATCTGGGCACTGTGGCAGAGCCTGCACACAGAATCCGTGTTGAAAAAAAGCCTCTATGCCTACACCATCTACTCGGCTGCGCTCACGCCCGTCATCCTGGCCGCCTTCTTCTGGAAGCGCGCCACCGCCGCGGCCGCCGTCACTTCTATCGGGCTGGGCACGCTGGTGACGGTCAGCTGGGATACGCCCTTCATTCACCGCATCTTTCCGGCCGTCATCGCTGACCGTGACGCCATCCTGCCCGCGCTGCTCATCTCATTGCTCTCCCTGCTGGTGGTCAGCCTGCTCACACCACCGCCCAGCGCGGCACAACTCCAGCCCTTTCGCGAGAGCTAGAGGAGCTAAAAACAGCTTTGAAATGCTACGAAATTGTTTCGGATGGCATAGCTTCAGCTATGCCATCACCCTTCCACAACGACCGTCTTCAGCCGCTTGGGTCATTCTCCGGATTTCGGGAGTAAAGTTCTCCACTGCTTACTGCACTGCCTCATGCTTCACACAGCATTCAGCCACTCACTCAAGACTTCTCGCTCTCCACCGATAAGGCTCGTGGACGGTGTCTTGAAATGCAACATGCCTCACTCTCGAACACAGCTTTGCATCGCGGCCTGCTTGCCGCCGCAACGCTCGCCTTCGCTGCGCACACGCTCTCTGCCCAGCCAAGCCTGCGGCAGCTCCTGCTCTCCCGCGCAAGCACGGCATACCAGACGACCGCTCCCGAAGCACTTGCCGCCGCCTCTCCCACAACCACTGAAGAAGCCCTGCACGCGCTCGCCCAACAGGCAGACGTCATCTTCGCCGGAGAAGTCGTCGCCATCCATCACGATGCAGGCGCGGTCCGCGTCGAGTGGAACGTCCTGCAGGGGCTGCTCGGCGTCCAGGCCGGCCAGAACTTTGTGCTTCGCGAGTGGGCAGGTCTCTGGTCCAACGACGATGCGCGCTACCGCGTCGGCCAGCGCTCCCTCGTCCTGCTCCATGCCGCATCCGCGGGCGGCTTCCGCTCCCCAGTGGGTGGCCAGGACGGCATCCTCCCGCTCAATGGCGAGCCCAGCACCGGCACCACCGACCTGCGCTGGATCGCCATCCGCGCCACACATCCAAACCTGGCCGTCACGGCAGGAGCCGCTGCAGACCAACGATCTCTAAAGCCCTCTGAGGCCGCTTCTGCCACACCGGCCGTGCCCACATCCAATCGACCTGCAGCCAACACGCAAAACACCGATCCCGGCCTCCACGCCGTCGATGCAAACATGGTCATGGGCCTGCTGAACGCGTGGTGCCGCCGGAGTGCCAAGTGACCCGTCGATCGGCCCTCGCGGTTGCAACACCAAAGATTCCCCATCTTTTCGCGGCTCCATCGCGAAAGCACGGGTTCTCCACCCTCACAACCGTCCTCTATCTCTTACTCCTGCTCACCACCTGCAGAGCACCCATGCAGGCAGCCGGCCCACGCTGGGTGGCGGCCAATCCGCCCTGGCAGAACTACGGCCAGCCCATGGGTTGGTACCGCAATGACGTGCAGTACTGGGTCGACAACGGAGCTTTGAGCGCTTTTGTCGACAACGCCGCCGCGCAGAGCCTCATCTCCGCCGCATCCTCCGTCTGGAACATCCCCTACTCCACGTTCACCATCGCGCAGGGCGGCTCGTTAAATGAAGACGTGAACGCCAACAACGTCTACCTGGCCGGCACAGGTCCTATCTGGCCGGCGGACGTCCAGAGCAACAATTACCTCAACAAGCAGATCGCGGTTCTGCTGGATGCGGATGGCACCATCACCGATCTCCTGCTCGGCTCCGGTGCAAGTGACCCCGCCAACTGCCGCCAGAACGCCGTCACTGAATCCGTAGACCTTTTTATCCAACCCGGCAAAATTGCCCACGCCATCATCGTGCTCAACGGCCGCTGCACCGGCCCCGCACCGGAGCAGCAGTTGCAAATGCAATATCAGCTCATGCGCATCTTCGGCCGGGTTATCGGCCTCGGCTGGTCTCAGGTGAATGACAACGTCTTTACCGGCGCGCCGCTGCCCACCTACCAGCAGCAGCTGCACTGGCCTATCATGCACCCCATTGACATCATTTGCGGCAGCTACAGTTACCAGTGCCTGCCCAATCCGTTTACCCTGCGGGATGACGATAAGACGTCCGTCCGTCTGCTCTACGATGTCAGCATCTATCAGCCCACCGATGGCGAGTTCCTGGGCGGCTTTCTCTATTTCCCCACGGGGCAGGGCATGGCCGGCGTCAACATGGTCTCCCGCCGCGAGTCCTACTACGGCACCCTGCAGGGCATGGAAAGCTGGGAAACCAACTCCTCCGTTTCCGGCTTTGCCTTCACTCAGCGCAATGGCAATCCCGTCACCGGTCCAGTCTCCGGCTTTCCCGCGGTGCAGGGCGGCAACGCCGCAAGCACAGAGGCCTACTGGGTGCTGCCGGACGTTCCAGTCATCGATGGCGCGCCCTGGGATAACGTCTATGTCTCCATGCAGCCCATCAACCCGCTTTATGTCGGCCAGTACGCCGTCGGCCCCTTCAGCAGCGGACCCATCACACCCTCCGGCACGCAGGGCACTGCCATCTTTGCCGTCGTTGGACGCATCAGCGCAGCGCTCACTTCCACCTACAGCACCGACGGTGCCGCCGATTGCTCCACCGGGAACGACGGCACGGAAAGCTCACCCGCGCCCGTCGTCACCGGCGGCCAGTGGAATGGACGTCTTTGCGGCTACGGCCACAGCTCCTGGGGCGGGCTGACCGTCCAGGCTGGCCGCTCTGCCACGCTGGAAGCCACGGCCCTGGATGAAAACGGCAACGCCACCAGCAGCAAAGCACACCTGCTGCTCGGCATTTGGCACGGCGCGGATGCCCCCGGTCAGCTGCCCACCATTGCCGCCGCGGCATCTCCATTCAATGGGCGCCAGAACGGGACCACCCAGTTGAAAGCCGCCTTCAGCACCAGCGAAGCCGTCCGCTTCACCATTACCGACGAGCGTGGCGAAGGCCGGCCCGACTTCACCTACGCCGCGCGTCTGCTGTACGCCGACTCCGTTGCGCCCGCCCGCATGGCATCCGGCGGCGGTTCCATACGCATCCTTGGCTCCGGCTTCCAGCCCGGCAATACCGTCACCATCGGCGGCATTTCTGCTCAGGTCACCGGCTTCACCTCAACGGAAATCGACGCGGTCGCCCCATCGCTCGCCGCCCTCGGCAATCAGGCCATCAACGACGTCACCGTCACCGACCTGCGCACCGGCGGCACCACCACCATCACCGGCGGCCTCATCTACGGCAACACCGCCGGCGACGCGCTCGTACTCGTCCAGGCACCGGGAGGCAGCCAGCCCGTCGGTGTCCCCGCAAACTTCAGCATCCGCCTCTTCAATAGCAGCGGCGCACCCGTGCCCAATGACACCGTCAACTTTGCGGTGACCGCCGGCAGCGCCACATTCAGCGCCTGCGGCCTGCCTGCCTGCAACCTGACCACGGACGCTGGCGGCAACGCATCACTATCCGTGACGGCCACTGCTCCCGGTCCCATCACTATCAAAGCATCCATCGCGGACGGATCCACCATCACCGCGGAGTTCACCGCGACAGCCATCGCCAAAAGCCTCTCCGCCCTGCGCTCTCCCGAGTACATCGCCGCCGGGAGTGGCGCGCCCTTTCACCCGGCGGTGGTGCTCGTCAGCAACGGCAGCCGCGCCGCCTCCATTCCGGTCAGCTGGATATCCGCCACGCCGGATCTCAGCCTGGCCGCGCCCACGTCCACATCGCTGATGGACGGCACGGCCCAAGTAGGCGCGCTTGCCAATCTCGCCGACGCGCAGACCACCCAACTGCAAGCCTGCGCCTGGAGCACCGTCTGCGCCACGTTTCCGGTCGTGGGCGTCGGCCTCGATAAACTCTCCATCACAGCGGTCAGCGGAGATGCGCAAGTCGTCAACGCCGGCAGCACCCTCGGTCCTGCCGTGCTCCGCGTCGTGGATCCGAACGGCCATGGAGTCGCTGGTGCCACGGTGCAGATTCACCAATCCGTTACCGGCTGGCAGCCACCCTGTCCCACCGGGGGGCGCTGCCCCGTCGCGCCGGTCTACGGCGCCAGCACCGGCAGCCTCACCAGTGACGATGATGGCCTGGTCCAGCTGCAGCCCATGCAATACGCCGGCACTGCGGCGGTCACCCGCATCGTCGCCGCAACCGGCACCAACGGCTATCTCGCAATGATCCTCACCAAGCAGCCCTGACGCTAGAGCATCTCTCGTAGAGGTCCAGCTCTGTCATTTCGACCGAAGCGAAGCGAAGTGGAGAAACCTGCTTCTTTCCACCCAACCCTTCTCACGGCTTCCTACCTTCACAGCTCAAACATCCAGGCCTCTTATAATCCAAAGGGCTGCCACCCCACTTTCCGTTGGCGGAATCAGGAGAACACCGAATGTCACAGATCACCCCGGCAGACGCCGTACCGGCACGCCGCGGCGCGGCTGTTCTGCTGGAAGTCCTGCGCAGCGAAGGCGCCCAATACATCTTCGGCAATCCCGGAACCACGGAGCTTCCCCTGCTGGACGAGCTGACCGGCTGGCCGGAAATCGACTACATCTGGGGCCTGCAGGAAGCCAGTGTGGTCGCCATGGCAGACGGCTACGCCCAGGCTTCCGGCAAGCCCGGCGTCGTCAACCTGCACACGGCCGGCGGCCTGGGCCACGGCATGGGCGCTCTGCTCAATGCCCACATCTCCAACACGCCGCTCGTCGTCACCGCCGGCCAGCAGGACATGCGCCACAATCTGACCGATCCGCTGCTCTTCGGCGATCTCGTCCGCATCGCCGCGCCCGCCGTCAAGTGGACCGCCGAGGTCACCCACCCGGACCAGCTGCCCGTCCTGCTGCGGCGCGCCTTTCACGACTGCACCGCCGCACCCAGCGGCCCCGTCTTCCTCTCCCTGCCCATGGACGTGATGGAGAAGAGGAGCACTGTCGGCATCGCCGAGGTCTCGCACATCGACCGCACCGCCATCGCTGGCTCTCTGGAGCGCCTGGCGGATATCCTCTCCGGCTTCACCCCGGGCAAGATCGCCATCATTGCGGGCGACGAAGTCCGCCCCTCCGACGCCGGCAATGAAACCGTGGCGCTGGCCGAGGCACTTGGCGCGCCGGTCTTCGGCTCTTCCTGGCCGGCCTTTGTGCCCTTTCCCACTTCGCACCCGCTCTGGGCCGGCAACTTGCCCACCAAAGCCAGCGAGATACGCTCCTGGCTGGAGCCCTACGACGCCATCCTGGCGCTTGGCGGCAAGTCGCTCATCACCATCCTCTACTCCGAGGGGCCCGCTGTTCCACCCGGCTGTCAGGTCTTCCAGCTTTCCGCGGACGTGACCGATCTGGGCCGCACCTACTCCACGCCGCTGTCGATGGTCGGTGACATCAAGGCCTCCCTCAAAGTGCTGCTGCCCATGCTGGACCGCAAGCTGGCGCGGCATCGTGAGGCGATTCTTTCGCTCCGTCAGGCAGCGGAAACCGCCCGAAGCCGCAAGCTCGACGCGCTCAAATCCCGCTCGCAAGCCGAATGGGGCGAGCCGGTCACCACGCCTTTCGTCGCCGCCGAACAGGTCACCCGCGCTATCGGCCCGCACATCGCCATTATTGATGAGGCGATCGCCACCGCGCAGCACACGCGCACGCTGCTCAACTCCTCGTCCTCGCGGCAATACTCCATGGTGCGCGGCGGAGGCTTGGGCTGGGGCATGCCCGCGGCGGTGGGCGCTTCCCTTGGGCTGGGCCGTGAGCCCGTCGTCTCCCTCGTTGGCGATGGCGCGGCACTCTACTCACCGCAGGCGCTGTGGACCGCCGCGCATGAGAAGCTGCCCGTCACCTTTGTGGTCATGAACAACCGTGAGTACAACGTGCTCAAAAACTTCATGAAGGCCCAGCCGGACTACCTGAGCGCCCAGTCCAATCATTTCATCGCCATGGACATCACCAGCCCGCCAGTGGACTACCTGGCCCTGGCGGCCTCCATGGGCGTGCCGGCGCGGCGGATCGACCGCGCCGTGGAGATCGCCGCCGCCGTCGAGGAGGGCATCGCCTCCGGCCGTCCCAACCTCATCGAGATTCCCATCTCGGCCACTTGATCTCAATCCCTTTGGTGCGCCTCCTCACCTTCCGGTCGTGAAACAAACACCCGCCTCCTCTTCACCCTGCCAAGCGCGTTCATGACTCTGTCTCTGGCGCGCCCGGATCATGTGACGGGAGCACTCACCGCCGCATCTGAAGGTATGACTAGAACAGAGGGAGTAAACATGGCATCGAGTCATGGAATCGCGGGCGGCGTCCGCAAGCGGGTGTTGATCGTCGGCGCGGGCTTTGCCGGACTGTGGGCAGCCAACGCCCTGAAGGACGCTGATGTGAACATCACCATCGTCGACCGCAAGAACCACCACACCTTCCAGCCGCTGCTCTACCAGGTAGCCATGGCGGTGCTTTCCCCGGCGGACATCGCCCAGCCCATCCGCGCCATCGTGCGTTCGCCCAACAGTCAGGTCCTCATGGACGAGGTCATCGGCTTTGACGTACCCAAGCGGCGTGCGCACATGAAAAGCGGCACGGAACTGGAGTATGACTATCTCGTCCTGGCGACAGGCTCCACCCACTCCTACTTTGGCAAGGACGAGTGGGCACCGCTTGCCCCCGGCCTGAAAACCATTGAGGATGCCGTCGAAATCCGCCGCCGCGTTCTGCTCGCCTTTGAAAAAGCCGAGGGCGAAATGCTCGAGTCTGGCCAGCACCCAGCGCTCAACTTCGTCATCATCGGCGGCGGCCCCACCGGCGTCGAGCTTGCCGGAGCCATCTCCGACATCGCCAAGCTCTATATCCGCAAGGACTTCAAGCACATCGATCCCGCCGCCGCCAAGGTGGTCATCATTGAGGGTTCGCCCAATCTGCTCGGCAGCTACCCTCCGGACCTGCAGAAGAGTGCCATGCAGCAGCTCAAGGAACTGGGCGTCATGGTACGGCTGGATGCGCGCGTCACCGATGTGCAGCCCGGTTACGTGATGGTCGGCGACGAGCGCATCGATTCCGTCGTAACCCTGTGGGGTGCCGGCGTGCAGGCGTCGCCGCTCGGCAAGCTCCTCGGCGTGGAATGCGATAAGAAGGGCCAGGTCATCGTCGACGACCGCCTCCACCCCAAGGACCATCCCGAAATCTTTGTCTGCGGTGATCTAGCCCATGCCATGAGCGAGGGAAAGCCCGTCCCGGGCGTGGCGCAGCCGGCCATGCAGATGGGTCACTACGCGGGCGAGTCCATCAAGCTGGAAGTACAGGGCGGCCGCATGAAGAAGCCCTTTCACTACTTCGACAAGGGCGACATGGCCACCATCGGCCGCGTCGCCGCCATCGCGGACGTCAAGTGGCCTTTCAAGGCGCACATGAGCGGCTTCCTCGCCTGGGTCACCTGGCTGGCCGTTCACATCTTCTTCCTCATCGGCTTCCGCAATCGCTTCGCGGTCTTCCGCAGCTGGGCCTTTACCTACCTCTTCTTTAAGGAGGGCGTCCGCCTCATCACGGGATCGCAGGAACTGCCGGGTTGGGGCCTGACAGACGTGCCGATGGGCCAACTCACCACCCGGCCCATCGAACCGTAAGGGTTGGCAGCTTCGCTTAGACTGAGCCTATGCAAGTCACGCTCAATGGTCTGCTGCTGCCCTTGCGATTCCGTCCGCCACAGCCCATGTCGGACGAAGAGCTCATTGTCTTCAGCAGGCGGAACAGGCCGTTGCCCATCGAACGTGATGTCAACGGAGACATCATCATCATGAGTCCGTCCGGCACGGAAACAGGCAATCTTAATGCGGCGCTCAACTATGAGCTGACGCGCTGGAACCGGGAGACCGGTTCCGGCTACACCTTTGACTCGAACACAGGCTTTACTCTGCCGGACGGGTCCATGCGCTCGCCCGATGCGGCGTGGATTGCTCGTCGCGACTGGGAAGCACTCCCTCCAGCATCTCGCAAGCTCTACGCGGCCATTTGCCCCGCCTTTGTCGTCGAACTCCGTTCGCCCTCCGACTCACTGCCGGAACTCCAGCGAAAAATGCAGGGGGAGTGGATGGCCAACGGTGTCCAACTCGCCTGGCTCATTGATCCTATCGAGCGCGCCGTGACCATCTACCGTCCCGGCCATGAAGCCGAGTTCCTGGACAAGATCTCGCAGGTCGCCGGTGAAGGTCCCGTGGCCGGATTCGTCCTTCCGCTCGACCGCATCTTCACCTAACAGGCACGGCGGTAACCCAGAAGCTCGATCCGGCAGCAGTATGATTTGAAGCATGCAGTTGAATGTTGCAGGACTCACTTTACCGGTGCGGCTCGTTCCCGCCACCCCGCTCTCTGACGAGCAACTCCTGCGCTTTTGCGAGAGCAATCGCGATCTGCCGGTGGGGCGTGATGCCGATGGACAACTTCTGGTCCTGACCCCTGTTAACCCCACTACGGGCCATAAAGAGCTGCGCATCGGGCGCTATCTCGATGCATGGGCCGATGAGGATGGAAGAGGGCTCGCCTTTTCCTCCAATTCGGGCTTCACTCTTCCTGATACGTCCATGCGTGCGCCTGATGCGGCCTGGATGTCTTACGAAAAGTGGAACCGCTTTTCCGACGAGGAACGTCATCAGTTCACCCACGTCTGCCCAGACTTTGTCGTCGAGCTGCGGTCCCCAAGCGATGCACTCACCCAGTTGCAGCAGAAGATGGAGAGCTGGATCGCGAACGGGGCCTCACTGGCTTGGCTCATCGACCTGATCGAGCGCGCAATTACCATCTACCGCCCCGGCCGCGAACCGGAATGTCTGGACAACCTCTCGCAGGTAACAGGGGAAGCCCCAGTCGCCGGATTCGTGCTTCCGCTCAATCGTATCTTCACCTGAGATATCGCCCTGCTCGCAAGGGATCTGCAAGTCTGTGCTTGTGCAAAGCAGAAAAATCCTGCATACTCACAAAAGCGTCAAGAGCCTCCGTGCGTGTCCTCGACCGCCGGTCCTCCTGGCCATAGCAGTCCAGCCGAGTGAAAGCGAAGCGGATTGCGTCACCACACCACGGCCGAACAGCTCGTCCCTCGCAGCAGTTGAGTAATCGCAATTCGGGGCGGGTTCAGTGCGAAAGTCGCGCTGCGGACAAAGGGCGGGGCCCTCGTTGAAGTTGGGTTCAAAGGCGAAAGCCACGAACCGGGGTTTAACGCGAGGCATGCCCGCTGGGCTAGAAAAAGCAGTCAGCCCGCTTTGTCCATAGGTTCCGGCGGTGGGAGACACATGGGTACCTGAGCAGGGCTGCCCGGAAAAGAGTCGCAATGGCACGGAAGATCTCGAAGAATCTGGCAAAGGCGCGCGCGGCTGTCGAGCTTCGCCCCTATCTGCTCGCGGATGCGGTTCCCCTCATCCAGCAAATCAAATATGCAAAGTTTGACGAAAACGTCGACCTGACCCTGCGTCTGGGCGTCGACACCCGCCACGCGGACCAGATGGTTCGCGGCACCGTCATCCTGCCGCATGGCCTCGGCAAGACGAAGACCGTCGCTGTCATCTCCTCGGCGGAAAATCAGCGCATCGCCACCGAAGCTGGTGCCGACATCGTCGGTGGGGAAGAGCTCGTCGAGAAAATTCAGAAGGAGTCCTGGACGGACTTTGACGCCCTGATTGCCACGCCGGACATGATGCGTTCCATCGGCCGTCTCGGCAAGGTGCTGGGTCCCCGCGGACTGATGCCGAACCCGAAGACCGGCACCGTCACCACCGATGTCGCCGCCGCCGTGAAAGAAATCAAGGCCGGTAAAGTCGAGTTTCGCGCCGACAAGACCGCCCTTGTTCACGTGCCCGTTGGAAAATCGAGCTTCGATCCGCAAAAGCTTGTCGAAAACGCCCTCACCGTCATCACCTCCGTCGTGAAGGCCAAACCGGCAGCCGCCAAGGGCAAATACGTGAAAGGCATCTTCATGTCTTCCACCATGGGTCCCGGTATTGAGATCGATCAGGTTGTGGTGGACGCGGTCGGCAAGGCGTAAAGGCGAAATCCGCTGGCTGCTGGCTTTTAGCCTCCAGCAAGCGCATCGCCCGAACTCAGATTCGCGCTGTAAACAGTACACCGCGACAAGACACGAGCTAGAAGCTAAGAGCTGGCAGCTAGAGGCTAATTTCATGGCATTGACCAAAGCAAAGAAGCACCAAAAGGTTGCCGTCCTTTCCAAGGATCTGGCAGGCGCAACCTCCGCGATCATCGGCACCTTCAGCGCCATGACCGCGAGCAAGGATTTCGAGCTGCGCAAAATTGTTCGCGACGCGGGCGGCAAGTATCACGTGCTCAAGAACAAGCTGGCTCCTAAGGCCGGCGCGGGCTCCCAGATTGAGGGCGCGTTGGGCGGCCTCAAGGGCGTGAGTTCCATCGCTTATACCTCCGGCGATCCGGTGGCCCTGGCCAAGGCCCTTTCCACCTGGATCAAGGACAATGCGCAGTTCACCTTCAAGCTCGGCATCGTCGAAGGCAAGGTCCTGGACGTAGCGGAGATCAACAATCTCGCGACCCTGCCGGGCAAGGATGAGCTCTTCTCCAAGCTCCTCTTCCTGATCAACGCTCCGGCAACCCGCCTCGCCACCGTGCTCAACGCCACCGGCCGCAATCTCGCCGTGGTGGTCGACCAGGCGGTGCAGCAGGAGAAGTTCACCGCAGCCGCTCCGGCCGCAGCGGCGTCTTCGACGCCTTCAGAAGCCGCTCCTGCCGAAGCCTCGGCGCCGGTCGCGGAAGCCGCGCCCAACACCGATACCGATCCGGCTCAGCCGGAGACCGGTGAGGTTTCCCAGGCCGAGTCGGCCTCCACGGAGCCGCCCGTCGAGGGCTAATCACTTTCGCCGACCACCGGCCGGGTGCGCAGTCTGGGCGCATCGGAAACCCGGCCGGAGGACGGCAGCCGCAACAGACCATCGCTTGCGGTCCAGCAGTTTGCACCACCTGCGGAAGATCGCAGCCAAGTTTCAGAAAAAGTTCAGATCCTACGGAGAAATCACCATGGCAGACATCCAGCAGTTGGAAGACCAGATCGTTAGCCTCAGCCTGCTTGAGGCTTCGGCGCTTGTGAAAAAGCTTGAGGAGCGTCTCGGCGTTTCCGCGGCGGCAGCCACCGTGGCTGCGGCACCGGCCGGTGGCGGCGCCGCCGCGGCTCCCGTTGAAGAGAAGACCGAGTTCACCGTCATCCTGAAAGATGCCGGCGCGAACAAGATCAACACCATCAAGGCTGTGCGTGAAGTCACCGCTCTCGGCTTGAAGGAAGCCAAGGACCTGGTCGACGGCGCTCCCAAGCCGATCAAGGAGAACGTTTCGAAGGACGAGGCAGCCGCGGTTGCCAAGAAGTTCGAAGGCGTTGCCACCGTCGAAATCAAGTAAATACGGCTTGGGGGGGGGGGGGCGGCGGGGGGGGGGGGGCGCGGGGGGGGGGGGGGGGGGTGGAGGTGGA
>CAXTPQ010000035.1:0-12698 GCA_964246215.1 uncultured Terriglobus sp. | reverse complement strand
GAGAAGGTTTCTAAGGAGGAGGCAGCGGGGGTTGCCAATATGTTCTAAGGCGTTGCCACCGTCTAAATCAAGTAAATACGGCTTGGGGGCTCCCGGCTGTGTGCGGGTAGCCGCCTTGTCATGTCTGCGCAGTTGCAATCCTGTAACAGACAGTGTACTTTCGTCTATGGATAGAACCGTTCAGCGTGGCTCTGCGTAACGTCGCTGCGGTAACGCCTTCAGGTACATTTCCGGTCCATGACGGGCCGGCCACAATAGATCCCGGGCGGCGGGGATCCATTGTGCAGGCAGGCAACACAAGCGGCAGCAAACGCTGAAGCAGAGCAGCTTTCGGCAGGCGGCAGGGTATTCTGACAATTCTTGAACCAGTGCAAAAGTCGGCTCTTGCGCTCACGGGACATCTCGTCCCGCGGAGCGTTTTCGCGTCTCTTGCCCAAATCATTCCGCGCAGTCGTTAGCGCGCCGGCACGACCAGTATCTGCGGCAATCTCACTTACCGGGCGGTCTGCCCGGACAACCAGCGCGGCTGAAATCCTCACCGAGGTAGGGTTTTAGCGAAACACAGCGCCAAACCACTTCACGACTCGTCCGCAGTGGCGATTCGAACTCCAGATCGGCACACGCGGAGTACGATGCCGCTTGCTCACCGTCCGGAGGCCTCGGCAGGAACACAAAGGGAGCTTCTACCTGTATGGCAAGCAACATGGCAACCCGCGCCCTGCGCAGCCGGCTCGACTTCTCCAAGATCCCCACCGCAATTCAGATCCCAAATCTGATTGAGGTTCAGCGCCGCTCCTACGAGCGTTTCCTGCAAATGGACAAGCTTCCGCAGGAGCGCGAGGACAATGGCCTTCAGTCGGTCTTCACCTCTGTCTTCCCGATCACGGACTTCCGCAACGTCTCCGAGCTCGAATTCGTCGACTACTCCATCGGCAACTGGGAGTGTAAGTGCGGTTACCTGAAGGGCCTGAACCACCTGCGCACGGCCTGCGTGAACTGCGGCCACATGGTCATCACCGACCCCTTCCACCCGGGCGACGTGCTCTGCCATTTCTGCGGCACCTACAACAAAAACACCCCCGACTTCTGCACCAAGTGCGGCGACCCTGTCGGTCTGCAGCTCAAGTATGACCAGGCCGAGTGCGAAGAGCGCGGCATGACTTACTCCGCGCCGCTCAAGGTCACCATCCGCCTCAAAATCTACGACAAAGACCCCGAAACCGGCGTCAAGACCCTGCGCGACATGAAGGAGCAGGAAGTCTTCTTCGGCGACATCCCGCTCATGTCCGCCAACGGCACCTTCATCGTCAACGGCACCGAGCGCGTCATCGTGTCGCAGCTGCACCGCTCGCCCGGTGTCTTCTTCGAGACGGCAAACAACCGCACCTACTTTCTCGGCAAAATCATTCCTTATCGCGGCAGCTGGGTCGAGTTTGAGTACGACCAGAAAAACATCCTTTACGTCCGCATTGACCGCAAGCGCAAGTTCCTCGGCACCATTTTCCTGCGCGCGCTCGGCCTCCGCACCGACGAAGAAATCCTCAAGACCTTCTACAACGCAGACACGATCAATCTGCGCGATGGCAAGATGTACTGGTCCGTTTCGAGTGAAGAGGGCAAGGCGACCAACATCGTCGGTGTAAAGCCCGCGAACGCGATCAACGGTACAGACGGCACTGAAATCGTCGCCGCCAATCGCAAGATCTCCACCTCGCTGCTGGCCAAAATGCGCGCGGGCGGCGTCACGGAAGTGGAAGTCGCCACCTCCGACTTTGACAACGCGATCTTCGCCGCCGATGTCGTCGATCTGACCACGGGTGAGCTGCTCTACGAAGCCAACCAGGAAGCCACCACCGACAAGCTGCACAAGATCCTGCAGTCTGGCTCTACCTCGTTTGAAGTCTTCTTTCCGGAGAAGGACGACGTCGGCAACATCGTCACCAACACCCTCAAGCGCGACTCCGTCCGCAAGCCGGAAGAGGCGCTGATCGAGATCTACCGCAAGCTCCGTCCCGGCGATCCGCCGACGCTCGACACCGCCACCGCGCTCTTTGAAGGCATGTTCTTCGATCCGCGCAAGTACGACTTCTCGCGCGTGGGCCGTCTCAAGTTCAACATCAAGCTCTACGAAAACCAGAACTCGACCGATCTGGACAAACGCACCCTCACGCCCGAGGATTTCTACGGCACCATCCGCTACCTGCTCAAGCTGCGCAAGAACATCGGCCTGGTCGACGACATCGATCACCTCGGCAACCGCCGTGTCCGCGCCGTCGGTGAGCTGATGGAAAACCAGTTCCGCATCGGCCTCGTCCGCATGGAGCGCGCCATCAAGGAAAAGATGAGCGTTTATCAGGAAATGTCGACGGCCATGCCGCACGACCTGATCAACGCCAAGCCCGTGATGGCCGCCATTCGCGAGTTCTTCGGATCGTCCCAGCTCTCGCAGTTCATGGACCAGACAAACCCGCTCTCGGAAATCACCCACAAGCGGCGTCTCTCCGCGCTTGGGCCGGGGGGTCTCTCCCGCGAGCGCGCCGGCTTTGAAGTCCGCGACGTGCATCCCACGCACTACGGCCGTATCTGCCCGATTGAAACGCCGGAAGGCCCGAACATCGGTCTGATCTCGTCGCTCTCCTGCTTCGCGCGCATCAACGAGTACGGCTTCATCGAGTCGCCTTACCGCAAGGTCAAGGACGGCAAGGTCATCGACTACGTCGCGGTCACCAACGCCGGCGAGTCGGGCCTGCGCCAGGGTGATCCCATCGAAATCAATGAGGCGCACGAGCTCAAGCAGCAGCTTGCGCGCGACAGCAAGCGTGTCCTTGAAACCGAGCCCTTCTCCTTCTATCTTTCCGCATGGGAAGAAGACCGCCACACTATCGCTCAGGCCAACATCGACCTGGACGAGAATGGCAAGCTCACCGAGGACCTCGTCAACGCACGCCGTCAGGGCAACTTCGTTCTCGTTCCCCAGGCCGAGGTTGATTACATCGACGTCTCGCCCAAGCAGCTCGTCTCCGTGGCCGCCTCGCTCGTGCCCTTCCTGGAACATGACGACGCGAACCGCGCGCTGATGGGCGCGAATATGCAGCGGCAGTCCGTGCCCCTGCTCGTCGCCGAAGCCCCGTTCGTCGGTACCGGCATGGAAGGCGTGACCGCTCGCGACTCGGGCGCGGTCATCCTTGCCCGCCGCAACGGCATCATCGACTCGGTCGACTCTGAGCGCATCATCGTGCGTGTCGAGGGCGAGCACCACCCCACGCAACTCTCGCGTGAGGTTGGTTCCGACATCTACCAGCTCACCAAGTTCAAGCGCTCCAACCAGAACACCTGCATCAACCAGAAGCCGATCGTCCGCAAGGGCGACCGCGTTCTCAAGGGCCAGGTGATCGCGGATGGTCCGTGCACGGAGCAGGGCGAGCTCGGCCTTGGCCGTAACGTCCTGGTCGCCTTCATGCCGTGGCGCGGCTACAACTTTGAAGACGCGATCCTGATCTCGGAAAAGCTGGTCCGCGAGGACTACTACACTTCGATTCACATCGAAGAGTTCGAAATCGAGGCTCGCGACACCAAGCTTGGACCGGAAGAGATCACGCGCGATATCCCCAACGTCTCGGAGCACGCCCTGCGTGACCTGGACGAGTCGGGCATCATCCGCATCGGTGCCAAGGTCGGCCACAACGACATCCTCGTCGGCAAGGTCACGCCCAAGGGCGAGACCCAGCTGACGCCGGAAGAGAAGCTCCTGCGTGCCATCTTCGGCGAAAAGGCCGGCGATGTCCGCGACGCTTCGCTCTCGTGCCCTCCCGGCATCGAAGGCACCGTTGTCGACGTGCGCATCTTCTCCCGCAAGGGTCAGGAGAAGGACGAGCGCGCCAAGTCCATCGAGCAGGAGCAGATTGAGAAGCTGGAGAAGAACCTGGCCGACGAGATCCGCATTCTGACCGATGAACGTCTCAAGCGTCTCGAGGCCATCCTGGGCGGCAAGGAAGTGCAGGCCGACCTCCACGACGAGCGCACCAACAAGAAGCTCCTCGAAAAGGGCGACACCCTCCATCGCGACACGATCGAACTCATCAGCACGCGCAACCTGAAGCGGATTCGATACGCCGACAAGGATCCGCGCGTCAACGAGCAGATCGACGAGATTGAGGAAATGACCTCGCGTCAGATCGACGTGCTCCGCAAGATCACCAACGAGAAAATCTCCAAGCTCCAGAAGGGCGACGAGCTTTCCCCGGGCGTGATCAAGATGGTCAAGGTCTACATCGCCATGAAGCGCAAGCTTTCCGTGGGCGACAAGATGGCCGGCCGTCACGGCAACAAGGGCGTGATCGCACGCATTCTGCCCGAGGAGGACATGCCGTACCTCCCCGACGGAACACCGGTCGAGATCGTCCTTAATCCGCTCGGTGTGCCGTCCCGTATGAACGTCGGACAGATCCTCGAAACGCACCTCGGCTGGGCCGCGCACGAACTCGGTAAGAAGGTTGCCGAACTCGCCGCAGCCGCTGCCGATGCCAATGAGATTCGCGAGCTCTTCAAGGCGCGCTTCCAGGGCACGGCGGCACTCAACCAGCTGCTCGAGCTTGACGACGAAATGACCGTGCGCGTCGCGCAGGGCATGAAGCGCGGCATCTGGTTCGGCACGGCCGTCTTTGACGGTGCGCGCGAGTCGGAGATCAAGGCACTGCTCGCCTCGGCGGGTCTGCCCTCCTCCGGCAAAACCGAACTCTTCGACGGCATGACCGGCGACGCCTTCGAGCAGCCGGCCACCGTGGGCTACATTTACATGCTCAAGCTCTCGCACCTGGTCGACGACAAGATCCACGCTCGTTCGATCGGACCGTACTCGCTCATCACACAGCAGCCGCTGGGTGGCAAGGCGCAGTTCGGTGGCCAGCGCTTCGGTGAGATGGAAGTCTGGGCCCTCGAAGCCTACGGCGCCGCCTACATCCTGCAGGAGCTGCTCACCGCCAAGTCCGACGATGTCTTCGGCCGTACCAAGATTTACGAGGCCATCGTCAAGGGGGAAGCTGCGATCGAGCCGGGTGTGCCTGAATCGTTCAACGTGCTCATCCGTGAGCTGCAGTCGCTCTGCCTCGATGTGGAACTTGTCAAACAGGAAGACCTGAACAAGATTCCCATGATGCCGATCGCCGCGGCCGCCGACTAGGTCCAATTCACTAATTCAGTTCCAAGCTGCGAGTTGAATGTGGCAAGTGCACCTGCAACTCGCAGCACAAGCTTCGCTAGAAAAGGCATGCGGTCCGCCATAAGGCCCGCGAACAGCAGTAGCAGCCGCAGAGAAAGTTGTAAGTTCTAGCCTCGCAACTTAGAACTTACAACTTAGAACTGCAATCGGAGATTGCACCCATGTTCCGTTCCAGCCCCTTCGAACTGTCCGGCCCCATCACCGACTTCGACGCCATCCGCATCTCGCTCGCGTCACCTGAAAAAATCCGCTCCTGGTCCCACGGCGAGGTTACCAAGCCCGAGACCATCAACTACCGCACCTTCAAGCCGGAGCGCGACGGCCTCTTCTGCGCCCGCATCTTTGGCCCCATCACCGACTGGGAATGCCTCTGCGGCAAGTACAAGCGCATGAAGCACCGCGGCGTCATCTGCGACAAGTGCGGCGTCGAAGTCACCCTCTCCAAGGTCCGCCGCGAACGCCTCGGCCACATTGAGCTTGCCTCGCCCTGCTCGCACGTCTGGTTCTTCAAGGGCCTGCCCTCGCGCATCGGTCACCTGCTCGACATCTCCCTGCGTGAGCTCGAAGCGGTTCTCTATTTCGAGTCCTACGTCGTCATCGACGCCGGTGACGCGCCCGTCAAGGAGCGCGAAATCATCAAGGACGAGACCAAGTTCCGCGAACTTGATTCGCAGTATCGCCCTTCCGGCTTCCGCGCCATGATGGGTGCCGAGGCCATCAAGGAACTGCTCAAGCGCGTCGAGATCGAAGAGCTCGCCATTGAAATGCGCGAGAAGATGAAGGTCGAGCAGAGCCTCCAGAAGAAGCTCAAGTATGCCAAGCGCCTGAAAGTCGTTGAGGCCTTCCGCCGCTCCGACAACAAGCCCCAGTGGATGATTCTCGACGTGATCCCCGTGATCCCGCCCGAGCTGCGTCCGCTGGTGCCGCTCGACGGAGGCCGTTTCGCCACCTCCGACTTGAACGACCTCTACCGCCGCGTCATCAACCGCAACAACCGCCTCAAGAAGCTCATGGACCTCCATGCGCCCGAGGTCATCGTGCGCAATGAAAAGCGCATGCTGCAGGAAGCTGTCGACGCCCTCTTCGACAACGGCCGCCGCGGCCGCGTCCTCCGTGGCGCGAACAACCGTCCGCTCAAGTCTCTCTCTGACACCCTCAAGGGCAAGCAGGGCCGCTTCCGCCAGAACCTGCTCGGCAAGCGCGTCGACTACTCCGGCCGTTCCGTGATCGTCGTCGGCCCGGAGCTGAAGCTGCACCAGTGCGGCCTGCCCAAGAAGATGGCGCTCGAACTCTTCAAGCCCTTCATCTATCACCGCCTTGAACAGACCGGCCACTGCACCACCATCAAGCAGGCCAAAGAAATGGTGGAAATGCAGGAGCCCATCGTCTGGGACATCCTGGAAGAGGTCATCAAAGACCACCCGGTCCTGCTGAACCGCGCGCCCACCCTGCACCGCCTCGGTATCCAGGCCTTTGAGCCCGTGCTCGTCGAAGGCAAAGCCATCAAGATCCACCCGCTCGTCTGCACCGCCTTCAACGCGGACTTCGACGGCGATCAGATGGCCGTGCACATCCCGCTCTCGCCGGAAGCTCAGGTTGAGGCCTCCGTCCTCATGCTCGCGGCACACAACATCCTGTCGCCCGCGTCCGGTCAGCCCATCACCGTGCCCACCCAGGACATGGTGCTCGGCCTCTACTACCTGACCAAGGCCAAGGTCAACGCCAAGGGCGAAGGCCGCGTCTTCGCCAACATCGAAGAAGTCCTCATGGCGCTCGAAGCCAAGCAGGTCGAGACCCTCTCGCCCATCCGCCTGCGCTACACCGGCCCCGTGCTTGACCTGACCACCGCCTACGACGATCAGGACATCACGCATACCGAAGTTGTCGAGTACCACAAGCAGTTCATCAACACCACCGTCGGCCGCGCCATCCTCAACGACTCGCTTCCCGAAGGCATGCCCTACGTCAACGGCCTGCTCAAGAAGAAGGGCATCGGCCAGCTCATCAACTACCTCTACCTGAACCTCGGGCTAGAGGTCACGGTCCGCGCTCTCGACCGCATCAAGGAACTCGGCTTCCACTATGCCACCATCTCCGGCCTCTCCGTCGGCCTGGACGACATGGTCATCCCGGAATCCAAGTACACCGTTGTGCACGACGCCGAGCAGATGGTCGTCGCCGTGCAGCAGCAGTACCTTGACGGTGCCATCACCAATGGTGAGCGCAACAACAAGGTCATCCAGATGTGGTCGACCGTCACCGAAAAGGTTGCGGACGAGATGTTCGGCAACATGAAGCGCGCCGACAAGGAAGGAGCCATGAACCCGATCTACATCATGGCCGACTCCGGCGCGCGTGGTTCCAAGCAGCAGATTCGCCAGCTCTCCGGCATGCGCGGCCTCATGGCCAAGCCTTCCGGCGAAATCATCGAATCACCCATCAAGGCCAATTTCCGTGAAGGTCTCACCGTGCTCGAGTACTTCATCTCGACCCACGGCGCACGCAAGGGCCTCGCGGACACCGCACTCAAAACCGCCGACTCCGGCTACCTGACTCGGCGTCTCGTCGACGTCGCGCAGGACGTCATCATCACCGAGTCCGACTGCGGCACTACCAACGGCATCTACGTCTTGCCCATCATCGAAGCCGGCGAGATCATCGAGCCGTTGCGCGACCGCATCATCGGCCGCGTCACCCGCGAAGAACTCAAGGGCATCGACGGCAAGGTCATCGTCCACATCAACGAGGAGATCGACGAGACCCAGGCGACCGAAATCCAGGCCGCCGGCATTGAGCAGGTCAAGATCCGCTCCGTGCTCACCTGCGAGAGCAAGCGCGGCGTCTGCAAACTCTGCTACGGCCGCAACCTCGGCTCGGGCAAGATGGTCGAAATGGGCGAAGCCGTCGGCGTCATCGCGGCGCAGTCCATCGGCGAGCCGGGCACCCAGCTCACCATGCGTACCTTCCACGTCGGCGGCACGGCTTCCCGCGTCTCCGACCAGTCCAAGCTCGATGCCAAAACCGTCGGCACCCTGCGTTACATCAACCTCAACACCGTGCGCGCCAAGGACAAGTACCTCGTCGCCATGAACCGCTCGGGCTCCGTCGCCGTCATTGATGACAAGGGCCGCGAGCGCGAGCGCTACCCCATCGTCTACGGCGCCAAGCTCCTCATTGAGGACGGCGGCGCCGTCGAAATCGGCACCACCATCGGCTCCTGGGACCCCTACACCTACTCCATCGTTACGGAGATCGGTGGAACCATCCAGTTCAAGGACCTGCAGGAAGGCGTCACGCTCAACGAAGAAGTCGATGAGGTCACAGGGCTCTCCCGCCTGGTGGTCGCGGACGCCCCTGACGAAAAGCGCCAGCCCGCCCTGCTCGTCAACGGCAACGACGGCTCCAAAAAGCGCTACCTCATGCCCAGCCGCGCGTATCTCATGATCGCCGACGGGGAAGAGGTCGCCCCCGGTGACATCCTCGCCAAGATCCCCCGTGAGTCCACCCGTACCAAGGACATCACCGGTGGTCTGCCGCGCGTCACCGAGCTCTTCGAGGCACGCAAGCCTCGTGAAACCGCAACGATCGCGGAGATCGACGGCGTCGTCCGCTTCGGCGACATCGTCAAGGGCCAGCGCAAAATCTACATCACCGGTGACACCGGCGAGGAGCGCGAGTACTCCGTGCCCCGCGGCATCTATGTCAACGTGCAGGAGGGTGAACGCCTTCGTGCCGGCGACAAGCTGATGGACGGTCCGCTCAACCCGCACGACGTGCTCGCTGTCCTCGGCGAACAGGAACTGCAGAAGTACATGGTCAACGAAATCCAGGAGGTCTACCGCCTCCAGGGTGTCGCCATCTCTGACAAGCACATCGAAACCATCGTTCGCCAGATGCTGCGCTGGGTCAAGGTGGACGAAGTCGGTGATTCCAACTTCCTGATGGAGCAGCAGGTCGACCGCTTCCGCTTCAACATGGAAAACGAACGCGTCGCCAAAGAAGGCGGCCGCCTGGCCACAGGCCGTCCGCTCCTCCTCGGCATCACCAAGGCGTCGCTCTCCACCGACAGCTTCATCTCGGCGGCCAGCTTCCAGGAGACCACCCGCGTCCTCACCGAAGCCAGCATCAACGGCGCGGTCGACACGCTGCGCGGCCTCAAGGAAAACGTCATCGTCGGCCGCCTCATCCCGGCCGGCACCGGCATGGACTACTACCGCAACGTCCAGCTCTCTCCCGAGCTGGAAGAAGCAGCCGCCAAAATCCAGGCGGAAGTCCAGGAAGCCCACGACGCCGAAGAACGCGAACTCGAAGCCATGCGCATGGAAGGCGAACAAGAAGAACTCGCCGCCGAGTAAGGCATTGTCACAAGACTGGGTGCCCCACCTTTGCGAAGCTAAGGTGGGTTCCACTAGACAAAAGGGCGGACTCAACCGAGTCCGCCCTTGTTTCATTGACTCCACTATGCCGCGCCCATACTCTACATCCATGAAGGTCAGCGCTCAATACGCCCGCGACCACTTCGACGAACTCCTTCTCGCCACTGACAACGGGGAAGAAGTCGAAGTCTCGCGCGAGGGCAAGCCCTCCATCAAGCTCCTGGTCATGCCAGCACCGCCTTCCGCGTCCTCGAGGCCAATCATCCTCGGTGCTGGCCGCGGCGAACTTACCCTGCCCACCGACGAGGAATGGAAAGCTCTCGATGACGAGTACACGCGCATTATGATCGAAGGCCCGCTGACCACCACAGGCGAATGGTGACCGTTCTTCTCGATGCGCATCTCCTCCTCTGGGCCATCTATCTGCCCGAACGGCTCAGTGATGCAGCACGATCCGTCATCGTAGATACAGCTACGACCCGCCTCGTCAGCGACGCAACAGTTTGGGAAATCCTGGCGAAAGCTGGCCGTGGCAAACTCCCGTATCCTGACACGCAGGTGGCGAGCCTCTACCGGCACATACAGGCACTGCGAGTCACCGCTGTACCCATCACTGCACCCGACATCCTCACTGCTTCCACGCTGCCCATGCACCATCACGACCCGTTCGATCGTATGCTCATCGCGCAAGCGATGCGCCTGAATGCTGCCATCGCGACCATTGACACGAAGTTCAGCTTCTATGGCGTGCAAATCATTTGGTAGCTCAGGCCCTATAGGTGCGCCAGTCTGCACTCAGGCCGAACTGCAGGAAGCTCACGACGCCGAAGAACGCGAGCTGGAAGCCATGCGCATGGAAGGCGAACAAGAAGAACTCGCCGCCCTGTTAGATTTAACACCTGCAAACCTTTCATGCATGGCCTGCAACATCTGCATTCAGAGTTGACAATGCAACACTTGCATCACGAGTTTCACCGGCGCATCATAGACCTATGGCAGTCCTTGACCAGCCCGCGCTCAACGACTTCGATCAATCCCGCGTTTGGGAAGGTTTGATTGGAGCACAGACCCGCGCGCAGTATTTCGGCAATCTGGTCCAGATTTTGCGCAAGCGGCAGCGCTGGCTTACAACAGGTTCGCTCATACTAAGCTCTGGCGCTGCAATTGCCCTGCTAACTGCATCTTTTCCCAACTACGGCTGGGCAAAGGGTCTGCTCGCCCTTGCTTCCGCTATCCTCAGCGCGATCTCGCTTGTTTCCTCAAACGAAAAGAACGCCATCGAAGCTGCGGACCTGAGCTACCGATGGAACACGCTCGCCGCTTCCTACGAACGCCTATGGTCCAACATGTATGAGGAAGATGCTCCCTCGGTCCTGGAAACGTTGCAAGAAGAGGAAGCAAAGGTGTCAAAGAGCAGCACGGCATTACCGAATGACGTCAGGCTCATGGCCGAGGCACAAGACAACGTCACCATGCACTACACGAGCCGCCTCGCCGCATGATTCTGGACCAGAATCGTGCAGGTTATCCACCACTTCCTAAGCCCCTGTCGCCGAGACCCGCTCCACCGAAACCAGTCCCGCCACCCACGCCCAAGCCGAAGTCATAGGCTTGAGTCTAGCGCGGCATCCGCAAACAGAGAAAGCTGCACCGGGTGCTCAGCAGGACGCAAACTCGACGCCAAACCATATTAGAGGCGAACGAAAGAACTCGCCGTCGAGTAGATATTGCATGCAGCAGACGCGCTCACGTAGCAAGTGTAAAGTAATGATTGAACGAGATCGCCTAATTGGCTTTGTCTAAGCATCATGATGGCACTTCGACATCCACTTGTGCTGAGATGGTTGATGGCTCGGCGATCACCTTTTCCAGTCTTCGCCCCACTCGCTTTTCCCTAAGAGAATCTCAGTAAGCTTGGGATTTCTTGTGAGCTCAGCTTTAGTGGCATACCTGTAAGCGTTTATCTTATATTCGTAGAGTGGATTGTTGGTATACGGCTGCTTTGCTCTTTTTCGTACATAAAGGTATTCGCTAACTGAGTAGTTCTGAGCCGTGATTGTGATGAACACGGTAGGCATCTCAGGTGATCGATTTGGATCGGCACGGTCCATGTGCAAACTTTGCGGCAGACCGAAAGACTCGTTTGGCGCGAGCGTGCCGACCATCACGCGTTGATTAAAGCCTCGCAGAATCTCATCCTGGGTGCCTCTCATAAAGACAAACTCTGTGGTGATTAGAACTGTTACTCCCGATAATATGTTCGTACCGCGATTTACAACAAATAAAGGAATTTCAGTACCTCCGGTCCAAACGACGGGTTCAACAATCGCGTAGGAATTTCCACCGGTCACCGCGGCGAGACTCCTCGTCGCGGTCGTTGCAATATTCCGCGTAGTTTGTGCTAACGCTCTAGTGGCATCTGATTGATCACGAAATCCCTTTATTGCGGAACTGAATTCCGCATCTTGCTTTTGCAAGACTGCAGAAAACCGTGTTTGCTGAATCTGCCTGTCTTTCAGAGATTGTGCTTCGACTCCTGCTTTATCTCGTCTGATAGCTCTAATTTCTGCAAACAAAAGGATAGCGAAGGCGACATACCATACGAACTTCTCGGTTGGCCTCATAGCGGGCCGCAAACTTACAATAGCTGCTATCGCGCCCATAAGTGCGACAGCAACTCCAGGAGCCGAAGGACGCGCAAGTAAGACGCTGCCGACGGACAAGCCGAGCAAAACCAGGCCGCTTGTAAAGGCCAGAGAATATGCCCCAGCCTCAATCTTCTTTCGAGGCATTCAAGGTTGTTTTGAAGCGAACGGAGACGCACCGTTAGGTTGGCGTTCATACACACCTAATCATAAAGAAGGTTACGGACGTTCGCGCTGCAAGCCTTTGTGCTTCACACAATCAACTCGATTGCGACATCGGTGTAGGCGCTGTCCAGATCGGGAAGGCGGAGTATTGCCATACCCGGTGGCTAGCACCACTTGGCTAGCCTATAAATGGCGAGAGCACTTTTAGTGCTGTGCATTAGCCAGCATCTTAATTAGATACATGCTGGGCAGAATCAAGCGAAAACAGCAAGTGCAACAGATCGAGCAGGCCGC
>CAXTPQ010000034.1:15435-33020 GCA_964246215.1 uncultured Terriglobus sp. | reverse complement strand
CGGCACAACTTTGGCGGTGGCCCCAAGTCGCACGGTCATATGTTTCAGGTTCAGGGTTCGATCGGTGCGTCGTCCTTTCCATCGCGTGTTTTCCCCGGGCAGCGTATGCCCGGACATTACGGCGATGACCAGGTCACGGTGCGGAATCTGCGGATTCGCGGGATCGATCTAGAAGAAAACCTCATCATGGTCGAGGGTGCAATTCCCGGAGCTCGCGATGGTGTGGTGCTGGTATCAAAGGCCAAGGCTCCGCCACGTGAGCGTCGTGGCTTTGCCGGCTCGGGAACGGTTGACCCGCTGAAGGCTTCGAAGAAGGCTTCTGCCGGCAAGTCTCCCTCGAAAAAGAAATAGCTGGTTTCGGTGCTGGTCAGACATATTTGCTTGTGTGCTCTGATTCGTTCCAGTCCGGCTAGGGAAGTCCGAATTGCAACATTGCATTGTGCGCGGCGTTCAACACGCCGGACTGCATGATGACACACGGAATATACGGTCTCCGCAATGGAACGGAGCCAAAGGACTGAAATGGCAAGGATCAATGTTGTCGATCTCGGCGGAAACAAGGTCAGCGAGTTGGAGCTTGCGGACGAAGTGTTTGGCGTTGAGGTGAATGAAGCACTGCTCTGGGAAGCAGTGAAGCACTATCGTGCAGCGCTGCGCCAGGGTACGGCGGCGACAAAAAACAAGAAGCTTGTGTCGGGTTCCGGCAAGAAGCTCTGGAAGCAGAAGGGAACAGGCCGTGCACGCGTGGGTTCGGTTCGTTCGCCGATTTGGCGCCACGGCGGAACGGTTCACGGACCGCAGCCTCGCTCCTATGAATACCAGTTTCCGCGAAAGAAGCTGCTGGGTGCTCTTAGTTCTGCCCTGGCCTCCAAACTGCAGGATGGCAAATTAACCGTCGTTTCGACGCTCGAAGTTGCCGAGCCAAAGACAAAACTGTACCGGCAGGCTTTGGACAAGCTAGAGGCGAAGAAGACGGCGCTGCTGGTCGAAAGCGGCCAAAAGCTGACGGACAATCTCTTCTATGGATCGCGCAACCTGGACGGAGTCGAATTGGTGCTTTCGTCAGAGGTTCACCCTTATGACCTGCTTCGTTACGAGCACGCGGTTTTCTCGCAGTCGGCGATTGAAGCTTTGCAGGATACCTTGAAGAGGAACGTCTCCAAGCGCAAGCTGGCAGCCGCGCATCAGAAGGAGGCAGCATAATGCCCACACTTTACAACGTCATTCGTCGTCCCCTGATCACCGAAAAGGGCATTGGCGTGAAAGAGTCGGAAGGCACCTTGGTGTTTGAAGTTGCACCGGACGCAACCAAAACTGAGGTGAAACAGGCCGTCGAGACGCTGTTCAAGGTAAAGGTCTCAACGATCCGGACTGCAAACATGCTTGGCAAGGAACGCCGCCGTGGCAAGTTCTCAGGATTCCGACCAGACTGGAAAAAGGCGTATGTGCGCCTTAGGTCCGGCGAGAAAATGCCGGAGTATGTGAACAGCCTGTAAGAGAGCAGCGGTAGTGGATCAACCGAATTGCTCCTTTCTCGAACCGGGTTTGTGTCTCAGGAATTCAGAATCACTCATCCGCGCGCCTGACCAGCTATGCGGAATGCAAGGAATAAGGCAATGCCAATTAAGACATTTCGACCGATCACGCCAACACTTCGCTTTCAATCGAAGCTGGTCAATTCGGACATCACGACAAACGAACCGTACAAGCCACTCTTGGAAGTCAAGCAGCGCACCGGCGGCCGTAACTCCGCGGGCAGGCTGACCATCCGGCATCATGGCGGTGGCCACAAACAGAAGCTGCGGATTATTGATTTCAAGCGTGACAAGTATGGTGTGCCCGGAACGGTCGCGACCATCGAGTACGACCCGAATCGCTCCTCGCGCATTGCACTGATCAGCTACCGTGACGGTGAAAAGCGCTACATTCTGCAGCCAGTCGGCCTAAAGGTTGGCCAGCAGATCATGAGTGGGCCGGAAGCGGACATCCTAGTCGGCAACTCTCTCCCACTCAAGAACATCCCCTCCGGTACGACTGTGCACAATGTCGAGCTCAGGCCTGGAAAAGGCGCACAAATGGTGCGTTCTGCTGGATCCAGCGCTCAGTTGGTCGCCAAGGAAGGGGAATATGCTCTGTTGAAGCTGCCTTCCGGGGAGACGCGGCGAGTGTTGGTCGACTGCATGGCAACGATAGGCCAGGTCGGCAACACAGACCATGAGAACATTTCCTACGGCAAAGCCGGCGCGAGCCGCTGGCGCGGCATCCGCCCAGCCAACCGGGGTGTGTCGATGAACCCGGTCGACCATCCTCACGGCGGTGGCGAAGGTAAGACGTCTGGTGGACGTCACCCCGTGACACCCTGGGGCCAGCCCACACGTGGGTACAAGACTCGTAATAACAAGCGAACAGATGTCTTTATCATCAACCGCCGCAGCAAGTAATCACAGGATTCGAGGAACAACATGGCACGTTCAGCGAAAAAAGGACCGTTCGTCGACACTCACCTGATGGTGAAGGTGGAAGTGTTGAACACGGCGAACAAGAAGGAAGTGGTGAAGACCTGGTCGCGCCGCTCCACGATCTTTCCGGAGTTTGTGGGCCACACCTTTGCCGTTCACAACGGAAAGAAATTCATCCCAGTGTACGTAACGGAAAACATGGTTGGTCACAAACTTGGCGAATTTTCCGCGACACGAACGTTCAAGGGACACGCGGCCAAATCCGAGAGTACAGCCAAGGGTAAGTAACAACTGCAGATGATCAGCAAGGTACAAGCCAGCGAAAGTGCTGCTTGGGTGAGAAGGAAGATATGGCGAAGACTGCCGAGAAGAGTAAAGAGTTGGGCGCGGCTCGCGAGTTTCGAGCTGAGGCTCGCTTTCAGCGAACCAGCCCGCAAAAGGCGAAATTGGTGCTGGACACCATCAAGGGCCAGCGCGTGGAACAGGCGCTCAACACACTGATGTTCACCCGCAAGCGGATTGCGCCGGTGGTTGAGAAAGCGCTCCGTTCGGCGGTGCAAAACGCGAATTACCTGTCACAAGAGCAGGGATTTGACCTGGATGTGGACAATTTGGTCGTGAAGCAGGCTGTTGCGAACGAGGGCCCGCGCATGAAGCGAATCCGTCCGGCACCCATGGGCCGTGCTTACCGCTACCAGCGCCGTCTTGCCCATATCGTTGTCACGGTCATGGAGAAGAACAACAAGAGCGGGGACAGTGGGCCGGGCACTTCGGCGAGCAAAGCTGTGGCTGTGGGCAAGAACTCCGGCAAGGCAACGACAAAGAAGGCCGGCAGCAAAAAGAGCACTGCCGCATAAGTTTGGTGCTGCTCGCGTTGAAGAGGGCGGCCATAAGTACCGAGTAAGTTCTCCGCCGGCGGAACCGGTGAGGGGGACGCGAAGTGAAGGGATAAGTTTATGGGACAGAAAGTTCATCCGTACGGGTTCCGTCTCGGCATCAACAAGCCGTGGAAATCGCGCTGGTTCGTCGAGAAAGACTACGACAAGCTGCTCGTCGAAGATGTGAAGCTGAAAATTGAGTTGCGGGAAAAGCTGAAAGCTGCCGGTGTTTCTTCCGTCGAAGTCGAACGTCCCGGCAATAAGTTGCGTTTGATCATCCGCACAGCACGTCCTGGCATTATCATCGGCCGCAAAGGCGCGGAGATCGACAAGCTAAAGGCGGACATCCAGAAGCGCACGAATCGTGAAGTTTTTATCGATATTCTCGAGGTGAACAAGCCGGAACTCGATGCTCAGCTCGTCAGCGAGAACATTGCTCTCCAGCTTGAAAAGCGTGTCAGCTTTCGCCGTGCCATGCGAAAAAGTGTGGACTCCGCGTTGCGCTTCGGTTGTAAAGGCATCAAGGTGCGTGTCTCCGGACGATTGAACGGGAATGAAATTGCCCGGTCAGAGTGGTATTTGCAGGGCCGTCTGCCGTTGCATACACTTCGCGCCGACATCGACTATGGCTTCTCGGAAGCCAAGACCACCTACGGCATCATCGGGGTGAAGACGTGGGTGTACCGCGGCGACATCTATGAACAGAAGAAGCGCAGGGATAACCGCACCACCACAGGTGCGTTTTAGTTTTACTGTTTGCGACAAACCTGACTGAGTCAGTCGTTCAGATCCATAAAGAAGTGTAGTGGCGCGGAGACTGGCTCCCTGGGGAACCAAGGCCGTGCAGGAGAGATGATCCTATGTTGATGCCAAAGAAGGTCAAGTATCGCAAGCAGCAGAAGGGCAAGATGCGCGGCAAGGCTTGGCGCGGCTCGGAGCTAGCGTTTGGGGACTTCGGTCTGAAGGTAGTGGAGTGCGGCTATATCACCGATCGGCAGATTGAGGCGAGCCGTATCGCGATGACCCGCTACATCAAACGAGGCGGCAAGGTATGGCTGCGCATTTTTCCAGATAAGCCGATCACGAAAAAGCCGGCCGAAGTTCGAATGGGTTCGGGCAAAGGCGCGTTGGATCACTGGGTAGCCGTCGTACGACCTGGCAAACTCCTCTTTGAAATGGAAGGTGTCACGGTCGAAATTGCCAAAGAAGCCATGCGTTTGGCTTCCAACAAGCTTCCTTTGCGGACGGTCTTTGTGCAACGTCCCAATGTTCAGCCGCCAGCGACCAAGACGGCAGTTGCCGCTTAGCAGAAAGTTAGCAAGCCACGGCGGCCACCAGCCGCGTGACGGAGAAAGCAATGCAGATCGACCAAATTCAGAGCCTAACGATAGATGAGCTCCGCTCGCAGGAGGCGCAGACGGGCGAGCAATTGTTCCGTCTGCGTTTTCAGAAGAGTCTGGGCCAAAACGAAGGCACCAAGAAATTGCGCGAATTGAAGAAGGATATCGCGCGCATAAAAACCGTGGCACGCCAGCGGGAGCTTGGCCATGCAACGGCCCCGATCGAAAGCAGCGCGCCAGTGAAGAAGTCGCGCAAGAAGGACGCATAGTCATGGCAGAACTACTAAGCACGATGCCGGCACCGGCTGGCACGCCTGAAGCCGACACACCTGAGAAATCGGGACATCGCACTGAGAAGATCGGTCTGGTCACCTCGACCAAAATGGACAAGACAATCGTTGTGTCTGTCGAGATGCGAAAGGCGCACCCGAAGTACCGACGTGTTGTGAAGAGCAACAAGAAGTTCTATGCACACGACGAGCAAAACTCCGCTCGTGTGGGCGATCAGGTTCGCATCCGGGAGAGCCGTCCATTAAGTAAGCTGAAACGTTGGACACTGGAAGAGATTGTCCGCCGGTCGACGCTCTCGCAGCTTGCGGAGCCAAAGCCGGCGGTCGCAGCGTAAGTTGACAAGTTCAACTGTGGGTTGGCTTATCACTCTAAGCAGAAGTATAGGAAAGGCTCCGCAACGAACGGCAGTGTAGGAATGCCGGTTCTCTTCGAGAGTCTTCGCAAGCAGAAGTATAGGGGCTGAAGCCCCGGCCTCCCATGTGAGGCAGGAAGAGGATGCAATGTCCGTTCAAATGAGAACGATCCTGGACGTCGCCGACAATTCGGGCGCGCGCCGTCTGCAGGTGATTTTGCCGTTAGGCGGAGGACTGGGCAAGAAGGCGGGTCTGGGTGACGTCGTCACTGCGGCCGTCAAGGAAGCATCACCCGACGGCACCGTCAAGAAAGGCAAAGTCGTGAAGGCTGTGATTGTGCGCACTCGTAAGGAGGCGCGCCGTCGCGATGGCACGTACATCCGTTTCGACCAGAATGCGGCGGTCGTCATCAATGATGCTGGCGAGCCGGTAGGAACACGAGTTTTCGGACCGGTTGCCCGGGAATTGCGTGAGAAAAAGTTTCTAAAGATAGTTTCACTTGCTCCTGAAGTTATCTAGACCGCAGAGGAGCCGATCGATCCAATCTGCCGGCTGGCGGAGCAGAAAGCTAGATTGACGTTGCCGGATAGCTCTCTCTCGCGTAGTATAGAAAAGTTTGGTTGAAAGCCAGCCCGACCGGCGCGGGAATCGCCGAGGCCTGCAGTCACCTTGCACGGTGGCTCGGGACAAGGAGTTAGTATGGCAACAATTCTTAGGAACGACCAAGTCATTGTGATCGCAGGCAAGAACAAAGGCCAGACAGGCCGCGTTTTACGAGTCATCGCCGACAAGGAACGTGTTCTGATCGAGGGTATCGGTCTCGTCAAAAAACATGTGAAGCCCAATCCTCAGGCGAACATCAAAGGCGGCATCGCTGAACAGGAATCACCGATTCACATTTCCAATGTGGCGCTGACTGATTCGAACGGCAAGGCAACACGCGTGGGCATTCGTGTTGTGGATGGAAAACGTGAGCGTTTCGCGAAGACCACAGGCGAGACAATGGCCTATCCGAAACGGAAGTAGGTCTCGTTCAGACCTGATCCAAGTTTGGCTACCATCCAGCTGTGTTTATGTGCGGTACTGATCCGGCCGCGACTGTGCTCTGGATTTGGAAGTAAAGTGAGCCAACGGTTCGCTATGAACAGGAACATCCCACGAAACGGTACACGGCACAAGCCACCCCGGAACCGTGGAGAAAGACGAGAGACACGATGGCAGCACGGCTACGGGAAAAGTACAGCAGTGAGCTAAAGTCTGCAGTACAGAAAGAACTCGGCATCCAAAACACGATGGCAGTGCCGAAGATCGATAAGATTATTATCAACATGGGGCTGGGAGAAGCGACACAGAATAATAAGATTCTTGATCCATTGGTCAGCGACTTGGCGCAGATTACTGGGCAGAAGCCTGTGCTGACGAAGGCCAAGAAGTCCATTGCGCAGTTTAAGGTGAGGGCCGGCCAATCCATCGGTGCCATGGTCACGCTACGTGGCGATACCATGTACGAGTTTCTCGATCGGCTGATCTCTGTGGCGCTCCCACGTGTGCGTGATTTTAAAGGTGTATCGGCGAAGAGTTTTGACGGCCGCGGTAACTACACGCTCGGTTTGCGGGATCAGTTAATCTTCCCCGAAATCGATTACTCAAAGGTCGAGAAGCTAAAGGGAATGAACGTCACCATTGTGACTACCTCACCCGATGATAACGGTGCTCGCGTGCTGCTCAAGCATTTCGGCATGCCTTTCCGCGCCTAGCGCGGCCACAGAAGCTCCGAAGAAGGATCTAAGGAAAAAGATATGTCGACCACGGCAAAAGCAGTCAAAGATGCGAAGAAGCCTAAGTTCAAGTCACGCCAGCATAACCGCTGCCAGCTTTGCGGCCGCCCCCGCGCGTTCCTCCGCAAATTCGGAATATGCCGTCTTTGCTTCCGCAGCCTGGCACTCAAGGGCGAGATTCCTGGTGTTGTGAAGTCCAGCTGGTAGCTTTGTTCGGCAGCCAGCCTGGTGCATTCCTCTGGCGTACTTTGTAGAATCACAGATAACCGGCCTTCGACAGTCCTCCCGGTCCTGCTACTTAGCAGAGCACGGAGCGAACGGAGGGTGAAGAAAGAAGAGATCCAATGAACCTGACCGATCCCGTTGCTGATTTCCTGACGCGCGTACGCAATTCCATCCGTGCCCGTCATCAGAAGTTGGACATTCCTGCCTCTAACCTGAAAGCTGAGATTTCCCGAATTCTAAAAGAAGAGGGCTACATTTCGAATTACAAGGTGACAGAGGAAGAAGGTAAACGCATTTTGCGTGTCTACCTGAAGTACTCGGCGGAGAATGAAGCAGCCATTACCGATCTGAAGCGTATCTCCAAGCCCGGTTCTCGGGTATACCTGGGCAGAGATGAAATCCGCCGTGTGCAGGGTGGCTTGGGTATCTCGATCCTCACAACACCAAAGGGTGTGATGACCGGACGTCAGGCCCGGCGTGAGAATGTCGGCGGAGAAGTCCTCGCACACGTTTGGTAGTTTTCACAAATTACACCAAAGCTTCGTCAGTATGTTTATGGCGTGTGCGTCGAAGGCTGCAGTGGAACGGTAGAAGATCACCGCGACTCGCAAGCCAACAAGGAATAAAAATGTCACGTATTGGTTTGAAACCAATTCCCAAGCCGGCCGGCGTCAAGTACACGGTAAGCGGCAACCTCGTCGAAGTACAAGGTCCAAAGGGTACAGTGAATGCTCTGCTGCCGGGCGGCATTCGGCTGGAGGAAAAGGACAATGTCATTCACGCCGTTCGCGAGAACGATTCGCAAAAGGCGGTTCATGGTTTGGCTCGTGCGTTGGTCTTCAACGCGGTCGAAGGTGTGACCAACGGTTGGAAGAAGGAACTTGATATTGTCGGGATTGGCTATCGTGCTGAGCTGAAGGGCAAAGCCATGGTTGTATTTACCCTTGGCTACTCCCACCCCATCGAGTTCCCTCTGCCAACTGGCATTGACGTTGCGATCGACCCCAAGCAGACGCATGTCACTGTTTCCGGCATCGACCGTCAGAAGGTCGGCCAGGTCGCAGCCGACATGCGTTCTTTGCGCAAACCTGATCCGTACAAGAACAAGGGCGTACGGTATACCGACGAGAAACTGAAAAAGAAGGTCGGCAAGACGGGCTCGAAGTAAGGTCAAGTAGCAGTGCGGGCAAAGATCACTCAAGTCGTAGGAGATTTATGAGCCTGTCACTTTTCGATGTTTGATTCAGTTCTTAACTCACCCGAGACGCCGGACAAGATGCCGGCGTCCTCCGAATTCCGAACGCGGCTGCTCTAGCGGCTGCGCCAGTAGGAAAGGAAAGGCACTTCCCATGATCACACCCACACAGCGCAATGTCGTTCGTAAGCGCGTTCACAAGCGAGTCCGCAGCAAGGTAACTGGCACCACCGAACGGCCTCGCCTGAATGTTTTTCGTTCACTCAACCACATATACGCTCAAGTGATCGACGACAGCTCCGCTGTCACGCTTGTTGCTGCATCCACCCTTTCCAAAAAAGGCGAAGAAAAGCAGGCCGGTGGCAACATGGACGCGGCAAAGGTGGTCGGTAAGCTGATTGCAGAGCGCGCTCAGGATAAGGGTATCAAGAGAGTTGTGTTTGATCGCGGTGGATACCTTTATCACGGTCGCGTGAAGGCTTTAGCAGATGCGGCCCGTGAAGCTGGTCTCGAGTTTTAACATTCAGGTGGGAAGGCCTATGTGGCCAGAAGGAAATACCTATGGTGGTCAAGAAGAAAATCGATGCCAACCGGCTGAACCTGAAAGATCAAGTCGTTGCCATCAACCGCGTGACCAAGGTGGTCAAAGGCGGTAAGAACATGTCATTTGCGGCACTGGTTGTCATTGGTGACCCGGCTGAGGGTGTGGTCGGCTATGGTTCTGGAAAGGCCAAGGAAGTCCCTCAGGCGATTCGCAAGGGAATCGAGGCGGCAAAGAAGAACCTGCACCGCGTGAACCTAACTGCAACCTCCATACCGCACCAGGTGTTGGGCCGCTTCGGCTCGGGCCACGTGTTGCTCAAGCCGGCACCAGAAGGCACGGGTGTGATTGCGGGTGGTGCCGTTCGTGCGGTAATGACTTCGGCCGGTGTACAGAATGTGTTGACCAAGTCCCTGGGCACGGCGAATCCACACAATGTTATTAAGGCGACTTTTGATGCCTTGGCTCAGTTACGCGACAAGGCTGCCGTTGCGGCACTGCGTGGCAAGTCTGTGGAAGAACTGTAGGATCTGTAAGCCGATCGGTAAGGTTCTGGCCGGCAGAAAAGTCTTAGTTACTTCCGGACTTTCATCTTGAATTGGAGAACGCAATGGCAGAGAACATAGGCAAGATCAAAATTCAATATTACCGCTCAAAGATCGCGACGCCAGTGAAGCACAAGCTGGTCGTTAAGGGTTTGGGTTTCACCAGGTTGAATCAGATTGTTGAGCGTGAGGACACCCCGTCTATCCGTGGAATGGTGGCTGTGGTCCCGCATCTGGTGCGTATCGTCGGTTAGTGGAAGTAGAGACAGTGAAGGCAGGAACAGCTTGCAGCTGACTGCCTTCACGAGATCTTCAATGCGAGTCGGCTGCATGAAGCACGCCGGCGTTAGCGAGGAAAGCAATGGCACTAAATCTATCCAACCTTGGAGCACCCAAGGGAGCGAACAGCAATAAGAAGCGTGTGGGCCGCGGTATGGGCTCCGGCATGGGCAAGACCTCAACGCGCGGTCACAAAGGCCAGCGGTCAAGATCGGGCTCTCGCATGATGCGCGGCTTTGAAGGCGGCCAGATGCCGCTGCATCGCCGGCTGCCCAAGCGAGGCTTTACGAATATCTTTCGTCAGGAGTACTTCGTGCTTGGTCTGGATCGAATCGCACTGATTGCAACCACGGCCAACGAGACGGAGCTGACGCTTGAGGTACTTCACAAGCTTGGCGTGACCAAGAAGAAAAATGGCTTGGTCAAAGTTTTGGCCAATGGTGAGATCAGCACGGCTGTCACTGTACATGCTCACAAATTTTCCAAGCAGGCGCAGCAGAAGATCGAGCAGGCCGGGGGCAAGATCGTTTTACTGGGTGAAGCTGCGGCGGAGCCAGGCACGAAGATCGCGAAGCTCTTGCCGCGCAGCGAACGGTAACCGCTAAAATAGAACCGATCATGGAAGGCTAACTTATGAGGTCGGGCCGGGCATGGTCCGGCCTTTGCCTGTAGAGCCGCCGATTGTCTTTGCCGGCATCTTCGCCATGAAAAGCTTTGAAGCAACGGGGCCAATGGCCTCAGATGGGTGCAGACTTTCGGATGTTCGACAAGATCGCCAATATCTTCCGCATTCCTGACCTGCGCAAACGCGTGTTGTTTACACTCGGATTGCTTGCGGTCTATCGTTTGGGTGGGCATATCCCCACACCCGGCATCAATGCTGAACTACTGCAGCAATACTTTCAACAGAATGCCGGATCTTCTCTCGGCCTGGTCGACCTGTTCACCGGTGGATCTCTGCGCCGTCTTACGATATTTGCCCTCGGCATCATGCCGTATATCACTGCATCGATTATTTTTCAGCTGCTTACGGTAATTTATGAGCCGTTAGCAAAGCTGCAGAAAGAAGGCGAAGTCGGCCGGCGCAAGATCACTCAGTGGACGCGCTATGTGACAGTCATTCTGGCGATTGTTCAATCGTTCGCCATTGCACTCACATTGACAAAGAGTCAAACGGGCGCGCCCATGGTGACCATGGGACCTGGCAAATTTCTTTTCATGTGCGTACTGACGCTCACCACGGGAACAGCCTTCATCATGTGGCTCGGGGAACAGATTACCGAGCGCGGCATCGGGAATGGAATGTCCTTGCTGATCTTCACCGGTATCGTGGCCGGCCTTCCAAACGGGATCAATGATTTGTATGAGAAAGCACGAGACGGTGCTTGGGGTGGCTTTACGCCCGTTGCCATTGCACTGCTCGTGATCGCCATGCTTGCGGTTGTGGCCTTTATCGTCTATGTGGAGCGTTCTGAACGTAGGATTCCGGTGCAGTATGCCAAGCGCATTGTGGGCCGTCGCATGATGGGGGGTCAGGCAACACACCTGCCATTGAAAGTGAACTCAGGCGGTGTGATGCCAGTCATTTTTGCGAGTTCAATTCTTTCCGCGCCGCTCCTTTTCGCGAACATGAGTTTTGTGCAGAACACTGGCTGGCTGCGGCGTATCACGGAAGGTCTGCGACCTGGCGAGCCTTGGTACGAGCTGCTGTATGTGGCAGCCATCATCTTCTTTGCATACTTTTACATCTCGATCGTGTTTCGCCCAGACGACATCGCGGATAACATGCGCAAGTATGGTGGGTTTATACCAGGTATCCGTCCTGGCCGCCGCACGTCCGACTTCATCAATGACATCCTGACGCGAATCACCCTGGTTGGCGCGATCTATCTTATCGTTATCTCGCTCATCCCGCAGCTCTTCTATTCGGGCATTCATTTTAATCATCTTTGGTTAGTGGGCAGTGTCTTCGATCGGATGCCGACATGGGTCAACAACGGTCTGGGCCTGAATTTCTACTTTGGCGGCACGTCGTTGCTGATCGTGGTTGGTGTTGCCATGGACACAGTGCAGCAGGTGGAGTCGCAACTCATCATGCGGCATTATGAGGGCTTCTCGCCCAAAAGCGGCCGGATCCGCGGCCGGCGGAGTTGGTAGCCGAGGTGAGTTCGTCCACAGCGGCAAGACAATCGTTTTTACCGGGCCCGGTTTTGCTGCTTGGTGCCCCGGGAGTTGGTAAAGGCACACAGGCCCAGGTTCTTATGGAACTCTGGGGTGTTCCCCAGGTCTCTACTGGTGACCTGATCCGGGAGAATATCCGGCTTGGCACAACCATTGGCCAGCGTTTTCAGGATATGGTGGCGGCAGGCATCTACGTGCCGGACGATGTGGTCAATACCATGGTTGCCGAGCGTACCGCGCTTCCGGACTGTGCGCGCGGTTTTATCCTGGATGGCTTTCCCAGGACAGTGGGCCAGGCGGACTGGCTGGATACGTTTTTGGCTGGAGAGAGCCTGCCGGCAAAAAATCGTCCGATGGCCGTGGCTGAAGAAGAATCTTTACCCATGCCACTGGTTGCAGTCAGCATACAGGTCCGGTATGATGAATTGTTGCGCAGAATCACGGGCCGGCGCACAGGTCCAGTGTCAAAGCGCATATACAACATCTACACGAATCCTCCAAAGTTCCCTGGAGTGTGCGATGTGGATGGCGGGCCGCTGTTGCAGCGGCCCGACGATACCGAAGAGGTCTTTACCGAGCGGATGCGCGTGTTTTCTGAGCAGACTGCCCCGGTTGTGGATCACTACCGCGGCCTCGGCAGGTTTGAGCAGGTCAATGGCGAGCAGGCCGTCAAAGCAGTGACGGAAGACATCATCGCAGCGCTTCAACGCATGCGAGGCAGTAAAAAGCGGACGGCTTAGGCCGGCGCGGAAAAGATCTTTGTAAGTACAGATGGCAATTGCAATCAAGACACCGCAAGAAATCGAGAGGATGCGCCGCAGTGGCGCCCTTTTGCGGCAGGTGCATCAAGCAGTTGGCGACGCCGTTAAACCGGGCGCGAGCACGATGGACCTGGAGAAAATCGCGGCTGCGAAAATTGCTGAGCTTGGGGCAAAGTCAGCCTTCAAGGGATACAACGATTATCCGGCGGTGCTGTGTACCTCAGTAAACAGTGAGGTGATCCACGGTATTCCCTCCGCGAAGCGAGTTCTTCACGAGGGCGATATCGTCTCCGTCGATTGCGGACTGATTGTGGATGGCTACTATTCGGACGCGGCGGTGACTCACGCCGTGGGTACATTGAACGCGCAGGCGCAAAGATTGCTGGATGTCACAAAGGCATCACTGGATCGGGCGATTCATGAGGCGCAGGTCGGCCACACCCTTGGTGACATCGGTGCCGTGGTGCAAGAGATGTGCGAGGCCCAAGGTTATGGCGTGGTGCGTGAGTTTGTTGGGCACGGCATCGGTAAAAGCATGCATGAAGATCCGCAGGTGCCGAATTATGGCAAGCGCGGAAAAGGTGCAAAGCTGAAGCCCGGCATGGTTCTTGCCATTGAGCCGATGATCAACCTGGGCGGTGCGGAAGTAAAGGTGCTGAAGGATGGCTGGACAGCAGTGACGGTCGATGGCAGCCTTTCTGCCCATTTCGAGCACACGGTTGCCATAACAAAAGACGGCCCCCTGATACTTACCCGTTGAGGTAAATGGTCCGGAGTTGCAAAGTAAGTGAATAAAAGGTTGTGGCGGTTGAGGTTACAAAGGAGACGGTTTGTCGAAGGAAGATGCGATTGAAGCGATGGCAGTGGTGGTTGAAACCCTGCCGAATGCCATGTTCAAAGTTGAGATGGAAAATAAGCACCAGGTGCTGGCGCATGTTTCCGGTCGCATGCGCAAAAACTTTATTCGTATCCTCCCAGGAGACCGCGTTGCCATCGAGTTAAGCCCGTATGATTTAAGCCGTGGGCGTATTGTGTACCGCTACAAGTAATGAGAGTTGAGTTCAATCAGGTGAACGATCCTGCCCGCTTTGAACTGAAAGGAAGCAGCCGATGAAAGTAAGAGCAAGCGTGAAGCGTATCTGCGACAAATGCAAGATCGTGCACCGGCATGGTGTGGTGCGCGTGATTTGCGAGGTTGCAAAGCACAAGCAGCGTCAGGGATAAGTAGCTCAAGAAATGAAGTGAGTTGTTCACCGTTCACAAAGCGGAACCCAATGGTCTTCTGGGGCGAGTTCGCCGAAGTCAAGGCGTGCGATGAACCCCGGGATCTCCGCATAACCCGCATCGGCGACAGCGCCAGTGCACAGGAAATACGAGGAAGACATAAATGGCACGTATTGCAGGTGTCGATCTGCCGAACAACAAGCAGGCAAGAATCGGCCTCACCTATATCTTTGGCATTGGCAACGCTCGTGCGCTCAGCATCCTGCAGAAAGCGGAGATCGATCCGTTTCGCAAGCTACAAACGCTGGACGAGGACGAGTTAAATCGGGTTCGTGGTGTGATTGAGCAGGAAGGCGGCATAGAGGGCGATCTCCGCAAAGAAGTTGGCCTGAACATCAAGCGCCTGATCGAAATACAGAGCTATCGCGGTCTGCGTCACCGCCGCTCGCTGCCTGTCCGCGGACAGCGCACCCACACCAACGCCCGCACCCGCAAGGGCCCGCGCAAGGGGACGGTAGCCGGCAAGAAGAAAGCGACCAAGTAAATGGCCAAGCAGCAGCAGAAAGCCGGCGCTGCCGGCAAGACCACAAAAGGTAAGAAGTTCAAGAAGCGGGAACGGAAGAATGTCCCGTACGGCCTGGTATACGTTCAGGCGTCATTCAATAACACAATCGTGACGATCACGGATCAGCAGGGCAATACGCTTTCCTGGAAGAGTTCGGGATCACTAGGTTTTCGTGGGTCGCGAAAAGGCACTCCCTTTGCAGCACAGCAGGCGGCCGTGAACGCGGCAACCGCCGCACGGGATCACGGTCTGCGTTCCGTGGATGTGCGCGTTTCCGGTCCGGGTTCAGGCCGTGAGTCGGCCGTGCGAGCACTTGCCGCTGCCGGGCTGGAGGTTCGCTCGATCCGGGACGTCACGCCGATCCCGCACAACGGTTGCCGCCCTCCCAAGCGCCGTCGTGTGTAACTCACAGTCGAAGTGGTAAATCGTTCAGGGAGTAACTGCATCGACTAACCACTTTGTTTGAGCAATCCAGGATCGGGATGAAGCGCTTGCCAGCGTGTAAACCGATCGTCACCTGATGTTACGGAAAGCGAGTAAGTTTCATGGCACGTTATACAGGAGCTGTGTGCCGCCTTTGCCGGCGCGATGGCGTCAAGCTTTTTCTTAAAGGTTCGCGTTGTTTCAGCGATAAGTGCGCCATCGACAAGCGCAACTTTCCGCCGGGTCAGCACGGCCAGGCACGCGCGAAAAAGATCGTCGGATACGGTCTGCAATTGCGTGAAAAGCAGAAAGCCAAGCGCATTTACTTCACGCTTGAGGGCCAATTTCGCGAGTATTACGAAAAGGCCAACAAACGAACAGGCGTGACAGGTGAACTGTTGCTGCAGCAGTTGGAACGCCGTCTGGACAATGTGGCCTTTCGGCTTGGTTATGCGATCAGCCGCCGGCAGGCCCGCCAGGTCGTTCGTCACGGCCACGTGCAGGTCAATGGCAAGAAGGTGAACATTCCTTCTTTTCAGGTGAAGATTGGTGATGTAGTAGAAATCCGCGAAGGTTCCAAGAAGATGGACATCCTGGAAATTGCCAAGCAGTTTGCGAGCGGCATGCAGCAGCCCATGTGGCTGCAAATCGACCGCGATGCCTTTTCTGGCAAAGTCGTGGCACTGCCCAAGCGGGAAGAGATCCAGCTACCCGTCAATGAGCAGTTGATCGTTGAGCTTTACTCAAAGTAAGTCGTGGGTTTGCGAGTCAATGGGAAGGCGAGTCGTTGTTTGGCTCGCCCCATCTCTAACTTAGTGCGACATGTTCATTGAGAACGAGTGTCAGCCGCTCGCATTCTGGCTGGAGTTGTGACGCTTTGTCATTGAACCGAAACGACCGAACTCCGGCACCCGCAAAATGCTTCGCGGCTCCGCTCGGAGGCAGGAACTGAAGGAGAAATTGTATGTTGTGGAGAGGTTTTCAGAAGCCCAAGCGTTTGGCTGTCGAGCAGGAGACACTTACCGAAAAGTTTGGCAAGTTCAGCGCACAACCATTTGAGCGTGGTTTCGGCACCACCATCGGGAACAGCTTGCGCCGCACATTGCTGAGCGCCATCGAGGGTGCTGCTGTCACGGCCGTAAAAATTGAAGGTGTACTGCACGAGTTCCAGTCCATCCAGGGTGTTGTGGAGGATGCCACTGACATTATCCTGAACCTGAAGCAGATACCGTTCAAGCTGAACGGCGACGGCCCGAAGGCGCTGTACCTGCGTGTGGAAGAGCCGGGCGTTGTCACCAGCGGCATGATTGAGGCCGATGGAGATGTGGAAATCCTGGACAAGGACATCTACATCGCTACGGTTTCCGAGGGCGGCAAGCTCGACATGGAGATGCGGCTCAAGCGCGGCCGCGGCTATCAGTCGGCGGATAAGAACTATGATCCGGACCTTGGTATCGGTTTTATTCCGGTCGATTCCGTTCACTCACCGGTACGCAAGGTGAACTACGCGGTGGAAGCAGCTCGTCTCGGTCAGATCACCGATTATGACAAGCTCACGCTCGAAATCTGGACGAATGGAACCATTCTGCCGGCGGATGCGCTGGGTCTCGCGGCCAAGCTGCTGAAGGACCACATGACCATCTTCATCAATTTTGAGGAGGAGATGGAGACGGGTCTGGACAGCGGACTGGACGGTCCGGCGATGCGGAACGATAACCTGAACCGCTCCGTGGAAGAGCTGGAACTGAGTGTTCGCAGTTACAACTGCTTGAAAAACGCCAACATCGCGACCATCGGCGAGCTGATTCAGAAAACCGAAGCGGAGATGCTGAAGACGAAGAACTTCGGCCGAAAGAGCCTGAACGAGATCAAAGAGATCCTTGCTCAGATGGGTCTTTCGCTCGGCATGAAGATCGATGAAAACGGCAACCCGCAGCCTGGCCCAACTTCCGTGCTGCCGGCAGCGACTCTGGCGGCATCCTTCGGCAACTTCGATGATGAAGAAGACGAAGAAGAGGATGAGGAGTTCGGCATTCCGGAAACGGAGAACTTCTAACCAATGGGGAGCAGGGACAGGGTCGGCCTGCTCTGCTCCCAACTTTCGCAGCGAGCCACAACATTAAGCAAAATTGGCCAGTTTGGTGTCAGAAGAACGGCACATCGTTTTGGAACAATGCACCGGGCCTGTTCCCGTCCCTGTTCCCTTGATTTACCGATGGCGTGTCGCAACCACCATCGAATTTAGTTCCGGAAGGTAAGAACCATGCGCCATCGTAAAGCAGGAAACAAACTCGGACGCAATCCCAGCCATCGCCGCGCCTTACTGCGCAATTTGGTGACTTCAGTTGTGGTGGAAGACCGCGTGGAGACGACCGTTGCCAAGGCCAAGGCGGTTCGTCCTTTGATTGAAAAGATGATCACCCTGGGTAAGCGTGGCGACCTGCACGCGCGCCGTCAGGCCGCGGCGTATCTCATGACACCGGATTCCGTCTCTCGCCTGTTTGCTACCGTGGCACCACGTTACGGCGACCGCAATGGGGGATATCT
>CAXTPQ010000034.1:0-15335 GCA_964246215.1 uncultured Terriglobus sp. | reverse complement strand
ATTCACTCAGTGCAACAGCAGAAGCAGTGCAGACGCTCATTCAGGTTTTATCCAGCGATTCAAAGACTGGGTGCTGTTACAGCTTCAGCTTGTTATCGAAATGGGAACAGTACAGGTCTGCACTTGTACTCTCGCCGGCTGAATGAATGCATAGTGTTCTGCTTGGAGATCGACCACAGCAACGGACTCTGCCGTCCGCTCTGAAGTTGGTGGCCAGATGGCTGCCTGTCGCCATCATGCTGGCTGTCATAGCCCGTGAGTCGACGGAAGGCTTCTCCGGAATACAGACCTCTCCCATCCTGCGACCGGTATGGGAGCACCTATTCGGCGTCACAAGCGATGCACATTGGGCAGTCATTCATCATGTTCTGCGGAAATGCGGCCACTTTGCCGGGTATGGAACACTCGGGTTGACCTGGCTGCGCGCTTGGCTGCTGCAATGGTCAGTTCCGCTGCGAAGATGTTCCGTCAGGGCTTGGCAACGTTACGGCTTGCAGATGGCCATCTGCTGTACAGCGATCGTGGCTTCACTCGATGAGTTGCACCAGACGTATCTCCCGGACCGCACAGGTGTTACGCAGGATGTTCTGCTCGACACCTGTGGAGCGATTGTGTTTTGTGGAGGTGTCCTAATCGCCGGACGCATCTTGCGATCAGAACGTTCCTGATTCGCAGCTTTGCAGAGATGCAGCGCAACGTTACAGGGCCATGTGCCGGCTGACTGACTCAAAGTGTCGAAGCGATTCCATAAACGCCCGCCGCTGACGGCCGCGCTGCAGCAGGTTACGGAAGGCAAGTATCGTGTCCAGTTCCTGCCGGCGCTTGACCCACCGAAAGACAAAATAAGCGCTTACAAGGGTAAGGGCACCGGAGGTGTCCAGCAGTACATCCCAGCCGGAGGCGGAGCGACCCGGCAGAAAGCTTTGGTGGATCTCGTCGAGACTGGCCACAATGGCCGTTGCGGCAATCCCATACCCGGCGGCACGCGCGCGTGCAATCGACCAGGTTTTCCGGCTCATGCGGATCACCACTGCTAGCCAGCC
This sequence comes from uncultured Terriglobus sp., assembly GCA_964246215.1. Lineage (GTDB taxonomy): Bacteria > Acidobacteriota > Terriglobia > Terriglobales > Acidobacteriaceae > Terriglobus. Next base: position 14,292 of record CAXTPQ010000034.1, on the reverse strand, counting down.
TCGGCTGAAGCAAAGACCGAGAGTGCCGTAGCCAAGAAAGTGACCGGTCTTCCGCAGATAGTGATTTGTCTCACCGATGTTGTCGATGGTGCCGCTTAGGTGAAAATGCTGAACTGCCCGCCCGATCCACACCACGGTGTGTGCCGCGCCCATGTGCTCAGTGGACTCGCAGCAGATCACGAATACCCCAAGAACCGCGAGCAGCCAGCGCTCATACATGTTTCCGCCACGTGCTTCCAATGGCCGCTCTGATGGAGAAGAAGAAAAGGTCATTACTTTGTTTGACGGCATCCAGAGCCGGACGCGTCCGGAAAGAACTCAGTCCAGATTGGGAAAGAAATGCCGAATCATTGACATATCGACCGAAACGTTCCAAAGCTGAATCACTTTTGCACGTAACAAACCCCAGTCTGGAGCGGCTAGGAAATGTCAAACGGCACAGACATGCTGTGCCGTTTGACATTCACCGGAGCTTTTAAAGAGCCAATCGGCTACTTGTAGCTCTTGGCTGTTTCGAAGCGTTTGTTCACTTCTTCCCAGTTGACCGTGTTCCACCAGGCCGCCAGATACTCGGGCCGCTTGTTCTGATATTTCAGATAGTAGGCATGTTCCCATACATCGTTTCCCAATATCGGGTAACTGCCTTGAGAGATGGGATTCTCCTGGTTCGGCGTTGTCACAATGGCAAGCTTGCCGCCCTTGAAAATGAGCCATCCCCAGCCGGAGCCGAACTGCTTCGCGGTCGTCTCATTGAACTGCTTCTTGAAGCTTTCAAAGTCGCCAAAATCCGCTTTGATTTGCTCGCCGATGTTGCCTGCAGCCTCACCCCCGCCACCTGGCTTCATGATCTGCCAAAACATGGTGTGGTTGACATGGCCGCCACCGTTATTCTTCACCACGGCGCGCACATCCTCGGGAATGGAGTCCAGGCTCTTCAAGAGGTCTTCCGGAGATTTTGTGCCCAGCTCGGTGTGCTTTTCGACAGCCCCATTCAGATTGGTGACATAGGTGGCGTGATGTTTGTCGTGGTGAAGCTTCATCGTGGCTTCATCGATGTGCGGTTCCAGCGCGTTGTAGTCGTAGGGTAGCGGTGGCAATTCGAAAGGCATAGCGAGTCTCCTTGGTTGGTGCAAAGGCACCGGTTCGGACGGGGCAACAAAGTGCCAACTCCGGCATACGGTGGCTTGGATGCCGCCTGATAGAAGGCGGATGCAGTCGAGGGCTGTTGTGGGTGGCTTCCCCACGGGCAGACGGGGTACACACCAATGAGCGTGGGCAGCCAGATGACATCGCGAACTCTGTGCCGTTACCAACTGAGCGAACGACCTGGGTTCTAATAGCAATCATGAACGCCTTAACCGCCGCCTATAAATGGTTGAACGATCAAGGACCCGCAACCGGGGCCCCAGGCATCGAGCCGCGATGGACCTCCAGCAAGAAAGATGCGGTCTGCACCGCATATTCGGCTTCAAGCCGCGTCTGGTTCACCGTCTCGCACGGCACACTCAACGAGATTTACTTCCCGACCATCGACCGGCCGCAGACGCGCGACATGGAGTTGATCTTTACGGATGGCGAAACCTTCGTGCATGAGGAAAAGCGCGATTTCGAGTTCGATTTTCACTACATTGACCCGGACGCCCTGGCGGTGCGCGTGGCTGCCAGCGATTTGCAGGGGCGCTATACCGTGACGAAGGAATTCATTACGGATCCGCACCATCCGGTGGTCCTGGTTCACGTGAAGATCGATGGCGATGAGGAGCTTCTCTCCCGTATGAAGTGTTATGCGCTGCTGGCGCCGCACCTGAATGGCGGCGGCGCCGGCAACAATGCACGGTCGATCGACGTGGCGGGGCGGCGAAGCCTGCTGGCATGGAAGGACAACTACTGCCTTGCCATGGGCGTGGAGGGCGGATTTCTGCGCAGTTCCTGCGGGTACGCCGGCACCTCTGACGGGTTTCGCGATGTGAAACGGCACATGGTGATGACGCACGAGTTCGGCCAGGCGCTGGACGGCAACCTGGCCCTGACCGGCGAAATCGACCTGATGCGAACGCGTGAGTTCACCATCGCCCTGAGCTTTGGCGAGGGCCCGCACGCGGCGCTCGCCGGCATGATGCAATCGCTCTCCGTGCCCTTTGACATTCACCTGAAGCGCTATATCGAGCAGTGGCACCGCGCTGCCTCGCCGGAGCGCTTGGCGGCGGCCAGCATGGACAACGGCCGGCTCATGCGTGTGAGCCATAACGTCATTCTGGCGCATGAAGATAAGACCTATTCGGGTGCCTTTATCGCTTCAGCGTCCATTCCGTGGGGCAATGCAAAAAGCGACGACGATCTGGGCGGCTACCACCTGGTATGGACGCGTGACATGATCCAGTCGGCCACGGCGCTGCTGGCCTGCGGACGCACCGATACGGCTCGCCGCGCGCTGGTCTACCTCGCCTGTACGCAACGGCCGGACGGATCCTTTGCGCAAAATTTCTGGATCGACGGAACGCCCTACTGGACGGGCATTCAACTGGATGAGGTCGCCTTTCCCATTATGCTGGCGTGGCGGCTCTGGAAGGCCGATGGCCTGGGCCAGTTCGACCTGTTTCCGTTTGTGCAGCAGGCGGCTGGTTTTCTCATTCGCTATGCGCCAGTCACGCAGCAGGAGCGGTGGGAAGAAGCCGCGGGCTACTCGCCATCCACGCTGGCCGCGGTGATTTGCGGCCTGGTTTGTGCCGCCGACATTGCGCGCGCGCACCAGGCATTGGAGCTCGGCCAGTTTCTGGAAAGCTATGCCGACTGGATTGAGGAGCACCTGGACGAATGGACCACCACGAACGACGGCGTGTTGCTGCCGGAGGTCAAGCGGCACTACGTTCGGATCAATCCGCCCACACCGGACGACCCTTTCTTCTACCCCGGTGCAGAGCCGGGCCGGTACAACATTGCAAACCGCGCGCCAGGCGAGCGATTCAACTTCGCCGCAAACGAAGTCATTGACGGCGGTTTTCTGGAACTGGTGCGCTACGGGATCCGGCGCGCGGACGATCCGCTGATCGTGGATTCGTTGAAGGTCGTCGACCATGTTCTGAAGATCGATACCCCCTACGGCCCGTGCTGGCGGCGCTACAACCACGACGGGTACGGCCAGCAGAAGGATGGTGAGCCGTTCATCAAGTATGGGCAGGGCCGCGCGTGGCCCATCCTGACCGGGGAACGCGCACATTATGAGCTGGCCGCCGGTGCGGACTGCAAGCCGCTGATTGCGGCTCTGGAACGCTTTGCCTCTTTTGGCGGCATGCTGCCGGAGCAGGTGTGGGACTATGCCGATATGCCGCAGAAGGGCCTGTTTTTCGGCCGTTCCGCTGGTTCCGCGCAGCCCCTGGTCTGGGCACATGCGGAGTACATCAAGCTGCTCCGGTCCGCGGTGGATGGAAAGGTCTTTGACTGCATCCCGGTGGTCGCTCAGCGCTACTCTGTACGCCGGGAAGAGCGCACCTTCCGTAGCGATCTTGAATTCTTCCAAACCACCCGTCCTTTGCGCCAGATCGCGCAGGGCAAGCGTATGCAGGTGCTGGACAAGGAGTGGTTCTCGGTTCGCTGGACAATGGACAACTGGAAAACCGTCAACGATACCCGGGCCAATTCGCTCGGCTCTCCGGGGTTCGCCGCGGAACTGCCATTTCCGGCTGGCGCGTCAGGCGAGCTTGAACTGACATTGCAATACGCCGATGGTCGTTGGCTTGGCCACAACTACCAGATCAGCATCGGTTCGGTAGTGGGTTAGATTGGCCGCATGCTCCTAAGCATGGAATATGCCGCAAAGCTGCCCGGCGAGTACACTGGTTAGGTTTTGCAGCATCTGAACAGTCAAGAAGCACGGAACGAACGGAGCACACACGCAATCATGAGCGATCTCGACAAGCTGTCCATTGATACACTTCGGTTCCTGGCGGTGGATGCCATTGAACGGGCAAAGAATGGCCACCCCGGCGCACCCATGGCGCTTGCACCGCTGGCCTATTTGCTCTTTACGAAGAACATGATTCACGACCCGGTCGACTTCAAGTGGACCAACCGCGACCGCTTTGTGCTGTCGAACGGCCACGCGTCCATGCTGCAGTATGGTTCGCTGTTTCTTTCCGGGTACGACCTGTCGCTGGACGACCTGAAGCTCTTCCGCGAGTGGCATTCAAAGGCACCGGGTCATCCGGAATACGGCTTCACACCGGGTGTGGAAGTCACCACCGGTCCACTCGGCCAAGGCTTCGGCATGGCCGTGGGTTTGGCGATTGCGGAGAAGCACTTGGCGGCCGTCTACAACAAGCCGCAGATGGAGATCGTCGACCACCACACGTATTGCATTGTGGGCGACGGCTGCCTGATGGAAGGCATCTCGCATGAGGCCGCATCGCTGGCCGGCACGCTCAAGCTTGGCAAGCTGATCGTCTTTTACGATGACAATCTGATCTCGCTCGACGGCCCCACGGAGCTCAGCTTTACCGAGAACACCTCCTTGCGCTTTGAAGCGTACGGCTGGCACGTTCAGTACGTCGACGATGGCGAGGACCTGCAGAAACTGCAGCAGGCCATCAACATCGCAAAGGAAGAGAAGGGAAAGCCTTCCCTGATTCGCGTGCGCACCATCATCGGCATCGGCTCGCCCAAGGCGGGCACCAAGCACGTGCACGGCGAAATGCTGGGCAAGGAAGCCACCCGCAAGACCAAGGAGTTCTTCGGCTGGGATCCGGACAAGGACTTTGTTGTTCCCGAGGAGGCTAGGAAGAACTGGGAGCAGGCCAAGACCACCGGCGCCGACGCCCACTCCAAGTGGAACGAGCTGTTTGACAAGTACCAGGCAGCGCATCCGGAACTCGCCGCCGAGTTCGATCGCGTCATCAAGCAGGAATTGCCGAAGGACTGGCAGAAAGACATCAAGCCATTCCCAACAGACAAGCCCATTGCCACCCGCACCGCCGGAAACGTTGTGCTGGAAGCCATCGGCAAGAACCTGCCGGAGCTGATTGGTGGCGCGGCCGACCTGACGTCCTCCACCAAGACGATCTTCAAGGAGTCCGCCAGCTTCCACGACAATCCGGCGGGTAAGAACATCTTCTTCGGCGTGCGGGAGTTCGGCATGTGCGCGGCGGTGAACGGCATGGCAGCGCATGGCGGCATCATCCCGTTTGGCTCCACGTTCTTCGTCTTCTCCGACTACGCACGTTCAGCCATCCGCATGGCCGCGCTCATGAGCACGCACTCGCTCTTTATCTTCACGCATGACTCCATTGGTCTGGGTGCGGATGGCCCCACGCATCAGCCGGTGGAGCACCTGATGGCACTCCGCGCGATCCCACAGCTCACCGACTTCCGTCCAGCCGATGCGAACGAAACCGCGGCCTGCTGGCAGCTTGCGGTGGAGCGCAAGAGCGCTTCGTTCATGGCGCTCTCCCGGCAGGACCTGCCCGTGATGGACTCGACCAAGTACAAGGTGCTGGAAGGCCCGCGCAAGGGTGCCTACATCCTCGCCGATCAGGAAAAGCCGGATGTGATCATCGTGGCCACCGGCTCCGAGGTTTCCTTCGTCATCGGCAGCCTGCCCAAGCTGGAAGAGGCCGGCATCAAGGCTCGTGTGATCTCTATGCCGTCGTTCGCCATCTTTGAGGAGCAGGACGAGGCGTACAAGGACAGCATTTTTCCTCACGGCATTCCGAAGGTTTCCGTCGAAGCGGGTGCGACCATGGGCTGGTGGAAGTACATCGGCCGCGATGGTGTGGCAATTGGCGTCGATAAGTTCGGTGCCTCCGCGCCCGGGCCGGAAGTGCTGGACAAGTACGGCTTCAACACGGACAACCTGATCAAGTCTGTACAAACCGCGATGGGCAAATAAGCCGGAAGGGAACAGGCATGAAAATCGCTATCGCTTCCGACCACGCCGGCTTTCCCCTGAAGGAACTCGTCCGCGCGCACGTGGCCGGCCTCGGCCACGACGTGCAGGACCTGGGTGCCTACAACACCGAGCCGTCCGACTACCCGGATTTCGCGGAAAAGGTCGGCAAGGTACTGATCGCTGGGCAAGCCGATCGTGGCATTCTCATCTGCGGTTCCGGTGTCGGGGTCTGTGTCGCGGCCAACAAGATGCCCGGCATCCGCGCGGGCATGTGTCATGACACCTACTCCGCGCACCAGGGTGTGGAGCACGACCAGATGAACGTGATCGTGCTGGGTGCCCGCATCATTGCGGAAGCGCTTGCCTATGAATGCGTGGACGCCTACCTGAAAGCCAAGTTCATCGGCACGGAAGAGCGTTTCGTCCGCAGGCTCAACAAGGTTTACGCGATCGAGAAGCTTTACATGCCCAGCGCACCGGAAGTGCATGTGGAGGTCTCGGCCAAGCCCGTCGAGGTTTTGCCCAGCACCGCATCGGCAGAAAAGGTTTAGGACATGCCACTCTCAGAGAACAGCCGCGTCTGGTTCATCACCGGAGCCTCCACCGGCTTCGGCCGTCTGCTCGCCGAGGAGGTATTGAAACGCGGCGAGCGCTGCATTGCGACTGCGCGGGACGACAGCAAGGTGCTCGACCTGGCGGACAAATACCCCGATCAGGCGCTTGCACTCACGGTGGATGTCACCGACAAAGACACGATCGTCGCCGCGGTGCAGGACACGATCGACTCCTTCGGACAGATCGATGTGCTGGTGAACAACGCGGGTTACGGCCTGGCCGGTGCCGCGGAAGAAGCCAGCGACGATGAGATTGAGCAGGTCATCGCCACCAACGTCTTCGGCCTGGTGGATACCACCCGCCTGGTGCTGCCCCACATGCGCGCCCGGCGCTCCGGCCATATTCTCAATCTTTCCTCGGTGGCCGGCGTGATCGGCGGGCAGGGCCTTGCGTATTACAACCTGACCAAGTTCGCCGTGGAAGGCTTCAGTGAAGGCCTGGCGGCAGAGGTCAAGCCGCTCGGCATCAAGGTCACCCTGATTGAGCCTGGCCCGTTCCGCACGGACTTCCTGGGCCGCTCCGGCCGGGTCGCAAAGCACGAGATCGCCGACTACAGAGAGACCGCCGGCAAGGCACGCGATTACTTCAACACCCAAGCGGGCACACAGAAGGGCGATCCGCAAAAGGCGATTGAAGCCATGATCGCCATGGCCGACGCGGAGGATCCACCCTTGCGTCTTCTGCTGGGGCGCAACGCGCATGACCGCACTGTGGCCAAGCTGGACCAGTGGCAAAAGAGCATTGAAGCCTGGCGCGACACCACTCTCGCAGCGGATTTCCCCGAGTCGGCCTAGACGGCCAGTTCACCCGAAGGGCCCTCGGGCGGACCCTGAAAAAGAAGTACGGAACGCCGAACCGCAGAGAGGCATCTCTTGTGCAGGCACGGTGGCGCTTCGGCCGGTTTGCCGGCTTCACCGTTTCAGCCCCGGAGGGCATTATGCGTCCCTCCACAACTCAGGCGAGTGCACCGCGGGTGCGGGCACTTTGCCATCAGCAAGGACGAGAACAGACATGCCCACATCCGGTATCAACGTGTCACAGGAACAGGTTCAGGCGAACAAAGGGACTGAAAAGGTTCCCGATCCCTGCATCGTCGTCATCTTCGGTGCATCCGGCGACTTGACCAAGCGCAAGCTGCTGCCGGCGCTTTACCATCTGGACCAGCAGAACCTGCTGCCGGAGAAGTTCGCCGTGGTCGGCGTGGCTCGCCGCGACCTGTCCAAGACCTTTGCTCCCGACATGAAGGACGGCATCCTCAAGGGTGGCGGGGTCGAGGAGAGCGAAGAGAAGCTTGGCAAGTTCGTCGACCGTGTCCAGTACTTTCAGACTGAGTTCGACAACGACGAGGGATTCGACAAGCTTAAAGCGTTTCTAGCCGAACTTGATGGAAAGTTCGGCACCAACGGCAATAGGCTTTTCTATTTGGCCGTCGCTCCGGAGTTCTTCGCAGACATTACCCAGCGGCTGGGCAAGCACGGTATGACGCAGGGCGAAGAGGGCAAGAGCTGGGTGCGCGTCATCATCGAAAAACCCTTCGGCACCGATCTGAAGAGCGCGCAGGAGCTGAATACTTCCATCAACAATGTTTTGAAGGAGGACCAGATCTTCCGCATTGACCACTACCTGGGCAAGGAGACGGTGCAGAACATCCTCGTCTTCCGCTTCGGTAACGGCATCTTTGAGCCGGTCTGGAACCGCAACTACATTGACAGCGTGCAGATCACGGCTGCGGAGTCCATCGGCATTGAGGGACGCGGGCCCTTTTATGAGGCGGCCGGCGCATTGCGCGATGTGCTGCAGAATCACGTCATGGAAGTGCTTTCCTTCGTCGCCATGGAACCGCCAGACAGCTTTGAGTCGGCGGCAGTGCGTATCGAAAAGCTGAAGGTCTGGAAAGCGATCGATGCGATCCCGGTCGAGGACACGGCGCGCGGCCAGTACGGCCCGGGCAAGGTCGACGGCAAGGACGCCATCGGCTACCGCGAAGAGGACCGCGTCTCCAAGGAGTCGCAGACGGAGACCTTCGCCGCCATGAAGCTTTCCATTGAGAATTGGCGATGGGCCGGCGTGCCGTTTTACATCCGCGCGGCCAAGCGCCTGCAGCGCCGCGTGACGGAGGTGGTTATCACCTTCAAACAGCCGCCGCTGCACCTCTTTAAAAGCTCCGATGCCGGCTCGGACCAGCTACAGCCCAATGTGCTCACCCTGCGCATCCAGCCGGACGACGGCATCAAGCTGCAGTTCGGTGCCAAAATCCCCGGTCCCACCACCAACATTGCGCAGGTGCAGATGGATTTCTCCTACGCGGAGAGCTTCGGAAAATCATCTGCCAACGGCTACGAGCGCCTGCTGCTGGACGCGATGCTGGGTGACGGCACGCTCTTTGCCGAGCGCGAAGGCGTCGAGACTACCTGGGCGCTTATGACTCCGGTGCTGGAGGCGTGGAAGGCGCAGAAAAAGGACTTTCCCAACTACGCGGCGGGGTCGTGGGGTCCGGAAGAGGCAGATCAGTTGCTCGCCCGGGACGGCCGTAGCTGGCGCGTCAGCAACTAAGCAACTCACATAAAACCGAAGCGCGCCGTCTCCCCTTGCGGCGTGCTTTACTGCTTGCAAGACAAGCGTTCGTCTGCACATGGACAGTCATGGCGGCGCACCTGTACTCTTGCCGAACGCATCACAAGGGCAGGAATCTTTCATGGCACGCACGCTCACCGCTGACTTTCTCGTTTATGACACACCGGAGCGCGTGGCGCAGGCTGCCGCTGAGGTGTTCACGAAGTACGCCTCAGAAGCCGCAGTGCAGCGAGGCATGGCTCGCATTGCCATCTCCGGCGGTACCACGCCGAAGCGCATGTTTGCACTGCTTGCGGATCCCGCGCAGCCGTTTCTGCAGGCGATGCCATGGGACAAGCTCGAACTGTACTGGGTGGACGAGCGGTGCGTTGAGCCGGACGACGCCGAGTCGAACTACCGCATGACACGCGAGCAGATGCTGAGCAAGGTACCGCTGCCCGCCGAGAAGGTCTTCCGCATGGAGGGTGAACTGCCGCCGGACGAAGCCGCCTCGAAGTACGAAGCTACCCTGCGCAATCAGTTCAAATTGGAAGGCGCGCAGGCCCCGAGCTTCGATCTCGTCTTTCTAGGCATGGGCGACGACGGCCACACGGCCTCTCTGTTTCCTCACACGGATGCGATCAACGAAATGGGTCGCCTGGTCGTGGCAAATCACGTGGCCCAAAAGGACACCTGGCGCGTGACTCTCACCTGGCCGGTGATCAATCAGGGCAAGCGCGTGATCTTCCTGATCGAGGGCGCGGCGAAGGCCGACCGGTTGCATCAGGTACTCCTCGGCGATTACGATCCGGAGGCGCTGCCGTCTCAACTGATCCGGCCTGAGAGCGGCCATCTTCATCTTTTGCTCGATGCTGAAGCCGCGCGGCGGCTCCCTAAAGTCGGCATGCAGGGCGACGCCGAGACCGGCACACTGGAGCTTGTTCGATGATTCTGGCGGGAGACGTAGGCGGCACCAAAGTCGATCTGGCGCTGTACAACTTTGAGAACGGCAAGCTCAGCATGGTGCGCAGCCACAAGTATCCCGCGAACGAATACACCTCGCTGCAGGAAGTTGTAAAGGCTTTCCTAGCCACGGAAGACACCGTGGAGAAGGTTGAGCATGAGGTGGTGGCGGCCTGCTTCGGCTGCCCTGGCCCGGTGAAGGATGGGCATCTCAAGCTCACCAATCTGCCCTGGGAGTTGGACTCCCGCGATCTGTCGCACATCCTGGATATCGAGCACATCTTTCTGCTGAACGATCTGGAAGCAAATGGCTACGGCATCGCGGAGCTGCGGCCCGATCAGATTTTCGAACTGGAGCAGGGCGACAAATCCGCGCTCGGCCACCGTGCACTCGTTTCGGCCGGCACCGGCCTGGGTGAAGCGTTGCTCATCTGGGATCGCATGGCGCGCCGTCATTTGCCTCTGGCATCTGAAGGTGGCCATGCCGATTTTGCTCCGCGCAATGCGCTCGAAATTGAACTGCTGCAGTACCTCGAAAGTAAGCTGGAGGGTCACGTCTCCTGGGAGCGTGTCGTCAGTGGCATCGGCTTGAAGAATATCTATGAGTTCCTGCGCGACGCCAAAAAGATGGAAGAGCCGGAATGGCTCCGCGACCGCATGCAAACTGAAGATCCAAACTTCGTCATCGGCACCACTGGCGAGGATGGATCGAGCGAACTCACCGCAAAGACGCTGGAGATGTTTGTGAGCGCCTACGGAGCGGAGTGCGGCAACATGGGCCTGAAGCTGCTCGCCGCCGGTGGTGTCTACCTGGGCGGCGGCATCGCCCCAAAAATCCTGAAAACCCTGCAGAACGGGACGTTCCGGCAGGCCTTTCTGGACAAGGGACGTCTCTCGCCATTGCTCCACCAGGTTCCCGTCCGCGTGATCCTGGAACAAAGATGTGCCCTGATCGGAGCGGCCGCCTTTGCAGAGGCCCGTGCCAGCGAGATCACCGGTCACAGCGAGCGCGCTGCTTCGCAGCCGTGAGCAGTCTCTGCTAGGCTAGGACGCGTGACTGTCAGCAATCATTACGCGCGTGAGCATTTCGATGAACTGGAATCAGCCATCGACCGGGGTGAGATAGTTGAAATCTCCCGGGGTGGTCAAGCTGCCCTGCGGCTTGTGAGAGTCGAAAATCGAGATCCTATGAAGCGTCCGATTGAGCAACTCTTGGGTTTGTGGTCTGGCAAGCTCGATCTGTCGCGCGGCTGGGACTCCCCAGAGCTGAATGCGAAAATTGCCTCAGAGTTTGAGGGCTATTGAGATACCTTGCCGCATGAAGTTGCTTCTGGATACTCATTCCTTTCTCTGGTTCATTTCTAATGATAAGTCGCTTTCTATCTCGGCCCGTTCTGCCATTCTGAATGACGAGAACACGCTCTACATAAGTGTCGTTTCGCTTTGGGAAATGACGATCAAATCGATGAAAGGTGCGCTTCCGCTGCCGGGTGGAAACATACAATCCGTCGTCGAGATACTCGGGACCTTTCCATCCATCATCTTTCGTTTGAACCAGAAGCGCTTTCTCTCCTTGAGCGTCTTCCGCAGCTACACCGCGATCCGTTTGACCGCATGCTGATAGCACAGGCCCAACATAACGGCCTCGTACTCGTGACCGCGGACGAAACGCTTTGGAAGTACCCTGTGCGGACGCTCTGGAAGTAAAGCCGTTTACACTCAAAAGATGCGCTTCCGCAAACCTCTTTGTAGTTTGTCGCTCGCTGTCTTTGTCTTGCTTTCAACAGCTCTCTTCGCACAGAGACTGCCCACCAACGCCGTCCCCGAGCACTACAGCCTGCACCTCTCACCGGACCTGAAGACCGCTACCTTCACCGGTTCCGAGACGATCGATGTCACACTGCAGCAGCCCAGCAGAACGGTGACCCTGAATTCGGCGGAGATCAAAATCGGCAGCGTCAAAGCGGGAAACCAGACCGCGACCATTGCCTATGACGAAGCAAAAGAGCAAGCCACCTTCACCTTTCCGCAGCCGCTCTCCGGCAAGGTGACGCTCGCGATCGAATACACGGGCATTCTGAATGACAAGCTGCGCGGCTTCTATCTTTCCAAGACGGCCAAGCGCAACTATGCCGTTACGCAGTTCGAGTCGACGGATGCTCGCCGCGCCTTTCCGAGCTTCGATGAGCCGGCCATGAAGGCCACTTTTGATGTGTCTCTTACCATTGATGCGGCCGATACCGTCATCGCCAATACCAACCAGATCGGCGACAAGCCCGCCGGCCCCGGCAAGCACACCCTCACCTTCGCCCGCACGCCGCGCATGTCCACCTATCTTGTGGCCTTTCAGGTGGGAGACTTTGTCTGCAAGCATGGCTCGGCCGACGGCATTCCCATCGGTGCCTGCGCCACGCCGGACAAGGTAGCCTTGACCGGACTCGCACTCACCTCCGCCGAGCACTTTCTGCATTATTACGACACCTACTTTGGCGTAAAGTACCCCATGCCCAAGCTCGACATGGTCGCTATCCCCGACTTTGAAGCCGGTGCCATGGAGAACTTCGGTTGCATTACCTATCGCGAAACCGACTTCCTCGTGGACGAGAAGAATGCCGCCCTGCCCGCCAAGAAGCGTGTCGCCGTCGTCGTTGCGCATGAGATGGCGCATCAGTGGTTCGGCGATCTGGTCACCATGCAGTGGTGGAACAATCTCTGGCTTAACGAGGGGTTCGCCACCTGGATGGAGTCCAAGGCCGTCGCCGACTGGCAACCCACCTGGCGCATTGAAGAGGACGATGCACAGCAACTGAACGGCACGCTGAACTATGACGCCGCGGCGGTCACACGCGCGATCCGCTCCAGAGCCGACACGCCCGACGAAATCAACGAGCAGTTTGACGGCCTGAGTTACGGTAAGGCCGGCGCCGTGCTCAGCATGGTGGAGAACTACATCGGCGAGGAGCCGTTCCGCCAGGGCGTGCACAACTATCTGGTCGCACACCAGTTTGCCAACGCCACGGCGGAAGACTTCTGGGGCGCGCAGACCGCCAACAGCGGCAAGCCCGTCGATAAGATCATGGACAGCTTTATCTCGCAGCAGGGAGTGCCGCTGCTCACCTTCGGCGCGCCGTCCGCCGGTACGGTCAGCGTTGCGCAATCGCGCTTCTACGCTTCTCCCAGCGGCCAGCCCACCGCGCAAGGCTGGACGATTCCCGTGTGCGTCAAGGGCGGCAGCTGCCAGGTCATCGATGCAACACACAGCAGTGTTTCGGCACAGGCAGCACCCGCTTATCTGAACGCCGGCGACAAGGGCTACTACCGCAGCAATTATGATCCGGCGACCCTTCGCGGGATCATCGCCTCCGCGGAAAGCCGGCTTAGCGCTACCGAGCGCATCGGCTTTGTGAGTGACCGGTGGGCGCTTACCCGCTCGGGGCAGGGCAGCGTTGCCGACTACCTCACCTTGGTGAGCGCGTTGCGCGCAGACTCGGATGCCGCCGTTCTGCAGACTTCTATCGGCGCGGTCGGTACCATCCGCGAAAAGATCGCACAGGGCGGGCAGCGGGACCAGATCGGCCGTTGGGTGATCGCGCAGTTCCTGCCGGTTTACCGTTCACTCGGGCCGGCAAAGCAGGCCGAAAGCGATGGGCATGTAGCCCGGCGTGCCGACCTGTTCACCACGCTTGGTTCGGCGGGGGAGCCGTCCGTTGTGGCAGAGGCAAAGGTATTAGCGCAGCGCTGGCTGAATCATGACCGTTCCAGTCATCCACTGCTCTCCAGCGCGGGCATCACCATCGCAGCCACTCATGGCGACGCCGCCCTCTATGATCAACTGCAGCGCTTCTACGAGTCGGACAGCAACCCGCAGGACAAGGGCGCCGCGCTGAACGCGCTGGCCTTCTTCAACGATCCGGCGCTGGTCACGCGCACGCTCGATTACGCTTCGAGCGGTAAGGTCCGCACGCAAGACAACTACGTTTTGTATTCCATTCTGCTGTCGCGCAATCAGACACGGCCACAGGCATGGACCTACATCAAAGCCAACTGGGACAAGGTGCACGCCCAGCTCACGCCTTTTAGCGGAGCCGGCGTCGTAAACTCAACGGGCAACTTTTGTTCCGCCGCGGATCGCGCGGATGTGGAGCAGTTCTTCACCACGCACAAAGTGGCAGCGTCGGAGCGAGCGCTGAAAGGCGCCCTCAACAGCATTGATAGCTGCATTCGGCTGAAGGAGCAACAGCAGCCGTCCTTGACGGCCTGGCTCGCGGCAAACCGGTAAC
>CAXTPQ010000033.1:0-34470 GCA_964246215.1 uncultured Terriglobus sp. | reverse complement strand
TGCGTGTCGAAGCGTGTGACGGTCTTGCCGGTGAGAACCTTGGCAAGGGCTCGCGACGCACGAAAGATGGTGTCGCCTTCAGGCATGATTGAGGGGTTTCTGCGAACCCGCCGATGTTGGCTCTGTTTCCCACAGGGGTTTTGTCTTCCGCATCACAAGAAGCGTGAGATAAAGCGCAACTGAAATACCGGCTAGGTATATAGAGTATGTGCCGAAGCCTTGGTAGACAAAATCCGCTTTGAAGCCTATCGGAGAGGTCAGAAAAGATACGAGTACATTTGAACAAATTAAAATGATAGAAATACCTGTTGGTATGCAAGACATGTAGAAAGTAACGGCAAGGCTGTAGTAAAGCAACTTTAGTAGACGCTTCGCGAAAATTAGACCTTCAAGGCGGATGCGGTGACGTCCACGCCAAAGTAGACCCACTACCGCTGCGAACAAAAGTGTGACGAAAAAGGTGTTGCGATAACCTACACGACCTATCTCACTCGCAAGTCCTATGCTCAGCTTGCTTATTACTAAAATCAATATGGCTAGTAAGAGATAAGTTGTAACAACTAGCGCAAGCGCATTACCTAGTACCACCCAAAAAGCGGTCAGTAGAGCGTCTAGCCGCTTGAACCCTTCCAACGCATCAAAATCTGGTCTTTGCTTGAGAGCGTAAGCCCGCAAGCCTCCGATAATGCCGTTCCTTACCATAATGAATGTAATCTTCACAGTAGGTGCTTAGTGCCTCAAGTTAAGATGAATCGCTTCCGCTTGTATTTTTCTATATACTTGCCGACCAAGCCAATCTCGATGTCCTGTGGGATTGAGGCCAACCAAGCCGTATGAGGCGACCCAAAGCTAAGCGGCAGATAACATCGCGGCTGCCCGTTTCTCTTCCAGCTCTCGCTCCCAACGATCGTTACCACGGCTTCCCTCGACCAGATAGGGAACATAAAGATTGCCGTCAAACCGGGGAAAGTGAATCCCGGTTCCCGGGCCGAGCAGTTCAATCTCACTCAACTGTTCATCTGTTGCATCCGCCAGCTCCTGCACGTCTTCAACAGGTAATAGAAGGCGTTGGCCATTGTTCAAATGCACGATCAAGATGCGAACCTCGACGAGATACTCCACATTGGTAGCAGCATGGGAAGGCGGAGCGTTGCGGGCGGCTTCCAAAGCCGCGTCGATCTGCGCTTCCACTTCTGGATCAAGCGCCTCATCATCGATCAGATTCTGCCCTGCACTCGCGTGTTCAGCCATGACGCTCCTCCCACAAAGATAGTAACTCGGTGCGGTTCTGCCTAGCGATACGCAGGATGTGCCGCACGTCGGCGCGCTTTCCATTCGGCGGGTTGATGGAATTCCTACGCGGCGCGACACCGACCCGTCTATCCGAAAGGAGTTCTACGATAACTTCGATTCCACCGTAGTTGCCGTGAACATGTGGCGGTGGGTGGTCCAGGCTGTACACCACAAAACGCACGCCTTCGAAGCGGACCGAGCCCATGGAAGAAGCCTACTTCAAGGTGCAGCATTGCGCTTCAGGACGAAGCGACGCAATATTCGCCTAACCGGCAGCAAGCAAAGCGGTGGAGCGCTGATCATCCAGCTTCCTGGTCCACTGTGGGCCGCCGCGTCCATCGGCGGCAATGAAGAGTACATCGAGATTGCCGTCAAAGTCAGGAAAGTGGACGAGGTAACCGCCGCCTTCAGTTTGAAAATGGGACATCTGCTCATCCGTGGCATGTGCGAGTTCTTCGACCTCTTCAACAGGCAGCGGTATGCGGCGACCGTCGGTCATGTAAAGAATGAGTAGACGTGTAAGTTGAAGGTATTCCACTTGTTTTACGACTGGCTGGACAGGCAGCGTTTTTGCCTCTCAATCCAGGCATCAATCTCTTCATCCGTTGTGAGAACCTCAGCCCTCTGCATGCAAGTCTCTACAAGGTGATCATAGTTCAGCGAAGTGCTCTGCGGCGACACTTAAAATGTGCGCCACTACGTAACGCTTTGCGTTGATGGGCCGCTTTGCATCTTTTTGGCGCGAGAGGCGCACCGCATGCTCCTCCGCCACAAGTCAACGACGATCTCGATACCCGCATATGCGGCGGTTGGATGATCATGACTCCACAAGATGAAGCGAACTCCTTCAAAGCGAACCGAACCCATCCGGAAGATTAGCTCAGGAACTAGACGAAGCCTGACATTTAGGCGTTGCCAACACTTCGGCCGCCGTTTTGAGCGGTGAGCATCGTGCCGGGCAGGGGTGGAAGGTTGCGGCGGAGGTTGAAGCCCATGGGTGCGGCTTGAAAGCCGGCGTCGAGCAGGGCGCGAGCCATGGGGTGTTCCGCGACGGCGATACCGTTGATGCTCTGAATGAGCATGCCGATGCGGCCGGAGTTGTGGGCTTCGCCGGGATCTTCGTTGAGGCGGTTGGACGAGGACTGGGCCATGACGACAAAATAGCGGGCAAGGGCGCGGGTGACCTGGGTGCGTTGCGGATCTTCCTCCGGCAGGAAGACCTGGAGGTTAGGGTTGCCGCGGCGGAGGTAGGCGGTGAGTGCGCCATCGGCCAGGACGACGCGGGAGCCGACGGTGCGGGTGAGCGAGCCGCCGTCGGCCGGCTGCGGCCAGCGGAGCAACGCGCCATAAGGGTTGGCGGGATCCGTGGCGGCGAGGACCAGCATTTCCGGGTCGGTGTCGGAGCGTTTGGTACGGAGCTGGCGCAGGAGATCGAGCGCGGCGGGCAGGGCGAACTGGGTTGCGCCGAGTTCGGCGGCGAAGTAGCCTCGACGAATTTTGCCGGACTCCTCTAGCGCTTTCATCACGTCGTAGACAGCGGAAAAGCCGCCAGGCAGATTTTCGGCGTGGGCGGTTTCGCGGAAGACGACGCCGTAGCGCTGAAGGAGCTGGTGGGCGATGGCGTGCGACCACTCGGTGACGTTTTGAGGGCCATCGAAGTATGCGGGATGCATCGCCCAGCGTCCCTGGACGGTGGGGGGAGTGGTGCGGCGGCTGCGGAAATTGGCGGCCTGATTGTGGGTGCGGCGCAGCGGCTTGCCCTGCTGGTTGGTGGTACCGCGGCTGTGGGCGGCGTTCTTGTCGGTGTAGGCGCGCAGAGATTGCAGGGAGTCGTTGGTGACGGCACCGCGCCAGACGAGGTTCCAAAGGGCATCGATCGTCTCGCCGGGATAGCCGCCGCCGGGAGTGGTACCGGTGCCCTCGTGAATGGTTTGAAAGAAAGAAGCGCCGTGGGAGCGCAGGTAATCCAGGATGCGGTCTTCCCGGTCTTTGGTGGCGGACTCGCTAGCTATGACGGCGGCGGCTTGTTGTGTATTGACGACGGGCCAGAGCAGCGGGAGCTTTTCGGCAAGGTAGAGGCCGATGCGGCCGTCGCGTTCGCCGATGGGTTCGAAGCCGGCCCAGGTAACTTCGCCCGCGGCGATGAGGGTGTCGAGATCGGCGGGCTTGAAGCCAGCGATGCGTGCGGGCAGGATTTCGGTTTCGAGAAGTGAGGCGGGCAGGGGCGCGCCCTGCAGGGTCTCGATGACGTCCAGCAGGGCATCGAGACCGCGGCGTGGTGTGAGCACGCCCTGCCAGTGGGTGAAGAGGCGGGCGAGGGTCTGCTGCTCGACGGGCTCGACTTCCTTGCGGAGCTTGGCGAGCGAGCGGCGGCGGATGGTGCGGAGAACTTCAGCGTCGCACCACTCGCGGCTGAGGCCGCCGGGGCGGAAGGCGCCTTCCACGACGCGGCCGGACTGCACAAGGCGGTTGAGGACGGCTTCGGCGGTTTCGAGCGGGACGGCAAAGCGGGACGCGGCCTCTGCCGTGGTGAACGGGCCGTGGGTGCGGCCGTAACGGCGGATGAGGTCGACGATCGCGTCGGGCACAGGGTTGAGAAACGCGGTAGGCAGGCCGGGCGGCAGCGGAATGCCAAGTGCGTCGCGGTAGCGGGCGACATCTTCGACGGCGATGAGGCGCTTCTCGTTGGCGATGCGGAGTTCAAGGATGCGGCGGGACTTTTGCAGGCGATCGACGGTGATGGCGACTTCCGGCGAGGTGACGCGCTGCAGGAGTTCTGCACGATTCAGGTCGCCAAGGCGGAGAAGCATGTCATGGACGCCGTCCATGTTGCGGGCGCGGTAGTCGGGCGCGAGCATCTGCAGCTGCTCTTCGGTTTCTTCGATGGCGTTCGCGTCGAGGAGTTCGCGTAGGTCCGCGTCGCCGAGGAGTTCGCGCAGCTGCTCCTGGTCGATCGAGAGAGCCTGAGCGCGGCGTTCGGCGAGCGGTGCGTCGCCGTCGTAGATGTAGTTGGCGACGTAGCTGAAGAGCAGGGCGGCGGCGAAGGGTGACGGTGTGCGCGAGTCGACGGTGTGCACGCGAATCTGGCGTTGCGCGATGCTCCTAAGGATTTCGGAGAGCGCGGGCATGTCGAAGACGTCGCGCAGGCATTCGCGGTAGGCCTCGAGCAGCATGGGAAATTGCGGGTAGCGGGCGGCGACGCTGAGCAGGTCATAGGCGCGTTTGCGCTGCTGCCAGAGCGGGGTGCGGCCGTCGGCGCGGCGGCGCGGCAGCAGCAGGGCGCGTGCGGCGGATTCGCGGAACTTGGCAGCGAAGAGGGCGGTGGAGCCGAGCTGGCGCTGCACGAATTCGTTGGCTTCCGCGGGCTCGGGAAAGAGCGCGTCGGTGTCGGGCGCGGTGTCGGCTTCGGGGAAGCGGATGACGAAGCCGTCCTCGCTCCACATGGTCTCGACGTCGGCACCGCCGGCCGCGCGGATGCGGCCGGTGACGGCCATGGCCCAGGGTGCGTGGACGCGCGAGCCGAAGGGCGTGAGGACGCAGACGCGCCAGTCGCCGAGCTCATCGCGGACGCGTTCGACGACGATGGTGCGGTCGTCGGGAACGCTTTCCGTCGCGACTTCCTGGTCGGCGAGGTAGCGCATCAGGTTTTCCGAAGCGAGGCCGTCCAGGTCGTGCTCGCGGGTGAGGCGGGTGACGGCGGCGGAGCGGGGCATATCGCGCAGTTCGCGGATGAGCGTACCGATGCGGCGGCCGAACTCCAACGGCCGGCCCGCCTGGTCGCCGTGCCAGAAGGGCATTTTGCCGGGTTCGCCGGGCGCGGGCGAGACGAGGACGCGGTCGTGGGTGATCTCATCGATGCGCCAGGTGCTGGCACCGAGGATGAAGGTCTCGCCGTTGCGGGCTTCGAAGACCATCTCCTCATCGAGCTCGCCAACGCGGATGGGCTTGTTGCGATCGCCGGAGAGAAAGACACCGAAAGTGCCGCGGTCGGGGATGGTTCCGCCGTTGAGGATGGCGATCTTCTTGACGCCCTGGCGCGGGGTGATCCAGCCCTTCTGGCGGTCCCAGGTAACGCGCGGTCGCAGTTCGCCGAACTCGTCAGAGGGGTAGCGGCCGGCGAGCATGTCGAGCACGCCTTCAAACACGGCGATGCTGAGGCCCGCATAGCCTGCGCAGGAGCGAATGATGCCGAGCAGGCGGTCGTAGCTGATGCCGGGCGATTCATCTTCGTCGCTGCGGTGTTTCTTTGCACGGCGAAGAGCGTCCTGCTCGCTCAAGGGCGGATGCGCGATGATGGCCACCATCTGCTGCGCCAGCACGTCGAGCGCATTGCGCAGATAACGCGTACTTTCCACGTGCCCTTCATGCATGGCGCTGGTGACGGCGGCGCAGGCAATCAGGTCTGCGCGGTATTTGGGAAAGATGATGCCTTTCGACGGCGCGCCCACCTGGTGCCCGGCGCGGCCGATGCGCTGCATGCCGCTGGCGACGGACGGTGGCGCTTCAATCTGGATGACGAGGTCGACGGCGCCCATGTCGATGCCGAGTTCGAGGGAAGAAGTTGCGACGAGCGCGCGGATGTGGCCGGCTTTGAGCAGCTCTTCAATCTCGCTGCGCTGGGAGGCGGCGAGTGAGCCGTGGTGGGCGCGGGCGATTTGTTCACCGGCGAGTTCATTGATGGCACCGGCGAGCCGCTCGGCGATACGGCGGGCATTCACAAAGAGGATGGTGGAGGTATGTGCGCGGATGATTTCCAAGAGGCGCGGGTGGATGCTTTGCCAGATGGAGGTGCGCTTGGGGCCCTGCGAGGCGGGACCGCTGGGCGAGTCCTGGATTTCGCCGAGGCGGGCCATGTCTTCTACCGGAACTTCGACGGTGAGTTCGAGGGCCTTGCGGGCACCGGCGTTGACGATGGTGACGGGCCGGTAGCGGATCGAGACGACCTCGCCGGCGAGGGCGCGGGTGTCCTCTTCCGTGTCGCCGAGCTGGAGGGCAGCGCTGCCGGCGGCTTCGGCCACGTCTGGGGCGATGTCGACGCCCTCTTCCACTGGCGGCTCAGATCGTTGATCTTGAGATGCTTCGATGTATATCGAAGAGTCAACTACGGCTGCTTCGATGATCGTCGAAGAGTCGTCTCGCTCCGGCTTTAGGGCTGGGTTCATGGACTGCTTCGCCGATGAGGCAGAAGTAAATCCATCGGCTCCACCCAGGAAACGCGCTACCTCTTCCAGAGGCCGTTGCGTTGCCGACAGTCCGATGCGCTGAACCTTGCGACTGGCGAGCGCCTCCAGCCGCTCGAGGGAGAGCGCCATATGTGCGCCGCGTTTGCTAGGGACGAGTGCGTGGATTTCGTCGATGATGACGGTCTCCACGGTGCGCAGCGCTTCGCCCGCGTTGCTCGTGAGCAGCAGGTAGAGCGACTCGGGCGTGGTGATGAGGATCTCGCCGGGATGCTTGGCAAAACGGGCGCGCTCGCTGGTGGGCGTGTCGCCAGTGCGGACGCTGATTTCCGGCGTGTGGACGGGCACGCCTATGCGCTGGGCCATGTTGCTGATGCCGGCGAGCGGCGAACGCAGGTTGCGCTCGACGTCGACCGCGAGCGCCTTCAACGGGGAGATGTAAACGACGCGCACACCTACGCCCTCAGGCAGGATGCTGGTTTTCTCCGCTTTCGGGCGCTTTCCGCGCTTTTTTCCGAATGGCTGAGCAGGCGCAATCACGGCTGCCGCGGCAGGCACGGCTGTGACCGCCTGCGACGGCTGCTGCAGCATGAGCTTGTCCAGGCACCAGAGGAAGGCGGTGAGCGTCTTGCCGGTGCCGGTGGGCGCAAGTATAAGTGTGGAGTCGCCGCGCGCGATGGCGGGCCAGCCCTCGCGCTGCGGCTGGGTGGGCGAGTCAAAGACGGCGCGGAACCATTCAGCGGTGACCGGGTGAAATTGGAGCAGCACATCCGGGGTGGAAGCAGCCCCATCCGGGGCACTCTCCGCTCCTGTCTTCGCCAGATCTGGCTGTACTGCTGCGGCGCTGCGTTTAATCCGGGGCTTTGCCGTGACGGAACTCCTTTGCGGCGGTACGCGTCGGCTTGGGCGTCATTGGCATGACGACATATCGGTAGCTCTTCTGAGAACAGGAGTTCACTGCTTCACCGATCGCTACAAGGTGCTGTTTAACGATGGGCCACTGACCAGAACCAAGTACAACCATAGCGATGATTCGCCCTTCCAGATTCTGCTGGTACTCAAGATTCTGATCCGCCGTAACAAATACTTCAAAGCCGGCCTTTTGCGCCAAAGCAATCAAAGTCCCATTACGAACCCGATCCCAGCCGCGCTGTTCCGATGTTTCTACAAGGTGCCCATGCAACGACCTGCGAATTGGCCGCGGAACGTTGTGATCAAGCAGGATGTGCAACGCGCTGAGCCTGTGCAGCATAGGTAAGAATCTCGTTCACGTCATCTAATGGCAGGCCGAAAAGCTCCACAATTTCTTCTGCTTCTACTCCGGCTTCCCAATTTTCCACCACCGCATCCGCAGACATGCGATACGCCCGCACGGTGTACACGCCACCTAACTTTTGAGGGTTGGTTTCGCAAATGGAGCACTCGGACCAATCGATCCCTGTCATCTTCTGTCCTCCTCGCCAATTCCAGAATACGCCCGGCTTGCATTCCGCCGGAAGCGGGTTTAGCCTCAGCAGGCCATGGGAACACTGGACATCTTTCAGGACGTTGATGAGTCGATCTTTGCGGATTTGCGCGAGCAGGCGCGGCGTGTGGCAGAGCATGCGTATGCGCCGTACAGCGGGTTTAAGGTGGGTGCGGCGCTGCTGCTGGAGGGTGGCGAGATCGTGACTGGCTGCAATGTGGAGAATGCCAGTTTCCGGCTCACCTGTTGCGCAGAGCAGACGGCCGTGGTGTGTGCGGTGGCGGAGCTTGGGCCGGCGATCCGGATTCAGGCGGTAGCTGTCGCCAATGCGGACAAGACCGTAGCCTGCCAACCTTGTGGGGCCTGCCGGCAGACGCTGGCGGAGTTTGCCGGGCCGGAGTGCCTGATCTTCTACCCCGGAAAAGGCGGTGCCGCTTCGGAGTGCACCCTGGGCGACCTGTTGCCGTTAAGCTTTGACGCGAGTTCCCTGCCGCGTCAAGATCGGCGATGAGTTCGTTTGCGGGAGGTGAGCCGCTGATTCATCCCATCGACGTCATCCTGCACAAGCGGGACGGGCAAGAGCTTAGCGATGCGGAAATTCGCGGCTTTGTACGGGGCGTGGTGAGTGGCGAGATCACGGATGCACGCATTGCGGCGTGGCTGATGGCAATCTTTCAACGCGGGCTTTCGCGGACGGAGCTGGCGAGCTTGACGGACGCGATGCGAACCTCGGGCGAGGTGTTCGATGCGCGTCCGTTGCATAAGTTCGCGGTGGACAAGCACTCGACGGGTGGCGTGGGTGACAAGACTTCCCTGCTGATTGCGCCGATCGTCGCGGCTGCGGGATTGGCGGTGCCGATGATCAGCGGCCGGTCGCTTGGCCACACCGGCGGCACGCTGGACAAAATGGAGACCATTCCGGGCTATGACTCGCAGATTTCGCTGAGCCGCTTTGGCGAAATCCTCGCGGCGTGCGGTGCAAGCATGATCGGGCAGACTAACAACTTGGTGCCTGCTGACCGCATCCTGTACGCCCTGCGCGACCATACCGGTACGGTCGAAAAGCCGGAATTAATTTGCGCCAGCATCATGTCGAAAAAGCTGGCGGAAGGGCTGAATGGGCTGGTGCTGGATGTGAAGACCGGCTCCGGTGCCTTTCTGCGCGACGATGCGGACGCGCGGCACCTGGCAAAGTTAATGGTGGCTACCGGGGAGGATGCCGGCACGCGAACCGTAGCCCTGCTGACGACCATGAACGAGCCGCTAGGCCGCTTCGCTGGGAACTGGGTTGAGGTTTGGGAGTGTGTGGAAAGTTTGCAGGGCCGGGCGCATCCGCTTTCTGCGGATTTGATTGACCTGTCGGCGACGCTGGCTGGGTGGATGATCTTTCTGGGCAGGAAAGCTGCCTCGCCGGAGGCGGGGAAAGCCGTTGCAGAGATGCTGCTGGCGAGCGGCGAAGCCTACAGGCGATGGCTGCACATGGTGGAGTTGCATGGCGGTGATGTGAGTGTCTTCGACGATCCCGCAACGCAGCACAGGCCTGCCGCTACACGCACATTGCGCGCGGAACGCAGCGGATACCTGACCGGCATGGATTGCATGGAAGTGGGCTGGGCGGTGCAGCGGTTAGGTGCGGGGCGCGAGGTACCAGGCGGCCCCGTAAGTGCTCACGCCGGGATTGAGCTGCATGCAAAGATCGGCGACCGCGTGGAACAGGGACAGCCTTTGATAACGCTTTTCAGCGAACAAGCCGCGCTGTTGGAAGAACCGGAAGGCATGCTGCGGGCGACACTGACCATCGCGGATGCGCCACCTAAACGCGCGCCGCTGGTGCGAGAAGTACTCACCCGCGAATCGCTTCTCTAAATGCCCGGCCAGGACTGGTACCGGTCTGGCAACAATTCCGCGATAGGAACACGAAGCAAGCGTCCATCGCGCTCCAGCAAAACAAGGGCACCAGGGCTGTAGTCGTAAATCATCTCCCGGCACATGCCGCAGGGCGGGACGACTCGCGCCTCTGCTCCATCCGGGTCGGCCCCCTGCACCGCCACGATGTGAGTAAAGTCGGAGGTGCCAAACTGTGCCACGGCACGGCCAAGCGCGATGGCCTCTGCGCATACGGCAATGCGCCCCACCTGAGCCTCTAGATGAATGCCCGTAACAATCTGCCCGGAGGCGGTGCGCAACGCGGCCGCGACAACATGCCAGTATGGACGGAACCGCAACCGCAGTGTGGCCTTGGCAGCCGCCACCAATTCATCGTTTGCTCTCGATGTTTCACCCACCGCGTCCGGCATGTTGACAAGTGTAAGACTCAACTTAAAGGGCCGGCGCGGAAAGCACCACGCGACCGGTACACTTGTGCAATCGTCCATCGCAGGGGAGCCTCGTTTGGCCCGATTCACCGGTCTTATTGGAGTGGTCGTCTTGTTGGGCGTGGCGTATGCCCTGTCCACCGACCGGCGCGCAATCCGCTGGCGCACCGTCGCCTGGGGACTTGGATTGCAGGTCTTTTTTGCCATTGTGGTGATTAAGTTCACCTGGGGACAGATCGTGCTGCGAAAGGCCGGGGCTGTGATCACGTCGCTGCTGGCGCATTCGGTGGATGGCTCCTCGCTGGTTTTCGGTGGCATGGGCGATCCGGCGAGTCCGCTGCATACGCTGGCGTTTGCCGTCCTGCCAACAATCATTTTTGTTTCCGCGCTGTTTGCCGTGCTGTATCACCTCGGCATCATGCAGTGGGTGATCCGCGGCGTGGCATGGTTAATGCAGCGGACCATGGGCACCAGCGGTGCGGAGTCAACGAACGTGGCCGCCAGCATTTTCATGGGACAGACGGAAGCACCGCTGACAATCCGGCCGTTTCTAAATGGCGCGACACGGTCGGAGCTGATGACGATCATGACGAGCGGTATGGCTCACGTGTCGGGCGGCATCATGGCGGCTTATATTTCCTTCGGCATTCGCGCACAGGACCTGCTGAGTGCCGTGATCATGACGGCTCCGGGCACGATCCTGATCGCGAAGATGCTGGTGCCGGAGACCGAGGTTCCTGCGACGCTGGGCACGGTCCACATCTCGTCAGAAAATGAGCACCCCAACGAGAACCTGATTGGCGCAATCGCACGCGGCACCATCGATGGCGGTCAGCTCGCGTTCAACGTAGCCATTATGCTCATCAGCTTCCTCGCGCTAGTGGGCCTTCTGAACGGCGTTCTGCTTGGCATTCACAATGCGGTTGGAGTGCACACTGTGAGCGGACATGCAGTGGCTTTTCCTTCATCGCTCAACGTAATCCTCGGCTTTTTCTGCGCGCCGGTAGCATGGATGATCGGCATCCCATGGCATGATGCACCGATTGTGGGCAACCTGATCGGCACGCGTGCGGTGCTGAATGAATTTATCGCCTACACGGAGCTGGGCAAGCTCGCCCAGGCCCACGCGATCTCCACGCGAACGCTGGCGATTTCGACCTTTGCGCTGTGCGGCTTTGCAAATCTCGGCTCGGTTGGCATGCAAATCGGCGGCATCGGAGCGCTGGTGCCACAGCGGCGTAACGAGCTGGCGCGGCTGGGCCTGCGAGCCATGCTGGCGGGTACGATGGCCAACTTGATGAGCGCAAGCATTGTGAGTCTGCTGCTGCATTGATATTTGACCGCCGTTGAGGTGGAATGAGTCTCAGCACGCTATGCTGAAATGCGTCAGGAGGAGCTGCGATGACAGTGGAGATCAACGACGAGACATTCCGCATTCTGCAGGAGAGCGTAGAAAGTGGCCGATTTTCAACAGTCACGGACGCCCTGCAGGAGAGTGTGCAGATGTTGGAAGCCAGTGGCGCGCCGGATGAGGACTGGATGGACTACGCCCATGAGCGAATCTCCGCTGGGCTGGCGGATGTAGCGGCGGGACGGACGATCCCGTCGGAGCAGTTCTTGACTGAGCTGCACAGATACCGGCAGAAGTCTGCATAATGCAGGTCCAAGTCTCAGAGACCGCTCGACAGGACCGCGACCAAGTCTTGCGTTTTCTGCAAGCTCCCAGCGATGCAGCAGATTTGTTCATTCGTGACATAGCGTTGGGTGTCCGGCATTTGGAGAAGTTCCCTGATACGGCGGTGCGCCGACGCGATCTGACCTCCTACGATGTCCACTTCTGGTACGTGGCGCCCTATTTTCTGGTTGTGACTCGAGCACCTGAGTTGACCAACCTTATTGCGATCCTGCACTCCTCCCAAAATATCCGGCGTGAGCTGCGTAAGCGGCTTGGAAAGAAGCCATCCTGATGAGCTTGTATGCAAATGCTTTGCAGGCCGCACATTTTTTGAGGGCGCGTACCGAGTTGCGTCCACGGCTGGCCATTGTCCTCGGCTCCGGCCTAGGCGAGTTCGCCGACGCGGTGGAGGACAGCATCGCAGTCCCGTATGCCGAGATTCCTCACTTTCCGCAGTCCACCGTAGAGGGACATCACGGCCGTCTGATTCTCGGCTATATCGCGGGTGTGCCCGTCGCCGTGATGCAGGGCCGGGTGCATGCCTACGAAGGCTATGGTATGGAGCAGGTGACCTTTCCCATACGCGTGTTGGGGCTCTTCGGCGTTCGCGAGTTGATTGTGACGAACGCGGCCGGCGGCATCAACCCGGACTACCGGCCGCCTTCCATCATCGCCATCAGCGACCACATTAATCTGACCGGCATGAACGCCGCGGCTGGACCGAACGAACCGCGTTTTGGTGTGCTGCCGGAGACGGGCTTCCGCTTCTTCGACATGACCACGGCGTACTCATCGCGCCTGCGCAAGGTGGCCGTGGCAGAGGCCGCGGCGCAGGGCTGGACAATGCAGAGCGGGGTGTATGCAGGTGTGCTGGGCCCCAGTTATGAAACGCCCGCGGAAATACGTGCCTTCGGCATTCTGGGTGCGGACCTGGTGGGCATGTCGACCGTGCACGAGGTAATCGTGGCGCGGCACATGGGCATGGAGGTGCTCGGGCTGTCGCTGGTAACCAATGCCGCGGCGGGCGTGACGAGCGAAAAGATTCACCATCTGGAGGTCATGGAGATTGGTGCGCAGGCCGCGAAAACCTTTGGCGCGCTGCTGACAGCGCTGGTGCCACAGGTGGACCGCTTGGCCCGCGATGAGGATGCGGGGCTGGCGGCTTGAGCGAACGACTTCTGTCCGCAAATGCAGCAAGGCCAGTGGTGATCGGCATCGGTGGATGTTCCGGGTCGGGCAAAACCACGCTGGCGCGCGAACTTGCCTTGCAGCTGAACGCGACGCTCTTCCCGCTCGATCTGTACTACCGCGACCTTTCGCAATTCCCCCTTGACACGCGGCACAAGCGCAACTTCGATCATCCGGATTCGCTGGAGAGCGAACTGATCCATGAGCACGTACTCGGTTTAAGCCGCGGCGAATCGATCGAGCGGCCGGTCTATGACTTCAGTACGCACTCACGCGTACCGGACCGGACGGAACGCGTGGAGCCGGGGGCGTTCGTCATTGTGGAAGGCATTTTGGCCCTCTACTACAAGGAGCTATTGCCCATCTACACGCTCACTGTGTACGTGGACGCTCCGCACGAGGTCTGCCTGAACCGGCGCATTTATCGCGACGTGCGCGAGCGCGGCCGGACCGAGGAGAGTGTTCGCGAACAGTTCCATGCCACCGCAAAGCCCATGGCGGAGATGTTTGTGCTGCCCTCGCAAGCCACGGCGGATCTCACCGTGAGTGGCTGCGAGGCGCTGGACTGGTCCGTGGAATCCGTCATCGCCTCGCTGCGCCTTCGACGGTCAATGCTGAATCGGCAGCAGGCCTGAGGTGACGCGTGTGTTGCACTGTAATGCTCAATAAATTTCGGGACAATGAAGCCATGCATCTGAACGAGTTAAGAGAAGCGAATGCTCTGGAGGCGCTACGGGTCTGCTTCGATCCTGAACTTGCCGTAAATATCGTTGATCTGGGCCTGGTCGACAGCATCACTTTGGAACGCGACGTGGAAGCACCGGGAACTCTCCAGCGCCATTACGTTCGCCTGACACTGCTCACACGGACACAGGATGACGAACGCAATGCCATGCTGCACGCTCAAATCGAGAACCGGCTGATGGGTATGCCAGAGGTGAGTCGGGTGACCATTCACGTGCCGGACGGTATTGTGTGGAGCGCCAGACTCATGAGTGCGGCAGCTCGCCGGCAGCTGGGTTTGGATCGTGCAAGCGACACAGGTTTAGTTCAGATCAAGATGCCGTGATGGATCTATTCCATCCAGCGATTTAATCCAGATCGAAATCGCGCAAAGGCTTGCCTGTGTCGGGCGACTCCTGTGCCTTGCGAAAAGCCTCTTCAAACTTCCGGCTTAAGATTTCGTCGCGGTTCTTCTGCTGCTCAACCGACTGCGCGAAGAGGGAGTCGCGCCGTGCATCCTGCTCGCGCATGCCCTGCGCTGCCGCTTGCAGATCTTCAAAGGTCCGCTTGCGCGGCGCGGGTGTGTGACTGATGACCGTCTGCGTCACCGGGTCGATGCGGAGCACCGCACCGCAATCCGGGCACGCCACCTCAAACCCAATTGCCTTTGCCGTTTTGTTCTTCGCTGCCATGCAAAAGATTCTAGCGCCGTGAATCGTGGGTGCCCATGTCTCGATTCTGAGACATGGGTTGGGTGGTGCGCACGCTCTTCAGATTTCCAAGACTCTGTGACCCGGACACTCCTGTTCGGCCATGTCTACCAGCAACCTGGGCAGGTCCACCGTGCTTTTCGCCAGCAGGGCCACCCCGGCCATCAGCCGTTCCTGCGGATGTTCCGCCGGAAAGAGCGCATGCACCACGGCGGCCGCGTGCTTGCGCAGGTGCTCCTCACGCTGCAGTTGCCAGTTGGCAGCCAGGCGCCGCAGCCGGTTCATCTGGTAGCGCATCTTGTTGGCCGCAACCTCCGCGCTGCGGCTAAGGTTGTCATCCATGGCGGCCATCCACTTTGTCACTTCGGAGAGCTCCGCGTCCAGGGCATTTCCAGCGGCCGCGATCTTCCGCTTGCCTTCCACCGGGATTGACCGCGCCCCCAGCTTTTGCGCCAGTGTCTCCACCGGCTGCAGCGCATCGAGCAGTGTCAACTCGTGCTGCGCCATGACTTGATGAGTTGCCGAGTCGACCAGCGTGGCGGAGAAACGTGGCAGCACCGGCGTTATCTCGCCGAGGATCGCCTCAAAAAGCGGCCGGCACTGTGCAAAGTAGGCGATTTCCGCCGGGCCGCCAATGTAGGCGGAAGTGGGCAACAAAGCGTCCTGAAAGATCGGCCGAAGCAGCGCATTGGGGCTCAGCCGTTCCGGTGCCAACTCTAAAATGCCGAGCAACTCCGCATCTGTATAGGACTGCGTACCCGCCTTCCAGCTGCGCACCCCCTCGGCATCCGGCATGCGCCGCAGCGGCAGCCGATCGCCCTGCTCCGTAAGCAGGAAGAGCAGCGAGCTGTGTTCCGCGATCAGCACCTGTGCGTGGTAGCCGGAGTTCACCAACTCGGCCGACTTTACTGCCAGCGCATCGTGCAGCGAGTCCGCATGCTGGATCGCGTGACGCAGCACCGGCGCGCCCAGCGCGTGGAAGGCCCGTGTGCTGGCGTCGATCACGATTAAACCGTAGTCGCGGAAAACCGCACTCAGAAACGTGGCAAAGGCCGAGGCAAGCGTCGCCTCCGGTTGGTACGCGGCACGCAGCAGATCGCAGACAGGCGAAAAGTTCAACAACTCTTCCGCGCGTTCCAGCAGAGGCAGAATCTCCGGCCCCAGCCGAAGTCCGCCTACCTCCTGCAGCCGGTGTCCTGGGAAATGAGAATGCAGTGTTTCAATCCCAGTCACGGAACCACGCGGTCCCGGCAATGTGACTTGATTCACTTCGTCCAGATCATGGTCCTCGGTGGCCATCCAGAAGACCGGCACATGCGGTACCCCGGCCTCGCTGGCCACCTGCGCCTTCCGGATCACCGTCGCGGCTTTTAGCAGCGTCAGCAATGGGCCGCCAAAAAGTCCGACCTGCTGCCCGGTCACCACGGCCCGCGCACCACCACGCAGCTTGTCGAGATGCGCGAAGGTCGCCGGTCCTGCGCCCCAGCTCCGGTTCTGGTCCGTTAAAAGATCGCACAACATGCCGCGTTCTGGTTGCAGGCGGGGCGTCGTTCCCTGTTTCCAACGGTCGTCAAACGGACTGTGGGGATAGAACTGCCGGACTGGCGCATCCACGGGTGCTGTGCGCAAATCCGTGAACTCCCGGAAGAGCCGTGAGATGTGCGGAAGCACGGTGATGGGATAACACTCTGCCGTCATGTGTCCTGAAGCGAGCCGGGTCAGCTGAGAGGTGATTTTGCGTCCGCAGTGTCAGATGGTAGCGCAATGACTTTAGATGCAGATGAGGAGCGGCCTACGCTGCCGGTAGCCACGCCACGCAAGAGCCACGTCGTTATGACACATGGCGGGGCGCCGGTACGTGACTTTGGTGTACCGGACTGTGTGCGCGCGGCTTGCGTCCGGCTGGGCACCCGCTACAATCCTGTCAGGCGATTCTCCGCGGCCCTGCTCAGGCATGCGGACCAATCAGGCACGAAAGACGGGACCGGCCCTGCTGGACCCGCTGGCGCAATCACCGCCAGCGGGGACGAGTCAGCAGATTCGCAGGTCACCCTCTGAACCGCTCCGCATTCGGCGCGACAGCCTCGGTGCGCCCTCCAACTCTGACGCGGACGACAATGACTACCTGCGTGCACGCCGCAATCGCCGCATCCGGCAGGGTCTTATTCCTCAAACGCGCAATGGCCGCCTGTTTGCAGGTGCCTGCATTCTGCTTGCACTCGGTGCCCTCGCCGCTGTGGCATTCGCAACCACTCGCTACATACACCGCGATCCTCACTTTACCGTTGCATCGTCGTCCAGCATCGAATTGCATGGAAACGCGCACCTGTCGCGCCCCCAACTGCTCAGCATCTTTGGCGAAGACATCGATCAGAACATCTTTGATATTCCGCTCGCCGAGCGCCGCGACCAACTCCAGCAGATGCCCTGGGTGGAGCATGCGGCCGTGATGCGTCTGCTGCCCAACCGCCTTCGGATCGACATCGTGGAACGCACACCGGTAGCCTTTGTGCGGCAGGGTGGCAGCATCGGCATGACCGATGCGCAGGGTGTGCTGCTGGACATTCCACCGGACGCTCCAGGCAATCCGAACTATTCGTTTCCTGTGGTGACCGGCCTGAAAGCATCCGACAGCGCGGAGTCCCGCCAGCAGCGGATGCATCTTTACGCTGCTCTGCTCAAAGACCTGGACGCCGATGGCAAAAAGATTTCGGCGGAACTGAGCGAGGTCGACCTGTCCGATCCGGAAGATGTGAAAGCGCTGCTGCCCAGCGGCAATACTGAAACGCTCGTTCACTTTGGAACCAATGACTTCCTGCCTCGCTACAAGCGATTTCAGGAACACATTGACGAATGGCGGACGCAATATCCACGCCTAACCAGCGTGGACATGCGCTACGAACGCCAGGTTGTGCTGCAGATGCCGCCAAAGGATTCGACAGTGGCCCAGCAGCCCCCCGCAGAGCTGCACAGCGAGGCGAAAACCGGACCCGCTGGCAGACCTGCCCAAGCTGCGGTAAAGCAACAGCCCAAAAGCAAGGCCACCCTTACCACTGCGCAACCACCGGCGAACCTGGCTAGTGCCAAACCTGCTCCTCAGTTCACACAGAGGGACATTGCGCCTGCCCCGGTCAAGCCATTGCCGCTTTCGCCAGGTCAGCCGGTGCAGAGGACGCTGAGCCAGAGGACGCTGAGCACGCTGCCGCCCATGGGAGCTGCTATCCCGCTGACAGGTGCAGGCAAGGCAGTTCTGGCAAAGCCGGCCGAGAGCAAGCCGGTGACACCACATCCGGCGGTAACGAAGCATGCCGCACCCGTGAAGCCGGCAAGGCAGGCGGAGATGGCGAAACGCGTGGAGGCGATCAAGGCATGGATGGCCAAGCGCCAGAAGATGCGAGATGCTCAGGCCGCGCATTGATGGTTTTGTTTGTTCAGCTGCTAAAACCAGCAAAGCTTAAAGAAGAACCAACACCGACCCCTGCCAAGGCATGTGGAAAACAGGACAAAGGCAGTAGCATAGCTTTCAAAGACCGCAAAGGACGGGACTCCGCACACCGTGAAGGACAAGAGCGAAAACCTGATCACGGTGCTGGATGCAGGTAGCGCAAAAAGCTGCGTGCTGGTGGCGGAAGTCCACGACGGCGTGCTGCGGTATCGCGGCCACGGCGTGGAGAAATCGAAGGGCATGCGGAAGGGCCTGATCGCCGAGCTTGGCCCGGCTGCGGATGCCATCAACCGCGCCGCGTTGACCGCTGAGCGCATGACGCGGATCGGCATTGAAACCGCTGTGGTGGGTGTGGGCGGAACGCATGTGAAGGGGATCAACTCGCGAGGCGGCATCAGCATGGGGAGCCGCATGCGCGAGATCACCCGTGAAGAAGTCCGCGCTGCCGTGGACCGCGCCCGCTCCGTTGCCCTTCCCGCCGACCGCGAAATCCTGCATCTCTTGCCGCAGGAGTTCATCCTGGACGATCAGCCAGGCATTCATGACCCGATCGGCATGGTCGGCACCAAACTCGAAGTCAACCTGCACCTCTCCACCTGTTCGGGCGGTGTAGCTCAGTCGGTGGTGACATGCGCCAATCGAGCAGGGCTTGAAGTTATCGACACAGTCTTTGAAGGGCTGGCTTCGGCGGAAGCGGTGCTCTCCGCCGACGAGCGTGAACTCGGTGTTTGCATCGCGGACATCGGCGCCAGTTCCACGGAACTCGTCGTGTTCTTTGAAGGCTCGGTGGCCCACACCGCCGTGCTGCCCATCGGCGGCGATCACTTCACGAACGATCTCGCCGTCGGCCTGCATGTCTCCGCGCAGGAGGCCGAGATGCTGAAGGTCGAGTACGGCAACTGCGTGGTGACCAGCGTGCCGTCGCTCAACGAGGTGGAAGTGGGCGGCAATCTGTCCACGGGCGGTACGGCCGCGCCACGGCTGGTGCGCCAGCGCTTTCTTGCGGAAATCCTGGAACCGCGCGGCCGCGAACTCTTTACCATGCTGCGCAACAACCTCCGCGAGGGTGGCGTACTTGAGGCGCTGGGCACCGGTTGCGTGCTAACCGGCGGCGGTGCCAAGCTGGCCGGCCTGCTGGACGTGGCTGAATCGCTGCTGCGCACGCCTGCCCGCATCGGCTCACCGGTACCGCTCAGCCGCATGCCCGCCGAACTTGCCGCGCCGGAGTTCTCAACCGCCATCGGCATGCTGCTTTACACACACCGCACCCAGGTGCGGCGTGCGAATGAGGAATTAGGCTTGAAGCAGAAGCTAAAGGCGATCTTCGCAGGCACGTTCTAATGCGTTGGTCGTCGAAGGATTACTGGATCCTTAGTATCTGGTTGACATTCCTTGTCGGCACAAGCTTCGAGGCGATACGCGACGAGCGTAAGCGGGCGGTACAGGTTCGGCAATTCTGCGCTGACACTTCATGGCTGTACATGGGCAAATCATTGCCCACTGCCTTACTCCGCTTTCAACCTGTCCATCGAGGTTTTCGGCTTTTCAACGCCTGTGAAGCGGTCATTCGTGGCGTACCTGCCTATATCGCTGACCTCACTTTTCGAGGTGGCAAGAAGAGTGTTCGGCAAACACTTTTCTGCTTCTACGGGAAGGCAGGCAATCGTCTGAGATCTGTATTGTTTTCCGACTCTTTCCATTACGAGTATCTTGAGATTGAGTCCTGGCTCTACCTCTACCAAGATGGCATCGCCGTTGCCCCGGAAGACTGGTGCTCGACTTGCGAGTCCCTGCTTTCTCTCCTTTCGTAAGCGGCTATAAAATACAAAGATCGAGGTGAGGCATGCAAACCGAGACGCTGCAGATTACTCTTCCCGCTTCGGTGGCTCAACGTTTGCGGGAGCGTGTTCAGTCGGGTGAATTTATGGATGAAAGCTCCGCCATCTCCCAGAGCCTCACGCAAACAGATGAGCTAGGCGAGTGGGCGGACCTGCCCAATGATTCGATGCCGTACAACCATGACAGCCTCAGCACCGATGCTTTTGACAGGCTAGTGCTACCGGGGCGCCTGGCCGGCTGGGAAGCGGGTCAACAAAAAACTTATACAGTTGAAGAAGTACGGCAATACTTTGCAAATCGCGTCGCTTCCCGACAAAGCGAAGCAAAGTGAAACGTTACACCGTTGAGTTCATGGCGGCTGCTCAGAAAGATCTGGTCTCTCTTTACAAGTGGGTAGCGGATCCATCGTCGCTGAACCGTGCCGATGCGTTTCTGGCAGCGATCCTCAGAGAATGCGAGTCTCTGCCATACGTGCCAAATCGCGGTGTGCTGGGAAGCGATGGCATACGAAGGATCGGTATCGTGGGAGGCCGGTGCTTTGTGCGAATTCCTTCTCGAATCAGACCGGGTGATCATCTTTGGCGTCGGTTACGCTGGCCGCCAGTACTGAAGCGAACCAAGACCGGCACCGCTGCACTTCCATCCCACCTCTTGGCCATATCCCTCCACGGCACCTCATGAAACAATTCTTTTGAAACGGCAGACGCCTATGCCGAGTTCAACTGCGCATTTCCGCATCCTGACTCGCTTGTCTCACTTGCCAAAATCCTGCCCCTTGAAGGAGCACCACGCCCATGCAGCCCGACGACGACCTCCGCATTCAGTACCTGGAAGACATGCCTCGGGGTGCCCGCATCAAGGTCATCGGC
Organism: uncultured Terriglobus sp.; assembly: GCA_964246215.1. Lineage (GTDB taxonomy): Bacteria > Acidobacteriota > Terriglobia > Terriglobales > Acidobacteriaceae > Terriglobus. Next base: position 13,768 of record CAXTPQ010000033.1, on the reverse strand, counting down.
GTGGGTGGCGGCGGAAACAATGCCGTCAACCGCATGATCGATGCGCAGGTGGAGGGGGTGGAGTTTATTGCCGCCAATACCGACGTACAGGCACTCAAGACGTCGAAAGCGCCGGTTAAGCTGCAGCTCGGCGTCAAGCTGACCAGCGGGCTGGGTGCGGGGGCAAATCCGGACATTGGCCGGCGCGCCGCGCTGGAAGACTCCGACAAGATTATTGAGGCGCTGGAAGGCGCGGACATGGTCTTCGTGACCACCGGCCTGGGCGGCGGCACCGGCACGGGTGCGGCGCCTGTCATCGCCTCACTCGCCAGCGAGATGGGCGCGCTCACGGTCGCCGTGGTCACCCGGCCGTTCGGCTTTGAGGGCAAGCGCCGCGCCATGCAGGCGGAGCGCGGTCTGCAGGAACTGCTGGATTCGGTCGACACCGTCATCGTAATTCCAAATGAGAAGCTGTTGGCTGTCGCCAAGGACACCGGCTTCTTTGAGTCGTTCCGCATCGCCGATGATGTGCTCCGCCAAGGTGTGCAGGGCATCTCCGACATCATCACCATTCCCGGTGTCATCAATCGTGATTTTGCCGATGTAAAGACCACCATGGCGGGCATGGGCTACGCCGTGATGGCCACAGGCGTAGGCTCCGGTGAGAACCGGGCGACCGACGCCGCCCACGCGGCGATGGCTTCTCCATTGCTGGAGGCCGGTGCCATCGATGGCGCGCGCGGCATCCTGATTAACATTACCGGATCATCGTCGCTGAAGCTGAGTGAGGTCAACACCGCATCCACGCTGATTCAGGACGCCGCGCATGAAGACGCCAACATCATCTTCGGCGCGGTGCAGGACGAGAGCATGGGCGACCAGATCAAGATTACGGTCATTGCAACAGGTTTCCGGGACAAGGCACCCGCGACCGAGCGGCGCGACTTCATGCTGCAGCAGAGCGGCCTGCCTGCCCAGCGCGCAACGCATATCGAGGAGCATTTTGTTCCGCCCATTGTCACCGCCCCCGCACGCGTCAGCTATGCCGCACCGCAGCAGCCGTCGCCAAAGCCGCCTGTGCAGTATGCACCACCGAAGCAAGCGCACGTTCCGCAAGAATTCAGAGCACCTGCGGGACAGCCAATGACTTCAGTCGACCAGCCACAGGCGACCCCCACGCCTGCGCCGGTGTACTATGCCGACCGGCAGCAGGGATTAGAACCTGAGACACAGGCCGCAGTACAGGCCGCAGTACAGGCCCCGGTATCCGCGCCGGGCTTTCACCAGGCACCCATGCCGGTCTTCCGTGCTGTACCGCCGGAACCGCAGCCTGCCGCTCCACAGCCGACATTTGCCTCCGTGCTGCAGACAGCGATACGAAAGCCCGAAACACCCGCAGCAAGCTCCTCAATGGCAGAGCATTCCAGTGCGCAGGAGTTTGCTTCGGACGAAGACGAAGCGGAACTTGTACCGGTCGCCGCATCCGTTTTCGACGACGACTTCTTCGTCCGTGGGCGTCGCCGTGAGGAAGAGGCCAACGAAGCTCCCGTGCTCCGCACCGATGTCCGGGTGCCGACCTTTGGCGGCCTTGCGCCGGCGGCCGAGCCCGAAGAGCCCGAGCACGACGAACTGGACATTCCGGCATTTCTGCGCCGCGGCAACCATTGACTGGGCACGAAGTACGCTCGGCTGGAGTGCAAGCAGCACTTCAGATTCCGTTTAGATTGACGCAGTCAAAATGGTCCATAACGTGCTCTCCAAGTTGAAGTAGACCGGCACGAAGCAAACCACGGCATGTCGCCGTCCAACGCACAGGAGAGCTGTTTGCAGAACCTCATCCTTCGAAGCACTTCGGCCCTGATGGCCTGCATACTGCCAACCCTGGCTCACGCTGCCCACAGCCGTGTCATGCCCCATCCCGCGCACCGCACGGCCAGCGTGCATGAAAGTGCAAGTGCGTCTCGTCACATGGCCGCGCTGCAGCACAGCCGCCGTGGTGCCGTCCCCGTAACCAGGAGCGGCCGCCCCGCAAAAGGCCGTCACGAAAGCGCTCTGGTAAGAACGACCGTGACGCGGCGTGACCGCCATGGCCGGCTCGTTCACGTGTCGCTCGCGCTGCCGCGTCACCGATACTTCGGCGAGCGTTTCAGCGCGCCCTCGTTCACCGACAATGCGGCAACACTGACGCAAGGCGATGTGACCGCCGGCGAAGATCCACTCATCCGCGCTTCACTCATCGACGCGCTCGGCAACTACAACGGAACCGCTCTCGCCATCGACCCAAAGAATGGCCGCATTCTGGCCATGGTCAATCAAAAGATGGCGCTTGGCCCCGGCTCGGAGCCTTGCTCCACCATCAAAATCACCGTCGCGCTCGCTGCCCTTTCTGAAGGCCTGGTGAAGGCGGATACGCCCGTTGCGCTGGGCGGCGGCTATCGCGTGAACATGACCTACGCGCTCGCCCGCAGCATCAATCCGTATTTTGAGGTGCTGGGCCGCGAGATGGGCTTCGAGAAGCTGAAGCACTACGAAAACGAGTTTGGGCTGGGCGAACTGGCGGGCTACAACATTCCCGGGGAAACGCTTGGCGTTTATCCGGATACGGAACTGCCGCTCAGCAAGGGCGGTGTCGGCCGCATGTGCTCCTTCGGCGAGTCGGTCCAGATGACGCCGCTGCAGCTGGGTGCCGTTGTCTCTGCGATTGCCAACGGCGGTTCACTCTTCTACCTGCAGCACCCGACCTCGCCTGAGCAAATCGCCGGTTACCAGCCGCGTCTGAAGCGCACCCTGAACATTCAGTCCGCCATTCCGGAGATGCTGCCCGGCATGGCCGGCGCGGTGGATAGCCGCATCGGCACGGCGCGCAGCCTGCGCACCAACTTCACTGATTTCCCCGTGCTGGGCAAAACCGGCACCTGCTCCAACAACGGCACGCGGTATGGCTGGTTCGCAGCCTATGGCGATGGGCCTACGGGCCGCATTGTCACTGTCTTTTTCCTGACCGGTGGACGGCCAACATTCGGCCCAAAAGCGGCGGAGTTGACCGGTGTCTTCTATCGCGGACTGAGCAATCGCGCCTACTTCGGCCAGCACCCGATCGTGCCCATCGTGCCGCCAAGCACGACCGACACCGACAGCGGCGATACCGCCGAGGAGGATCAGGTTCCAGCGAGTCCCTCTCGCTGATCGGCTTACGGTTGCAGCCCTAGGTGATCTACCGCCGGGGTGCGGCCCACGCAGTCGCGTTCACCAGCAGACGCCGGTATGCCGGGTCTGTGTGCGTTCGCTCGTCGTGACCAAGCGTCGTGCAGACGATTCGCCCGTGGCCACGGTCAACGACCCAAACGCTGGGATAAGTCTTGCCTGTCAAAGGACTGGTTGCTGTCGCGAGCACTTCCACCCGCGACCCCCGCGGATCCATTTCCTGGTGATAGAGTTCGTCAAAAACCTTGAAGTGAGCCGGCATGCCTTCCATAACCGCATGTTCCGGGGCAGTCACCGTCACGTCGAATCCCCCATACTTGTCGTGGTCGTGTGTCCCGCCGCCGATCAGGCTGCGGTTGTACTCCGGCCAGTCTGCCCAGTTGTACCACGTGCCCGCATGCAGGACGACCAGACCTCCGCCGGCATTGACGAACTTCAGCATCGCCTCCTGCGTGGCCGCGTCCGGTTGCGGCGTCTGATTGCTGGCCTGGATCAGAACGTCCGCCGCTCGTAAATCAACGGGTAAACCGGCCAGACTGCTTGTATAACGCACGGCATCGCCTGCATCTGTCAGCGTCTGCTTGTCCAGCTTGCCGTACATTTCATCGAAGTTGTGAGAACTTCCGCCACCCAGAATCAGGACTCGGAGGGCCGGTTGCACTTTGGCGAAGGCCGGTTGCGCGATGTACAACACTGCGGCTGCGAACAACAGAGCTGTGGTAAGTGCAAGCCATTTTTGAGTGAGCGAAATGCGATGCGATTTGGAGAGAGCCATCGCGATTGATCCTACAGGGCCAACTTATCGGCTTTCACGCGAAAGCCTACCGTTGTAGGAACATCTTCACCGCCAGCGCAAGCAGAGCCACGGCAAAGCCCTTCCGCAACACTGCATCCGGCAGCACCTGCGCCCAACGCCCTCCGAACCAGGCACCGCACGCCATACCGCCGGCCAGCAGTAATCCCATCTTCCACTGCACATTGCCCGCCCGCGCATAGGACCACAGCGGAAAGGCCCAGATGGGCACCAGGGCGATAAAAAGTGAAGTTCCCTGTGCACGCAACTGGGTCAGCCCAAACACATACACCAGCGTGGGAATCAGGAACGCCCCACTCGTCCCGACCAACCCGACGAGCACACCGACAGCCACACCAACGATGACCACCAACCAAGGCGGTGCATGGGGAATCATGATGATGGCGGCTCCGTTACCGGGTAAAGCGCACAACGACTTCTGTTCCAGCGGGGACCAAGGTACCTGCTGTGGGGACCTGCTCCCGAGCCAGCCCGCTGCCTACCGGTTGAACGCGCAGGTTGGCGGCAGCCGCCCGCTCCAGCACCTGCCGCAGACCGGTCCCGTCAAACGCCGGCACCGCCACTTTTCGGCTCGCGTCCACCACAATGCCCCCATCTTCACGGACGGTGGTCTCCGGTGCGGGCTTTGGCATGGGCCGCGACTCAGCTTCCTCGGGCATCAGTGACGATCCGCCATGTTCGCGAAAGGCTTTCAAGATCTTGTCTGGCAGGGCGGCCAGAATACCGGCGCTATGCGTGGGTGCGGCAGCGACAGTCACAGGCCTGCTGGAAGCTGTTTGGGCCACCAGTGCGGCATCACTGGAGGCGTGCAACGGGTCATCCGCCGGCAGCGCGTTTGCCTCTGCAAAGAGGGCGTTCAAGTCACCCACCGGTTCGCTGGGACTGTCCTCTTCCGCGACCAATTGCTTCGAATCTTCGCCCTTCTTCGCCGGCCGTAAAGGCTGGTCATGCGCCACGCCAAGGTACTCCAGTACCTCCTGCGCGACCTCGGAAAAGACCGGAGCGCTGACCGCAGCACCGTAGCCCGAACCGACGGTCGGCGTATCGATGACCACGGCCACGGTGATGGCCGGGTTGTTTACCGGCGCAATCCCTGCGAAGCTGGCCACCAGCTTGGTGTGCGAGTAGGTGTGCGTCGCCGGATCGATCTTGTTCGCCGTGCCAGTCTTGCCGCCGGCGCTGTACCCGTTCAGCGCGGCAGCCTTGCCCGTTCCTTCAATGATCACGCCTTCCATAATGTTGCGCATCTTGGCTGCCGTGAGTTCGCTGATGACGCGGTGCGCACCCTCCGGCAGCGTCGCCGACAGATGTTCCGTGGGATGGAAAGCCGCCGGTTGCAGTTTTGCGTCGCCCTTCATGCGCTCGGTCTCATTCAACAGCACGTGCGGCGGGATGTAGGTGCCGCCATTCGCGATCGTAGAAACCATTGCAACGAGCTGCACCGGAGTGACGCCGACCTCCTGCCCGATGGCAAGCGACAGAATGCTGGTGGCGCTCCACTTGCTCGGTTTGCGCAGCAGGCCGCGCGTTTCACTCGGCAACTCCACGCCGGAGCGGTCGCCAAAGCCGAAGCTCCGCATGTAGTCGTAAAAGCGGTTCGGGCCCAGCTTGAGCGCCATCTTCGCCGCTCCCACGTCACTGGAATGCTCCAGCGCGTACTTCACCGTCACACGGCCAAAGTGGTCGGCCTTGTCATCATGCAGGGTGCGGCCGTACATGGTCATGGCACCGCCCTGGCAGTCAACGATATCGGTCGGCTGCACGCCCGCGCCATCGATCGCGGAGGCGTACGTCATCAGCTTAAAGGTCGAGCCGGGCTCGTAAATATCGCTCACGGCGAGGTTCTTCAGGATGGCGGGATCCTGGTGCTTGAGGTCGTTTGGATTGAAGCGGGGCGCGATGGCAAGCGCAAGAATTTGTCCCGTGTGCGGGTCCTGCACCACCACCGTGCCGTGCGCGGCCTTGACCTTGGCCATCTGGCGATCCAGCGCCTGCTCCGCCATGTACTGGATGTTGGCGTCAATGGAGAGGACGAGGTTCTCACCGGGCAGCGGTTCACGCTCCTCTGAATCAAGCGCGTGGCGCTTGGCATCGACCGCGGTCAACACGTGGCCGGGTGTGCCGTGCAGGTCGTCTTCGAACTGCCGCTCCAGACCACCCAGGCCGGTGTCGTCCACACCGACATAGCCGAGTGTCTGCGCGGCCAAATCGCTGTTCGGATAGAAGCGCTTGAACTCCTTCTGGAGGTAAACGCCTTTCAAGTTCAGCTCCCGCACCCGCAGCACCTGCTCCGGTGTGAGCTTGCGCGCTACCCAGGCGAAGTTCCTTGAGGCGTTCAGCCGGGCAAGAATGCTCGATTCCGAGGTGAAGCTATCTGTCGGGTCAGAGTGGACGATGCTGCTGACCAGACCGGCAACCATGGCACGATTGTCGCCGAGTTCGCTCGGCACGGCGTAGAGCGACTCTGCCTGGACTGTGAGCGCGAGCTCGCGCAGATTGCGGTCGTACAGCACGCCGCGCCGGGGAGCGACCTCAAAGGTCCGCTGCTGCTGTTTGCTGGCCCGCTCGACCCAGTCATGGTGCCGCACGACCTGCAGCCATACCAAGCGGCCACTGATCGCCAGTGTCCAAGCCATGAACAGCATGGCCACATGCACAAAACGGACTCGCCGGATGGGCACCGTGAGTGTCTGCCGTGGCTGCTGCAACATACTTCGCTCTTTCTCCCTCAGCTTACAACTGGCAATAACATCAGGACCGTTGAAGGCCGCCGGCCATAACTTAACGCTGGGGTATACCGCCCGGCAGCCTGGCTTCCGCAACGACGGTGTTATCCATCCGATAGAAGGTCTCTGGCCGGATTACCTGCCCAGGCTGAGGCACATCCAAGCCGAGTTGCCGGGCAATCTTATCGATGCGATCCGGGTCGGAAAGCTGAGCTTCGGTCAACCGTAACTGGCGGTTCTCTTCGCGCAGATTTGTGACCTGCAGTTTCTGCTCCTGTATCGAGTAGCCGAGTTCAATAGAGGAGAAATGCTGCCATACGTAAGTCATTGCCAGCAAAAACATGATCGTCATCACGGTCGTGAACGAACGCACCTCCTTGCGGCGCTGCGGATCGTCCGCCTTCACCAGCCGGCTGTTGTCCAAATGCTTTGTAAAGAAGATTTCAGGTGTGGGACCACGGCGCGCACGTCGCTGCTGATCGAAGATAGACCGGTTGTGATCGCGAAAGGATTCAGCCCGCTCCCGCTGAGCACGGCCAAGGATTCCGGTTGCCGCCGACATGACCTGTTCCATAACTACACCTCTACCCTGCTGCCTGCAACTTCTTGAACTCTGACTTACAACTTCCGTGGTAGTTGACTTATGCACATCATCCACAGACTTATCCACATCCACTTACTTCAATCTTCTGCCTCGCGCGCTTCCACCCTCCGGAGGTAACTTCACCGGGTGCTTCGTGCCCGGCACACGGAGCACCGCCGCCCTTAACTTGGCACTGCGCGACCGGGGATTGCGTTGGAGTTCTTCCTCCTCCGCTACTACCGGCTTGCGTGTCAGAACCTCCCACATCCCCTCTCTTGCACCATCGCGAAAGACATCTTTCACCAACCTGTCTTCGAGCGAATGAAAGCTGATCGTGACCAGCCGTCCACCAGGTTTGAGCAGAGAAGGCGCGCTTTTCAGCAGCGACCGTATCTCGCCCAACTCATCATTTACCCGAATCCGGAGTGCCTGAAAGGTCAATGTCGCGGGATGAAGCTTGTCGCCTTTCATTGCTGGGGCAGCGGCTGATATGACTTTGGCTAACTCCGCCGTAGTCAGTATCGGCCGTGCCCTCACAATGGCTCTGGCGATTCTCCGCGACCTCCTTTCCTCTCCGAATTCGTAAATCAGGTTCGCGAGATCTTCCTCATCCGCCTGATTTACCACTTGCCCGGCCGTCTCCCCGCCGCGCGTATCCATGCGCATGTCCAGCGGAGCGTCTTGCCGAAAACTGAATCCTCTCTGTGCCTCATCGAGCTGCAGGCTGCTCACGCCGAAGTCGGCCAGCAAGCCGTCCAGCGAGCCCGGCGCGATCTGCTGCGCCGCGGTGGAGAATGCTTGCGGCACCAGCCGCACCCCGGGCATCTCCGTGCCGAGTTCTTCACGCAGCCTGTCCAGCCGCGTTTTCGCTACTTCCATAGCCTGCGGATCGCGATCGAAACCGATCAGCGTTCCCTGTCCGCCCAGCCTGCGCGCAATCGCGGAAGCATGGCCGGCCAGCCCGAGCGTTGCATCCACATAGACGCCGCCCGGCCTTACATTCAGAAGGTCCAACACCTGTTGAGGAAGAACTGGCACATGCTGCGGATTGCTCACTTTCCGCCTCCATGTGTGCCCCTTGGGGCTTGCGGCTACCTTGCCGCCGTTCATTTTGTTACAACCCACTCCCTGTTACAAACCGAGATCAGCCAGTGCGGCCATGTCGGCCTCATTCAGCGGCTCGGCTTCCAGCTTCGCCTTGAAGTCGTCATGGTTCACAACTTCCAAGTACGTCTGCGCTCCCAGCACCACCACTTCAGCTGTGGCATTTGCACTCTCCCGCAGGATTTGCGGCAACAACAGCCGACCCTGAGAATCCAGTTCCGCCATCTGGCCGTAGTAGTTCGTTACATCCAAAAACTTTTTCTTGGCCGGGTTCATGGACGGAATTGCCGCCAGCTTCTCCTCGACCTTTTCCCACTCACGCAGCGGGTAGATTTCCGCGCGCTTGCCATCTCTGCTCGTCACGTAAAACTGTGGCCCATAGTGCTCATCCACGCGGCGTTTGAACTCCGCAGGCAGCTTGAGCCGCCCTTTGTCGTCCACTCGCGCTGGATGGTTGCCTCGAAACATGACTTCTTACCTGCGTCAGCCTGTGCCACGGAACCGATCTCGATGCGGTTTGTGTGCCGGATTGCATCCAGTGACTTAAAATTTGCGTGGAACTCAGGGCTGGTTGTCCCTTTTGCTCCACTTCACTCCACCAACAGCCACAATCCTGCCGTGTTCCAGGACGAAACGCAAGGGCGTTCTTTACAACTTCTGTGTGATTTGTCAGTTCAGTGTGGAAAAGCCGAAGATAACCGCCTATATCCAGTGGAAAGCCGACCCAGTCAGGTTGACTCGGGTTAACCACCATGGTTCATGAGGCTTTTGTGAGCCAGCACTCCGGAACGTTAGGAGGCCGAAAGCATCCTCGCCCGGTGCCGTGTTGGCCTGGTTTACAGAATGGTTCTTCGAGAGGCAGGAAAGAGCAGACTGCGTCTTAGTTGCGTCGCCGTTTACGTCGCAGTAGCCACACAAGATAGAACGTGATGAGCGCGTTCATGAGCAGGATGCCGAACCGCCAAAGATTGTGGTGGTGGCCCAGTTCATACATCTCCCACGGCAGGAAGGACGCGCTCAGCCATAGCGTGACGTACTCCGCCCACACCTTGCGCAAAATGAGCCCAATTCCCTCGATTGAACAAAGGAAACCATAAGCGGCACTGCCCATGCTGAAGAGGCGGATCTTGTGATGCGTGATCAGCTCCGCTTTGCCGAGTACCAGGACAACGAAGCGGTTCTCGGGATCGAAGCGGTTGTAAAGCAGGCGGGTGAGCGTTTGTGCCAGATCGTGGTGGATGAAGTGCAGAGCACCCAAGGCGACGAACACAAAGAAAACCGCTTTCGACAGCTTGAAGATACCAATCAGCAAAAGCCCGCGGTCGTGCGACTGGTTCGCAGGATTGCTGACCTTATGCAAGGCCATCGGATGTGTTGTGCTCGCCGCCACTATTGGTAGTCTTCCGTTCACCCTCTCGGTTGTCAATCGCCAAGGCTGGTGATGTCACTACAAGAGAGATGGATTTCTATTGTGTGGGCGAGCAATTCGCCAGCGATGAGAACCCGCCATGAATATTCTTCAAGCGCGGGAATCCATTTGGCGAGAAGTGACGTTCCTTGTTAGAGAGCGACGGAGCAATGGCCCGTGAACGAGCCTGCCCCGATCGATTTCTACAAGGAGACGTACATGAAGTTCAGCAAGGCAATGCTCACCCTGACTCTCGCCGCATCCAGCCTGTTTGCCGTTGGCAACGCATCCGCGCAGAAGGATCCGGATGTGGGTGGCGCACCGATGTACTCCAACAAGACCATCGTGGAAAACGCCTCCGCCGCACCGAATCTTTCGACACTGGTGACGGCCGTCAAAGCTGCCGGCCTGGTAGACACCCTGAGTGGCGCAGGCCCGTTTACGGTGTTTGCTCCCACCAATGATGCGTTCGCAAAGCTGCCTGCTGGAACTCTGGATACGCTCACACAGCCTGACAACCAGGCCCAGCTTAAGAAGATTCTGACCTACCACGTGGTCGCCGGCCGTGTTTCCAGCAAGGAACTGGTCAAGATGATCAAGAAGGGCGGCGGCACAGCTACTCTGCCGACCGTGGCAGGCGGTCCTATCAAGGCCACCCTGACGGGTTCCAACGTGACGCTGACCGACGAAAAGGGCGGCACCGCAACCGTAACGACAGCAGATGTGTTTCAGAGCAATGGCGTCGTTCATGTAATCGACTCCGTGCTAATGCCGAACTAATTTTGCCCGCTGCCTGGTTCTCACATGCCTGAGGTGCCGAAGCCGGTGCCTCAGGCATTCTTTGTGCCTAACCGCGCCGTGCTGGGCAGTGTCGTTCACCTCCGGCTCAGCAGGCTAACACTGGGCGATGAATGGTGGTTGGCTATCGCACAAGTGACGGGTGGGCCCTGCCCGCGCGCAACCTGCGGCGGTGTGTGCCGCTCCAATGCGTATGCGGCATGTGTATGAAACCGAACAGTGGCTTCCTTTTCCCTTGCCTCTCGTCTTTGCCTTTTTTGCGAATCCACAAAACCTGCCGCCGCTCATGCCGGCGTGGCAGAAGGCCCGTATTGAGGAAGTGATTTTTGTGGCGCCTCCCGCGCCGCCCCCTGGCTCGCCGGCACGCATTGCGACCGGTGCCGGAACGACGATGATCCTCAGCTTTCGGCTGCTGCCGTTCGTGCCGTTGCGGCTGAACTGGCACGCATTGATTCCTGAATTTGTTTGGAACGACCACTTCTGTGACACACAAACGTCAGGGCCATTTGCGTTCTGGCGGCATTGCCATTCTGTGAAAGCAGAAACGCGCGAGGGCATGGAAGGAACGGTCGTGCAGGACCGGGTCGACTACGAATTTCTAGGAGGTCCGCTGGGCGATGTGGCCAATATGCTTGGTGGCCGGCTGCAACTGCGATACGTTTTCAGCGTGCGCCACCGCCAAACGGCCAGGCTTGTACCACTCTATGCCAAGCGCCGCCTCAACTGATTCCCGCGAGGCTCTGCTCATCAGGGCATGTCTGTTTCGTCGTGACCAGCAAATTTGTTCACCTGGCATACAACCTTGAAACATGTCCCATGTTGAACAAAACAGGGGGGCAAGATGCCTGCGCATCTGAGCAAAGGTAACTTTCAAGAGCTTGGGAGTAACAATTTAGGTTGACGGATGGCAGAACCGTCCCCGAGAATGGCAGCGTTCCCCACTGCTTCAATTTCGGAGGGCCTGATGAGGCTTTTAAGGAAAACGTTTCCAGTCATACCGGTCGCGCTGCTATGCGTGACCTGTGCGGGTGCCCAGGAGTACCGGGGTACCCTTTCCGGTACAGTCACAGACCCCTCGGGAGCGGTCATTCCGGGTGCGAGCGTGACGGCAAAGAGCGGGGAGCAAACCTACAACGTCAAGGCGGACGGCTCCGGCCGTTTCGTCATCCCTTTTGCCCAACCGAATACTTACGAAATCCGTGTCTCAGCGCCGGGATTTACCACGGAGGTCTTCCCCAAGATTGTGCTGCAGACCTCCGCGACCGTAGATGTTCCGGTGAAGCTGACCATCACTGGCGACACCAGCGTGGTAACGGTGAGCACCGACCAATTTCTTCTGGCCACGACCGATGCCTCTGACGGCACGGTTCTGGATCCGGAGAAGGTGCAGAATCTGCCGCTGAACGGACGGCAAATCTATCAACTGGTCCAGCTCACGCCCGGTGTGCGCTTTTTGCAAACGCAGTTCGGCGCGGGTGGCTTTTCCGGCAACCGTGCCTGGGACACGAATAACTCCTACCAGATCAGCGGCCAGCCCGGCAGCACCAACCAATTTTTGCTGAACGGCGCACCCATTTCGATTCAGAGCGGCGGGCCATCCGGCACCTGGACAATCGCGCCCACGGTCGATGCGGTGCAGGAATTGAAGGTGATGACGATCACCTTTGACGCGCAGTACGGCCGCGCCGGCGGCGGCATCATCAACACCACGTTGAAGAATGGCACGAACAACGTTCACGGCACCGCCTACGACTTTTGGCAAAATTCTCTTCTGGAAGCCAACACCTATCAGTCGAATCAGGTGGGCGCGGCAAAATCTTTCCATAACCGTCACCAGTTCGGTGGAACCGTGGGCGGCCCTCTCTGGCGCAATAGCAAGGCCTTTGGCTTCTTCAGTTTTGAGGGATGGCGCGAAGTGCTGCCCGCTCCGGTTGTCACGTCAGTGCCTACGGCAGATTTGCTGGGTGGTGGCCCAGCCGGCGGCGTGGACTTGACGAACTACCTGAAATATATCGGAAAGACGAACGGCATCTACGATCCGCTGACCACTTATTGCGCCAAGCCCAGCAATAGCGGCAATGGCTGCATGACGTACAACCGTCTGCCTTTTGCGGGCAACATCATTCCCGCAAACCGGATCAGCCCAATCGGCCTTCGGATACTGAAACTCTTTCCGGCACCGAACCTACCCAACTACGGCAACAATTACGTCTTCAATGGCAAAGACCGTTACACGTACAACATGCCAATCGGCCGGCTGGATTACAACTTGAGCGACCGGACGAAGTTCTACGGGATCGTTGCCTATTGGAGCGGCCAGGAGTACCGCAACAACAACGGCCTTACCGGCGCGGCGATCAACGGCAACATCGACAATCAGCGGTCGGACTGGACAGGCGTTCTGGATCTGACTCACTCCTTCAGCAACACGATCGTGGGTGACGTCCGTGCTTCGTTCAACCGGTACAACAATCCCTCGCCCGACGGTGCCGTTGCGGCGGGCCTCGCCTCGCTGACCCCCGCTGATTTGGGCCTGACCATGCCCGCGATTCCCACCACCACTCGCAGTCTTGCACCGGAGTTCAACATCGGCGAAAACGGCTTTCCCACCGTGGTTGGCAACACTGTGGGTGCCACCATTTTTGAAACTTACGATCTTGGGCCATCCATCACGCAGACCATTCGCAAACACTCACTGCACTACGGCGGCGAGTTCTCGCTGTATCACGATGTGACCGGCGGTGTGGGTCAGCCCAACGGCAACTTCAGCTTCGGCACCGGATTTACTCAAAACGATTACACAACGGGAAAACTGGATGGATCTTCCCTTGCAGAAACTCTGCTCGGCTACCCCAGCGGAGGAAGCGTGCAGTGGCTGAATGCTCCCTACGAAAGTTACAAGTACTACGGATTCTTCCTCCAGGACAACTACAAGGTAAATAACAAGTTGGCCATCAATGCCGGCATCCGCTGGGATGAGGAGCGCTCCCCTGTGGAGCGGCACAACCGCCTGCTCGCCGGAATCAATCTCACCGCTGTCAGCCCCGTCTCGGGCCTGATCAACTTTCCGGGCGGCAACACGCTGCCCAACGGTGCCCAGATCACGAATCCGATCCGCGGCGCGATTCAATATGCCTCCTCCAGCACGCCGG
>CAXTPQ010000032.1:30774-35466 GCA_964246215.1 uncultured Terriglobus sp. | reverse complement strand
AGTACCTTGACTATCTCAGCGGCTGAAGCCGCTATCTACCGAAGCGAATAACCCTAACTATGCATTGCAAAAGGAGGCATTGGAAGATGCGCTCCTTTGCCATGACACATGGTGGCGCATCCGATCAAAACAACCAGCCCCGAACGAACCTTGACCTTGGTTCCACTCGGGGCTTGATCGTGATTGCTACTTACGCCAAGTCAAAGCGGTCCAGGTTCATCACTTTGGTCCAGGCCGCTACGAAGTCGCGCAGGAAGACGGGTTGTGCATCGCTGCAGGCGTAGAACTCGGCGATGCCGCGCAGCTGGGAGTTGGAGCCGAAGACCAGGTCGACCACGGTGCCGGTCCACTTGAGTTCGCCGGTGGCACGGTCGCGGCCTTCCAGCACATTCTCGTTCTCCATTGACCTCTTCCACTTCGTGCTCATGTCGAGCAGGTTGAGGAAGAAGTCATTCGTCAGGGTTTCGGGCTGTTTGGTGAACACGCCGTGGGCCGTGTGGCCAAAGTTGGTGTTCAGCACGCGCAGGCCGCCGATCAGAACCGTCATCTCCGGAGCGGTCAGCTCCAGCATGTTGGCCTTGTCCAGCAGCATCTCCGTCGCAACACCCTCGTGACCATGACGGGCGTAGTTGCGGAAGCCATCCAGCCGCGGCTCCAACACATCGAACGATTCGACATCGGTCTGCTCGCGGGTCGCATCCATGCGGCCAGCTGTGAACGGGACCGCGATATCGTGGCCCGCCTTCTTTGCCGCGGCTTCGATCGCGGCCGAGCCGCCGAGGACGATCAGGTCGGCAAGCGAAATCTTCTTGCCGCCAGCTTGCGCCCCATTGAAGGCCTGCTGAATAGCCGTGAGCGTCTCCAGTATCCTGGCAAGTTCGCCGGGCTGGTTGACCTCCCAGTACTTCTGCGGCTCTAGGCGCATGCGCGAGCCATTCGCGCCGCCACGCTTGTCCGTGCCACGGAACGACGAGGCAGACGCCCAGGCGGTCGTAACCAGTTGCGAGATCGACAGGCCAGACGCCAGCAGCTTTTCCTTTAGAGCCGCAATGTCTGTTTCGTCGACCAGCGGATGATTCACGGCCGGAATCGGATCCTGCCAGATGAGCGATTCCGTGGGCACCAGCTCGCCGTGGTAGCGAGTCACAGGACCCATGTCGCGATGCGTCAGCTTGAACCACGCCCGCGCAAAGGCATCCGCAAACTCCTCGGGATGCTCATGGAAGCGCTTTGAGACTCTGGCATAGGCCGGGTCGGCGATCATGGCGATGTCGGTGGTGAACATCATGGGTGCGTGGCTCTTGCTGGGGTCCTGAGCGTCAGGCACCGTGCCCGCACCCTCGCCGTTTTTGGGGGTCCACTGGTGTGCGCCGGCGGGGCTCTTGGTCAGCTCCCATTCATAGTTGAAGAGGTTGTCAAAGTAGCCGTTGTCCCACCGGGTCGGATTCTTGGTCCAGGCACCTTCCAGGCCGCTGGTGATGGTCTGGTTGCCCTTGCCGCTGCCGAAGGTATTGTTCCAGCCAAAGCCCTGCTCTTCCATGTCGGCACCCTCGGGCTCAGTGCCCAGGTACTCGCCCGGATTGGCCGCGCCATGAGCCTTGCCGAAGGTGTGTCCGCCGGCGATGAGCGCCACGGTTTCCACGTCGTTCATCGCCATGCGGCCAAAGGTCTGGCGGATGTCGCGCGCGGAGGCAACGGCATCGGGGCGGCTGTTCGGCCCTTCCGGATTCACATATACCAGGCCCATCTGCACGGCAGCCAAGGGGTTCTCCAACTGGCGATCGCCGGTGTAGCGGGTATCGTCCAGCCACTTGCCTTCCGGTCCCCAGTAAGTGTCCTCTTCCGGCTCCCAAACGTCCTCGCGGCCGCCGGCAAAACCGAAGGTCTTGAAGCCCATCGACTCAAGCGCAACATTGCCCGTCAGCACGATCAGGTCGGCCCAGGAGAGCTTGTTGCCGTACTTCTGCTTGATCGGCCAGATCAGCCGACGCGCCTTATCAAGATTGGCATTGTCGGGCCAGCTGTCCAGGGGAGCGAACCGCTGCGCCCCGGTGCCCGCGCCGCCACGGCCATCGGTAATCCGGTAGGTGCCTGCGCTGTGCCACGCCATGCGGATGAATAGCGGGCCATAGTGGCCGTAGTCCGCGGGCCACCAGTCCTGCGATGTGGTCATCAGCTCGTGCAGGTCCTTGACGACCGCCTGCAGGTCGAGCGTCTTGAAAGCTTCGACGTAGTTAAATTCTGACTTTACCGCCTTGTTGTGCGGGTTGTTCAGTGGGGAGTTCTGGTTCAGCACTTTCAGGTTCAGCTGGTTGGGCCACCAGTCCGCGTTGGTATGCGCACCGGACATGGTGGTGGTGCGCGCCTCACCCAGGAACGGGCACTTGGCTTCGGCAACTGCGGTGCCGCTCTGATTTCCGGGAAAGGGTTCGCCAACTGCGTGGTCAAATTCGTGGTTCATGGACGGGTCTCCTTCTTCTCTTGTGAGCCGACGAAGTCGACTGTAGGCGCCAACTAGTATTGCCGGTCAACGAATACGATTCTATCCCGGATGATAAAAGTTCTCAAAAAAGACGCCAGATCGAGATTCAAAGAAACAGGCCTAGAGGAACTCCTTCCTATTGCCCGGCAGCTTGCCTGCGTATGTCTGGTGTTTTCAAGGCCGGACGAAATCGGCTATGATTAGGTGTTTCACCGAGTGTGCGGGGATGTTTGCACGCCCGGCATGTGGGGCGAGAGCTCCGAAACACAGAGGGGCGTAAGCTCAACGGTTAAACTGTCGGTCTCCAAAACCGAACTTCTCGGTTCGAATCCGAGCGCCCCTGCCAGTTCCAGTACCACTGAGAGAGTTTTAGCGAAGGCGCGTTGCGGCGTGTCCGGACGCGAGATTTAGAAGCACGAAGAGAGTTTGAGGCGAAGCATGGCCAAAGCGGCAATAGCAGTTGCGGATCAGCAGGGTACCAGCCTGGAGCGGTTAAAGTCCGGACCGGAGCGGCTTCGCAGCTTTCTGGGTGATGTACGCAGCGAACTGAACAAGGTCAACACGCCGTCCAGGGCAGAAGTCCGCAGCACCACGACCGTGGTCGTTTTAACGGTTTTCGCATTCGCGACATTCTTCTGGATCGTGGATTTCATCATCAATCATTCGCTGAACGCCCTGATTACCAGGCTGACGGCACACTAGGATTCGACCAACACCCGCAACGCACAAGAGGCGGCTGTTCAAGGCCGCCCTGTACAGGCAGGAGAGCATGGCACAAGATTTAGTCCCGGAAACATCGACCGCAGTCGGGCACGAAGAAGTCATTGCGGCGCACGGTGAGGGCGAAGGCACGCCGGAACCTTTGCGAGACGAAGCGGGTGAAGAAGTAGTGGCAGCGGTCGAGAGCCCACTGAAGTGGTACATCATCCATGCCTACTCCGGCTTTGAGCGCAAGGTCAAAGAGTCGCTGGAAAGCCGTGTACGCGCTTTCGGCCTGGAGAAAAAGGTCGGCCGGATTGAGATTCCTACCGAGCCGGTGACCGAGCTGCGCAACGGCAAGAAGTACACCATTGACCGCGTCTTTCTGCCGGGGTACGTCTTTGTCGAGTTGGATCTGGACAATGATCTTTGGCATCTGGTAAAGAACACCCCCAAGGTCACGGGCTTTCTTCAGACGGGTGACACGCCGAATGCCTTGAGCGAGGCGGAAGTCATGCTGATGCTGAACCGCGCTGACACGGTGAAGGACAAGCCAAAGCTGAAGGTCAAGTTTGAAAAGGGCGAGCAGGTTCGCATTACCGAAGGGCCATTTGCCAACTTCAACGGCGCGGTGGACGACGTGAACGAGGACAAGCAGACCTTGAAAGTGATGGTCAGCATCTTCGGCCGGCCTACGCCGACCGAAGTCGAATTCTCACAGGTGGAGAAGCACGTCGAGTAGCGGAAACTGCCCGGCGGCTCTCAAAGAAGATCCTTGCCTTGCTCAGAACACCAATGATATCGGGATGTCAGAGCTAGCAAGGAATGCGTTATGTAGACAAATTGCAGGCTGAGCTTCGGTGGCTTCTACCCAGAGTCCGGCCTCATACACGAGAGGAAAAGAACCATGGCACCGAAGAAAATCAATGGTTACGTCAAACTCCAGGTCATGGCCGGCAAGGCCACGCCCGCGCCGCCAATCGGTCCCGCACTTGGCCAGGCGCAGGTCAACATCATGGAATTCTGCAAGCAGTTTAACGAACGCACCAAGGACCCGGGCATGGCCGGCCTGACGATCCCGGTCGTCATCACCGTCTTCGGTGACCGCACCTTCACCTTTGTCACCAAGACACCACCGGCACCGGTACTGCTCAAAAAGGCGGCCAAGCTGGAAAAGGGCTCCGGTACGCCAAACAAGAATAAGGTGGGCAAGGTGACGGAAGCGCAGGTTCGCGAAATAGCCACGCAGAAAATGCCCGACCTGAACGCCGCCTCCGTCGATGCCGCTGTGAAGTCCATCAAGGGCACGGCGCGCTCCATGGGCATTGAGGTCGTCGCCTAACCGCACACTCACAACCGATTAAGTCCCACACGGCATACATGCCGGACGAAGGAGGACGCATGGAATGGTCGCTGACGGGATTGCCGCTGCCGATCGTCCTGCGTCCTCCTTCGCCGTTGACGGATGACGAACTGATCGCCTTCTCCCGCAAGAACAAGCCATACCGGAT